>NZ_MVAD01000001.1:2024634-2699512 GCF_002007115.1 Massilia sp. KIM | reverse complement strand
GGCGATCTTCTGTTGGAGTTTCATGGCGGCCTTTCGCTGATGAGGGAAAGCCGCCATTCTACCCACAGCGCCGCTCACAGCATCAGGGGTTTGTCAGGCAATTCGTTGGGCCGGGCGCCGTCGGCAGGGAAATGCTGGCGCAGCAGGTCGTTGACCTGGCCGATGGCGGCCAGCGTGGCGTCGTGGAACCTGCCTTGCTTGAAGCCCTCGGTCATGGTGCGGCACACGGCCTGCCAGGTGGCGCGGTCGATGCGGCGGTCGATGCCCCGGTCGGCCACGATGTCGACCTTGTGCTCGGCCAGGTTCACGTAGATCAGCACGCCGCAATTGTCCTCGGTGTCCCACACGCCGCAGTCGGCGAACAGGGCGATGGCGCGTTCGCGGTTGCTCACGCCGTCCCAGGCGCAGTCGAGGGGCAGGGCGCGCTCGACGACCACGCGCACTTCGCCGCGGTGGGTCTGTTCGCCCTGGGTGATGGCCTCGGCGATCGCGCGCAGGGTGGCGTCGGGGAAGGCGCGCCTGGCCTCGGCCTTGCTGCTGCTCAGGTGACGCCATGCACGGCGCAGTCTTTGTGCGAAGCCCATTACCAGTCTCCCGAGGCGCCGCCGCCGTCGAAGCTGCCGCCGCCTCCCGAAAAGCCGCCGCCGCCGAAGCCGCCGCCCCCGCCGAAGCCGCCGCCTCCGCCGCGGTGCATATTGCCGATGATATTGCCCAGAATGAAGCCGGTGGTCGCGCTGCCCAAGCTGCTATGGCCCCAGCCGGGCGCGATGCGCGAGCGGCGCGGGCGGAACATGGAGCGCAGGATCAGGAAGCCGACGATCAGGGGAATGAGGCCGAACAGCCAGCCGCCGACACCCTCGTCCTGCACCGGCCCGGATTGCCCGCGCGGCTCCTGGGGCGCCGGGAAGCTTTCCTTGTCGAGCAGGGCGGCGATCGCCCCCACGCCGGCCACCAGGCCTTCGTAGTAATGCTCCTGGCGGAAATGCGGCGCGATCACATCCTGCAGAATGCGTTTCGACTGGGCGTCGGTCAGCACGCCCTGGACGCCGCGCCCGGCCTCGATGCGCAGGCGGCGCAGCGCGCTCGGGTTGTCGCGCGCCACCAGCAGCAGCACGCCGTCGTCCACGCCCTTGCGGCCCAGCTTCCAGGCATCGGCGACGCGGATGCTGTACTGCTCGATCGCCTCGGGCTCGGTGGAGGCGACTAGCAGGACAGCGATCTGGCTGCCGGTGCGGGCCTCGTAGTCGGCCAGCACGGCTTCCAGGCGCTGGCGCTGGACCGCTTCCAGCATGCCGGCCTGGTCGGTGACGCGCGCCGCGCGCGGCGGCACTTCCTTGAGCTGGGCGAAGGCTGGCGCCGCGGCCAGGAAGGCCAGGGCCAGCACCAGGGACCAGAGGCAGCGCAGGCGCCCCATCTTATTTGCCGAAGTCGACGGTCGGCGCGGTCGAGATCGCCTTCTCGTTCTCGACGGTGAAGGAAGGCTTGGTCTCGTAGCCGAAGACCATGGCCGTCAGGTTATTCGGGAACTTGCGCACCGTGACGTTGTAGTCCTGGACCGCCGCGATGTAGCGCTGGCGCGCCACCGTGATGCGGTTCTCGGTGCCTTCGAGCTGGGACTGCAGGTCGCGGAAGCTGGTGTCGGCCTTCAGGTCGGGATATTTTTCGGACACGGCCATGAGGCGCGAGAGTGCGCCGGACAGTTCGCCTTGCACCTGCTGGAATTTCTGGAAGGCTTCCGGGTTGTTCAGCACCTCGGGCGTGATCTGGAAGCTGGTGGCCTGGGCGCGGGCGCGCGTGACGGCTTCGAGGGTTTCGCGCTCGTGCGAGGCATAGCCCTTGACGGTGTTCACCAGGTTGGGAATCAGGTCGGCGCGGCGCTGGTACTGGTTCACCACCTCGCCCCACGACGCTTTGACGGCCTCGTCCTTGGTCTGGAACTCGTTGTAGCCGCAGCCGCTCAGGAGCGTGGTGGCCAGCACGGCCACGCTGAGGAATCGGAACCAGCGGGAGAACAGGGAATGCGTCATGATGGTTAGTCCGTACAAGTTGTTGAATAAGCAAAATATACAGTAAATACCCGGGCGAGGGCGCGTCGGCGCCGGATTGCTGCCCGCCGCAAGCCTGCCGGGTACAATATTGGGTTTGCCATGACTAAGTTACAAGGGGTGCCACGTGAATTTCATTAACAAGCTGTCGGCGGCATGGACCCGCAACAATTCGCTGCTGTGCGTGGGCCTCGACCCGGACCTGGCGCGCCTGCCGGCCGAGCTGCGCGACGCGCCGGACGGCATCGCGCGCTTCTGCAAGGCCATCATCGACGCGACCGCCGACCTGGCCTGCGCCTTCAAGCCGCAGATCGCCTATTTCGCGGCGCTGGGGGCGGAGGATCAGCTGGAAGCCATTTGCCGCTACCTGCGCGACACCTACCCGCACATCCCGCTGGTGCTGGACGCCAAGCGCGGCGACATCGGCGCCACCGCCCACCAGTACGCACGCGAGGCCTTCGAGCGCTATGGCGCGGACGCGGTGACGGTGAATCCCTACATGGGTTTCGATTCGGTGGAGCCCTACATGGCCTGGGATGACCGCGGCGTGATCGTGCTGTGCCGCACCTCGAACGCGGGCGGTTCGGACCTGCAGTTCCTGGACGTGGGCGGGGTGCCGCTGTACCAGCACGTGGCGCGCCTGGTGGCCGACAAGTGGAACAAGAACGGCCAGAGCGCGCTGGTGGTGGGGGCGACCTTCCCCGACGAGATCGCGCAGGTGCGCAAGCTGGTGGGGGACATGCCCTTGCTGATTCCGGGCATCGGCGCCCAGGGCGGAGATATCGAAGCGACCGTCAAGGCGGGCCGCAGCGCCGACGGGACCGGGATGATGATCAATTCCTCGCGCGCCATTCTGTACGCAGCGCCGAAGGAGGGCGAGGATTTCGCCGCGGCCGCGCGCCGGGTGGCGATGGAGACGCGCGACGCGATCAACGCGCATCGCGGCTGAGGGCGAACCACGTTTCACCAGCCCTCGCAGCTCGTTCCGGCAAAGGCCTTGGCGGTCCCGCCGGAACCCAGGTGCCGCATGCGCCGCCGCAGCGCCACGAACTTGGGCACCGGCCTTCGCCGGTGCGACGGTTTCGAGGCTTCGCACATGCGGCGGTTGAGGGCTATCCACCAGCCCATGCACGTCGTTCCGGCGAAGGCCGGAACCCAAGTTTTGCATGCGCTCCCACAGCGCCACGAACTTGGGCACCCGCCTTCGCGGGTGCGACGGTTGTAGGCTAACGAGAGGAAGATGCGATGGAGCAGCGCGATGCGATCCACGTACATCGCGGCTGATACTGACCCACATCCCACCAGCCCATGCACGTCGTTCCCGCGAAGGCCTCGGCGGCCCCGCGGAACCCAAGTTCTGCAAGCGCCGTGACAGCGCCCCGAACTTGGGCACCGGCCTTCGCCGGTGCGACGGTTGAGGGCCATCTATTAGCTCATGCACGTCGTTCCGGCGAAGGCCGGAACCCAAGTTCTGCATGCGCTGCCGCAGCGCCACGGACTGGGGCACCGGCCTTCGCCGGTGCGACGGTTAAGGGCCGACGCCGATGCGACGGTTAAGGGCCTACGCCGGTGCGACGGTTTCACGCTGACGAGCGGTGCCGGGGCGAGATTCCTTCAGCCTTGATTGGAGCCCTGCCGCAGCAAGCCCTCCAGCCTGCCTTTCGCCTCCGGCCCCAGCTTGTCCGCCGCCGAACGCAGGCAATCCACCGTCTCGGCCCGCACGGCCTCACGCGTAGACAGATTGCAGGTGAGTGCCAACTCCACCAGGAAGTTCTTGTCCTGCTCCGGCATGCTCTCGACCTGCGGCCACACGGTCCCCAGCTGGCTCATGGTATTGCTCGAATGCGTCTTGAGCATGTACTTCGCCCCAACGACGCCGAACAGGGCCAGGGCCAGCAGCACTCCCGCCAGCCACAGCAGCGAAGGTGGTTTGTTCATCGCTTCCCCTTTCAATAACGCGCCGGCGCGATCTGCTCGGCATAGTCGTAGAGCGCCCCGAGGATCTCCTCGGCCCGCTCGTCCGCCGTCTCCGACAAGGCGTCGATCTCGCCGAACAGCTGCTCCACCGTCCTTGCCCCGGCCGCGCCGTCGAACAGGCGGGCCGCGCGGTGATCTTCCCAGCGCTGCATTTCCTGCTCCGACAAGGTGTGCGGGAAGTTGCGCGCGCGGTAGCGGAACAGCAGCTCGCTCAGGCGCTCGTCCTCGAAGCTGGGGCGCTGGCCGGCGAGGGCGGCGGGCGCTTCGGCGCGCAGCGATTCCAGCTTGCGCCGGTCGCCATTGCTGACGAAGCCGCCGTACAGGTCTTCGTCCACGTCCACCGCATCGCCCGCGGCCGGCTTCTGGAACACCTGGGCCCAGACCGATTTCATGTCGCGCCCGGCGGCGGCGATGGCGGCGTGGGCGCGGCCGCGCTCCAGGTCGATGTCCCAGCGCGTGGCCAGCTCCGGCTTCAGGGTCTTCAGGTTCCCCACCAGCATCGGCGACTTGTTCAGGTGCACGCTCTTGACCGGCAGGCGGCTCACGCCCTCGGGCAGCTCGGCGCTGCGCGTGAACATGCGCATGCGGATGGTCTCGACGTCCAGGCCGAACAGCTCGGACGGATCGTGGCGGAGGTCCCAGACCAGGATCTCGTTCTTGTTGGTGGGGTGCTGGGCCAGCGGCCACACCAGGCCCAGGCAGCCGTACTCGACCGGGAACATGCCGGACACGTGCAGGAAGGGCTGGCGCTGCGACGGGTCGAGATGCAGGCCCATCTCGGCGGCAACGCGGTCCTTGCGGCGCAGCTCCAGGCAGAAGTCGAACAGGCGCGGCTGCTTGTCGCGGATCAGGCGCGCCAGGGCAATGGTGGCGCGCACGTCGGACAGCGCGTCGTGGGCGCTGTCGTGCGCCAGGCCGTTGGCGGCGCTCAGGTGCTCCAGGCGGAAGCTCGGCTTGCCGTCCTCGCGGGTCGGCCATTCGATGCCTTCCGGGCGCAGGGCGTAGACCATGCGCACCACGTCCAGCAGGTCCCAGCGGCCGCAGCCGTTCTGCCATTCGCGCGCATATGGGTCGATCAGGTTGCGCCAGAACAGGAAGCGGGTCACCTCGTCGTCGAAGCGGATGGTGTTGTAGCCGACCCCGACCGTGCCGGGTTCGCTGAAGGCGGCCTCGATGCGGCGCGCGAATTCATACTCCGGCACGCCTCGCTCGAGGCATTGCTGCGGGGTGATGCCGGTGATCAGGCAGGACTGCGGATCGGGCAGGAAGTCGTTGGCCGGCTGGCAGTACAGCATGATCGGCTCGCCGATCTCGTTGAGCGCCGCATCGGTGCGGATCGCGGCGAACTGGGCCGGGCGGTCGCGGCGCGGGGTCGCGCCGAAGGTTTCGTAGTCGTGCCAGAGGAAGGTATGGGTGCTCATGTATTCTTCTTGTCGTATGCGGACGGCCGCCATGGTGGCATAGATCGGCCGCGCCGTCACGGCTAGCCGTCATGGCTAGCCGTCATGGCCGCGCCCTCGGCCCGTGTGCTCAGGGGGGACGCGGGGATCAGGCGCTGACGCGGTCGCGGCCGGCCTGCTTGGCGCGGTAGAGGGCGGCGTCGGCGTCGGCCACCAGGCTGCGTTCGTCGCCGCCCGGTGCCAGGCAGGCAACCCCGAAGGAACCGGTGAGATGGGGCAGGGCCAGGCGCATGTCGGGGAATACGATGGCCGCGCGCAGGCGCAGGCACAGGCGCTCGGCCACTATGGTGGCCAGCTCGGCGTTGGTGTCGGGCAGGACCGCCAGCATTTCCTCGCCGCCGTAGCGCACCGCGAAGTCCGAGGGACGCAGGGCGCTGCGGATGACATTGGCCGCCGCCGAGAGCGCGGCGTCGCCGGCCAGGTGGCCGTGGGTGTCGTTGAAGCGCTTGAAGTGATCGAGGTCGATCATCACCAGCGACAGCGGGGCGCCGTCCTGGCGGGCGCGCGCCACCAGCTTGGGCAGCATTTCGTTGAGCCAGGCGCGGTTGTAGAGGCCGGTGAGCCCGTCGTTGAGCGAGAGCTGGCGGTAGAACTCGCCCAGCTTCTGGCGCCGGCGCAGCAGGGCGTTGGCGGCGCGCACGCGGAAGGAGAGCAGGCGCAGCAGGTTGCGCGCCAGGACGTTGGAGCGGTCGATCAGTTCCCACACCAGGTCCGACTCGACCACCAGCAGCTCGCAGTCCTCGAGGGCGGTCATGGCGGCCAGGTTGACCGCGTCGTCCAGCACCGCCTGTTCGCCCGCGCTCTCGCCGGGCAGGATGCGGCTGGTGCCTTCGTCGTCGCCGGTCAGGGTGTTGGATGCGATCTCGAGCATGCCCGACAGCACAATGTAGAGCCGGGCGCGGGCGCCGTCCTCGATGCGCTGCCCGCACGCCAGCCGCACCACCGTGCAGGCGGCCAGGGCGGCGGCAACGGCGGGGTCATGTTCGCCGCGGAAGAGTTGCAGGTCGCGGGCGGTATAGCGGGAAGCACCAAAGGTGCCGATCTGTTCCAAGTGAATCCTCGAGCGTGCTTACAGTCAACATCCATTGCATGATACCGCAAGTTACTGCTGAGTTTGGGGTGGCGTTCCATAAACAACAGTGGTCCAATACCGCCATGACCAATTCCGCTCTCCGCGACGCGCTCGGCCGCGTCCATGCGCCCGCGCCGGGCGCCCGCATCGTCTCCCTGGTGCCCTCGATTACCGAACTGCTGTGCGATCTGGGCCTGGCCCCGCAGCTGGTCGGGCGCACCGGCTTTTGCATCCATCCGAAAGAAACGGTGGCGGCGATTCCGAAGGTGGGCGGGACCAAGGACGTCAATCTCGACAAGATCCGCCGGCTGGCGCCCACCCACGTGGTGGTCAACATTGACGAAAATGAAAAACCGACCGTGGACGCGCTGGCCGAATTCGTCCCCCACATCGTGGTGACCCATCCGCTCGGGCCGCGCGACAACCTGGAGCTGGCGCGGCTGATGGGCGGCGTGTTCTGCGTAGAGGAGAGGGCCGAAGCCTGGTGCGCGCAGTTCGAGGACGAACTCGCGCAGCTGCGCGCCTTGCCGCCGGGGCCGCCGCGCACGGTGTTGTACTGCATCTGGCAGGATCCGTGGATGAGCATTTCGGCGGGCACCTACATCGCCGCCATGCTGGCCGAGCTGGGCTGGAAGATCCCCGATCTGGGGCAGGCGCGCTATCCGCGCTTCGAGTGGTCGCAGGCGCTGGTGGACGGGCTGGACGCGGTGCTGCTGTCGACCGAGCCCTACCGCTTCACGGAAGCGCATGCGGATGCGCTCGAGAAGCAGCTCGGCATCCCGGTATTGCTGGTCGACGGCGAGATGATGTCTTGGTATGGCAGCCGCGCGCTGGCCGGCCTGCGCTACCTGCGCTTACTGCGGGAGATGCTGGAAGGCTGAAAAAAAAGCACGCCCCGGGGGACGTGCCGGCATGGAGGGCTGGCGGATCAGGAATCCGTCAGGTGCTTGTCCGAGAGCGGATCGACGATCGCGGGCGTGCTGTGCTTGTTCTTATCCTGCAGGCGGCCGATGGCGCTGTCGAGGGCGCGGGCCAGCTTGGCGCCGGCGTCGTGGATGGCCTGGCGCAGGTCGACCCCGTGGTCGTGCACGACCACCGGTTGGTAGCCGGAAACGCGCGCTTCCATCATGCAGTAGTTGCCGCCGTCGGCCTTCTTCTCGCGGTGCTCGTTACTGAGGTGCACGTCGACCCGGTTGACGTGGCCGTCGAAGCGTCCGATGGAGGAGCGCACGACGGATTCCACATGCTCGTCCAGCCCCTGGTGATTGGAGATGGTGTTATCGGTATTCACGTTGATTTGCATGGCTTGCTCCTGTTGTCACGTTTTCCCCATCTTACACGTCCCACCAAAACCGCCGCGCCCGATCCCGCGCCCTTACAAAAGCAGAGTCGGCTTCAAACCGCGAAAACTAGGGTCGGAGTCGAATTGTTTGACAACTTTTCACTCTAGATCGAAAACTCGACTCCGACCCCATTTGTTTTTTGCTCGTCGAGCTCGCCAAAGCATGGATCGTCAGAAGCACAAGTAAGCCGAGCCTGCGACAACTCAAACGGCGTGCACCCGATTTTGCCAATGTGCAAAGAAAAAAAGAGGGTCGGAGTCGATTTTTCGAGCAATTGTCAAAAGTTGTCAAACAATTCGACTCCGACCCCAGTTGTTCTAGGGGACTCGTGCGAGTAGGCGCTTAGCTGGCGCGTGTCGACTGTGGCGCGGCGTGGGGCTTGAGACTTGGCGGGGTGAGCAGATCGATGCCGCGGTGGCCGGGCGGGACGCCGTCGACTACGAACACCCGGCCGACGGTGTTGGCGCTGCGAAGGGGCTGGATGGCGCGGTATTCGGGCGAGCGATACCAGGCCAGCGCCTGCTCGCGGTCCGGGAAACGGATCGCGACCAGGTCGGCGTCGAAGCTGCCTTCCAGTACCGCGCACGGGCCGCCATGGATCGCGTATTCGCCGCCATAGGGCGCGAGCGTCGCGTCGATCCGCTCCAGGTAATGCACGATCTCCTGGTTCATGGTCGTGCTGTCGATGATGGCGATGGCATATGCGCTCATGGTGTCCTCCTGATGTTTGATGGAGCACATTGTCGATGGGCTGAGCGGAGGCGGCGATTACTTGTCAGGTAATCGAAAGACGCTCGCGGCGGCCCGCTTGTCGCACTTCTGCCACGCGCGCGGATGTGAATTCCGCTGATCGCGGCCTGTTTAGCCCGCTCGCTAAACATATTTTTCTCAATTGCAACGATTTGAGAGATTTCCCGGCGTCCCCGATTTGTAGAATCGGCTCATCTGTTCATATTTTCAATCATGGCGACCACATTCAGGCACCCCGGCACAGGCCGCTGCGAGACCGTCGGGACGCGCAGCTCGCTGCTCGCCCTGTTCGGCAACATCGCCTACCTGGCCTACCAAGGACTCTGGACCCATGTCTTCATGGCCGGCGTCATCCTCGTCATCCCCATCCTGCTGTGCTGCGGCTGGATGGTGGCCTTCACCTTGCCGCTGCTGTCGCTCGCCTACGCCTTTTGCATCCAGGACCTCCTGGCCGCCCGCTTCCTCGACCAGGGCTGGGTCGAGCAGCCGCCCGCGGGACGCTGACGCGTCCTTCCCAGCCCGGAACCGCTTCTACCAGGGAATCATGTTCAAGAATCTCAACATCGGCACGCGCCTCGCGCTGTGCTTCGGACTGGTGGTGGCCCTGATGCTGGCCATTACCTTCATCGCCCTGAACCGCCTCGGCGCCACGGTCGACGCGATCGACGCCGCCACGGTCATCCGCCAGCAGCAGCTGGAGCCGCTGTACGAGATCCGCGAAACCGTGGCCCAGACCGGCATCTCGGCGCGCAACGCCTACATCGTCCAGGACGAGGCCCAGGCGCGCGCCGAACTGGACCTGCTGGACCGCCAGCGCGAAGCCTACATGGCCCGCCTCGACAAGCTGGAGCCGGTGCTGGCCGGCCGCCCCGCCTACGACAAGGCCAGCGACGGCCTGCGCCTCATGGCCAAGGAACTGCTGCGCGTGCGCCAGTATCGCGAGAGCATGGCGATGGAAGGCTTCGGCGCCTTCCTGATCAACGAATGCACCCCGCTGCGGCGCAGGGTAGTGGTCGATCTGGACGCCGCGATCGACGCCATCGAGGCCGACATGAGCGCCGCCAGCGACAACATCGGCGCCGTCACCAGCCGCGCGCGCTGGATCGTGGTCGCGATCTCGGCGGCGGCGGCGCTGCTGGCGGCGCTGCTCGCGCTGATGGTGACGTCCAGCGTCACCCGTCCGATCCAACGCGCCTGCCGCTTCGCCGAGGCGGTCGAGCGCGGCGACCTGACCGTGAAGCTGGAAGCGCGCACCAAGGACGAACTGGGCACCATGATGCGCACCCTGCACGGGATGCGCCTGGGCCTGGAGCGCATCGTGCGCGAAGTGCGCCACGGCGCGGTCGAGATCTCCACGGTGAGCGACGAGATGGCGGCCGGTAACCAGCACCTGTCCGAACGCACCTCCTCGCAGGCGGCCTCGCTGGAGCAGACCGTGGCCTCGATGGCCTCGCTGACCACCACGGTGCGCAACAACGCCGACTCGGCCCAGGCCGCGGAGCAGGTGGCGGCGTCGGCGTCCAGCGTGGCGCTGCAGGGCGGGGCGCTGATGGAGAAGGTGGTGGAGAAGATGGACACCATCGACGCCGCCTCGGCGCGCATCGTCGACATCATCGCGGTGATCGACGGCATCGCCTTCCAGACCAATATCCTGGCCCTGAACGCGGCGGTGGAAGCGGCGCGCGCCGGCGAGCAGGGTCGCGGCTTCGCCGTGGTGGCGGGCGAGGTGCGCAACCTGGCCCAGCGCTCGGCGGTGGCGGCCCAGGAAATCAAGGCCCTGATCGGCGAATCGGTGAGCGCGATCGGCGAGGGCTCGGCCCTGGTCGGCCAGGCCGGCCAGACCATGGCCCAGATCGTGGCCAGCGTGAACCGGCTGTCGGCCGCGATGCGCGAGATGGCCGCGGCCAGCGACAGCCAGGCCAGCCAGGTGCGCGACATCAGCGACGCGCTCGGCCACGTCGATGGCCTGACCCAGCAGAACGCGGCCCTGGTCGAGCAGGCCAGCAGCGCGGCCCAGTCGCTGCACGAGCAGTCGCGCCACCTGCGCGAACAGGTCGGGCGCTTCCGCCTCGACGCCGAACGCGGCCAGGCGCAGGCGCTGGCCGCCTAAGTCTCGGCCTGGGCGTCGGCCTAGGCCTTTGCCGCCTTCCCGCCCTCGTGGTGCGGGAAGCGGTCCATCTTCGACAGCACCGGGAACAGCAGCGCCCACAGCCCGGTGACCGCCAGCGTGGCGGCGCCGCCCAGCAGGATGGCGCGCACCAGGCCCAGCCAGCCGGCGGTCACGCCAGACTCGAATTCGCCCAGCTCGTTGGAGGCGCCGATGAAGACCGCGTTGACGGCGCTGACCCGGCCGCGGATCTCGTCCGGGGTCTCGTACTGCACCAGCAGGTGGCGAATGTAGACGCTCACCATGTCGCCCGCGCCCAGCAGGAACAGCGCGCCAAGCGCCACCGGGAAGCTGTCGGTCAGGCCCATCACCAGCGTGCACAGGCCGAACAGCGCCACCCCGCCGAACATCCAGGCGCCGACCCGGCGCGTGATCGGATAAAACGCCAGCAGGATCGAGCAGAGGGCCGCGCCGGCGCCGGGCGCGGTGCGCAGCAAGCCCAGGCCGGTGGGGCCGGCGTGCAGCACGTCGTGGGCGTAGGCCGGCAGCAGGGCGGTCGCGCCGCCGAACAGCACCGCGAACAGGTCGAGCGAGATCGCGCCGAGCACGATCGGGCGCGACCACACGAAGCGCAGGCCTTCGAGCAGGGTGTGCCAGCTGACCGGCGCCTTGTTCACCACCTGCTGCACGCTGCGCGTGCCCGCCATCAGCAGCACCGCCAGCGCCAGGAGGCAGCTCGCGCTCATGTGCACGACCTGGGGGCCGAGGGCGTACAGCAGGCCGCCGATCACCGGGCCGGCGATCACCGCCACGTGGAAGGTCGAGGAGCCGAGCGCCACCGCCTGGCTGAAGGCGTGGTCCGGCACCAGGTTCTTGAGCACCGCCTGCGAGGCCGGCATCATGAAGGCGCGCGCGCTGCCGAACAGCACCAGGATCACGAACACCGGCCACACCGTCCGGCTGCCGCTGGCGGTGAAGGCGACCAGCATCAGGCTGCACAGGAGCTGGGTGGCCATGCACAGCAGGACGATCAGGCGCCGGTTGTGGCGGTCGGCCACGTGGCCGGCCCACAGGATCAGCACCAGGAAGGGCGCGAACTGGGCCAGGCCGATCAGGCCGAGGTCGAACAGGCTGCCGGTGATCTGGTAGACCTGCCAGCCGATGGCCACGCTCTGCATCTGCACCGCCAGGGTGCCGAGGAAGCGCGCGGACAGGTAGAGGGACAGGTTGCGGTTGCGCAGGACCGCCAGGCGTCCCGGGGACGCCACGCTCACGACTGCGCCAGGTCGGCTTCGGAGGTGAAGGAATCCGCGAAGAACTCGTCCGCCGGCAGGCCGCACTCGGCCACGTAGTCGCGCCGCGCGCAGTCCACCATCACCGGCGCGCCGCAGGCGTAGACCTGCCAGCCTGAGAGGTCGGGAATGTCCTGCATCACGGCCGCGTGCACGTAGCCTTCGCGGCCGCGCCAGTTGTCCTCGGGCTGGGCGTCCGACACCACCGGCACGTAGCGGAAGTCGGGCAGGGCGCTTTCCCAGGCGCGGCACATCGCGTCCATGTACAGGTCCTGCGGACGGCGTCCGCCCCAGTACAGGCGCACCGGGCGGGTCGATTTCAGGTGCATCAGGTGCTCGACCAGGGCCTTGACCGGCGCGAAGCCGGTGCCCGAGGCCAGCAGCACGATCGGCTTGTTCGACTCCTCGCGCAGGAAGAAGGTGCCGAGCGGGCCCTCGAAGCGCAGGATGTCGCGTTCCTTCATGGCGCCGAACACGTGGTCGGTGAACAGGCCGCCCGGCATGTGGCGCACGTGCAGCTCGAGCGGACCGTCGAAGGAGGGCGCGTTGGCGATGCTGTAGGCGCGGCGCTTGCCGTCCTTGAGCAGGAATTCGATGTACTGGCCGGCGCGGTAGGCCAGGGCCTCGTTGGCCGGCAGCTGCAGGCTGAGGATGGCGACGTCGGGCGCGGCGCGGCGGATCGCGGCGATGCGGGTCGGCATCTTGCGCAGCGGGTATTCGCTGCTGCCGCCCACTTCGCGCGCCTCGATCACGAGGTCGGCCTCGGGCACGGCGCAGCAGAACAGGGACATGCCCTGGGCCTGTTCGAGCTCGGTCAGGGCGCGCTGCTGGTGCGGCTTGTGGTGCAGCTGGCCGTCGAGGACCTTGCCCTTGCAGGAGCCGCAGGCGCCGTTCTTGCAGCCATAGGGCAGGCCGATGCCGGCGCGGATGGCGGCCGTGAGGACGGTTTCGTCGGCCTCGCAGGTGAACTGGTGGCCGCTCGGCTGGACGGTAATCTGGAAGCTCATGCGATGTCGTTCGGTTGGGCGTCGCGCTGGACGCGGGCGGCATGGCGCCGCGGGTTGATCTGATGGCGTTTTGCCAACGTAATGGGGCGCTATTCTACACCGGAGCGCCATCCGCCGCCCGGCGCCGCCCCGTCTGCTGTGCTAGAGTAGGCGGCTTTACGCGCCCCCGACCATGACCACCATCCCCGCCTTCGACCGTCCGCGCCTGCTCATCGTCGGCTGCGGCGACGTCGGCATGCGCCTGCTGCCGCTGCTGCGCGAGCGCTTCCGCGTGTTCGCCCTGACCAGCCAGCACGAGCGCTGCGCCGAGCTGCGCGCCGCCGGCGCGGTGCCCGTGGTGGCCGATCTCGACCAGCCGCACACGCTGGCGCGCCTGCGCGGGCTGGCGCCCTGGGTGCTGCATCTGGCGCCGCCCCAGCAGGACGGCGAACGCGACCTGCGCACCCGCCGCCTGGCGGCGGCACTGGGTGGTGGCGTCCGCCGCATGGTCTACGTCAGCACCACCGGGGTGTACGGCGATTGCGGCGGCGCGCTGGTGCGCGAGCACCGGCCCGTCGCGCCGCGCAACCCGCGCGCCGCGCGCCGGGTCGATGCCGAGCGGGTCCTGCGCGCCTGGGCCGTGGCCGGCGGCGTGCAGCTGGCCATCCTGCGCGTGCCGGGTATTTACGCGCGCGAGCGCCTGCCGCTCAAGCGCCTGGAGCAGGGCACGCCGGCGCTGCGGCCTGAGGAGGACGTGTACACCAGCCACGTGCATGCGGACGACCTGGCGCGCATCGTGCTGCAGGCGCTGCTGCACGGCCGGCCGGGACGGGTCTATCATGCGGTGGACGACACGCGCATGAAGATGGGCGACTACTTCGACGCGGTGGCGGACCGCTTCGGCATGCCCAGGCCGCCGCGCCTGCCGCGCGCCGAGCTGCGCCAGGTGGTGAGCCCGATGCTGCTGTCCTTCATGTCGGAGTCGCGCCGGCTCGACAACACGCGCATGAAGCGCGAGCTGCGCGTGCGCCTGCGCTATCCGGACGTGGACATGGCGCTGGCCCGCATGGCGCCGGTACAATGACGGCCCCGAGGAGAAGCCATGACTTACGAAGAATACCTGGATGAAGTGACGACCCTGATCGTCGAGAAGTACAACCTGGACGACGCGGCCGCGATCAGGATCGTGGTCGAGGCCCAGGACAAGGACTACTTCGTGGCCCACGACGACCAGCCGTCGATGCGCACCCTCGATCGCGCGCATGCCGATGCGCGCACCCTGTACCAGGCCAGCGCCCATGCCAGGGGCGGCCGCCAGGCGCCGCGTCGCGCGTCGACGTCGGCGCCGAAGCAGCCCGCCAAGCGCAAGTAAGCGCAAATAAGCAGCGCAAGCAAGCGCGTCAGGCCGCCCCGGCCCATTCCACCGTCCTTCCCACGATCCGGCCATGCCCCAAGCATGGCCGCGCCCCGTCACGCCCCTGCCGATAGCAAAAAATCAGGGTCTTGAGCAAAGATTAATCAGTATGTGTATGATTTCGCATTCCGCGAAAAATGCCATATAAAAGGTGCCGTTTGAGCTCCAGGGGTTAACTTTCGCCGAAAGATTTACGAATTTATCAAATTTACAATATTCTTGAAAGAGCCGCCATGCCTATCCGACGCCTGCCGCCCGGTGCGCAATACGATCCCAACCGCGTCCTCGACGCCATCATCGCCAGGCTGCGCCTGAAGAACGACGCGGCCCTGTCGCGCGTGCTGGAAGTCGCGCCTCCGGTGATCAGCAAGATCCGCCACAACACCTTGCCGATCGGCGCCACCATCCTGCTGCGCATGCATGAGGTCAGCGACTTCAGCATCCGCGAACTGCGCGCGTTGATGGTCAAGGAAGAGGCCGGGGCGGCCGCCTGAGAGGGGAGCGAGCGGGGCGGAAACGCCGCGGCCGGCGGGCGGAGGCATCCGCCGGCCGGCCGCGGGAAGACGGGGCCGTGTCTGTTCAGGCAGCGAGCAGTTGCTTGCCCGGCGAGGCGCACCAGGCGGTGGCGCCGGCCTGGGATGCCGACTTGCCAGGCGAAGCGCACCATGCGGTGTCGCCCGCTGCGCTCAGGTCCTTGCCCGGGGACGCGCACCATGCGGTCTTGACGGCCTCGGCGATCTTGTTGCCGGGCGACGCGCACCATGCGGTCGCGACGCCCTTGCCCGGCGAAGCGCACCATGCGGTGTCGTTCCCCTTGCTCGCCGCCTTGCCCGGCGAGGCGCACCATGCGCTGTCGGCGGCTTTGCCCGGCGAAGTGCACCATGCGCTGTCAGCGGCCTTGCCCGGCGAAGCGCACCATGCGCTGTCCGCGGCCTTGCCCGGCGAGGCGCACCATGCGCTGTCGGCGGATTTGCCCGGCGAGGCGCACCATGCGCTGCCGGCGGATTTGCCCGGCGAGGCGCACCATGCGCTGCCGGCGGCTTTGCCCGGCGAAGCGCACCATGCGCTGTCGGCCGCCTTGCCCGGCGACGCGCACCATGCGCTGTCGGCTGCCTTGCCCGGCGAGGCGCACCATGCCTGCTTGCCGGCGGCCTGTGCGCCGAACTCGGCGGCGTACAGGGCGCGCATGCGCTCGCCGGCTGCGACCTGTTCGCCTTCGACGGCGCCTTCGCCGATGCCGACGTAGGGGTAGTGGTGCAGGAAGTAGCCGAACACTTGCTCGCAGTCGCGTGCGTACTTCATGGTGTCCAGGATGTGGTAGTGCCAGAAGGTGTCGACGTCCACCGTCGGCGAAGCCGCGCAGTCAGGGTACTTCTTCATCAGGAACAGGAAGCGCCGGTACTCCGTCTCGACGGCGTTGGCGCGTACTTCGGACCAGCCTTCGCCCGATTCCACGTGCATCAGTTTCAACTTGATCGGTGTGAGGTCAAGGGCTTGGAGAGCTTCGAATTCGGTATTCGTCGACATCGTGATCACCTCGTATTCAGTATTGTGATGGTGGGGGTACTGCGTAGATCCCTGTTTTGGCACTGTTGGCGTACTTGACGATGGTCCTCCTCTGTGAACGGATGGGAAAAAGGCCGGGACCGGGTCTTGACCGGTGACAGCAGTGAACATTTTCCTGCGTGCGCGCAGGGAAACTGTTGACCTCGGTCAAGCAAGCACATCTGGTGTTTTTTGAGCACAACTGCTTCGCAGCAGCTTTTCGACAGGCTCAGGCGGCGACGGGAACGGAGGACGCGCCGGCGGGGGCGGCCGGGCTGGTGACGGGGATGGTGACCACGATGGTGGTGCCGGTTTCCGGCCCGCTGCTGATCGAGAACGAGCCGCCCAGGATGCCGACCCTTTCCTCGATGCCGACCAGGCCGAAGGACCCGTTGCGGTTGCGGCTACCCGGCTGCATGCCGACGCCGTTGTCGCGGATGGTCATGGTCAGCATGTCGGCGTGCTGGCGCAGGTCGATCCAGACATGCGAGGCGTGGGCGTGGCGCGCCACGTTGTTGAGCGATTCCTGCAGGATGCGGAAGAAGGCGGTGGCGCAGTGGTCGTCGATGCGGTGCTCCTCGCCGTCGTCCACCAGCTCGCACACGATGCCGGTGCGGCGCCCGAAGTCGGCCACCTGCCAGTCGACCGCCGCCGACAGGCCGAGGTCGAGCACGTTGGGCCGCAGGTCGTTGATGATCTGGCGCACGCTGCGGATGGTGAGCTCGATCTGGCGCACCGTGTCCTGGGCGCGCGCGTGCAGGCGCCGGTGCGCGCCGCCGCGGGTGCGGTTGGCCAGCATCTCGGCTTCGATCTTCAGGGCCAGCAGGTTCTGGGCCAGGTCGTCATGGATCTCGCGCGCGATGCGTTTGCGTTCGCCTTCCTTGATCTGCTCGGCGTGCGCCGCCAGCATGCGCAGTTTCTCGTGGCTGGCCTGGAGCTTGGCCTGGCTGGCGCGCAGCTCGCGCGTCATGTCCTCGGCCATGCGCAGGGCGTTGCGGCGCGAGGAGGCCATGGTCTGGAACAGGGCGTAGAGCAGGGCCGTGCTCATGCCGCCGGCGAAGGCCGCCAGCCAGGGGTAGTACATGTCGAAGCTGGTGTACAGCGCCGAGCGCGCGATGCTGAAGTCGGCGCGCCACAGGCGCTGGTTGAACTCGATCGGCAGGCTGGCCGAGAACACGCCGTCCTCGCTGGGCGGCGGCGGGTGGGGCTGGCGCACCGTGGCCATGCTGTCGTACAGGATGGCGCGCGGCGGCAGTTCGCCCGGCTCGGCCGGGACCTCGCTGAGGTCGGACAGCACCAGGCGCGTGCCCTTGACCGGGAATTCGTCGAGCACCCCGCCCACCAAACGCGACACGCTGAAGCCGATGCCGGCTGAGCCGACGTAGGCCAGGCGCCGCTGGGCGATGGTCGCGGTGGGCATGCTGCTGCGGTAGACCGGCAGGCGCAGCGCCTGGCTGCTCTGGTTGGGGCCGGGCTGGATCGCGATCCGGGTGCCCGAGGCGCTCAGCACGTTGGCGTCGCGCGCATGGGCCAGCACCTGGCGCGTGTAGCTGCGCGCCTCGAGGTCCATGCCGAGCTTCTCGAGATCGGGACGCGAACGCGGTTCGATGTAGACCAGCACCGTATAGGTGTCGCGACCGGGCTGGGGCGCGAGGGGCAGATGGTCGCTGACCACGCCCAGGCCGCGCATGCGCTCGCGCAGTTCGGCTTCCAGCGCCGGCAGCGCCGGCGCGCGCACGCTGCGCGCATAGTTGATGACCTCGATGCCGGGGAAGTTGCGCGCCATGTCGAGCTGCTCGACGTACTGGTGGAACTGGCCGGCGCTGGTTTCCGGGTCGGCGCGGAACAGGCCGGCCACTCCGCGCAGCACGTCGCTGTAGCTCTTGATGCGCGCGTCGATGGTGTACTGGGCCGCCCGCGCCATGGTGCGAAAGCGCGCGCGGGCGTCGCTCTCGATCGCTTCGGCGGTGGCCAGGTAGCCGGCGCAGCCGACCATGAGCGACAGCAGGGCGCCGGTCACGACGACGGCCGGGCTCGCGAACATCCCGGCTGGGTGGCGGTCTGGCGTCATCGTCTGGTTCCCGGATCGTGAAAGGGCCTACTTAACGTGAATCAATATTGTTAAGCTAAGCAATGTCGCGGGACATGATACCTATCAAACCTGATAGGTTATCGTAAATACCACAGTCCTTTCCATGGCGACATGCATCCGAAGGCAAAAGAAAAACCGCCGGGGCGTGAACCGCGGCGGTTTTGCGGGGCGACAGCGAAGGCTTACTTGCCCCAGCTGTCCTTCAGCGTGGTCACGCGGTTGAACACCGGCTTGCCCGGGGTCGACTCCACGCGGTCGGCCACGAAGTAGCCGTGGCGCTCGAACTGGAAGCGCTGGTCGGCCACCGCGTCCTTCAGGCCCGGCTCCAGGTAGGCGGTCACGGTCTCCAGCGCGTTCGGGTTGAGCGCGGCCTTGAAGTCCTTGCCGCCGGCGTCCGGCTGCGGGTCGAGGAACAGGCGGTCGTAGAGGCGCACCTCGGCCTGCAGCGCGCTGGCGGCGCTGACCCAGGTGATGTTGCCCTTGACCTTGTAGTTGTCCGCGCCCGGGGTGCCCGACTTGGAATCCTCGAAGTACTTCACGTGCACCGCGGTCACGTTGCCCTCGGCGTCCTTGTCGTAGCCGGTGCATTCCACCACATAGCCGTACTTCAGGCGCACGCGCGAACCCGGCTGGTCGCCGACCGGCGGGGTGAAGCGGAAGTAGCCCTTGGTCGGCACTTCCATGAAGTCCTCGCGCTCGATCCACAGCTCGCGGGTGAAGGGGAAGCGGCGCACGCCCCATTCCGGGTGGTGCGGGTGGACCGGAGAGGTGCACTCGTGGGCTTCGCCCTCGGGGAAGTTGTCGACGATGAGCTTGAGCGGACGCAGCACGGCGATGGCGCGCGGCGCCTTCGGGTCGAGGTCGTCGCGCAGGGCGCCTTCCAGGGTGCTCATGTCGATCCAGCCGTCGGCCTTGGAAACGCCGATGCGCTCGCAGAACAGCTGGATCGATTCCGGCGTGTAGCCGCGGCGGCGCAGGCCGACGATGGTCGGCATGCGCGGGTCGTCCCAGCCGCTCACGATGCCCTCGTCGACCAGCGAGCGCAGCTTGCGCTTGGAGGTCACGACATAGGTCAGGTTCAGGCGCGCGAATTCGTACTGGCGCGGCACCGGGCGCTGGAAGAAGCCGCCGTCGGCCAGGGTCTCGACCAGCCAGTCGTAGAAGGGGCGGTGGTCGGTGAACTCCAGCGTGCACAGCGAATGGGTGATGTTCTCCAGCGCGTCCGAGATCGGGTGCGTGTAGTCGTACATCGGGTAGATGCACCACTTGTCGCCGGTGCGGTGGTGGTGCGCATGGCGGATGCGGTACAGGGCCGGGTCGCGGTTGGTCATGATGGGCGAGGCCATCGCGTCCTCGCTCATCTTGGCGCGCAGGATATGCTCGCCGTCCTTGTACTTGCCGGCCTTCATGTCGCGGAACAGCTGCAGCGATTCCTCGACCGGGCGGTCGCGGAAAGGCGAGTTGGTGCCCGGCGTGCCGAAGTTGCCGCGGTTTTTTGCCATCTCCTCGGCGCTCTGGCTGTCGACGTAGGCCTTGCCGGTCCGGATCAGGTATTCGGCCATCTCGTACAGCTGGTCGAAATAATCGCTGGCGTAGTGCAGGTATTCCTGGCCTCCCTGCTCCCAGGAGAAGCCGAGCCACTTCACGCTGTCCATGATGGTGTCGACGTATTCCTGGTCTTCCTTCTCGGGATTGGTGTCGTCGAAGCGCAGGTGGCAGCGGCCGGCGTAGTCGCGCGCCAGGCCGAAGTTCAGGCAGATCGACTTGGCGTGGCCGATGTGCAGGTAGCCGTTGGGTTCGGGCGGGAAGCGGGTGATCACATCCGGCATGCCGTCGCGCTTGTGGGTGCCGGCCGCGCGGTCGTTCTCGACGATGGCGCGCACGAAATTCGACGACAGGGTCGGCGCCGGCGCGTTTCCGGCCGCCGGGGTATTCTTATCGTTACTCATGAAAATGGGTATGGATGGAAAGGTTATTCCCATCATTTTACCGTAGACGGGGGCCACCCTGGTTCCCTATGTGGTGGAGCGCACGGTGCGCGGCAAGGCGTGCGCCCATACTTGGAGGACCCATGACACCCTTGCAAGGTCAATCCATGAAAACCCTCGCCACCCATCCGGACTTGGTGCGGGCCTGGCTGCTGGCCGTCGGCAGCCTGCCCATGCCGTCGCTGCCGCCGGCGCCGCCCGGCCGTCCGGCGCCGCCGCCGGCGCACCCGCGGCCGTCCTTGCTGCCTCCCTACCGGTGTTAGCCGCTAGGCAAGCCTGACAAGTTGACGTTTTCTATAGGATAATCTCTGTTTTGCCGTCCGCCGGGCGGCTGTTGCCGGGAGAGTTCCAAGTGGAAAATTTATACGCGATCCTCGGCGTCGCGCCGAACGCCAGCGACGACGAGATCAAGAAGGTCTATCGTTCGCTGGCGATGCGCTACCACCCGGACCGCAACCAGGCGCCGGGCGCGGAAGCGCGCTTCAAGGCAGTGACCAAGGCGTACGAGATCCTGTCCGACCCCGTCAAGCGCGACGAGTACAACCAGAGCGTCAACCACCGCATCGTGCTCGACGCCGAGGCCGAGGCCTTCGAACTGTGGCGCTCGCTGTTCGCGCTCAACGGCGTCAATCTCCAGGCCTGACGCGCCGACGGCCGCAGGGTCCGCCCGCGCGCGGCAACCATGAATCAACAGGACAACCACGATGAAACACGTACATCCCGAATTCTCCTTCCAGTCGCGTGAACTGGAAGGGCAGATCGAGGGCACCCTGGGCGACCCGCCCAACCGCAAGAACTACGACATGATGGTCGGGGCGCTGGTGGCCGAATACGCCGGCGGCTCGGGCCTGGACGACGTCAACCTGATGGCCTTCGCCCTGGTCGACAAGATCCGCTTCAAGGACCCCAAGGGCCTGATGCGCGAGGCCGCCGACTACGAGGGCGGCGACCCGGCGCGCGTGTTCGCGATGGCCGAATGCGGCGGCGAGGATGGCCAGGCCATGTACGCCTCCATGACCGCCAACCACCCGGAACTGGCGCGCCAGGCCATCATCACCGCCTTCCTGTACAAGAACCAGGGCCGCTGGGACGACATCGACCAGTCGCTCGACCAGCTGGCCGAGGGCGACGACGGCGACGAGGACGACGAGATGGACAGCACGGCCGCCACGGATGACTTCACCCAGCTGTTCGATCCGGAAGGAGGGGAGCGCGAATGAGCGACGACGACAACAAGGGCAGCAACCTGCCCGCGCTGACCAGGCAGGTCGGCGAACTGGTGCTGGCAGGCTCCCTGGAGCACGCCGAGGAAGTGTTCTCCAAGGCGGCCGAGGAGCACGGCGACTACGCCGTGGCCCAGGTGCTGCAGGAACTGCCGCCCCAGGTCACCGCCCTGCACCTGTCGGGCTTCGACGGTTCCAAGACCTCGCTCGCCACCATGCTGGTGCCGCCCGCGGCCTGGGCCGAGAGCCTGGCCTACCTCGCCGCGACCTGGCCGGACGACATGATCGAGGACGATCCGGAACGGATCGCCGAGAACCTGTTCAACCATGTGTATGGCGTGGTGTACGCCCAGGATGACGAGGAGCGCCGCCAGGAGCTGCTGGCCGCCGCCTCGAGCACCGACCACGGCGCCACCGTGTTCGCCATCATCTGGTCGCTGGCGCCGAAGGAGATCCTGGAAGTGGCGGGCGAAATCCTGTCCAAGGGGCGCTACGTGACTGGCCAGACCAGCGGCGACAGCGACATCGTGCCGCTGGCGATCGACCTGGCCAAGGCCAGCGAGGACGGCTGGGAGCGTTCGCTGCTGGAGGTGTTCCCGGAATTCCGCCACAGCGCCGAGATGGCCGACATCGAGCTGCCGGACGACCCGGACGAGGAATCCGAGTTCCAGCAGCGCACCACCCGCGAACTGCTGTACCGCCTGCGCAAGCAGGTGCCGTCGGTGCGCAGCCTGCCGCGCCGCAGCACACGCCGCAGCATGGGCACGGACATCTTCTCGTGACGGGGGCGAACGGAGCGATGCTGCCTGCAATCGTCATCGAAAAGCCGCCGCGCCTGGTGCGCGCGATCAAGCTGCTGCCGGCCGAGGCCAGCGCGGACGAGGCCGCGATCCTGGCCGACGAGCTGTCCGGCATCACCGCGATGGTGGCCGAGAAGTTCACCAATGACCGCACCGCGGAAGGCATCCAGCGCGCGCTGCTGCTGACCGTGGGCGGCGTCTCGCTGGGCCTGGAGCACCTGGCCGACACCGAGGACGAGCTGGAGTCGCTCGAGGTGCTGATCGAGGAGGGCGCCGAGTTCGTGTTCCAGGCGGGCTTCCGCCTGATCCGCGAGCTGGCCGCGCTGCCCGAGGACAGCCTGGTGGGCGAGTACGACAACGATCCGGTGTACAGCCAGCGCCGCCTGAAGGAGCTGTTCGTCGACCTGTGCACCGCCGACCCGGGCGAGAGCTGGTCGGGCTACGAGCGCTACCTGGGCCAGGTCGAGCAGCGCAAGAAGGTGCAGGCCATCGTGCGCGCCGCCCAATGGCTGCGCCGCAACCACTACGAAGGACCGGTCGAGGATCCGGACCTGAACGCCGAGGGCGTGATCGCGCTGGCGATCATCTTCGCGGTCGAAGGGGGAGGGCGCATCACCGCGCGCACCGGCCAGAAGGAGTTCGAGCGCTTCGTCAAGTCGGTGCGCAAGAACGATCCCGACTTCGAGGCCGGCTGGGCCGAGCTGATCGCGCGCGTGCCGGACGCCCACAAGGCGGTGATCGCCGAGCGCATCGAGACCTACCGCACGCACTGCACGGTGCTGCAGAACATCCGCACCAAGGCCAGCCTCAAGCAACTGTTCACCGAACTGGAAAACTACGCCGGCTCGGAGCTCGAGGCCGACTACCCGTGAGCGCGGCGCGCGGTCGGATCGCGTCCGGAAGTCCGGAATTCCGGCGCATCAACCGCGCGATGGCCTTCGGCGGCTTTTCCATCTTCGCCCTGCTGTACTGCGTCCAGCCGCTGATGCCGCTGCTGGCGCAGGACTTCCACCTGACCCCCGCCCAGAGCAGCCTGGCGCTCTCCAGCTCGACCGCCACCCTGGCGCTGGCCCTGCTGGCGTCCAGCAGCGTGGCCGAGCGCTGGGGCCACAAGACCGTGATGGTGGCCTCAATGTACAGCGGCGCGCTGCTGAGCATCGCCTGCGCGCTAACCGCCAGCTACCCGCAGCTGGTCGCGGTGCGCGCGCTGCTCGGCCTGATGCTGGGCGGCCTGCCCGCGGTGGCCATGGCCTACCTCAGCGACGAGATCGAGCCGACCTCGCTCGGGCTGGCGATGGGCATGTACATCAGCGGCAGCGCCTTCGGCGGCATGAGCGGGCGGGTGCTCTCGGCCCTGCTCAGCGACTTCGTGTCCTGGCGCATCGCGGTCGGCCTGCTCGGCGTGGCGGGCCTGGTCGCGGCCTGGGAATTCGCGCGCAGCCTGCCGCCTTCGCGCCATGCGAACGCGCCGCGCTGGCGCGGGCCGGGCTTCCTCGCCGGGCTGCGCCTGCACCTGAGCGACCCCGGCCTGCCCTGGCTGTTCGCCCTGCCCTTCCTGCTGATGGGGGCCTTCGTCAGCCTCTACAACTACATCGGCTACCGGCTGCTGGCGCCGCCCTTCGAGCTGCGCCAGGCCGCGGTCGGGGCGCTGTCGCTGCTCTACCTGCTGGGCATGTTCAGTTCGATGTGGGCCGGCCGGCTGGGCGACCGCATCGGCCGCCGCAACGTGCTGTGGCTGGTGCTGCTGCTCATGATCGGTGGCCTGCTGTTGACCCTGCACGATTCGCTGCTCGCGGTGGTGCTGGGCGTCGGCCTGGCCACCTTCGGCTTCTTCGCCTCGCATTCGGTGGCCAGCAGCTGGGTCGGACGGCGCGCCCAGCCGCCCCAGGCGCTGGCCTCGGGCATCTACCTGTTCTTCTACTACCTGGGTTCGAGCGTGGTGGGCTGGGCCACCGGCTACGTGTGGGAACACTGGGCCTGGCCGGGCGTGGTGGCCATGCTGGGCGGCGTGCTGCTGCTGGCGCTGGGCATCGCGCTGCGGCTGCGCGGCCTGGCGCCGGTTGCGCTGGCGAAGTAAGGGGGCGCCCGCTACTGGAGCGGGGAAGCGGAGCTCGTGGTCCCGTCGCGCGCGAAGCGCGCCGGCGGCACGCCCAGGTGGCGGGTAAACGCCACGCTGAAGGTGCTGGCCGAGCTGTAGCCGACCCGCTGCGCCACTTCCGCGATGCGGCAGGCGCCGCGCCGGAGCAAGTCCTTGGCCAGGGCCATGCGCCAGGCCAGCAGGTATTCCATCGGCGCCATGCCGACCGCTGCGCTGAAGCGCTCGAAGAAGGCGGAGCGCGACAGCGCCGACTCCTTCGCCAGCTCGGCCACCGTCCAGGCCTGGGCGGGCTGCGCATGGATCCGGCGCAGCGCCGCCGCCAGGCGCGGATCGGCCAGGCCGCGCACCAGGCCGGGCGCGGCGGCCGTGCCGTCCGCGCTTCTCAGCGCTTCGATCAGCAGCACTTCGAGCAGCCGCGCCAGCACCACGTCGCGTGCGGGACGCTGGGCGCGCGATTCGTCGCGCACCAGCTCGACCAGGCTGGCCAGGCGGGCGTCGCCGCGCACGTGCACCATGCGCGGCAGCAGCGACACCAGCAGCGCGGCGTCGGGCGCGCCGAACACGCAATGGCCGATCACGAAACGGGTGTCGGGTTCGCCCTCCGGGTCGCCGTGCCGGACTTCGCCCGGGCCGAGCTGCAGCGGCGCGCGCTCGAAGGCGGCGGCCGGCGGCGCGGCCGCGCCCGACATCGTGAACTCCCAGGTGGCAGGGACCAGCACGAAGTCGCCCGGCGCCAGCGGCAGCGGCGCTTCCCCCTGCAGGGTCAGCACGGGGTGGCCGTCCAGCACCGCGCAGAAGGAGGGCTGCCCGGTTTCCACACGGCGCGCACCCCAGGCGCCGGCAGCGCCGACCAGCTTGACGAGGCGGGCGGCGGGCTGGAGCAGGGCCACCATCTCGGCCAAGGGATCGCTCATCTGGACTCTCGCAAACGAATTATGGATGGTCGATTGTAGCGCGTCCTGGCTTGCTCGCCTATGCTGGGAGCTCCACCATTCAAGGAGTGTCCATGCAAACCATCTTGATCACCGGCTGCTCGTCCGGCTTCGGGCTCGACATCGCCCGCCATTTCCTCGGCCAGGGCTGGCGCGTGGTCGCCACCATGCGCAAGCCCGATCCGTCGCTGTTTCCGGCGTCCGAGCGCCTGCGCCTGCTGGCGCTGGACGTCACCGATCACGACAGCATCGCCCGCGCGCTGGACGCGGCAGGCCCGGTCGATGCGCTGGTCAACAACGCCGGCGTCGGCGTGCTGTACCCGCTCGAGGCGACCTCGATGGCGACCGCGCGCAGCGTGTTCGACACCAACACCCTCGGCACGATCGCCCTGACCCAGGCGGTGCTGCCCGGCATGCGCGCACGGGGCGGCGGCACCATCGTCAACGTCACCTCGAGCGTGACCTACCAGCCGCTGCCCCTGCTGTCCGTTTACACGGCCAGCAAGGCCGCCGTGAACGCGTTCACGGAATCGCTGGCGCTGGAAGTCGCGCCGCTCGGCATCCGCCTGCGGCTGGTGCTGCCGGGGCGCTCGCCCGGAACCCGCTTCGGCGAGAATGCCCGCGGCCACATGCAGGCCGAGGTCCCGCAGGCGTACCGGCCGCTCCTCGACGCGGTGTTCGGCGCGGCGCGCGAGGCCGGACCGGTGACGCAGGCGCAGGACGTGGCGCAGGCGGTATGGCGGGCGGTGACCGACCCCAACGCGCCAATGCGCATCCCCGCGGGCGAGGATGCGCAGCAGTTGGCCGTGGCGGCCTGACGCGTCCTAGCCGCGCAGCGCGCGCTGGGCCGACAGGTAGACGTTGTCCACTTCCAGCGCGACGCCATCCTTGACGGCGCCGATCCAGGCCTCGGTGGTGCTCACCGCCGCGAAGTTGGAATGGAAGACCACGCTGAACACGCGGTGGATCTCCTCGGCGCTGGCCTTGCCGGCGGCGTTCTCGTAGGCCGGCACGCCGCTGGCGTCGGACAGGAATTCGACCTTCAGGCCGTCATGGGCGGCGGCGTAGGCGGTGGCGGCGTCGCAGTTCTGGGTCATGTAGCCGGCGATGACCAGGGTGTCGATCCCGCGCGCGGCCAGCCACTCGCGCAGGCCGGTGCCGGTAAACACGCTGGCCATGGTCTTGTCGATGCGGTGGTCGGCCGGCTGGGCGGCGATCTCGGGATGCAGTTCCCAGCCGTGCGAACCCCTGGCGAACACTGGGGCTCCCGGCGGCGTCTCGTGCTGGACCACGATCACGGGGATGCCGTGCTCGCGTGCGGCGCCCATGGCGCGCAGGATGTTGGGCAGGGACTGGCTGACCGGCGGATAGGCGATCGGCAGGCCGCCGTCGAAATATTCGTTCTGGACGTCGATGACGACCAGGGCGCGGCGCGGGGTGGTGCTCATGGTGCTGTCCTCCTTGGGTTGGTATGGGATGCATTCTGCGCCCCGTGCCGGCAGCCCGACAGTGGCCCGAAGGTCAATCTGCGATAGAATCGGGCCATCATGGCCAAGTCTCCCTCACCGGTACGCATCGCCGTCATCGCCTTCGACGGCATCACGCCCTTCCACCTGTCGGTGCCGGGCGTGGTGTTCGGCGCCGTGCCGGAGGAGGCGGGCGGCTTCGAGGTGCTGGTATGCGCCGAGGGCGGCGCGCCGCTTGCCACCTCGGCCGGCTTCTCGATCGCGGCGGACCACGGCCTGGACGCGGTCGACGGCGCCGACATCGTCATCATGCCGACCTGGCACGACGACTGCCGGCCTGCGCCGCCGGCGCTGCTGGACGCCTTGCGCCGCGCCGCCGGCCAGGGCGCGCGCGTGGTCGGCCTGTGCCTGGGCGCCTTCCCGATGGCGCAGGCGGGCCTGCTGGACGGGAAGACCGCCACCACCCACTGGGCCTACGCGGATGCGCTGCACGCGCGCTACCCCAAGGTGAAGGTCGACCCGGAAAAGCTGTACGTGGACGAAGGCCAGGTGCTGACCTCGGGCGGGGTGGCGGCGGGACTGGATTGCTGCCTGTATCTGCTGCGCGCGCTGCGCGGGGCGGACCTGGCCAACCGGGTGGCGCGCCGGCTGCTGGTGGCCCCGCACCGCCAGGGCGGGCAGGCCCAGTTCATCGAGCGCCCGCTGCCGGTGAGCCCGAGCGACGGACGCTTCGCCGAGGTGCTGGAGTGGGTGACGCGCAACCTGTCGCTGGCCCACAGCCTGGATGCGCTGGCCGAACGCGCCGCCATGAGCCGGCGCCACTTCACGCGCCACTTCCGGCAGGCCACCGGGACCTCCTTCAAGCAGTGGCTACTGGCCCAGCGCCTGGCCCAGGCCCAGCGCATGCTGGAGCGCAGCGACGCCGCGGTCGAGGTGATCGCGGACGAAGCGGGCTTCGGCAGCGCGCTCTCCCTGCGCCAGCACTTCCGCGCGGTGCTGCACACCTCGCCCTCGGCCTACCGCAGGCAGTTCCGGGCGCAGCACGCGCCCGGGGGCGATTAGCGGCGCTCGCCGCGGTTGGCGGGACGGGCAGGGGCGTTGCCCTTGGCCAGGTGGCGGAAGGTGATGCGTCCCTTCTTCAGGTCGTAGGGCGACATCTCCAGGCTGACCGCGTCGCCGGCGATGATGCGGATGTGGTTCTTGCGCATCCTGCCGGAGGTGTAGGCGATCAGTTCGTGGCCATTGTCGCAAGCGACCCGAAAGCGCGAATCGGGCAGGACTTCGGACACGACGCCATGCATTTCAATCAGTTCTTCTTTTGCCATGATGGGTTCTCCGGTTAATTAACGAATGCCGCGGCCGGCGCGAGTGCGCAGGGCGGGCGGATGTGACGGTGGAACGTGCCGGGCGGGCGCGCTGCGCGGGCCGGCGGGAAAACGAACGAGCCAGCGTCACGGCTGGCTCGGTGGCAGGGCTGCCATTCTTGCAAGGGCGCCACGGCCAAGGCTATCTGCCAGGTGCCGGGCGTCGGGCGCAGGCGCTGTCGTCCTGCGTCTGCCACAGGAGATGGGGACGCTCTTCAGAATTTCCAGGCTTGATTTTTTTGTCGCCGCCGACGCGGCGGCGCGCGGCCCGTCTTATATAATCGACCAGCTTGTTGATCCTGCCACGCCGGCCAATCCCAACCCAGAACGGACCCCGTGACGACCGCACCCGAGACCTTCGACTATGAGGCCGCGCTGAGCGCCATCGCCCGTGGCGAGCGCCAGGCCCTGCGCCGCCTGTATGACCAGGAAAGCGCGCGCCTGTTCGGCGTGGCGCTGCGCATCGTGCGCGAACGCCAGCGCGCCGAGGACGTGCTGCACGACGCCTTCGTCAACATCTGGACCCGGGCCGCGAGCTTCGACCCGGCGCGCGGATCGGGGCGCGGCTGGATCTACACCGTGGTGCGCCATGGCGCGCTGGATGCGATCCGCGACGGCGCGCGCGAAGTGGGACTGGACGAGGAGGCGCTCGACGACCTCGACGCCGAGCGCCGCAGCGAGGGCGTGCTCGAGGCCTTCGAGCTGCGCGAAGAGCTGGGCCGGCTGCGCGACTGCCTGGAGCGGCTCGATGCGGGCAAGCGCAACAGCATTTTGTTCGCCTACGTCGAGGGCTTCTCGCACAGCGAGATCGCCGCCCGTCTCAAGTCGCCGCTGGGCACGGTGAAGGCCTGGATCAAGCGCGGACTGAGCGCGCTGAGGGAGTGCATGGTATGAATCCGAACCGCGACCCCTTCGAGCTGGCCGGCGAATACGTGCTCGGCACCCTGGACGCCGCCGAGCGGCGCGAGGTCGAGCAGGCCCTGGCGGATGACCCGGCCCTGGTCGCCGCCGTCGGCTTCTGGGAAAGCCGCCTGCTGCCCCTGAACCAGCTGGTGGAGCCGGTGGCGCCTCCACCGCGCCTGTGGGAACGCATCGCGCACAGCGTGACGCCGGCGCAGGCAAGCGCGCCGCGCGCGCGGCGCCCACGCTGGTGGGAAAGCCTGGGCCTGTGGCGCGGACTGGCCGCCGGCGGCTTCGCGGCCGCCGCCATCATGGCCGTGGTGGTGGGCCTGCGCCTGCAGCAGGTCGAGGCGCCGCGCTACATGGTGGTGCTGGCGGCGCCGCAGAACGCGGCGCCGGGATGGGTGCTCAAGATGGTCGACCAGGACACGCTGCGCCTCGAGCCGCTGGTGTCCACCGTGGTGCCGGACGAGCGCGCCCTCCAGCTCTGGACCAAGGCCGACGGCTGGAGCGGGCCGGTGTCGCTGGGCCTGGTCAAGCCGGGGCAGGCGGTCGAGGTCAAGCTCGACAAGCTGCCGCCGGTGGAGCCGAACCAGCTGTTCGAGATCACCCTCGAACCGCGCACCGGTTCGCCGATCGGCCGTCCGACCGGCCCGATCCTCTACATCGGCCGCGCGGTCAAGATGGGCTGAGCGGCGGCCTTCATGAGCTGATCCGGCCGCCGCCCGCCTTCATCACCTGATCCAGACCGCGAGGTCGCGCAGGCCGAGGTTGTTGCCGACGTTCGAAGTCGCCGGGGTGGCGGCGCCGTTGACCGGCGTCGCGGCGCCGGTGGCCAGGTCGACGCGGTACAGCGTGCTCGGGCCGCCGGCCGTGGTGCGCAGGGCCGCCAGCACCATGCCGTTGGCGCCGCCCGCGATATCCAGCGCATTGTCCCCGGCGATGTCCAGCCCCAGCATGCCCACGTTGGTCAGGGTGCCGTCGTTCGGCGGATTCTGCAGCGCCAGCACGTCGGCCGTGTCGTCCAGGTCGAACAGCTGGGTGGTGGCCGCACCCGGGATGCTGTTGGTGTAGGCTGCGGCCGCGACGCTGGCCGGGCCGGAGGCGCGGTTGATCGCGCCGTCGGTGATGGTGGCGCCGGTGTCCGGGTTGATGCGCAGGCTCTGGCCGGTGTTCGAGATCACGCGCAGGCGGTCGGCCACCGGGTTGAAGTCGACCGCGAAGGCGGCGCCGGCCAGCGCGGTGTAGGGTGCGCTGGTGTCGCTGGCGTCGGCGCTCAGGCTGGCCTTGAAGGTGGCCGCGCCGGTCGCCGGGTCGATGGTGACGATGCGCGCGGCCGAGGTCAGGCCGTAGAGCATGCCGTCCTTCGGGCGCACGTCGATGCCGACCAGGGTCTCGCCGCCGTTCAAGCCGCTGACCGCGTTGCTGGCGTCGATGGTGTTCGGGGTGGCCGGCTTGAAGCTCACCAGGCGGTTGTCGTCTGTCAGGCCCAGCACCACGGGCGCCTGGGCCGGGCGCAGGGCGATCCCGCGCAGGTCTTCGCTGACGCCCAGCGCGCCCACCAGGGTGGCCGCGCCGCTGGTGGCGGCCAGGTTCACGCTGTACAGGTTGCGCGCGCCGGACACCGTGGCCACCAGGTAGCCGCTGTTGTTGCGGGCGTCGATGTCGAAGCCGTTGGCGCTGCCGGCATCCACGCCCAGGGTCACCGGCGTGGCCAGGGTGCCGTTGTTGGGCGGGTTCTGTACGTACAGGGTGTCGTTCGCGGTGTCGATGCCGAACAGGGTCGTGCTCGCGGTGCCGGCGAAGGAATTGGTATAGGCCGAGGCGGTGATGGCGCTGTTGGCGGCGCCGCCGTTGATGTTGCCGTCGGTGGTCGTGGCGCCGGTGTCGACGTTGATGCGCAGGCTCTGGCCGGTGTTGCTGACCACGCGCAGGCGGTCCGCGGCCGGGTTGAAGTCGACCCCGAAGTCGGCGCCGGACAGGCTGGTGAAGGGGGCCGTGGTGTCGGCGGCGTCCGCGCTCAGGGTGGACTTGAGGGTGGCCGCGCCGCTGGCGGTGTCGATCGTGTACAGGCGGCCGGTCGAGGCCACCGCGTACAGCATGCCGTCAGCCGGGCGGAAGTCGATGCCGACCAGGTTCTCGCCGCTCTGCAGGCCGGTGACCGGCATGTTGGTGCGCACCGTGCCCGGCGCGTCGCGGTTCACCGAGACCAGCCGGTTGCCCGCCGTGAGGATGAACAGGTCGCCCGCGCTCATCGGCGGCGTGGTCGGCGCCGGCTGGGCCGGCGGCGGCATCTCGTGGTGGTCGTCATCGTCGCCCCCGCAGGCGGCGAGGGGAAGCGCGAGCGAGGCGGCGAGGACGAGTCGGAAGGTCTGCTGTCTGGTCATGATGGCTGCTCCGTAGTAGTGGGTCAAAAGGGGCCGCCCTTCGGAAAAGGCGGCTTGCCCTCGCACTACTCGCCAGAGGCGCGTTCGGATGCAGCGATCTGCAAATTTTTTTTCGAGTTCCCGGGAGCAATCCCGGCCGCTTAGCCGGCCAGCAGGGCGGCGACCGCCTTGCCCACGTCCGTGGTGCTGGCCGCGCCGCCCATGTCCGGCGTGCGCGGGCCCTCGACCAGGCAGCGCTCGATGGCGTGCACGATGGCGTCGTGGGCCTCGGTGTAGCGCGCCTCGCCGGCGCCGAGGAAGTCGAGCATCATGGCGCCCGACCAGATCATGGCGATCGGGTTGGCGATGTTGCGGCCATAGATGTCGGGCGCCGAGCCGTGCACCGGCTCGAACAGCGAGGGGAAGTCGCGGTCCGGGTTCAGGTTGCCCGAGGGCGCCAGGCCGATGGTGCCGGTGCAGGCCGGGCCGAGGTCGGACAGGATGTCGCCGAACAGGTTGGAGGCCACCACCACGTCGAAGCGGTCGGGCTGGAGCACGAAGCGGGCGGTGAGGATGTCGATGTGCTGCTTGTCCACCGTGACCTCCGGGTAGGCCTTGCCGATCGCGTCGGCGCGTCCGTCCCACCAGGGCATGCTGATCGCGATGCCGTTGGACTTGGTGGCCACCGTCAGGTGCTTGCGCGCGCGGCTCTTGGCCAGCTCGTAGGCATAGCGCAGAACGCGGTCGGCGCCGTGGCGGGTGAACACCGATTCCTGGATCACCATCTCGCGCTCGGTGCCGGGGAACATGATGCCGCCCAGGTTGGTGTACTCGCCCTCGGTGTTTTCGCGCACCACGAAGAAATCGATGTCACCCGGCTTGCGGCCGGCCAGCGGGCAGGGCACGCCCTCGAACAGGCGCACCGGGCGCAGGTTGATGTACTGGTCGAACTCGCGCCGGAACTTCAGCAGCGAACCCCACAGCGAGACGTGGTCGGGCACCGTGGCCGGCCAGCCGACCGCGCCGAAGTAGATGGCGTCGAAGCCGCGCAGCTGCTCGAACCAGTCGTCCGGCATCATTTTGCCGTGCGCGAGATAGTAGTCGCAGCTGGCCCATTCGAAATGCTCGAAGGCCAGGCCGATGTCGAAGCGGCGGGCCGCGGCCTCGAGGGCGCGCAGGCCCTCGGGCATGACTTCCTTGCCGATGCCGTCTCCGGCGAGGACGGCGATGCGATGGGTCTTTTTCATGGTGAAGTGGGATGGGTGTTGGAATGCCCTCAGCTTAACTCAAAACAAGGCGTTTATAATCGTCGCTATTGTTCGCTCAGACATCACATTCCGTGAATAATCCCATCGAAAATGAAGACCTGCGGGTGCTGGTCACCGTGGCGCGCAAGGGCGGCTTCGCGGCTGCGGCCCAGGAGCTGGGCATGTCGCCCGCCTATGTGAGCAAGCGCATCGGCATCCTGGAGGCCGGGCTGGGCGTCAAGCTGTTCCAGCGCAGCACACGCCGCATCCTGATCACCGAGGACGGCGAGCGGGTGCTGGCCCACGCCCAGACCATCCTCGACCACCTGGACAGCCTGGCCGACGAGGTGTCGCAGCGGCGCCGCGAGCCCGCCGGGCGGGTGCGCATCTGCAGCAGCTTCGGCTTCGGGCGCAAGGTGGTCGCTCCCCTGGTCGCGCAGCTGGCGATGCGTTATCCCGGCCTGCAGATCCGCTTCGAGGTGTTCGACCGGCTGGTCGACATCGTGGAAGAGGGCTTCGACCTCGACGTGCGCATCGGCGACGAGATCGCGCCTCACCTGATCGCGCGGCGCCTGATGGACAACCGGCGCGTGCTGTGCGCGGCGCCGGCCTATCTCGCGAACCACGGGGTACCGAAAACCCTGGCCGACCTGGCCAGCCACAACTGCCTGCCGATCAAGGAGCGCGACCATCCCTTCGGGACCTGGCGCCTGCGTGGGCGCCATGGGGAGGAGACGGTCAAGGTCTCCGGTTCGCTGTCGACCAATCACGGCGAGATCGCGCTGCGCTGGGCGCGCGCAGGGGCGGGCATCGTGCTGCGTTCGCTGTGGGACGTGCAGCCCCTGCTCGACGACGGCACCCTGGTGCGGGTGCTGCCCGAGTATGCGCAGGAGGCCAATGTGTGGGCCGTGTATCCGCAGCGGCTCGGCGCGTCGGCCAAGGTGAGGGTGTGCGTGGAGATGCTGGCGCAGCAGCTGTCCGCGCAGCGTGGTGAGTAAGCGCGGACATTGGCGGGGGCGTGGCGTGCTAGGATCCGGCGCATGTCCGCACCGTTTGCTCCCCGTTCATGGATCCATTCGCCCTCATCCTCTTGATCGGTATCGTCGCCGCTGGCGTCCTGTCCATACGCCAAGCACGCGGTGCGGAGCGACGCGGTCAGGTGTATCGGCGCAATATGGAGCGCGATTTCCGCCAGCTGGTGATGCACGCGCCCGATCCCCGCTTTTCCTTCGACGGCGGCAGGGCGGAAATCGTGACGGAAACGCGGCAGTACGAGAACGACGACATGGGCTCGCCCGTGATCCGCGTGCAGCGCTTCGCGCGCAACGACTACGGCGAGTAGTTCTATATCGTGCTCAACGGCGACGCCAGCGCGCCGTCCTTCATCAAGCACGTCCCGCATGAGCGGGCGAAGATCGCGCTGGGCAAGCGTTACCTGCCGCCCTCGCAGGCGCAATGCTGACAGGAACGCACCGTGCTTGTCCCGGCCAGGGGCGGGCGAATTTGCTTGATAAACCCTGGATCCGTCCTAAGCTGGAAGGCTCCCGCGGAGTTTCCGCATCACGTTTCAGGAGGACATCATGCTGCAACCAGCCGACATCCAGCAACGCTTCAGCCACGTCCAGCAAGTGATCAACCAGGCGGAGGAAGTCTGCCGTAACGACCAGAGCATCCCGTCGGAGATCCGTGACTGCATCCAGAAAATCGCGCACGAGTCGGACGCCGCGCAAGCCGTGGTGATGAATTCGAACGACCAGTCCGATATCGTGCAGAAGATCGATCATCTCGAGCAGCTCAGCGACGAGGCAAAGCGCATCTGCAGGACCGCGCAGCCCTCACCCCAGGTGCAGTCGGTGGTGATGCGGGTGCACGACGAGCTGTCGAACCTCAAGCACCAGCTGCATTAAGCCCGGGCGGCTTACAGCACGCCCTTGTCGCGCAGGGCGGCGATATCCGCCTCGCTGTGGCCCAGCATCTCGCGCAGCACCTCGTCGGTATGCTGGCCCAGCAGGGGCGGCGCCTTGTCGCTGGTGGCGGGGGTGGCGGACATCCTGATCGGGCTGCGCACCAGCTTGACCTTGCCGGCCGTCGGGTGCGGCAGTTCGATCGCGACCTCGCGCGCCACCACCTGCGGGTTGGCGAAGACGTCGGCCAGGTCGTTGATCGGGCCGCAGGGCACGCCGCGTTCTTCCAGCAGCGCGATCCAGTCGTCGCGCGTCTTCTGTTTCACCATCTCGGCCAGGATCGGCACCAGGGTGTCGCGGTTGCGCACGCGCAGCGGATTGGTGGCGAAGCGTTCGTCGCTGCCCAGCTCCGGCCGGCCGCCGGCTTCCACGAATTTCTGGTATTGGCCGTCGTTGCCGGTGGCGACGATGATGTGGCCGTCGGCGCAGGCGAAGGTCTGGTAGGGCACGATGTTGGCGTGGGCATTGCCCCAGCGCTTGGGCGGCTTGCCGCTGTTGAGGTAGTTGCTGCCCACGTTGGCCAGCATCGCCACCTGGGTGTCGAGCAGGGACATGTCGATGTGCTGGCCTTCGCCCGTACGGTCGCGGTGGGTCAGCGCGGCCAGCACGGCTACCGTGGCGTACATGCCGGTCATCAGGTCGGTGAGGGCCACGCCGGCCTTCTGCGGGCCGCCGCCCGGCAGGTCGTCGCGTTCGCCGGTGACCGACATCAATCCGCCCATGCCCTGGATCAGGAAGTCGTAGCCGGCGCGGTGCGCGTAGGGACCGTCCTGGCCGAAGCCGGTGATCGAGCAATAGACCAGGTCCGGCTTGATTGCCTTGAGACTGTCGTAATCGAGGCCGTAGCGCTTCAGGTGCCCGACCTTGAAATTCTCCAGCACCACGTCGCAGTGCTTGACCAGCTCGCGCAGCAGGGCCTGGCCTTCGCTGCTCGCGATGTCCACCGTCACCGAGCGCTTGCCGCGGTTGGCCGACAGGTAGTAGGCCGCCTCGCCGGTGTCATGGCCCGCGCCGTCCTTGGCATAGGGCGGACCCCAGGCGCGGGTGTCGTCGCCGCTGCCCGGACGCTCGATCTTGATCACGTCGGCGCCGAGGTCGGCCAGGTTCTGCGAGCACCAGGGGCCGGCCAGCACGCGCGACAGGTCGAGCACGCGGATGTGTCCCAGGGCTTTGGGAAGCGCGGAAGAGGAGGTGCCGGATTGCGTCATGTCGGTGTCGTGAGAAATCGGGAGACCCCGATTATAGCTGTCCGCGCGCCACCGTCTTGAGGCTGCGCGAGGCGGGCGCCAGCGCGTCTTCGATGACTTCCAGCGCCAGTTGCGGCTGGGCCGCGCCGCACATGAAGATGTCGGCGGCGGCGAAGCCGTGCTCGGGCCAGGTGTGGATCGAGATGTGCGATTCGGCCAGCAGCAGCACGCCGGTCACGCCCATGCCGGTCCCGAAGCTGTGGAAATGGCTGTGCAGGATGCGCGCGCCGGCCGCCAGCGCGGCCTCGCGCAGCAGGGCGTCGATGGCCTCGGGGTCGGCCAGCAGCGCGGCGTCGATGCCGGCCAGGTCGGCCAGCAGATGGATGCCGGCCGGGCGGTGCGCGCCGCCGCTCACTTGTGGCCACCGCCCGAATAGCTGCCGCCGTAGCCGCGCGAGCGGTAGCCGGAGGAGCTGGTGGAGTCGAACATGCTCACCCAGCAGACGATGGTGGTCACGATCGTAATCGCCATCGCATAGACGAAATAACGCTTGTTCATGGGGGCGCTTCAGTCCTTCTTGACGATATTGGGCGGGATGAACAGCGCGAACAGCGCGGCCAGCAGCCAGATCATGGTCTCGCCGAAGTTGACGATCAGCGGAACTGCGTTCAGGCCGAGGATCCACAGCAGGAAGCGCCATTGCAGCTCGCCCAGCGAGGCGGACAGGCCCGCTCCCTTGGCGGCCGGCGGCGCCGGCAGCTTGAACCAGGCGCGCACCTGGTCGGCCGCGACCGGCGTCGAACGCGACCAGCTCAATTCGTCCTGGGTGTTCTCGGCCGCGAGCGAGGCCATGCCGCGCTCGAACTCGCGCACCCGCGCCCGGTCGCCGGCCGCCACCTTCCAGTTGAAGGCGCCGGCCGCCCAGGTGACGCGCGCTTCGTAGTCCAGCGTTCTCTCGTAGCGGATGTTGTGCAGCGAGACATGGGGCACGGCCGGGGTGCCCGGCTCCGGCCACTCGTCCATCACTTCCGAACGCCACCATTGGTCGCCGGCTTCGACCAGCCAGAAGAAGGTGCCGCGGGTGGCGTAGAGCAGGTATTCGGTCCAGGTCTCGCCCTCGTCGTCGGTGCGCTTCATGGCGCCGATCAGGTGGTAGTCCTGGTTGCCGATCTTCGCCTGAGCGCCGAGCGGCAGGGTGAGCGGCACCTTGTCGTTGCGCTCACCGGCCGCCAGCACCTCGGCCTGGGGCGTGGAGGCGTCGATGCGGGTGGCGCAGGCCTGGCACACCAGCTTGTCCGCCATGCCCGGCAGGTAGGCGATCGCCGTGCCGCAGGAAGGGCATTGCAGGGCGCCGACTTTGCCCCGGTAGCGCCCCGCGCTGGCCTTGATCGCCTCGTCGTCGCGCAGCAGCTGGCAGCCCATGGATTCGAGGGTGACCGCGACGCCGGTGTAGAGCAGGGGCTTGTCGCCGTCCGAGTAGTCGAGGGTGGCGAAGCTGGGGCCGCGGCGCAGGTCGACCACGCGCGCGCTCCAGCCGTCGCCGACGTCGAAGGGCAGCTCGCCCTGGCCGCCGACGCACTGGGCTTCGCGCCGGTCCGACACCACCGCCAGTCCGAAGCCGAGGTCGAACTGGGCGCCGACGCGCGCCATCTCGAAGGGCGGAAACTTGTCCGGCAGCGGACGCTGGGCGGTGACGGTGAACTGGCCGGAAAAATCGCCCAGCCAGCCGCTGCCGCCGTCCTCGTACATCAGGTACCACTCGTTCCACATGCCGGCCGCGTAGCGCAGCTGGATGCGGCCGATCACGGTGAAGCTGCGCGCGCCCACCTTGCCGGCGGTGCCGATCTGGATTGGCGAATAGTCTTCCAGCACCTCGGACAGCTTGCCGAGCTGGCGCACCGCGCCGGCGTCCTTGTGCACCGTGGCGCGGCAGTACTCGCACACCGCCATCACGGAGGCGTGCGAGCGGAAGGCCACCGGGGCGCCGCAGGAAGGGCAGGAAACGCTCAGCATCGGGGCGGCAGTCCTCAGCCGATCAGCTTCTTGAGCAGCTCGGCCTTGGTGCCGTCGTAGTCGGCCTGCGAGATCAGGCCCTTGTCGAGCAGGCCATTGAGCTTGGCCAGGCGGTCTTCGATCGACTCGCCGCCCGGGGCGGGGGCTGCTGGTGCTGCTTGCGCCGCCGGGGCCTGGGGCGGGGCGAAGGCGCCGCTCATGCCCTGGGCCATGGCCTGGCCGATGGCGATGCCGGCGCCCGCGCCGGCGCCGATGCCGGCCAGGCCGCCTTCGTTCTGGGCCGCCAGCGGGATGCTGCTGGCCACCTGGAACTGGGTGAAGTTGCCCATCTTGTCCGCGCCCAGGCTGGCCTTCATGCCGGCCGAGATGCGCTGGTCGAGGGCAGCCTGCAGTTCTTCCGGCAGGCTGACGCTGGTGACGTTGAACTCGTCCAGGCCGACGCCGTAGCGCGCGAAGGCGGCCGCGAGGTCGCCGCGGATCTGCTGCGCCATCAGGGTCTGGTTGGCCGCCATGTCGAGGAAGGCGATGTTCGACGCGCCCAGGGAGTTGGCCATGGTGGCCAGCATCAGGCCGCGCAGCTGGTCCTCGACCTCGTCGCGGGTGTAGGCCGCGCGGGTGCCGCTGATCTCCTTGAAGAACAGGCGCGGGTCGGCGATGCGGTAGGAGTACATGCCGAAGGCGCGCACCCGGATCATGTCGAAGTCCTTGTCGCGGATCGTCACCGGCTGGGTGGTGCCCCATTTGCGCCCGGTCTGCACGCGGGTGCTGAAGAAGTAGACGTCCGACTTGAAGGGAGAGGCGAACAGCTTGTCCCAGTTCTTCAGGTTGGTCAGCACCGGCAGGGTATTCGTGGTCAGGCGGTGGGTGCCGGGGCCGAACACGTCGGCGATCCGGCCTTCGTCCACGAACACCGCGATCTGCGATTCGCGCACCACCAGGGTGGCGCCGTTCTGGATCTCGTAGTCCTCCATCGGGTGACGCCAGGCGAGCACGCCCTCGGTCTCCTCGTTCCACTGCAGGACGTCGAGAAACTGCTTCTTGATGAAAGAACCGATGGACATGGAAGCCTCCGTGTATGCGAGCGGAATGAAGGGATGGATCAGGAGACGCTGCCGGCGTTGATCAGGCCGATGGACAGGGAGATGGCGCCGAGCAGGCCGCCGAAGGCCATGTTGTTGGCCTCGATCTGGTCCTTGGACATGCGCAGCAGGCGCGTGGCGACCACGAACACCAGCACCTGGACCAGCATCGCGAAGGCGCCCCAGCCGACGAACTCGTAATAGTCGCGGGTGTACATCAGGCTCGCGGCCACCGTGACCGAGAAGCCGAGCAGGGTGCCGCCCAGCGACAGCGCGGCGGCCCCGTTGCCTTCGCGGATCAGGTGCACTTCGTCGTAGGGCGTGACGCGCGTGTAGACCACAAAAAATCCCATGACCAGTGCGACAGCTGTTGTCAGGTGCAGCAGATAGGCTAGGATGGCGGGCACGGCGTTCTCCACGGAAAATAGTCTGTTTGGCAGCATCGCGATCTTAGAGCAAAACCTGAGCAATGACCAAAAAAATTCTCATCCTTTCCGTGTTCGTCGTCGCTTCATGCGGATTGGCTTACGAACTGATCGCAGGCGCCTTGTCGAGCTACCTGCTGGGCGATTCGGTGCTCCAGTTTTCGACCATCATCGGCTGCTACCTGTTCGCGATGGGCGTCGGCGCCCACCTCTCGAAATACGTGCGCGACGAGGACGTGCTGGCGCGCTTCATCGACATCGAACTGGCGGTGGGCCTGATCGGCGGCGTCTCGGCCGCGCTGCTGTTCATGACCTTCACCTGGATGGCCGCGCCTTTCCGCACCGTGCTCTACGTGACGGTGTTCATGATCGGCGCCATGGTCGGCATGGAGGTGCCGCTGGTGATGCGCGCGCTGAACGAGCGCCGCACCGGGTTCGCCGAGATCGTCAGCCGCGTGCTGACCTTCGACTACCTGGGCGCGCTGGCGGTGTCGCTGCTGTTCCCGCTGGTGCTGGCGCCCCACCTGGGCCTGGTGCGCACCGGCTTCCTGTTCGGGATGCTCAACGTCGGCGTGGCCATCTGGACCCTCTACGTGTTCCGCGCCGAGCTGGCCAACCTGGGCGGACGGGCGCTGCGCGCCGGCGCGGTGCTGTTCCTGCTGTGCCTGGGCTTCGGCCTGTCCGACCGCATGGTGGAGTGGGGCGAGCGCGGGCTGTTCGGCGACGAGGTGGTGTTCTCGACCACCACCCCCTACCAGCGCCTGGTGATCACGCGCTGGAAGGACGACCTGCGGCTCTACATCAACGGCAACCTGCAATTCTCCTCACGCGACGAGTACCGCTACCACGAGGCCCTGGTCCATCCGGCCATGCAGGCCACGCCCTGGGCGCGCCGGGTGCTGGTGCTGGGCGGCGGCGACGGCCTGGCGCTGCGCGAAGTGCTGCGCTATCCGAACGTGGAGGAGGTCACCCTGGTCGACCTCGATCCGCAGATGACCGGGGCCTTCGCCACCCGCCCGGAACTCGTCAAGCTCAATCACAACGCCCTCAACGACAAGCGGGTGAAAGTGGTGAACGCCGACGCGGCGGTCTGGCTGCAGAAGGAAGCCGGGATGTACGACGTGGCCATCGTCGACTTCCCCGATCCGTCCAGCTTCGCGCTCGGCAAGCTGTACTCCGTGCCTTTCTACGGCATCCTGCGCAAGCACGTGGCGGCCAGCGGCATGATCGCCGTCCAGTCCACTTCGCCCTTCTTCGCCCCGCACGCCTACTGGACCATCGAGGCCACCTTGCGCGAAGTCGGCTTGAAGACCTGGCCCTACCACCTCTACGTGCCGTCCTTCGGCGAGTGGGGCTTCGTGCTGGCCTCGCCCCAGGGCAGCTTCACGCCGCCGCAGCGCTACACCCTGCCGCTGCGCTACCTGAACGCCGAGACCACACGCGCCATGTTCAGCTTCCCGCCCGACATGCCGCGCCTGCCGATGAAGCCGAACCGGCTCGATTCGCAGTCGCTGGTGCGCGAGTTCGAGGAAGACTGGCGCCAGGTGATCCGCTGATGGACCGGCGTTCCTTCCTGATCGGCGCCGGCGGGGCGGCGGTGGCCGGCCTGGGTGGCGCGGCCGGCTTTCTCGGCTGGCAGGAAATCACGCCGACGGTGCGTACCCCCGGCCGGCTGGAAGGCCATCTGCTGCGCGACCGCGCCCAGTTGCCGCCGCCGTCCAGCGTGATCGAGACCGAGGTCGCCATCCTCGGCTCCGGCATCGCCGGCCTGAGCGCGGCCTGGCAGCTGAACCGCATGGGCCGCCAGGACTTCCTGCTGTTCGACGGCCCGGAAGCCTTCGGCAACGCCGCCGGCAGCCGCTACGGCGACTACGCCTGCCCGACCGGGGCCCACTACCTGCCGCTGCCGGGCAGGGAAGCGAGGCAGGTGCGCGAGATGCTGGCCGACCTCGGCGTGATCCGCCAGGACGCGCTGGGTGAGCGCCCGCTGTACGACGAGCGCTTCGTCCTGCACGGCCCGCAGGAGCGCCTGCTGTACCAGGGACGCTGGCACGAGGGCCTGCTGCCGCAGGAGGGCCTGGCGGCCGGCGAGCTGGCCCAGGAAAGGCAGTTCTTCGCCCACATGGAGCGCCTGCGCCACCATCGCGGCGCGGACGGGCGGCGCAGCTTTGTGTTCCCGGCCGCGCTGTCCTCGCAGGACCCGGAATTCGACGGACTGGACGCCATCAGCTTCGCCGCCTGGCTGGACCGCGAAGGCTATACCGCGCCGGCGCTGCGCTGGTATCTCGACTACTGCTGCCGCGATGACTACGGCGCCGGGCTGGCGCAGGTGTCGGCCTGGGCCGGCGTGCATTACTTCGCCGGACGCCTGGGCCTGGCCGCCAACGCGGAGGAGAACGGCCTCCTGACCTGGCCGGGCGGCCTGGCGCCAGTGGCCGAGGCGCTGGCCGCGCGCGTCGCCGGGCGTCGCCGCCCCGGCACGGCGGTTTCGGTGCGTTCGCTGGGCGACCGGGCCGAGGCGCTGTGCTTCACGCTGGAGAGCGGCAAGCCGCGCAGCTTCCTGGTGCGGGCGCGGCGCATCGTGTGCGCGATGCCGCTGTTCGTCGCCGCGCGCATCGTCGAGGGCATCGGGAAGCTGGGCTTCGACCCGCGCCGCGACCTGCCGGCCTACGCGCCCTGGATGGTGAGCAGCTTCGTGATGCGCGCCTTCCCGCGCGAGCTGGACGAGACGCCGCTGGCCTGGGACAACGTGGTTTACGGCGGCAAGGGCCTGGGCTACGTGGTGTCGACCCACCAGGACATCCGCCTGCATCCGCCCGAGAAGACCGTGTTCACGGCCTATATGGCGTTGTCCGGACGCACGCCGCAGGAGGCGCGGCGCTGGCTGCAGGACGCCGACCCGCGCGAGCTGCTGGACCTGGCGGCGAGCGACCTGCGCGCGGCCTATGGGCTGGCCTTGGCGCCCTGCGTCGAGCGCGCCGACATCACCTTGCGCGCCCACGCGATGGCGATTCCGGCGCCCGGCTTTCGCAAGAATGCGGGCCTGGCGGCGCTGCGCGAAGCCGAGGGACCGGTGCTGTTCGCGCACGGCGACCTGTCCGGCTATTCGGTGTTCGAGGAAGCGGCGTGGTGGGGCGTGCAGGCGGCGCTGCGCGCCGCGGCTTGAGCCGGCTTCAGGCCGCGGGCGGCCTGGGGTCGAGCAGCTGGGCCGCGAACAGCTCGCGCTCGTGGTCGACGATGTCGTCCACGGAGCGCTCGTCCAGGCCCATCGCTTCCAGCACGAAGGCCGACAGCTGCAGGCTGGCCTCGAGGGTTTCCGGCACCACCACGCTGGCCCCGGCCTGGCGCAGGGCGCGCGCATGCTTCTCGTCGCGTGAGCGCACGAACAGGCGCGCGTCCGGGAATTCGCGGCGGATGCCGCGCACCGCCTGCAGGGCCGAGGCCGGGTGGTCCATGGTGAGGACGATGGCGGGCGCCTCGTCGGCGTGCACGCGGCGCAGCAGCTCGGGACGGGCGGCGTTGCCGAAGTAGACCGGCACGCCTTCGGCATGGAGTTTCGACACCAGCTTGGCGTCGTTCTCGAAGGCGACGAAAGGGATGCCCTGGGCCGTGAGCAGCTTGGCGAGCTGCTGGCCCACGCGGCCGAAGCCGGCGATGATGATGCGCCCGCGCGCCTGCGCCAGGCTGGCGTGGGAGGCGTTGGCGGCCTGCTCGCGCGCCGCGCCGTCGTGGCGCTCCCCGATCATGCGGCCCAGGCGCGCCAGCAGCGGCGTGATGAAGAGCGACAGGCCGACCGCCAGCATCACGCGCGCCCCGAGGCCCGCGTCCAGCACCTGGGTGCTGACGGCGTAGCCGATCACGATGAAGGCGAACTCGCCGCCCTGGCCCAGCAGCAGGCCGCCCTCGACCGCCCGGCCCCAGGGCAGGCCGCCGATGCGAAACAGCAGGGCGACCACGAGCGCCTTGACCAGCACCAGTCCGCCCACGAAGGCGGCCAGCCACAGCGGCGCCTCGAGGATCTGGCGGGTGTCGATGTTCATCCCCACGGTCATGAAGAACAGGCCCATGAGCAGGCCCTTGAAGGGCTCGACCATCAGCTCGACCTCGTGCTTGAACTCGGTCTCGGCCAGCAGCAGGCCGGCGATCAGCGCGCCCAGCGCCATCGACAGGCCGGCGGCGGCCGAGAGGGCGGCGATGCCGAAGGTCGAGAGCAGGATCAGGGCCATGAACACGTCGGGCTGGCGGTGGCGGGCGAAGGCGCGGAACAGCGGATGGATCACGCGCCCGCCGGCCAGGTAGATGAGGGCGATCGCCCCGGCGGCCTTGGCCAGGGTGAGCAGGGCCAGCATGGCCACGCCCGCGTCCCCGCCGGCGTCCTTGCCGAGGGCGCCGATCAGGATCAGGATCGGCACCACGGCCAGGTCCTGCAGCATCAGCACCGCGAAGGCGGCCTGGCCGAGCGGGGTGTTGGTGCTCTGCTGCTGGCTCATGAGCTGCATGACCACGGCGGTGGAGGAGAGCGAGAGCACCAGGCCGAGGACGGTGGCGTACTCGCCGGGCAGGCCGTAGAGCAGCAAGGCGCCGCCGATCAGGGTGGCGCTGACGAGGACCTGGGCGGTGCCGGCGCCGAACACCCAGCGCCGCATCGACCACAGGCGGGCGGCGGAGAGCTCCAGGCCGATCATGAACATCAGGAACAGCACGCCCAGCTCGGCCAGCATCGACACCCCTTCGCCGCTGGGGAAGCTGAAGTGGCGCATCAAGGGGTAGTCGTCGGCCAGCAGGCCCAGGCCGTAGGGGCCGGCGACGGTGCCTACGGCCAGGAAGCCGAGGACCTGGTTGATGCGCAGGCGTTGCAGGGTGGGGATGAGGATGCCGGAGAGGATCAGGAAGAGGATGATCTCCCGCAGGAAGGGGAAGGCGTGTTGCTCTTGCACTTGGGGTGGCCTGTGGTGTTATTGGGTGGCCGGGGGATTGTAGCGTGGAGGGTTTTTTGTGGGTTTAATAGGGGAGGGGTTTAGTCGGATATTTGTGGCTTCGGCGGGGAATTTGGGTCCCGGCCTGCGCCGGGACGACGTTGATTATGTCGGTCTCTGATCGAGTTCCGTCACTTCGGCCACCTGCCTATAAACGTCGTTCCGGCGAAGGCCGGAACCCAAGTTTGCATGCAGGCCACGAACCCGCACCGCAAGCGGCATCAGGTCCCCGCCTGCACCACCCCCACTTCGGTCGCCTCCTGCTGCCGATGCCCGCCCGCCACCGGCTGCCTGCTCTCGGCCGTCAGCACCAGCTCCTCCATCTCGGCCGGATCGCCGGCGCGCAGCTCCAGGTAGCGTCCGAGCGCATCGTCCAGCTTGGGCAGCAGCACCCCGCGCTCGCTGTGCAGCGCGCAGTAGCTCGGGCGCGCCGCCGCGAAGCCGCAGGACGCGCCCGGCCGCGCTTCTAGCCGGCTGGCGTCGACCCCGGCCCGTTCGGCCGCCTGCAGCGCCAGCTCCGCCCAGGTCAGGGCGCCGCCGTTGGCCAGGTGCCAGATGCCGCTTTCACGGTCGATTGCGAGATCGAGGCAGGCATGCACCAGGTCCGGCACATAGGTCGGGGTGATGGTCAGGTCGCTCGCCGCCACGAAGGGCTCGCCGCGCTCCAGCGCGCCCAGCGCCAGGGTCACGAAGTTGTACTGGTCCCAGGGCCCGAAGAAGGCGCTGGTGCGCACCACCAGCGCGTCCGGGTTCTGGTCCAGCACCCGGCTTTCAGCCTCGGCCTTGCTGCGGCCGTAGACGTTGAGCGGCGCCACCGGGTCGGATTCGACATAGGGCCGGTCCTGGCCGCCGTCGAACACCAGGTCGCTCGAGAAGGTGGTCAGGTGCACGCCGTGGCGCGCGCAGGCCGCGGCCAGGATCGCCGGGCCCACCGTGTTCTCGCGCAGGCAGCGCTCGACGTCGTTCTCGGCCTCGTCCACCCGCACGTAGCCGCAGGTGTTGATCACGGCCCAGGGCTTGTGCTCGGCAAGCGCGCGCTCGACCGAGTCGGGGTCGGCGATGTCCATCTCCTTGCGCGACAGCAGGCGGAAGGCCAGGTTGCGCTTCTGGCAGACGCGCGCGAAGGCGCGGCCCAGGGTGCCGGTGGCGCCCAGCACCAGGATGGGCGCGGCGCCGGTGCCGACCAGGCGGTGGCCGTCGGCCGAGATCGAGGTCAGGGCGGCCGGCGTGGCCACCGGCGGGTGGCACAGGAAGCGGCCGGCGCGCCGCCACCAGCCCTGGCCGCGCAGCACCGGATGCGACAGCGGCTTGCCGGACGACAGCTCCTGCATCATGCGCGCCAGCGCGGTCGGGCGCGGCAGCGGCGAGCGCACGTCGAAGGGGCCGGGCTCGTAGTAGCCGCGGTTCTGGGTCACCAGGCTGTTCCAGTCGAAGGAACCCAGCAGCGACCATACCGTCACGGCGCGCACGTCCACGCCGTTCTGCTGCGACTGCTGGGCCGCTTCCCAGATTTCGAGCAGCCAGCGCAGCTGGTCTTCGCGGTTGGCGTCGATGTGGGCTTCGGTCACGGCCAGCGGAATGCGGTAGCGGTCCCAGATCTCGGACAGCAGCGGAGCGATGCCCGGGGTCGGCGTGGCCAGCACGCGCGAGGCCTCGATGTCGGCGCAGGGGATGCCGTCGGCCACGCCGCGGTGGTGCTCAGGAAAGCGCTCGGGACGGTGGTCCAGCCAGCGCTCGGAGGTGACGTAGTAGTTGACGCCGATGATGTCGGGCGGGCAGGTGTTGTCGCGGAACCAGAGGAATTCCTCGGCCGGGATGCCGGTCTTGCGCAGGTAGTTCCACAGCGGGTGTTCGGGGCCGACCATGCCGCACAGCAGGTCCCAGGCCAGCCAGCGGCGCTCGTTGTAGAAGTCGGCCACCTGTGCCATCTCGGGCGTGCCGTAGGTCTTGCCCAGGTCGTCCGTCTGGACCAGCTTGGCGTTCGGATTCACCTTGCGGATGGCGCGCATGGCCAGCACCACGGCGCGGCACTGGTTCAGCAGGGCCTGCACGAAAGTGCGGTCGTCGCGTCCATGCGGGTACCACACGCCGTACAGGCCGGCGAAGCGGGCGGTGGTGCAGGGTTCGTTGACCGGGGTGTAGTACTCCAGCCAGGGATAGCGCGCCGCCACCGCGCCCGCGTACTCGGCCAGCTGCTCGGCGAAGCCCGGATCGACCAGGCTGGTGTGCTCGGGGCCGCTGCCGTGGTGGATCAGGCCGGCGATCGGCGTGATGCCGGCCTCGCGCAGGGCGGGCAGGCGCTCGTCCGGCCAGCTCCAGTCGGCGCTGTCCAGGCCGTTCGGCGCAGTGCGCTCCCACAGCACCGGATAGCGGATCGCGCGGATGCCGAGCGAGGCGAAGCGTGCGATGTCGCAGGCGCGCGCCGCATGGCCATTACGGTCGAGCTGGCTGAAATATTCGTCGCGGACGCGATTGACCGTGCATTCGAGGCCGCCCCAGAGTTCCAGCGGAGGGATCGGGTTGTTCGTGCGCTTGTTTGAATCCATAACATTCACCAATTATTATAAGTTTTACAACAAAGTGGTCCCAGCGAGGCGCCCATGTGAAAAAAGAAGAGAAGGGGAAGCCTTGCCTGCCGTGTCACGGCGCGGGTTGCGGTTGACAGCGACGCGCCAACCTGCAACCATGCGGTCCATGAACTTTCCGAAAGCACATCTCCATTTGACGACCTGGTGGCGCCGCTCATAGCGCGCGGCCACGGGAAATGATGTGCATTTCAAACGACGCCGCCTCGATTCGGGTGGCGTTTTTTCGTTGGCGCTGGACGATCGGGGCAAGAACAGGAAAACTCGATGAACCAGCCAAGCCAGAACCAGACCAACTCCACGCCCATCATCCTGACCGGTGACCGTCCTACCGGTCCGCTGCACCTCGGCCATTTCGTCGGCAGCCTGCGCAACCGGGTCGCCTACCAGGACAGCTATCGCCAGTTCGTCATGCTGGCCGACTCGCAGGCCCTGACCGACAACATGGATGACATCGGAAAGGTACACCGGAACGTGGTCGAGGTGGCGCTCGATTACCTTGCCGTAGGGATCGACCCGGCCAAGACCACCATCCTGATCCAGTCCCAGATTCCGGAACTGACCGAGCTGACCTTCTACTACCTGAACCTGGTGACGGTGGCGCGCCTGGAGCGCAATCCCACCGTCAAGCAGGAGATCGTCCTGCGCGGCTTCGAGCGCGACATCCCGGCCGGCTTCCTGACCTATCCGGCCAGCCAGGCCGCCGACATCACGGCCTTCAAGGCCAGCGTGGTGCCGGTCGGCGAAGACCAGATCCCGATGATCGAGCAGTGCAACGAGATCGTGCGCAAGTTCAACCGCAACGCCGGCCGCGACATCCTGGTCGAGTGCAAGGCCATCGTGCCCGAAGTCGGCCGCCTGCCCGGCATCGACGGCAAGGCCAAGATGAGCAAGTCGCTCGGCAATACCATCAACCTGGGCGCCTCGGCCGACGAGATCCGCGCCGCCGTCAAGCAGGTCTATACCGACCCGCTGCACCTGAAGGTCTCCGACCCCGGCCACCTGGAGGGCAACGTGGCCTTCATCTACCTCGACGCCTTCGACCCGGACAAGGAAGGCCTGGCCGAGATGAAGGCCCATTACACCCGCGGCGGGCTGGGCGACAGCGTGGTCAAGAAGCGCCTGGAAGGCATCTTGCAGGAGCTGCTGGCCCCGATCCGCGCGCGCCGCGAGGAGTTCGCCAAGGACCGCGGCCAGGTGCTGCAGATCCTGAAGGAAGGCACGGCGCGTGCACGCGAGATCGCCGCCGTGACCACCGACGAAGTCAAGAAGGCGCTCGGCCTGTCCTACTTCTGAGCGGGGGCAGGGTAGCGCCCGGCGATACCCAAGGTAGCGCCGGCGCTGTCTTTTGCGCCAGCCGCTGGCCCGGGGTCGTTTCCCATGGCAAAGTAGGGCCTTCAATTTGATTGGAGGACCCTGCTCATGAACAAAGGCTTGCGCCTGACCGAAAAATGGCTGCAGCGCGCGCTGTGGCTGGTGGCGATCGTCTTCGCCGGCTTCCTGATCGGCCTGGGCAGCCTGGTCGTGCAGAACCTCTGGGATGTCGAGGAGCCGCTCACGGTCGAGCAGTTCATGGATCCGGCTCAGCTCAAGGCCGCCAAGGCCGAGCTGGAGGGGGCCACGGCCAGGCAGGAGAGCGCGCGCGAACGGCTCGAGCAGGCCACCCAGAAGCACGGCGTGGCCCAGTCGAACACCCGCTCGGCGCGCGCCACCTTCGACAACTGGCTTGCCACCCGCAGCGCCACCGCGCGTCCCGAGCAGGACCCCGAACTCATCGCCCGCACCCGCGCACTCGACGAACTCGAAGCCGCCGAGCGCAAGGCCCTGGGCGCGGTCGAGGCCGAGCAGCAGGCCATGCTGGACGCCACCCAGGCCGCCGGGCGCGCCCACGACCGCCTGTTCCGCCTCGAGGGACCGGCCCAGAAGGCCTATGCCGAGGCCGAGCGCGCCAAGGAATTGCGGGTCTTCCTGTACCGCCTGGCGGTGACCCTGCCGCTGCTGCTGGTCGCGGGCTGGCTGTTCAAGCACAAGCGCAAGAGCCCGGACTGGCCCTTCGCCTGGGGCTTCATCCTGTTCGCCCTGTTCACCTTCTTCTTCGAGCTGGTGCCCTACCTGCCCAGCTATGGCGGCTACGTGCGCTACCTGGTCGGCATCCTGCTCACCTTCGTGGTCGGCCGCTACGCCATCAAGTGGCTGCAGGCCTACCTGGCGCGCCAGAAGGCGGCCGAGGCCCTGCCTGACCAGGAGCGGCGCCAGACCATGCGCTACGACCTGGCCCAGGCCCGGCTGGGCAAGAGCGTCTGCCCCGGCTGCGAGCGGCCGGTGGACCTGAAGGACGGCAGCCTGGACTTCTGCCCGCACTGCGGCATCGGCCTGTTCGACCGTTGCGGCACCTGCAACACGCGCAAGAGCGCCTTCGCCCGCTTCTGCTTTTCCTGCGGGACGCCGGCCAACACCACGCTGGCGGACTGACATCAGTCGCGCAGGTCGGCCGGCACCTTTCCGCCATTGGCCGCCAGCTTGTTCATGACCTGGCGATGCAGCCAGATGTTCATGGTGGCCGAGTCGCCGGTGTCGCCGGTGTAGTGCAGTTCGGCGGCCAGTTCCTTGCGCGCCGCCAGGCTGCTGTCCAGGCCGAGCAGCTTGAGCAGGTCGACGATCGAGGTGCGCCAGTTGAGCTGCTGGCCCGACTGCTTCTGCATGTCGTTGAGGATCTGCTCCACGTCGACCTGCTGCATCGGCGCGGCGGCTGCGGGGGCGGCTTGGGCTTGCGGCTGGGCCTGAGGCTGCGCCTGGGGCTGGGCCGGGGCGGCCTGGGGCTTGGGCGCCTGGGCCGGGGCCTGGGCTTGCGCCGGCGCCGGTTTCGGGGCGGAGCCCGGGAAGATCTTGTGGAAGATATTGCTCAGAATACCCATGATGTCCTCGCTGTGTTGTTGGTGACTACTTACTGGCGACGCATGCCCTGCGCCATGTGGCCGAGCGCGATCGCCAGCGCGGCGCCGCCGATGGCCTTGACCAGGGTCGGGTTCTCGGCGTAGAAGTCGCCCATGCGGTCGATGATGCTGGGATTCTGCTGCTCGGCCTTCTCGGCCAGTTCGCGCACCTGTTCCGGCGTCACCTGCGCAGCCTGCTCGGGCGTCACCTGGGTGGGCGCGGCGCCGCCGAAGATCTTGCCGAGGCCGCCGTTGCCGAGCTGGGCCAGCACGGCCGGGCCGAGGGTGGTCAGCAGCTGGTTCAGCATGCCGGCGCGCTGGTTCGGGTTGCTTTGGCCGAAGAGCTGGCTCACCATCTGGGGGAAGGGCGGGGTCTGGTCGGAGCGCAGCGCGCCGGCCACGCCCTGGGCCAGGGTTTCGCGCGGCGCATTCTGGGCCACGCGCTCGAAATCGTCGGCCGCGCTCTGGGGATTCTGGGCGCCGCCGAGGTACTGGTTCAACAGGTTTCCTAGATCAAAAGCCATGAGGTTTCTCCTGCCTGTTCCAAGGGTGAAGGTCGAGGGTAGGTGTTTTGACATGCTTTTCTCTGTTCGTTATCGAACGGTGAAGCCGGAAAACGCTGTCTTTTTTGCCATATGGACATTCCCAAGATGGGACCGTAAGCTGTGGCCATGCCTTATCTGCCCCTGATCCTGTTCTCCGGCCTCTACCTGTACGCCACCCTGGCCTGGGACTTGCCGCTGCTGGTCGGCGCCGCCTATCTGGTCACCAGCCTGACCTGTTTCGTGTTCTACGCCCTCGACAAGTCGGCGGCCCGGGCCAAGACCTGGCGCACCCCGGAAACCACCTTGTTGCTGCTGGGCCTGGTCGGAGGCTGGCCGGGCGGACTGTTGGCCCAACAATGGCTGCGCCACAAAAGCGCCAAGCAATCCTTTCGCTGGAAGTTCCACCTGACGGTGGCCCTGAACATCACCCTGTTCGCCTGGCTGGCGCAGCGCCACGGCCTGGGGCATAGCGCATGAAGGAGTCGTCCATGTGGCCTTATCCGCGCATCCTGGCGCACCGCGGCGGCGGCACGCTGGCGCCCGAGAACACCTATGCCGGCCTGCGGCGCGGCATGGAAGCGGGCTTCCGGGCCATCGAATTCGATGTGATGCTGGCGCGCGACGGGGTGCCGGTGGTGATGCACGACCCGGTGCTGGGGCGCACGGTCAAGGGCAGCGGCCAGGTGTCCGACTACGATGCGGACGAGCTGGCGGCGATGGATGCCGGCAGCTGGTTCGCGGCCGCCCACCGTGACGAAACGGTGCCGCTGTTCGTCGAGTTCGCGGGCATGTGCAAGGCGCAGGGCGTATGGATGAACGTCGAGATCAAGCCTGCGCCCGGTTTCGAGCGCGCCACCGGCGCGACCGTGGCGCGCACCGTGGCCGCCATGTTCGCCGCGGAGCTGGCCGGGGACCTGGAGGCGCGCCGGCGCGCGCCGCTGCTGTCCTCCTTCAGCCAGGAGGCGCTGGAGGCGGCGATGGAGGCGGCGCCTGGCGTGGCGCGCGCCTGCCTGTTCGAGCGCCTGGCCCCGGACTGGGAACGGCGCGCCTGCGCGGTCGAGGCGGTGGCGGTGCACACCAGCCACCGCCACCTGACGCTCGAGCTGGCGCGGGCGGTCAAGGCCGCCGGCTTCGGCCTGTTCTGCTACACCGTCAACGACCCGGCGCGCGCCCGCGAACTGCTGGACTGGGGCGTGGACGCCTTCTGCACCGACCGGATCGACCTGATCGGCCCCGATTTCAGGTAAGCGGCGGCGCCCGACAAAAAGTTTCCAAATTGGCTCAAGTATTTTTCCGGCTTGTCGATAAAGACAGATAACCGTCTGTCAACCCGGCAAGCAATGTCACTGTCGATTCTCAACAATACGCTGGCGAGCTTCGCCCAGCGCAATCTGCAGACCCACGAGGAATCGCGGGCCAGGCTGCTGGGCGCGCTGGCCACCGGCATGCGCATCGGCGGCGCGGCGGACGATGCGGCAGGGTTGGCGATTTCCACGCGCATGACGGCGGGCCTGAACGGCGCCAGCCAGGCGCTGCGCAACATCAGCGACGCCGGCTCCATGCTGCAGGTCGCGGACGGCGCGATGGCGAGCATCGGCGACACCCTGCAGCGCCTGCGCTCGCTGGCGGTGGCGGCCGGCAACGGCAGCTATTCGGAAGGCGACCGCGCCGCCCTGCAGGAAGAGACCCGTGAACTGCTCGGCAACATCACCCAGATCGGCCAGCAGACCAGTTTCAACGGCCAGGCCGTGTTCTCGCAGGAGGCGGGCAGCATCGGCGGCGACGAGCGCAAGCGCAAGGTGCTGGACGGCCTCAAGACAGGCTGGCTGGCGGCGGCCGAGGACATGGTCAAGAAGTATTACGGCCTGGAGGCCGACGGCGCCACCATGACCGTCAACCTCGAGGGCACCGACGGCGCCTTCAACAACCTGGCCTCGGTCTCGGGCGTCTATTCCGGCGGCAAGTTCACCAACATCCACCTGAACATCGACATGGCGGACTTCGGCACCGGCGCCACCCAGGACGGCGGCAGCGCGCCGCTGTACAGCGACCGCATCATCGCCCACGAGATGGCGCACGCCATCATGTCGCGCACCATGAACTTCCAGAGCCTGCCGCAATGGTTCATCGAAGGCACGGCCGAGCTGATCCAGGGCGCCGACGAGCGCCTGGCCGGGGCCGTGGGCGGCGGCGCGGCGGCGCTGGTGGCGGCCACCGCGGGAGGCACCTTCAGCTACGAAGGCTCCTACGCGGCCGCACGCTACCTGCACTCTCGCCTGAAGGAGATGGGCGTGGACGGCGGGATCAAGGGCGTGATGCAGTTCCTGAACCAGAACCAGTCGGCCAACCTGAACCAGGCCCTGAACACGGTCAGCAACGGCGTGTGGGCCGACGCCGGCGCCTTCATGACCGAGTTCGGGACGAACGGCGCCAACTTCATCACCACCAAGATGAACCTGACCAACGCCGACACCGGCGCGATCGGCGGCCTGGACGCCGACGGCGGGCCGGCGCGCAATGCGCGCGCGGTGGTGGCGGACGACGGGACCAACAACGCCGAGGACGGACTGGCGGGCTTCCAGGTCATCTATCCGGAGCAGGGCGGCAGCACGGCCATGCGGCGGGTGCAGATCCAGGTGGGCGAGCGCGCCGGGGACACGATCGACCTGCATTTCGCCGGCATGAGCGCGGCGGCGCTGGGGCTGGCCGACCTGAACATGCAGGATCCGGCGGTGGCCCTGCTGCACATCGACGAGGCGCTCGCCTTCGTCAACCAGCAGCGGGTGGCGGTGGGGGCCTACAGCAACCGGATCGACATGATGGCCAACGGCCTGCAGCGCGATTCGGTGAACCTGGCCGCGGCCCAGGACCGGATCGCCAACACCGACTACGCCAGCGTGACGGCCGGCCTGACCCGGGCGCAGATCCTACAGCAGGCGGCGTCGGCGATGCTGGCGCAGGCGAACAGCCAGCCGCGGGCGGTGTTGTCCTTGTTGCGCTGAGGGCGCGCTCTTCACGCGCTGCGGCACTGGGTGGGGTTGGCGCTGCTCATGCAAACTTGGGTTCCGGCCTGCGCCGGAACGACGTGCTCTGGCCGCGGACTACGAAGGCGGCGCCACAGCATGAATAGCTGACAACAACAACCCGTCGTTCCGGCGCAGGCCGGAACCCAAGTTCCCTACCGTAGTCGCCCCCGCAAGCATCCCCCCAACGCATTCTCCACCAGACTGCTATTCCAACAAGCAGCTACGCTATAATCGTTCCTTTATACAGAACGCTGCCCCTTTCCGCCCCTACGACATGAAATCCTCCGAAATCCGCGCAAAGTTTCTCAAGTTCTTTGAGTCCAAAGGCCACACCATCGTCCGCTCCAGCCCGCTGGTGCCGGGCAACGACCCGACCATGCTGTTGACCAACAGCGGGATGGTGCAGTTCAAGGATGTCTTCCTGGGCCTGGATACCCGTCCGTACAAGCGCGCCACCACCGTGCAGCGCTGCGTGCGCGCGGGCGGCAAGCACAACGACCTGGAAAACGTCGGCTACACCGCGCGTCACCACACCTTCTTCGAGATGCTGGGTAACTTCAGCTTCGGCGACTACTTCAAGCGCGACGCCATCCAGTTCGCCTGGGAGCTGTTGACCACCGTGTACATGCTGCCGGCCGAGAAGCTGACCGTCACCGTCTACTTCGAGGACGACGAGGCCTACGACATCTGGGCCAACGAGATCGGCGTGCCGAAGGAGCGCATCATCCGCATCGGCGACAACAAGGGCGCGCGCTACGCCTCGGACAACTTCTGGCAGATGGCCGACACCGGCCCCTGCGGCCCCTGCACCGAGATCTTCTACGACCACGGTCCCGAGATCTGGGGCGGTCCTCCGGGCTCGCCCGAGGAAGACGGCGACCGCTTCATCGAGATCTGGAACCTGGTGTTCATGCAGTTCAACCGCGATGAAGCCGGCGTCCTGACCCCGCTGCCCAAGCCCTCGATCGACACCGGCATGGGCATGGAGCGCCTGGCCGCCGTGCTGCAGCACGTGCACAGCAACTACGAGATCGACCTGTTCCAGAACCTGATCAAGGCCGCCGCGCGCGAGACCGGCGCCGCCGACCTGTCGAACAATTCGCTGAAGGTGATCGCGGACCACATCCGCGCCGCCTCCTTCCTGATCGTCGACGGCATCATCCCGAGCAGCGAAGGCCACGGCTACGTCCTGCGCCGCATCATCCGCCGCGCCCTGCGCCACGGCCACAAGCTGGGCCAGACCAAGCCCTTCTTCCACAAGCTGGTGGCCGACCTCGACCTCGAGATGGGCGAAGCCTATCCGGAGCTGCGCGAGGCCAAGGAGCGCGTGATGCAGGTGCTCAAGGCCGAGGAAGAGCGCTTCGGCGAGACCCTCGAAAACGGCATGAAGATCCTGGAAGCCCAGCTGGCCAAGGACCCGAAGAACCTGGACGGCGCCACCGCCTTCACCCTGTACGACACCTACGGATTCCCGCTCGACCTCACCGCCGACATCTGCCGCGAGCGCGGCGTGACCCTGGACGAAGCGGGCTTCACCGCCGCCATGGAACAGCAGAAGCAGACCGCGCGCGCGGCCGGCAAGTTCAAGATGGCCGCCAACGTCGAGTACGCGGGCGAGAAGACCAAGTTCGTCGGCTACGAGTCGCTGACCCACAACACCCACGTGCTGGCCCTGTACGCCGACGGCGTCTCGGTCCAGGAACTGCGGGCCGGCCAGCCGGGCATCGTGGTGCTGGACACCACCCCGTTCTACGCCGAGTCGGGCGGCCAGGTGGGCGACCAGGGCGAGATCCGCGCCCCCGGCGGCCTGTTCGAGGTGCAGGACACCCTCAAGATCCAGGCCGACGTGTTCGGCCACCACGGCGTGCTGCGCCAGGGCGCGCTCAAGGTGGGCGACACCGTGGACGCCCAGGTCGACACCGTCAAGCGTGCGCGCACCATCCGCAACCACTCGGCGACCCACCTGATGCACAAGGCCCTGCGCGAAGTGCTGGGCAGCCACGTGCAGCAGAAAGGCTCGCTGGTGGATCCGGACAAGACCCGCTTCGACTTCAGCCACCCGGCGCCCCTCACCGCCGAGGAAATCGCGAAGGTCGAGGCCATCGTCAACCGCGAGATCCTCGAGAACCACGCCACCCAGGCCCAGCACATGAGCTTCGACGACGCCGTCAAGCACGGCGCGATGGCCCTGTTCGGCGAGAAGTACGGCGACACCGTGCGCGTGCTGGACATCGGCTCGTCGAAGGAACTGTGCGGCGGCGTGCACGTCACCCGCACCGGCGACATCGGCCTGTTCAAGATCGTCTCGGAAGGCGGCGTGGCGGCCGGCATCCGCCGCGTCGAGGCGGTGACGGGCGAGGGCGCGCTGGCGCTGGTGCAGGCCATCACCCGCAAGCTGAACGAAGCCGCGGGCGCACTCAAGACCAGCCCGGAGGAACTGCCGAGCCGCATCGGCCAGGTCCAGGACCAGGTCAAGGCGCTGGAGAAGGAAGTGGCCGCGCTCAAGTCGAAGCTGGCCGCGGGCCAGGGCGACGAGCTGGCCGGCAAGGCCATCGACGTGAACGGCATCAAGGTGCTGGCCGCGACCATGGACGGCGCCGACGTGGCCAGCCTGCGCGAGACCATGGACAAGCTGAAGGACAAGCTCAAGACCGCGGCCATCGTGCTGGCCAGCGTGGCGGACGGCAAGGTCAGCCTGATCGCGGGCGTGACCAAGGACGCGACCGGCAAGGTCAAGGCCGGCGAGCTGGTGAACTTCGTCGCCCAGCAGGTGGGCGGCAAGGGCGGCGGCCGTCCGGACATGGCGCAGGCGGGCGGCACCGATCCGTCGGCCCTGCCGCAGGCACTGGCTGGCGTGGCCGGCTGGGTGGGCGAGCGCGCCTGACCGGCTCGCGCAGCGCATGAACACGCCGCCTCCGGGCGGCGTTTTTATTTTGGGAGAGCGGAAGGCGCAGGGCCGCACCGCATGCGTAGTCAATGCGTCCATTGACGTCCCGCCTACGTATTCTTAGGCTTTGCCAGGAGTCTTGCAGCGGGCCAGAATGCACCATATTTACAGGGTGAAATGCACCATCGCTGTGCAAAAGTAGTAACAAGCGTGTCGGATGCGGACGCAAATGCACTGTGGCATTTCACATTCGGTTGCACTCTTGCAACAATGTGTGACTATTTTGGTGCGCTGCGTCATACTGCGCGAATTGGAGTAGTATGCGAACCAGACGCACGTTTAACTGAGCAGGTATGCGATGAGCGACATCACTTTCGACACCATGGAATTCCAGAGAGACCTGGATGCGCGCGGGCTGAACTGTCCCCTGCCCATCCTCAAAGCGAAGAAGGCGCTTGCCGAGATGGAAAGCGGCGAGGTGCTGCGCATCGTCGCGACCGATACCGGTTCCGTGCGCGATTTCCAGGCCTTCGCCAAACAGACCGGCAACGCGCTGCTGCACCACAGCGTGGAGAACGGTGAATTCACCTTTCTGATGCGCCGCAAATAAGTTGCGCGCTTTCCCGCGCAATGTCATGTGACGGGGCAGGGCAGCCGCCCGGGGCCCCGTCGAATCTCCCTTTTTGATGTCCAGCTTGTTTTAGTCGAAAACCTCTAACAAAAAAACGCACGATCGTGCTTTAATTTCGACCGTAGCCTGAATTTCTCTTATAATCTAGGCCATTTTAGTCTGTCACCCATTCCCATTTTCTAAAGGCACCCTATGAAAGTCCTGGTACCCGTCAAACGCGTGGTCGACTACAACGTCAAGGTCCGCGTCAAATCCGACGGCAGCGGCGTGGATATCGCCAACGTCAAAATGTCGATGAACCCGTTCGACGAGATCGCGATGGAAGAAGCCACGCGCCTGAAGGAAGCCGGCAAGGTCACCGAGGTGGTGGCGGTGTCGGTCGGCGTGGCCCAGTGCCAGGAAACCCTGCGTACCGGCATGGCCATCGGCGCCGACCGCGGCATCCTGGTCGAGACCAATGTCGAGACCGAGCCGCTGGCCGTGGCCAAGATCATGAAGGCGCTGGCGGACAAGGAACAGCCGCAGCTGATCATCCTGGGCAAGCAGGCGATCGACGACGACTCCAACCAGACCGGCCAGATGCTGGCTGCCCTGCTGGGCTGGCCGCAGGCGACCTTCGCCTCGAAGGTGGTGCTGGAAGACGGCAAGGTCACCGTGACCCGCGAAGTGGACGGCGGCCTGGAAACCGTGGCCCTGAGCCTGCCGGCCATCGTCACCACCGACCTGCGCCTGAACGAGCCGCGCTACGTGACCCTGCCGAACATCATGAAGGCGAAGAAGAAACCGCTCGAGACCATCAAGCCGGAAGACCTGGGCGTCGACGTGAGCCCGCGCCTGAAGACCCTGAAAGTGACCGAGCCGGCCAAGCGCTCGGCCGGCGTCAAGGTGCCGGACGTGGCGACGCTGGTGCAAAAGCTGCGTACCGAAGCCAAAGTCATCTGATCGCGGCCCGCGCCGAACTCACACATAGGAATCATCATGGTCGCACTCGTTATTGCTGAACACGACAACGGCTCCCTGAAGGGCGCCACCCACCACACCGTGACCGCGGCCGCCCAGTGCGGCGGCGAAGTCCACATCCTGGTCGCCGGCTCGAACTGCGGCGCCGCCGCCGAAGCCGCCGCCCAGATCGCGGGCGTCGCCAAGGTGCTGGTCGCCGACGCGCCGCACTTCGCCGACGGCCTGGCCGAGAACGTCGCCGAGCAGGCCCTGGCCATCGCCGGCAACTACTCGCACATCCTGGCTCCGGCCACCGCCTTCGGCAAGAACATCCTGCCGCGCGTGGCCGCCAAGCTGGACGTGGCCCAGATCTCGGAAATCACCAAGGTCGACGCGCCCGACACCTTCGAGCGCCCGATCTACGCCGGCAATGCCATCGCCACCGTGCAGTCGAGCGACAAGATTAAGGTCATCACCGTGCGCGGCACCGCCTTCGACTCGGCCGCCACGGGCGGCTCGGCAGCCGTCGAGCAGCTGGCGCCGGTGGCCGATTCGGGCAAGTCCTCCTTCGTGGGCCGCGAACTGGCCAAGTCGGACCGTCCGGAACTGACCGCCGCCAAGATCATCGTCTCGGGCGGCCGCGGCATCGGCTCGGCCGAGAACTTCAAGATCCTCGAGCCGCTGGCCGACAAGCTGGGCGCCGCCATGGGCGCTTCGCGCGCCGCGGTGGACGCGGGCTTCGTGCCGAACGACTGGCAGGTCGGCCAGACCGGCAAGATCGTCGCCCCGACCCTGTACATCGCGGTCGGCATCTCGGGCGCGATCCAGCACCTGGCCGGCATGAAGGACTCCAAGACCATCGTCGCCATCAACAAAGACCCGGAAGCCCCGATCTTCTCGGTGGCCGACTACGGCCTGGTGGGCGACCTGTTCGAAGTCGTCCCGGCACTGGTCAAGGAACTGGGCTGATACCCGGAGCGGGAGGGGCGAAATGCAATGCCTCCCGCACCAGCAGCACAAGCACGTCGTTCCGGCGCAGGCCGGAACCCAAGTTGGATGCGGTCCGATAGCGCCTGACGCCGCTGGCGGCGCCCGCACACCTGGGTTCCGGCCTGCGCCGGAACGGCGTTCTCGCTTATGGCGGACGTTAGCGGTATCGCCGCGCGCCGTCGGGCAAGCAGTGCTTTATACATTCAAGCTTTACATCAGGAGACCAAGGTGAGCTATCAAGCCCCGCTGAAAGACATGGAGTTCGTGCTCAACGAACTGGCCAACCTGGCCGAGATCAACCAGCTGCCCGGCTGCGAGGACGCGACCCCCGACACCGTGAGCGCCGTGCTCGAGGAAAGCGCCAAGTTCTGCGGCGAAGTCGTGGCCCCGCTGAACCATGCCGGCGACAAGGAGCCCAGCTTCTGGAAGGACGGCAGCGTCACCACCTCGAAGGGCTTCCGCGAGGCCTTCCGCGCCTTCGCCGACGCCGGCTGGCAGGGCGTGCAGCACCCGGCCGAATTCGGCGGCCAGGGCCTGCCCAAGCTGGTGGCCACTCCGTGCATGGAGATGCTGCACGGCGCCAACCTGTCCTTCGCGCTGGCGCCGCTCCTGACCGACGGCGCCATCGAGGCCCTGCTCACCGCCGGGTCAAGCGCCCAGAAGGCGCTGTTCCTCGAGCCCCTCATCAGCGGCAAGTGGACCGGCACCATGAACCTGACCGAACCCCAGGCCGGCTCCGACCTGGCTGCCGTGCGCACCCGCGCCGAGCCCCAGGGCGACGGCACTTTCAAGATCTTCGGCACCAAGATCTTCATCACCTACGGTGAGCACGACATGGCGGAGAACATCATCCACCTGGTGCTGGCGCGCACCCCGGATGCGCCCGCCGGCGTGAAGGGCATCTCGCTGTTCATCGTGCCCAAGTTCCTGGTCAAGGAAGACGGCTCGCTGGGCGAGCGCAACGACGTGCACTGCGTCTCGATCGAACACAAGCTGGGCATCAAGGCCAGCCCCACCGCGGTGCTGCAGTTCGGCGACCACGGCGGCGCCATCGGCACCCTGGTGGGCGAGGAGAACCGCGGCCTGGAATATATGTTCATCATGATGAACGCGGCCCGCTTCGGCGTCGGCATGCAGGGCGTCGGCCTGGCCGAGCGCGCCTACCAGCAGGCCGTGGCCTTCGCCAAGGACCGCATCCAGTCGCGCGAAGTGGCCGGCTCGCCCGGTCCGGTGGCCATCATCAACCACCCGGACGTGCGCCGCATGCTGATGTCGATGCGCGCCCAGACCGAGGCCGCGCGCGCGCTGGCCTATGTGGGCGCGGGCCTGTCGGACCTGGCCCACCATCATCCCGACGAAGCGACCCGCAAGGCCAACCTGGCCGTGTATGAATACCTGGTCCCGGTGATCAAGGGCTGGTCGACCGAGATGAGCGAGAACGTGGCGCGCGACGGCGTGCAGGTGCACGGCGGCATGGGCTTCATCGAGGAGACCGGCGCGGCCCAGCACTACCGCGACGCCAAGATCCTGACCATCTACGAAGGCACGACGGCGATCCAGGCCAACGACCTGGTGGGCCGCAAGACCGTGCGCGACGGCGGCGCCGTGGCCAAGGGCTTGAGCGCCCAGGTGCGCGCGACGGCGGCCCAGCTGGCCGAGGTGCAGGGCGACCTGGCGGCGATCGGTCGCCGCTTGAGCGCTGGCGCGGATGCGCTGGACCAGGTGGTGGACTATGTGGTCGCCAACGCCAAGTCGGACGTGCGCGCGGTGTTCGCGGGCAGCGTGCTCTACCTGAAGCTGGCCGGCATCGTGCTGGGCGGCTGGCAACTGGGCCGCGCCGCGCTGGTGGCCCAGCAGAAGCTGCAGGCCGGGGAGGGCGACGCCGCCTTCTTCAAGGCCAAGATCGCGACCGCCCGTTTCTTTGGCGACCATGTGCTGAGCCAGGCCGGCAGCCTGCGCGACGCGATCGTCGAAGGCGCGCCGGGTGTGCTGGCGCTGGAGGTGGATCAATTCTAAACGGCTGAACCCGCACGGCGTCCCCGGCCCCGGCATTCGCCGGCGCCGGGGATTTTTTTTTTGCACGATATTTCTCGTTTACACGATTTTTTGGAAGGAAATTTGCATAAAACCATGTGCTGCGATATTTAGTTTGTCGCAAAGCTCGCTCATCCAGATGGAACTAACTTGTTCGTAAGCCGTGCATGAGCCGCGCGGCCTCCAATTCCAGCGGCTCGACGAGGAGAACATCATGGGTATCGAGAACTACGACGACAATGGCCACGATCATCACGACTGCGGCCACGACCACGACCATGGCGACCACGGTCACGACGACGACAAGGAGCGCGACTACTGCAAGTGCAAGAAGGAGCGCGCCGAGTACAAGAAGGAGCGGGACGAGTACCGCAAGGAGCGCGACGATTACAGGAAGGAGCGCGAGGAGTGGAAGAAGGCCGCCTGGAAGTACAAGAAGGAATTGTACGAGTACAAAGCCTTCGTCAAGGAAGCCCTGGAGCGTCTTGGCGTCGCGGCGCGCAAGCTCGATCAATTGCAGGATGACCTGGTCGAGGCCGCCAAGAAGCTGGGCAAGCACCACGGCGACGACCACGGCAAGGACCATGACAAGGGTCACGACAGGGACCACGACAAGGACCACGACAAGGGTCACGACAAGGAGTACGACGAGGCGCATTACTAGCGGTCCGGCCGGCGTCCGGTCCGGCGCCGGCCTCACGCAGGGGCGGGGCCCCGTTCGGGTTCAGCCGTAGGCCCCGCCCGTGTACAGCAGGTCGAACAGGCGCGCGATGGTCCCGATCAGCAGTATTGCCCCCATCGCCGCCGCCAGCACCAGCAGCAGGGGCAGCACCCAGTTCGAGCGCGAAGCGCGCCCGCTGCCCTGGTTGTGCGCCCCATCCCATTTCTCGTCCGGCGTCAGACCCAGCACCAGGGCTTCGATGTAGGCGGCGATATACGACACCAGCAAGGGCATCAGGACATAGAAGGGGTGGGGCTTCACCGCCCCGTACAGCAGCCCGGTCAGGGGCAGGGCACACAGGTGCAGCAAGCCCAGCCGGTCGGTCCCTCCCTTCAGGTAGAAGCGGTGCAGGCCGAAGCCGCCCGCCACCAGGGCCAGCAATACGGTCAGGGTCTTGTTCTTGTGCGCGACAGCCATGGGAAAAGTTGCCAAATGTTCAGGAAGCCAAGAGTATGGTCCAAATTGGCGGGAATGGCACGTTTTTACCGGGAAACAACCCCGCCGGTGGCGGCAGGGCGAAAAATCGGCGATAATGTTTGATTCGGCCGGGACTGCGCGCCGGGTTGTTGTTAACACTTGCTGGGGGAAGCCGTCGCGCGCTATAATCGTCGACTTTCTCCGTCCAGCTCACTTTTTCGGAATTATTATGGTCGTTATTCGTTTGGCTCGTGGTGGCGCTAAAAAGCGCCCGTTCTACAACATCGTTGCAACCGACTCGCGCAACCGTCGCGATGGTCGTTTCATCGAGCGCATCGGTTTCTACAACCCGATGGCTTCGGGCGCCGAAGTCGGCCTGCGCGTCGCTGCTGACCGTCTGGCTCACTGGCAAGGCGTTGGCGCACAACTGTCGCCGGCAGTCGCTCGCCTGGTCGCTACCCAGAAAGCAGCTGCTTAATTCAAGCAGGGTTGTAGAGGTTTGACCGATTCGGCAGCATCCGGGATGGACATCCCTGACGACCTGATCCAGGTTGGCTATGTGTCCGGCGCGTACGGACTCGCGGGTGGCATTCGCATCACCCCGCATTCCGACGACGCCGATGCGCTGTTGAACGTCAAGACCTGGTGGCTCGATAAACCGGGCCTGCGCGCGGTCGCCGTGCGCAACGCGAAGTATCACAGTGGCGACGTGGTCGCCACCCTGGTCGGCCTGCGCGACCGCGACGAAGCCGAGGCGCTCAAGGGCGCCACGGTGCAGGTGTCGCGCAAGGACTTCCCCGCGCTCGACGAGGACGAGTATTACTGGACCGACCTGATCGGCATGGATGTCGTGAACCTGCAGGGCGAAGCCCTGGGCAAGGTGAGCGATATGATGCATAACGGCGCGCAATCGATCCTGCGCATCACGCCGGCCGACGCCGGCAAGACGCAAGACAAGCCAACCGAACGCCTCGTGCCTTTCGTGGACCAGTACGTCATGACCGTCGACCTCGAGGGCAAGCTGATTACCCTGGATTGGGGTCTGGATTATTAACCCCTTCCAACCGGAGCGAGATCCCGATGCAGTTTGACGTCGTGAGCTTGTTCCCAGAGATGTTCGCCGCATTGACGCAGTCGGGGGTGACCCGCCGCGCCATCGAGCAGCAGCGCTGGGCCCTGACGATCTGGAATCCGCGCGATTTCACGCAGGACCGCCACCGCACCGTGGATGACCGCCCCTATGGCGGCGGCCCCGGAATGGTGATGCTGGCCAAGCCGCTCGAAGCCGCGATCAATGCGGCCAAGCAAAGGCAGCTCGACCTGGGCCTGCCGGCGCCGCGCGTGGTGTTCATGTCGCCGCAAGGCAAGCCCTTGAGCCATGAACGCGTGATGGCGCTGAAGGACGAGCCCGGTCTGGTGATCCTGTGCGGCCGCTACGAAGCGGTGGACCAGCGCCTGCTGGACCGCTGCGTTGACGAGGAAATTTCTCTCGGCGACTTCGTGCTGTCGGGCGGGGAACTGCCGGCCATGGCTCTGATGGATGCCGTGGTGCGGCAATTGCCGGGCGTGCTGGGCGACGATGCCTCGGCGGTCGAGGACAGCTTCGTCAACGGCCTGCTGGATTCGCCGCACTACACCCGGCCGGAAGTCTACGAAGGCGCGCCGGTGCCGCCCGTGCTGATGGGCGGCAACCACGCCGAGATCATGAAGTGGCGCCGCCAGCGCATGCTGGAGGCGACCGCGAGGAAACGGCCCGAGTTGATCGAGCAGGCGCGCGGCGCCGGCCGGCTGACCAAGGCCGACGAGCAGTTTCTGGCGAGCCTGGACCAGGCCGCCGAGTAAGAATGTACCTTGTGTGCATGTAACGACGGGCATGTTGCCCGTATGTTCAACCCCATCCTCTACTGGGCAATCGTACAGCGCCAGCACGATGGTTTTTGGAGTGTAAAACATGGATCTGATCCAGCAACTCGAGCAAGAAGAAATTGCGCGCCTCGGCCGCAATATCCCTGATTTCGCACCGGGCGACACCGTTGTCGTCAGCGTCAACGTCGTCGAAGGCAACCGCAAGCGCGCCCAGGCTTACGAAGGCGTGGTCATCTCGCGTCGTAACCGTGGCCTGAACTCGAACTTCATCGTTCGCAAGATCTCGTCGGGCGAAGGCGTGGAGCGTACGTTCCAGCTGTACTCGCCGCTGATCGCTTCGATCGAAGTGAAGCGCCGCGGTGACGTGCGTCGTGCGAAGCTGTACTACCTGCGTGAGCGTTCGGGCAAATCGGCACGTATCAAAGAAAAGCTGCCGAACCGCCGCGCCGCAACCACTGCCGCCGAGTAATAGCGACTGTGTTCTGAAAAAGGCATCCGCGAGGATGCCTTTTTCTTTTTCGGCCTCCGATGTGAAATCGATAACGGACGCCGCCGTCCCCGCGACGGATGCTGGACATAAAGGAAGCCCAATTGGTCAAGCTCGTATTCGACCCCACCCAGATGCCCGTGGCCGGCCATGCCGGTGAGGCCGCGGTCCCGGCCGCGCGCCTGACGCCCGAGGCCTTGCGCGCCCGTTTCGCGCAAACTTTGCCCTGGGACCCGGAAGTCTCCGAAGAATCGCTGTCCCTGCGCGGCCAGAGCCTGCGCCGCGCCGCCGTGCTGGTGCCGCTGGTGATGCGCCCCGAGGGCGTGACCGTGCTGCTGACGCGCCGCACCGAGCACCTGTCCAGCCACGCCGGCCAGATCAGCTTCCCGGGCGGCGGGGCGGAGGAGGGCGACTCCTCCCTGATCGAGACCGCGCTGCGCGAGGCCGAGGAAGAGATCGGACTGCACCGCCGCCACGTCGAGATCATCGGCGTGCTGCCCGAGCACCTCACCATCAGCGCCTTCCGCGTGACCCCAGTGGTGGCCCTGGTCGAGCCGCCGGTGGACCTGCAGGCCGACCCCGGCGAGGTGGCCGAGGTGTTCGAGGTACCGCTGGCCTGGCTGATGGACGGCATGCACCACCAGCGCCGCACCCTCGACCTGCCGGAAGGCGTGCGCCGCAGCTTCTACGCCATGCCCTACGAGCAGTATTTCATCTGGGGCGCGACCGCCGCCATGCTGCGCAACCTGTTCCATTACCTGCGCGCCTGAGCCGGCGCGCGGAACCCCGGATTTGATTCCAGCCGCCTTCTCCGTTAATGTAGCGGGCAGTTGTAATGCAATAACAAAAAAGGGTTTCCTGAATGACATTTTTCTCCATCCTGTGCGCGCTGCTGATCGAGCAGCTGAAACCGCTGCGCGCCGACAACCAGGTCTACGCTGGCGTCAAGGCCTTCGCCATGCGCATCGAGAGCTGGTTCAACGCGGGCGAGCAGCGCAATGGCCGCATGGGCTGGTTCCTGATGATGGCGGCCCTGATGCTGCCGACCTGGCTGGTGTACTGGGCCTGCATGCGCTACAACCTGGTGTTCCTGGCCTTCGCCTGGAACGTCCTGATCGTCTACCTGACCCTCGGTTTCCGCCACTACAGCCATTACTTCACCAATATCCAGCTGGCCCTGAACAACGGCGACGAGGCCACCGCGCGCACCCTGCTGGCCGAGTGGGCCCGGATCGACACCGTGGGCATGGACAGTAGCGAAATTACACGGGTGGCGGTGGAGAAGGCCTTGATCACCACCCACCGCAACGTGTTCGGCGTGTTCTTCTGGTTCCTGATGCCGCTGGGGCCGGCGGGCGCCGTGATGTACCGCGTGTCCGAATACCTGGCGCGTGCCTGGAACGAGCCGGACCACATGCGCAACGAAGCCTTCGGCCAGTTCGCGGCCAAGGCCTTCTACTGGATCGACTGGATTCCGGTGCGCCTGACCGCGATCGCCTTCGCCGTGGTCGGCAACTTCGAGGACGCCATCTATGCCTGGCGCAATTTCGCCGGCCGCTGGGCCGACGAAGCCAAGGGCATCATCCTGGCCGCGGGCGGCGGCGCCATGGGCGTGCGCCTCGGCTCGCCGCTCGAGAACGCGCCCCAGCTGCTGCCGGCCGATGCCGCCACCGTGGACCTGAGCGACAGCGAGGCCGATGTCCTGCCGGGCGAGGAGCCGAACATCCGGGCCCTCCAAAGCACGGTAGGCCTGGTGTGGCGCGCCCTGATATTATGGATGATCCTGCTGCTGCTCACCTCGAGCGTCGTCTGGCTCGGCTGAAACTGTGGCGCAGCGGGCCTCGTCCCCAAGTCTTCTATAAGATATAATACTGAGCTGAGGTTGTTCTCATCCACGCAGTACTTTCTGTTTGAGCAAGCAGCACTATGGCCGAGTTAGCGCACACCACGGATCAGGAACAAGCAGGCGAGTTCTTCATCCTGGGCATCACGAACAAAGGCAGGCAATTTCGCCCGAGCGACTGGGCGGAGCGCCTGTGCGGCGTCATGTCCTGCTTCTGCCCGGGTTCCTCGGGCCTGGATGCGCACCTGAAGTTTTCGCCTTACGTGCACCCCACCGTGGTCAACGGCACCAAGGCGGTGGTGGTGAGCCACAAGCTGCAGCAGGTCGAACCGATGGCCTACCACTTCGTGAACAGCTTCGCCAAGGACAATGACCTGCAAGTGGTCGACGCCTGCTTCGTGCCCCTGCCTGGCGAAAAGAAACCCAGCGCGGCCTGATCCGCACTTGCCCGATTCCAAACTGGCGCTTTGATACATATCAAAGCGCCAGTTTTGTTTCGGCCTAGCGTGATTGGATAGCAATCCGCGAGGACACCATGCACATCGGCGACATCTGCACCGTCCACACCGTCTACTGCACGCGCGAGGAGACCGTGCAGGGCGCGGCCCTGCTCATGCGCAAGTACCATGTCGGCGACCTGGTCGTGATCGATTCGGACGGGGCGGGCAGCGCCCCGGTCGGCATCATCACCGACCGCGACATCGTGGTGTCGGTCATCGCGCCCGGGCTCGACCCGGCCAGCCTGCAGGTGGGCGACATCATGAGCGAAGAACTGCTGGTGGCGGGCGATACCGACGACGTCTACGAGACCATCGAACGCATGCGCCTGCACGGCGTGCGCCGCCTGCCGGTGGTCGACGCCAGCGGCAACCTGAGCGGCATCGTCAGCGCCGACGACCTGCTCGAATTCCTGGCCGAGGAAATGGGCGAACTGTCGCGCATCAGCGGCTGGCAGCAGGCCCACGAAAAACGCGTCCGTCAATAAGCAGTCCAAGGCGCCTCCCAGGCGGGGCCGCGCGTCCACGCGCGCACCGCAAGCCCGCGACACCCCCATCCTCTGCTACCATCCCGATGATCGGCGGCCCGCCCCCACGCCCGCCGCACCAGTGAAGGGATCCCATGGATTGGATGAGTATGAAACGCGGCCCGGCCGCGCAAGTCTGGCTGGGCGTCGCCGCCTTCGTCATCAGCGGCGCCGCCTGGAGCGCCCCCTTGCCCAAGGGCGTCACCCTCGGCCCCTCGGTCGAAGGCATCACCGAATACCGGCTGGCCAACGGCCTCAAGGTCCTGCTCTTTCCCGACGCCTCGCGCCCCACGGTCACGGTCAACGTCACCTACCTGGTCGGCTCGCGCCACGAGAACTACGGCGAGACCGGCATGGCCCACCTGCTCGAACACCTGCTGTTCAAGGGCGCGAAGAACAACCGCGACATCACCCGCCAGTTCTCCGAGCGCGGCATGCAGTTCAACGGCACCACCTCGCTCGACCGCACCAATTACTACGAGGTGTTCCAGGCCTCGAAGGCGAACCTCGACTGGGCCTTGCAGATGGAAGCCGACCGCATGGTCAACTCCTTCATCGCCGAGAAGGACCTGGCCTCGGAGATGACCGTGGTGCGCAACGAGTACGAGAGCGGCGAGAACTCGCCCGGCGCCGTGCTGTTCAAGCGCATGCAGAGCATCGCCTACGACTGGCATGCCTATGGCCGCGCCACCATAGGCAACCGCAGCGACATCGAGAACGTCAAGATCGCCAACCTGCGCGCCTTCTATAAAACCTACTACCAGCCCGACAACGCGGTGCTGCTGGTGGCCGGCAAGTTCGATCCGGACTCCACCCTGGCCAGCATCAACCGCCTGTTCGGCGCGATCCCCAAGCCCAGGCGCACGCTGCCCGCATTCTGGACCGTCGAGCCGACCCAGGACGGCGAACGCAGCTTCGCCGTGCGCCGCCACGGCGACGTGCAGATCGTCGCCGTGGGCTACAAGATTCCTTCGGACCTGCACGCGGACAGCGAGGCCATCGGCTTCGCCAACGAGATCCTGGGCGACGTGCCCAATGGCCGCCTGCACAAGCTGCTGGTCGAAAGCGGCAAGGCCAGCCAGGTGTTCAGCTTCGGCCAGACCGGCTATGCGCCCGGCCTGCAGTTCTTCGGCGCCGTGGTCAAGAAGGGCGAGCCACTCGAGCCGGTGCGCGAGGCCCTGACCCAGGCGGTCGAGGAGTTCGGCGCCAGGCCGCCGAGCGAGGAGGAGATGGAGCGGGTGCGCCGCACCTACCTCAACACCTTCGAGCGCAGCCTGAACGACCCGCAGGCGGTGGGCGTGGCCCTGTCCGAGGTGATCGCGCTGGGCGACTGGCGCCTGTACTTCCTGAGCCGCGACCGCATCCGCAAGGTCGACGCCCAACAGGTGGCCGCCGCATCCAAACGCTATTTCCTGCGCAGTAACCGCATCACCGGCAGCTTCATCCCGGAGGATGCGCCGCAACGCGCCATGATTCCGCCCGCGCCGCCGGTCGACCAGTTGCTGAAGGATTTCAAGCCGGCCGCGTCCTCGCTGGTGTCGGAAGACTTCGAGCCCAGCCAGCAGAACATCATGAAGCGCACCCAGCTCACCAGCGCCGGCGGCGTGAAGCTGGCGCTGCTGCCCAAGAAGAACCGGGGCGAGACCGTGACCGTGGACCTGCGCCGCCACTTCGGCGACGAGAAGAACCTGTACGGCAAGGGCGCGGTGCCCGCGCTCACGTCCGCGATGCTGATGCGCGGCACCACCCGCTATAGCCGCGCCCAGCTCGCGGACGCCTTCGACAAGCTCAAGATCACGGGCAGCCCGAACCACTTCCAGACCACGCGCGCCAACCTGGCCGAGGCCTTGCGGCTGGTGGCCCACGTGCTCAAGGAGCCGGCCTTCCCCGAGAACGAGTTCGAGCAGTTGCGCCGCCAGTCGCTGGTGGGCCTGGAAGCCAGCCGCGGCGAGCCGGAGACGGTGGCCGCGCGCGCCCTGGCCAGCCACTTCGACCAGTATCCGCGCGGCGACGTGCGCCACGAGAACACGCTGGACGAGGACATCGAGGATATCAAGGCCGCGCGCCTGGACCAGCTGAAGGCCTTCCACCGCGAGTTCCACAATACGCATCCTGCCGAGATGGCGATCGTGGGCGACTTCGATCCCAAGGAAATCGCGCCCCTGGTGAAGGAATTGTTCGGCGACTGGAAGGCGCCCGCCAACGTGGCGCCGGTGGTGCGCCGCCATGCCGAGGTGGCGCCGGTGGCGCGCACCCTGAACACCCCGGACAAGGAAAACGGCTTCTACGTGGCGCGCATGAACCTGGACCTGAACATCGAGGACCCGGACTACCCGGCGCTGATGCTGGCCAATTACATCTTCGGCGAGGGCGGGCTGAAGTCGCGCCTGATGGACCGCATCCGCCAGCGCGAAGGCCTGTCCTACGGCGGCGGTTCCGACCTGGCGGCGGGCGACCTGGACCGCGCCGGCGCCTTCACCATCAGCGCCATCGCCGCGCCCCAGAACCTGGCCAAACTCGACGCCGCCGTGCGCGCCGAGCTGGCGCGGGCGGTGAAGGAGGGCTTCACGGCGGCCGAGCTGGCCGGGGCCAAGTCCGGCCTGATGCAGCAGCGCATCCAGACCCGGGCCAACGATGGCGCGCTGGCGGCCGGCTGGACCTCCTACCTCTACCGCGACCGGACCTTCGACTGGTCGGCCGAGTTCGAGCGCAAGCTGATGGCGGTCAGCTTGCCCCAGCTGAACGCGGCCTTCCGCAAGGCCATCGATCCGGCCAAGCTGTCGGTCTTCATCGCCGGGGACCAGAGCAAGGCGGGCCAGGCGCCGCCGCCCCGCGCCCCGTAGAGACAGGTTTGCAACAACCGGCCGGGAAAACCCGGCCATTTGTGACAGGCGAAACCGCGTGCGTTAAAATGTTTCCCTTTGGCAGCATACGTTGCGCAGTTTCATCCTGGGAGTATCATGAAGGGCATCAGCAAGCAGCAGCCGGAAGCGGGGATCTCGTTTTCGGGCAAGGTCGTTCTCGTCACCGGGGCCGCGAGCGGCATCGGGCGGGCGGTCGCGCTGGCCTTCGGCCGGGCCGGCGCCTGCGTCGTCGTGGCGGACACCTCGATCGAGGGTGGCCATGCGACGGCGGCGATGATCGTCGAGTCGGGCGGCAAGGCCTTGTTCGTACAGAGTAACGTGGCGCGCGCCGCGGACGTGGAAGCGCTGGTCGAGAAGACCATCAACTACTACGGCCGCCTGGACTACGCGGTGAACAATGCCGCGATCGACGAGGAAGGCCAGCCGCTGGCCGAGGGCGAGGACGAGCAGTTCGACCGCATCATGGGCGTCAACGTCAAGGGCGTGTGGCTGTGCATGAAGCACCAGCTGCGCCAGATGCTCAAGCAGGGCGGCGGAGCGATCGTCAACATGGCCTCGGTGTCGGCCCTGGTGGCTTCGCCCAACCGCGCCATCTATGGCGCCAGCAAACATGCGGTGGTCGGTTTGACCAAGAGCGCGGCGGCGGAATACGCGCGCAGCGGCATCCGCGTCAACGCCCTGTGCCCGGCGGCGGTCAAGACGCCGATGCTGGCCCGCGCGATCGAGCGCGATCCGGGCATCGAGAAGAAGATCAAGTCGGCGACCCCGGTCGGGCGCGTCGCCGAGGCGGCGGAGATCGCGAATGCGGCGTTGTGGTTGTGTTCGGATCAGGCGTCGTACGTCAACGGGCATGAACTGGTGGTGGATGGCGGTTTAACGGCGGTGTGAGGCGGGCTACGGGTCTGCATGCAACTTGGGTCCCCGCCTTCGCGGGGACGACGTGCTGTAGCACGTGTCCGAAGTTGGCGCCGTCCGAAGTCGCTGCCCACATCTTTCTATCAGCTCCAACCAACGTCGTCCCCGCGAAGGCGGGGACCCAAGTTTAGCCGCGCACCACGAACGCCCCCCATCACCCCGCATTCAACTCCGCCACAAAGTCATACATATCCCCCCTGAAGTAAGACCGGCAAAACTCCACCGCCCGCCCATCGCGCAGGAAGCCCAGTCTCTCCACGCACAATCCCGCATCCCCCTGGCTGGCCTGCAGCAGCCTGGCCTGCTCCGCGTTCAGCAGCAGCGCCGACAGGCGCTGCAAGGCCCTGACCGGCCGGTTCCCGGCCGCCTCCAGCGCCTCGTACATCGATTCCCCCACCGCCTCCAGCGAGGGCAGGGCGGCCGCCGCGATGGTCGCGTATTCGAGGCACATCGGCAGATCGTCGGCGTAGCGGATGCGGTGGAAGCGGTAGACCCGGGTCCCGGGCGACAGCCGCAGGCGCAGCGCTTCCTCGGGCGTCACCAGGCCCTCGGTGCGCTTGAGCCACTCGCTGCGCGGGGTCTTGCCGCGCGAGCGCATGTCTTCTGAAAAGGAACTGAGCTTGGCGAAGTTCTTCTCGATGCGGGTGTTGATGAAGTTGCCGGAACCCGGACGGCGCACCAGCAGCCCTTCCTCCACCAGGCCGTCGATGGCCTTCCTGACCGTGATGCGCGAAATGCCCAGCTCCTGGGCCAGCTGGCGCTCGGCCGGCAGGGCGGCGGCCGGACCCAGGGCGCCTTCGTCGATCGCCTGGCGCAGCGCGCGCTGGAGCTGCTGGTAGAGCGGCAGCTTGGCGCTGCCGGCGATGTTGTACATGAGTTGGGCGAGTGGCGTCATGCGGCGCATGATACCAAAGCGCCTTTACTTGGGACGCGGGTTGCGCAGGGCATGGCTGACCACCCGCACCCGGCCGGCGCGCACTTCCTTCACCGCTTCGAGCACGGCGCGCGCGACGTTGCGCACCTCCTCCTGCACCGCCATGTCGCGGTCCAGGTGCTCGTGGCTGTCGGCATAGTTTTCGTAGTAGCCGACGTAGCGGTCGAGCTGGCCGAAGCTGCCCGAATCCACCAGCCCCATCCAGTTGAGCCAGTCCGACAGCGCCCGCCGCGTGCCCTCGATGCCGGCCACGTCGCCGTGCACCACCAGGCCGAAGGCGCGCCCGGCCAGGTGCTTCGGGTAATCCCAGCCGCGCTGCTCGATTTGCTTGGCAAGCTCGGCCTCCTTGCCCTGGGTCGAGCTGGGGTCCGGATTGCCGCCGTCGGCGCACACCAGGCGGTCGATCATCAGCTTGAGCACCGCCGGGGCCTGGTACCAGTAGACCGGGGTGACGATGATGACGCCGTGGGCCGCCACCCAGCGCTCGTAGATCTCGTTCATCCAGTCGTTGGTCTGGCGCTCGGCGTGGTTGGGGTAGCAGCTGCAGGGCCAGTGGCAGAGCGGCATGGCGGTGGAGACGCAGGCCTTGCAGGGGTAGATGTGGCGGTCGTAGTCCGAGATCTGCAGGCTCAGGTCGAGCACGTCGGCCTCGACGCCCCCGCTCTCGAGCACCTCGCGCGCCAGCATGGTCATGCGCCAGCTCTTGGACATCTCGCCGGGGCAGCTGCCGTCGTTGCGCGCCGAGCCGTTGATGAGCAGGACGCGGCTGGGGGTCGCGGGGTCCTTCTGGCGCTGCTCGGCGGCCAGCAGGCGCGCGTGCGCCTCCTTCCATTCGACCGAGAGGTCGTAGTCCGGATCGGCGAAGCCGGGGCCGGCCTTTACGGTGCGCGGGGATTTGTTGCTGTCGGCATAGGCCTTCCAGGCGACGTCCTCGACGGCGGCCAGCTCGCGGTCGATCTGCTCGTAGGCCGGGTCGTAGAAAGCGCGGCGGAAGCGCAGGTGGAATTCGTTGCGGTCCAGCTTGGCGGGCGCCTGGCCCTTGCGTACGGTCGTCATGGGAGCTCCGGGTAATCGCGGCCATTATGGAGCGGCCTCGGCCGGGCTTATGTGCGGGTACGCACGATATGGCAGGGGAAGCGGGACGGAGCGGGGACAGCTTTGCCGGCAGGCGGCCCGGTTAACGAAAAAAGCCGGGCAGGCGCCCTAATGCCGTTCAGTTAGCGCTTGAGCGTCGTCCCGGCGGAGGCCGGGACCCAAGTTTGCGTCCGTGTCTGCGCAGGAGAACTTGGGTTCCGGCCTTCGCCGGAACGACGGTTTCACGGCTAACTTAACAGCATTAGGGCAGGCGACCGGCTTTCATTACAGCAAGCAACTTACTGGGCAGCGGTCTGGGCGCCGCCGCCGCGCTGCTGCTGGTTGATCAGCATGATCCAGTACTTGGCCAGGTCGCCGGCGCCGCCGCCGCCCTTGACGGTCTCGAAGGTCTTGATCGCGTCGGCCTGCTTGCCGGCGCGAACCTGGGCCATGCCCAGGCGCAGCTTGGCTTCTTCCGGATTCTTCAGGCCGCCCTTGGCGATACCCTGCTGGATGAAGGGCACACCCTTGTCGCCCTGGTCCATGGTGGCGTAAGCCCAGCCCAGGTTGACCAGGCCGGCGCCGGTCTTGGCCTTGGCGGCCGCGGCTTCGCCGGCGGCGATGGTCTTGGCGTCGTCGGCCGCGCCCTTGGTCGCCTTGTCGCGCAGGGCGGTGTGGGTCTTGGCGTTGCCGCCCTTGCCCAGCACGCCGTTGGCGAAGCCGGCGTCCATCACCTTCTTGGCTTCGGCCGGGAAGCCGTCGCGCATGGCCAGCTCGGCCAGGTCGACGTACTCTTCCGGCGCCATCTGCTTGACGGCGGCGAATTCCAGGCGGTACACGTTGACCATGTTGGTGTTGGCGTCGAAGCCCGGCTTGCGCGCCACGCCGCGGTTCAGCAGGTCGGTCCAGAAATCGTCGTTCGGGTAGTAGTTGGCCAGCTTCTCCAGGCCCACCAGGTAGGTCGCGTCATCCTTGACCTTGTTGGCCGCCGAGGCCAGCAGGCGCAGGTCTTCCTCGCTCGGGGCCTTGCCGGCCTTTTCCAGGTCGTTGATCAGCGGCAGCAGTTCGGTCTTCGCGGTCGCGAAGTCGCCGCTCAGGTAGTAGGAGCGGATCAGCGAGGGGCGCACTTTTTCCGGGGTCGAGCTTTCCTTCTGGTAGCGCTTGAACCACTCGATCGCCTTCGGGTAATCCTTGGCGTTGAAGTGCATGTTGGCCATGGCCTGGATGAAGTTAGCCTGTTCTTCAGGCTGCAGGCGGCCCGAGTTGATCACGGCTTCCAGGGCCGGCAGGGTGATCGCGTTGTTGTTGGTGGCCGAGCCGAGGGTCAGCTTCATGCGGTTGAGCACGAAGTCTTCGTAGGGGGTGCGGTTCGGGATGGCTTCGGCCTGGGTGACGCGGTTCTGGATTTCGGCGTAGTTCTTGGCGTCCATCAACGGCTTGATCGCGGCCGGGTCGAGCAGCTTGAACAGCTCGGGGCGCACGGTGTCCTTCGGCGCTGCGGCGGCTGCCGGCGCGTCGGCTTTTTGCTGGGCGTGGGCACTGGTCATCAGGGCCGGAGTAGTCAGGCCGACGGCGGCCAGCATCAGGCAGAGGCGGGCAAGACGGAATTGAGCCATGGAGTATCCTTCAATCAAGACAAAAAATGAGCGACGTGCGCTTTCGCCAATAGTGCGAAAATGCCATCTTGGACAAAGCGTGCATTGTCCCACAAACTGCATTCTCGGGCTCGGCAATTGTGCCGCAGGGCGCGGTGGGCGCGTGCATACGGTTACATAGCGTTACCACGAGTGTCATGGGGAGCACGCGTGCAGGGGTAGTAACGCTTGAGTGGGGTGGATGGTTGAATCGTGGGTGTGAAATTGTGTGCCCGACCCATCTAGGCCTTGATGGCACAGAAGGCTCTACAAGGCTTTGTTAGCCCCAAGACCGTCGTTCCGGCGAAGGCCGGAACCCAAGTTTGTTTGATTGGCTGCTCAGCTGAACTTGGATTCCGGCCTTCGCCGGAATGACGGTCTTGAGGCTTGCGACTACAAAATGATCCGCTGGTCTGCGAACCTTAAATCAGTTGAAGCCCGGCACCGGGCAGCGGCCCGATGCTTCGATCTCCCCACCCAGCCAGGCGACCGCAGCCTCCACGGCCGGCGGCGCGAAGCCATAGGTCATCACCGCCGGCGCAGCGAAGTCCAAGGCCTGATACGGATTCCACAAAGCAATATGCAGATCCGGCTTCCAGGTCGCGCGCGCATGTGGGCCGTAGCGGCGGCGCGAGGTCGAGGCGAGGATGGTGAAGCGTCCGTCCTGGGGCAGGGCGCTCCAGTCGAAGGTCTCGGGGTCGGCGAAGGTCGTCAGCTCCACCTCGTACAGGCGGCCCAGCGCGGCGGCGATCTGGGCGGCCGGCACGCCGGCTTCCGACACCCCATCGCTGACCACATCCTGGCGCGCCACCAGGCGGATCTTGCTCCCTTTGGCCGGACGCTGCGGCTGGCCCAACAGGCTCAGGCCCGCGCGCCAGGCGCGCGCCATCAGGGCGCGGTCATCGCTTTCCTGCGCGTAGGCGAGCGCGCCGGCCGGATGCGCCTTGGCCAGGGCCGACAGGCGCGCCAGGCGCGCTTCGACTTCGGGCAGCGGCAGCAGGCCGTCGCGGATCGCGGCGGCGATCGCATGCACGGTCTCGACCTGGGTCTCGCGCGACCCGATCGCCATCACCATGTCCGCGCCCGCGACCAGCGCGTTGGCGGCGGCCTGGCCGGCGGCGTAGCGGTGGGCGATGGCGTGCATGTCCATGCCGTCGGTGATGATCACGCCCTGGTAGCCGAACTGCTCGCGCAGGATGCCGGTCAGGATGCGGCGCGACATCGTGGCCGGGTGCTCGGGGTCGAGCGCCGGGTAGACGATATGGGCCGTCATGACCGCCGGCGCGTGAGGCGCGGCGATGCGGAAGGGCGCGAACTCGAAACGCTCCAGCTCCGCCAGCGGCTTGTCCACGCTCGGCAGGTCGCGGTGCGAATCGACATGGGTGTCGCCGTGGCCGGGGAAGTGCTTGACGCAGCAGGCCACGCCTTCGCGCTCGCTGCCTTCCATCCAGGCCAGGGCGATGCGGGTCGCGGTCTCGGGGTCGGCGCCGAAGGAGCGCTCGGCGATCACCGGGTTGTGCGGATTGTTGTTCAGGTCCAGCACCGGCGCGAAGTTCCAGTTGAAGCCGAGGGCGCGCACCGCGCGCGCCACGGCCGCGCCGACTTCGCGCGCGAGATCCGGATCGTTGGCCGCGCCGAGCGACATGGCGCTCGGCGGGGCCGGCACCCAGGTCGAGCGCACCACGGCGCCGCCTTCCTGGTCGAGGCCGATCAGGGCCTCCGGCCCCATGGCCTCGCGCAGGGCCCCGGTGAAGCGGGTCAGCTGGGCCGCGTCCGTCATGTTCTGGCGGAACAGGCAGGCGCCGCGCACCTTGTGGGCGCGCAGGAAGGCCTCGGTGTCGGCATTGAGTTCGGTGCCGAACAGCCGCACCATCATCAGTTGGCCGGCAAGGTCGAGATAGTCTTGTGCGGGTGCGTTCATGCTCAGTTGGTCTTGGTGACTTTGCTCAGGTGGCGGGGACGGTCCGGGTCGAGGCCGCGCGCTTTCGACAGGCCGGCCGCCATCACGTAGAAGGCCTGCACCGCGGCGATCGGATCGAGGTCAGGGATGGCCGCCGTCGGCAGGGTCAGGTCGCGGCTGGCGATGTCCGCCGGAGCGGCGAGCAGCACGCGCGCGCCACGGCCACGCATTTCCTCGGCCAGGGCCACCAGGCCGGCCTGGGCCGGACCGCGGGTGGCGAAGATCAGCAGCGGATAGCCTTCCTCGATCAGGGCCATCGGGCCGTGCTTGATCTCGGCGCCGGAGAAGGCTTCGGCCTGCAGGGCCGAGGTTTCCTTGAACTTGAGGGCCGACTCCAGGGCCACCGGGAAGCTGATGCCGCGGCCGACCACCATGATGTTGCGGGCCGGGGCCAGCACCTCGATGGCGGAGGACCAGTCGGCCTTGGCGGCGTTCGCCAGCGCCTCGGGCAGGGCCGCGATGCCGTCCTTCAGTTCGGCGTCGTCCTGCCACTCGGCCACCAGGCGCGCGCCGGCCACCAGGCTGGTGATGAAGCTCTTGGTCGCGGCCACGCTCTGCTCCTTGCCGGCGTGCAGGGGCATGGTCCACTCGGCGGCTTGCGCCAGCGGCGAATCGGCATCGTTGACCAGGGCCACGGTGGTGGCGCCGCCTTCGCGGAAGTAGCGGATCGGCTCGACCACGTCGGGGCTCTGGCCCGATTGCGAGATCGAGATCGCCAGGGTGTCGCTGGCCTTGATCGGCGATTTGTACAGGGTGATGAGCGACATCGGCAGCGAGGTGACCAGGTGGCCCGTGCGCGCCATGGTCAGGTAGGCGAGGTAGCTGGAGGCGTGGTCCGAGCTCCCGCGCGCCACCGTGACGGCGCTGTGGAAACGGGGCGAACGCAGGGTGCGGCCCAGTTCCGCATAGCGGTCCTGGTCCCGGGACAGTTGCAGAGCGACGCACTCACTGGCGGACAGCGCTTCCTGGAGCATCAACGAGGTCACAAGGCTTCTCCTTCGATATAAACGGCTTTGATATTCAATTCGCGGTCGAGCACCACGAAGTCGGCGTGGCAGCCCGGCGCCAGGCGTCCGCGGCGGGTCTCGCCGAGGTAGTCGGCGGCGTGGGTGGAGACGCGCGCGCTGGCTTCTTCCAGCGGCAGGCCGATCTTCACCAGGTTGCGCAGCGCCTGGTCCATGGTGAGGGTGCTGCCGGCCAGGGTGCCGTCGGCCAGGCGCACGCCGCCCATGCACTTGTGGACCACCTGGCGGCCCAGCATGTATTCGCCGTCCGGCATGCCGGCGGCGGCGGTGGAGTCGGTCACGCAGAACAGCTTGGGAATGCAGCGCAGCGCGGTCTTGATCGCGCCCGGGTGCACGTGCAGCAGGTCGGGGATGATCTCGGCGTATTCGGCATGCGCGAGCGCGGCGCCGACCATGCCGGGGTCGCGGTGGTGCAGGCCGGGCATGGCGTTGAACAGGTGGGTGAAGCCGGCCGCGCCGTGTTCGAGGGCGCTGACGCCGACCTCGTAGTTGCCGTTGGTGTGGCCGATCTGGACCCGGATGCCGGCGTTGGCCAGCTGGCGCACCAGTTCCATGTGGCCGTCGATCTCGGGCGCCACCGTGATCAGGCGCATGGGCGCCTGGTCGTCGAAGCTCTTGACTTCGTCGAGGGTGGCTTCGCGCGCGAAGGGCGGCTGGGCGCCCAGCTTGCCCGAGTTGATGTAAGGGCCTTCCAGGTGCACGCCGAGGATGCGCGCTTCCTTGCGGCCGCGTTCGCGGCAGGCCTTGCCGATCGCGTCCAGCGCCACGCGGATGTCTTCCAGCGGCGCGGTCATGGTGGTGGCCAGCAGGCTGGTGGTGCCGTGCTTCGCGTGCAGGGCGGCGATCACGTGGGGGGCGTCGCCGCCTTCCATCATGTCGCGGCCGGCGCCGCCGTGCACGTGCACGTCGATGAAGCCGGGCAGGATGTAGTCGTCGCCGTTGCCGTCGGGGTGGACCGGGTCGCCCGAGATCTCGTCGATCAGCACGCCGTGGCGCAGCTCGCCGTGGATCCAGCCGTGCGGCGTGAGGATGTTGCCTTTCATGCTTGCGCTCCTTGCAGGTGCAGTTCGATCATGCGCAGCGCGCCGGCGGCGGAATCGCCGTGCGGCGGGCTGCAGCGGGCCAGGGTCTCGGCCGGCAGGTAGGTGCGCAGCACCTCGCCCAGGCCGCCGCACAGGGACAGCGGCAGCGTGCCGGTCGGGTCCAGCGCGCGCGCGATGCTGGCCACTTCGCGGCCCGCGTGCTCGAGGATGCCGAGCGCCACGGGGTCGGTGGAGCCGTGCGCCACCACGAAGCGCGCCAGGCTGGCGTAGTCGGTCTGGGTGGCCTTGCCGAGCCAGACCTGGATGGCGTCGCGGTTGCCGCCGCAGGCCTGGATCAGGTCGTGGGCGAACTCGCCGCCTTCGACGCGGCCGTCCAGCACCTGCTCGATGTGGTTCAGGGCGCGCAGGCCCATCCAGGCGCCGCTGGCTTCGTCGCCGGCCGGGAAGCCCCAGCCGCCGACTTCGACGCGGGCGCCGTCGGCGCGCAGGGCCTCGCCCACGCTGCCGGTGCCGATCGCCACGATGGCGCCGGGGCGGCCGCGGTGCGCGCCCATCAGGGTCGAATAGCCGTCGGTGTCGAGCACGAAGGCGGCGTAGCCGGGATTGGCGGCGCTGAAGGCGGCCGCCCACTCCTTGTTGTGCACCCCGGCCAGGCCCAGGCCGATGCCGCAGGAAGCCATGGGGATGCGGTCGATGCCGATCGCCGCGAAGGCCTGGGCGACCGCGTCGTTGATCGCGGCCCAGGCGTTCTCGATGCCGTGGCGCAGGCCGGAAGGACCGCTCGCGCCCTGGGCCAGTTCCGAGCCGTCGGGGAGCGCGAGGCGCACGCGCGTGCCGGTGCCGCCGCCATCGACGCCGATGAGATAGTCGATCATGGTGTGTGAGTTGAAGGGAGGTCAGCGCACTATAGGCAGGCCCTGCGGCGCTGTCAACAGGTATTTAAGTGGTATGCAAATTTCCTCTGCAGATATCTCCTCATAGCCGCAGGTTATGAATGTAAATCCCTGATTTTCCGAAGAAATTAATTGGTATTGTTTTTGGTATTGTTGAGGTGGTGATGACCTCTCAGGTAATCGCGCATGCATGGCGCTTTGCGCACAATGGACGCTTCGGCCACAATCGGGGGCGCTTACTGGACAGGAGACGGCATGGAAGGACACACACAAGCGGCTGGAGCCCGGTACTTCAGCGACTTCGCGGCGGCCCTGCGCTACTGGCGCGGCAAGCGCGGCGTCAGCCAGCTGCGGCTCTCGCTCGACTCCGGGATCTCGCAGCGCCACCTGAGCTTTCTAGAAACGGGCAGGGCGCAGCCGGGCCGCGACCTGATCATCAAGCTCGGCCTGGCGCTGGATATCCCGCTGCGCCAGCGTAACGCGATGCTGCTGGCGGCCGGCTTCGCCCCGGCCTACCGCGAGCGCAGCCTGTCCGACCCCGAGATGGAGGCCGTCAAGCAGGCGCTCGACTTCATGCTGCGCCAGGCCGCGCCCTATCCGGCCTTCGTGGTCGACCGCCTGTGGAACCTTGTGATGGCGAACGAGCCGGCGCTGCGCATGCTGCGCTTTTTCCTCGACCTGCCGTCGCATGCCCCGATCCCGCGCGACGGCTCGATCAACGTGATCCGCTCGACCCTGGCCCCGGATGGCCTGCGGCGCTATCTCGACAACTGGCAGGAGGTCGGCGCCGACCTGCTGCAATGGGTGCAGCGCGAAGCCATGGGCGACGGCCCGAACAGCGAAGCGGCGCAACTGCTGGACGAGCTGATGGCGCTGCCCGGTCTCGCCGAAGCGGCCGCCCAGCCCAACCTGGAGCGCATGGCCTTGCCCTTCCTGCCCCTCATTCTGCGCAAGGACGGGGTGGTGCTGAACCTGTTCAGCACCATCACCACGCTCGGCACCCCGCACGACGTCACGGTGCACGAGCTGCGCCTCGAATCCTTCTTCCCGGCCGACGAGGCCAGCCGGATGTGGTTCCGGCGCCAGGCCGGCGAGGAGCCGGCCTGAACGCGGATTGCCCGACGCCGATCAGCGCGGGGTGATGGCGATGGCGATGTCGGTCAAGCCGGTCGCGCCGCTGCCGATCGCAGAGGCGGCCGGGGTGGCGGCGCCGTTGACCAGGGTCGCGGCGCCGGTGGCCAGGTCGATGCGGTAGAGCGAGCTCGGACCGGTGGCGCTGGTGCGCAGGGCGGCCAGCACCAGGCCGTTGGCGCCGCCGGCGATGTCCATGCCCACGTCGCCCGCGATGCTCACTCCCAGCGCGCCCACGTTGGCCAGGGCGCCGTCGTTCGGCGGGTTCTGCACCGCCAGGCTGGCGCCGGCGGTGTCGAGGTCGAACAGGGTGGTGCTGGTGGCGCCCGCGAAGCTGTTGGTATAGGCCGCGCCGGTGACCGCCGGCGCCGCGCCGCTGCGGTTGATCGGGGTGTCGGTCGAGGTGGCGCCGGTGTCGACGTTGATGCGCAGGTTCTGGCCGGTGTTGCCGATCACGCGCAGGCGGTCGGCCGCCGGGTTGAAGTCGGCCGCGAAGGCGGTGCCCGCCAGCGCCGTGAAGGGCGCGCTGGTGTCCGCCGGGTCGGCCGCCATGCTGGCCTTGACGCTGGCCGCGCCGGTGGCCGGGTTGATGGTGACGATGCGCGCGTTGGAGGTCAGGCCGTAGAGCAGCCCGTCCTTCGGGCGGATGTCGATGCCCAGCAGGCGCTCGCCGGTGGCCAGGCCGGTGATGGCGACATTGGCGTCGATGGTGTTCGGGCTGGACGCCTTGAAGCTGAGCAGTCGGCCATCGTCGCCCAGGCCATGGACCAGCGGCGCGTTGGGCGAACGCAGGGTCAGGCCGCGCAGCTCTTCGTTGATGGCCAGCGCGCCGACGCGGGTGACCGGATTGGCGCTGGCCGCCAGGTCGATGGCGTACAGGCCGCGCGTGCCGCCCACCGTCATCACGGTGTAGCCGGTATTGGTGCGGGCGTCGATGTCGAAGCCACCCAACTGGCTGAAGGCGCCCAGCGCGACCGGCGCGCTCAGGGCGCCGGTGGTCGGGTTCTGGATGAACAGGGTGGTGTTGGCCGGATCGATCACGTACAGGGTGGTAGTGGCTGCGCCGGCGAAGCTGTTGGTGTAGCCGGCCGCGGTGACGGCCGTGTTGGCCGGGCCGCCATTCAGGTTGCCGTCGGTGGCGGTCACGCCGTTGTCGACGTTGATGCGCAGGCTCTGGCCGGTGTTGCTGACCACGCGCAGGCGGTCGGCCGCCGGGTTGAAGTCGACGCCGAACTCGGTGCCAGCGAGAGCCGTGAAGGGCGCGCTGGTGTCGGCCGGATCGGCCGCCAGGGTCGATTTCAGGGTCGCGGCGCCGGTGCGGCCGACGATGGTGTAGATGCGGCCGCTGCTGCCGACGCCGTACAGCTGGCCGTCGGCCGGGCGGAAGTCGATGCCGATCAGGTTCTCGCCCGGCTGCAGGCCGGTGACGGTCGCGGTGGTGCGGATCGTGCCCGGCGTATCGCGGTTGAAAGTGACGATCTTGTTGCTGGCGGTGAGCACGTAGACTTCGCCCGGCTCGGCCGCTGCGGGCGGGTTCTGGGGCGCCGGCTGTGCGGGCTGGGTGGCGACGGGGTCGTCACCGCCGCTGCCGCCGCAGGCGGTGAGGGCGAGGGCGATGGCGGAGGCGAGAAGCGAGCTTGCGAAAGTAGGTTTGTGCATGTCTTATCCTTGAAAGCGTGGGTCGAAGGGGCTCCGCAATCGCAGAGCACATCCGTAATACGTAGCCACGCGCCAACCGGATCACGCCTTGGCCAGGATTTTTTTTCGGTCCCTTGCGCCGCCCCGCCGAAGGGTCGAGCGCGGCAGCGCGCTTCGTGAAGAAGTGCTATCGTTGCGCAGACCCGGCCGGGGGAGCCGGGGCTCAACCACGACACTGAACAAGAACGCATGCACAAGCTCGATCCAGGATCCCGGTCACGAACCGCCTTCGCCGCCGGTGGCGGGGTGATGGGGCAGGTGCTGCGCGGCTTCGACTGGTCCGCCACGCCGCTTGGGCCCCTGGAAGCCTGGCCGCAGCCGCTGCGCACCCTGGTCGGGGTCATGCTGGCCTCGCAGCAGCCGATGTACATCGCCTGGGGCCCGGAACTGCGCATCCTCTTTAACGACGCTTACCGCGCCGTGTTCGGCGCCCGCGCCGAGCACCCGGAAACCCTGATCGGCCGTCCTTTCTCCGAGGTGTGGGCCGAGGTCTGGCACGTGGTCGGGCCGATGCTGGCCGAGAGCATGGCGGGGAGTCCGGTCCATGGCGAAGACCAGCTCTTCACCTTGCAGCGCCACGGTCATCCCGAGCAGGTCTACTTCAATTTCTCGGTCAGTCCGGTGCTGCTCGAAGACGGGACGGTCGGCGGCGCGTTCTGCGTGTGCGGCGAGACCACCGGCAAGGTCGCTTCGCAGCAGGAGCGCGACGCCGCCCTGGTCGAGCTGGAGTCGAGCAGCGAGAAGCTGCGCGTGGCGCGCGACATGGCCGAGGCCAACGCCTTGTTCCGCACCTTCTTCGACCAGGGCATTCATTTCGCCGCGCTGCTCGCCCTCGACGGCCGGGTGCTGGAAGTGAACCGGGTTTCGGTCGAGGCCTGCGGCTACCGGCGCGAAGACGTGCTGGGCCGGCCGTTCTGGGAATGCGGCTGGTGGTCGCCCTCCGACGCGCTTGCCCGCATCGTGCGCGACAGCGTGGCCGCGGCGGGCGAGGGCGCCACCGCGCGCCACGAACTGCCCTACTATATCGCCGACGGCGCCCAGCGCTGGACCGACATCGTGTTCACGCCGGTGACGGGCGAGGACGGGGTGGTGCTGTCGGTGGCCGCCACCGGCGCCGACATCACCGAACGGCGCCAGGTCGAAGAGCGCCTGCGCCTGCTGGACGCGATCGGCGAGGCCACCCGCATCGCCGTCGAGCCCCTCGCCATCATGGAGGAGGCGACCCGCCTGCTGGGCGAGCACATGGGCGTGACGCGCGTGGCCTATGCCGACCTGGAGCCGGACAACGACCGCTTCACCATCCGCCACGACTGGACGGTGGAGGGCGCGATCAGCACCGTGGGCGTGTATTCGCTGGACCTGTTCGGTTCGCGCGCGAGCGCCGCGATGCGCGAAGGGCACACCCTGCAGATCGCCGACATCGACGCCGAACTGGCGGCCGGCGACGGCCTCGAGATGTTCGCCCGGATCGGCATCCAGGCCATCATCTGCTGCCCGCTGGTCAAGGGTGGCAAGCTGGTGGCGATGATGGCGGTGCACCAGGACCGTCCGCGCGCCTGGAGCGCGAGCGAGGTGGCGCTGGTGGAAGCCGTGGTCGAGCGCTGCTGGGCCCACATCGAGCGGGTGCGCTCGACCGAGGCGCTGCGCGAGGCCGACCGCCGCAAGTCCGAATTCCTGGCCACCCTGGCGCACGAGTTGCGCAACCCGCTGGCCCCGGTGCGCAACGGGCTGGAAATCATGCGCATCGGGTCGGGCAACCCGGCCGTGATGCAGCGCGTGCGCGAAATGATGGAGCGCCAGGTGAACCACATGGTCCACCTGATCAACGACCTGCTCGACATCGCGCGCGTCTCCAGCGGCAAGCTGGTGCTGCAGAAGGAGCTGATCGACCTGCGCGACGTGATTTCGATGGCGGTCGAGACCAGCCAGCCGCTGGTCGACGGCGCGCGCCACACGCTCGCGGTGAGGGTGCCGGATACGCCCCTGCGGGTGGTCGCCGATGCGGTGCGCATCAGCCAGGTGCTGAGCAATTTGCTGTCGAACGCCGCCAAGTACACGCCGCCGGGCGGGCGCATCGCGTTGAGGGCGCGGGCCGAGGATGGGCATGCGCTGGTCGAGGTCGAGGACAACGGCGTCGGCATCGCGCAGGAGTCGCTGGGCGCGGTGTTCGAGATGTTCAGCCAGGTCGCGCGCAGCATCGACCGCAGCAACGGCGGGCTGGGAATCGGCCTGTCGCTGGTGCGGCGCTTGCTGGAGCTGCATGGCGGCACGGTGTCGGCCGGCAGCGCGGGGCCGGGGCAGGGGAGCACCTTCTGTGTGCGGCTGCCGCTGGCGCCCGCGGCGTCGCAGTCCGCCGCGCCGGTCGATGCCGCGCCGGACACCCATCACGCGTCGGCCCGGCCCCTGCGGGTGCTGGTTGCGGACGATAACCTGGACGCGGCCGAGACCCTGTGCTCCCTGCTGGCGATGGCGGGGCACGAGACGCGCACGGCCTACGACGGCGTCCATGCGCTGGAAGTGGCGGCGGGCTTCCGGCCGGATCTGGTGTTCCTCGATATCGGCATGCCGCGCATGGACGGCTACGAGGCCGCGCGCCGCATGCGGCAGCTGCCCGGGATGGAGAAGGTGATGCTGGCGGCGCTGACCGGGTGGGGCGCGGCGGAAGACCGGGCGCGCTCGCGCGAGGCGGGCTTCGACCACCATCTGCTCAAGCCGGCGATGCCGGCGGAGGTGGAGGCGGTGGTGGCGCAGGCGCAGGAGGCGGATTGAGCAGCCGTCTGGCTGGAACTGTACGGGACAATGCGTGAATTTGTCGTCAAGCGCCTGGCAACACTTTATGATGCCTGACTTGAACAATCCAGTACGCGAAGCCAATATGAGCGTCCGCTGTCGGCCAGAAGCGGACGTACGAGGTTGAGCTCTACAAGGACACAGATGAATCTCATATTGGAAAGGACAGACCAAGTCTGTTGGTTCACAAACATGCGCGATGCTCGATGCCGCGAACATTGCCCCTCAAGACTACGACTGGTACGTCAGCGACATAGAAACAAACTGGACACCACCGGGGTTCTCGCCAGTTGATCAATGGTTCTCTGGCGAAGAGCTGGCGTCATTTTTAGATGAACATGAGGTGCAATTCATCTGGGCAGTATTTGGTGCGGTCCCCAAAGGGTTTCGCTCCACTACTTCTCCTGCACCATGCGTTGAGGGCAACCCGAGCTACTGGAGCGGGGAAGAACCTGATCCTCAGCTTGATGGTGCCTTGTTCGAAATCGCTTGCTGGGACAGTAGTGGAACTATTCTCATCAATTTACCTGAGGAAGCCGCTCGATCATTCGTCGCGAGATTTACCGATACCCGGCCCTTGGCGAATGCACGGGTCTAACCACTGACTTAACGTCCGCTTTGGGGCGGATGCAGTCCTTCGTGACAGTTTGCGATTTTTTGCTCCTGGCGACCTGCTATGCTGAACTCGACGGCCGCCCCCGGCCAGAAGCGGACGTCTAGTCGCCGTCCTAACACGTTGCAACGGAGTCCCAATGAACGAACGTCCGATACCGGAAGCAGCCTTGCAAGACCCAAATTCCGCGGAAATGCTTCGGGTATGGGTAGCTGAAGGTCAACTGCATTGTTCGTTAAAAGTTGGGATGTACCGTGATGGGATGGGTATTGATGAGGAGGTTGCATGGGGAACCATCCTCGCAGATGCAGCGCGACACATCGCTAAACCACTGCAAGGTGGCGGAAGCCTGAACGAAACTGAGAGCCTAGCCAAACTCGTCGCGAAGTTCAACGACGAGGTGTCCGTGCCCTCATCTGAACTGAAGGGCGGATTTGTTTGATTCGCTCCGTCCGCTTCAGGTCGGGGGCGGACGCTACAGCAGGTCTGCAATCGGCCAAAAGCGGACCTTTAGCTAGACGGGTCAACTAGTCAACGACAAAGTTAAGCCATGAACAACAACGACCTATGCCAAGCGTTCCTCAGCCGCGAGAGTGTCCCCGGTGTTGAGTACCAGCATAACGATTATGTTCGGGTGATTGATGGGCCACATCGAGGTAAAAGCGGTTCACTCGTGTCCTTACTCGCTATCGGAACAGAACCCCGCTACCTAGTCGAGCTTGAAGAGGGTGGCGACATCGAATTGCAGCAGTCGCAACTCTGCTTTATTAGCCACGACAGCTAGGTACTGTGTTCGCTTCGGGCCGACAGCTGACGTACACTGAGCGGCAGCAGCCGGCCAGGAACAGACGTTCCACTTACCAGCGTCCCAAAGACTTATGGATGACGTACAGATACATCATGCGATGAAGATGTTTGATACAGCGAGCACGAGCATGCATGAGGCTGCATGGGCATCGCTCAAACCGCTAGGCGCCAGGGCTGTTCCTTTCCTGGCAGAGTATTACCCTCATACGAAGAAGGCTCAAGGCCGAGTCGCCTTGATCTTCCATGCTATCCGATTCGCGCGCGAGTCAGAGACCGCCTTTGAACTAGGACTTCTTGCCCTCAATGACAAGGCAACATTGGTTCGTTATCGAGCATGTGGTCTCTGTGCCTACTCTCTGAGGAAAGACGCGATCCCTCATCTGGAGCGCCTCTTACGACACACAGACGAGAAAACGGTAGACGATGCGCGAGCTGCAATCGATGCCATCCGCCGGAAAAATCACCATTACTTCATTGATCGCAGTCACTCGAACAGTACATTTTGGGAAGTCAATCCAGAGGATAGCCGTCACTGAAGACGTCCGCTTTGGGCCGAAAACGGACACGGCTGAGCATTTGCAATCGGTCGAACGCGGCCTGTTCGACAAGCACACTTACTCGCCGTGCTTGCGCCCCTGGCGATTCACCACCAGCAATTGCGCACCGTCGCGCGCCCCGCTGCGCTGCGCCTTGGCCGCCAGGGTCACCGCCGCGTTCCCCGGACCGCCCACTGCGATGTCGGCCCGCTTGGCAGTCAGCTTGCGCCCATCCAGGTTGCCCGAGCCGCTGGTGCGGGCCCGCACCAGGTCCACGGTGCCGTCGATCAGCGCATTGCCCGGCCCGCTCATCTGAAGCAGCAGGCGCTTGCCCGCCATGGTCGCGCTCAGGTCTCCCGAGCCGCGGAGGTCGCCGTCGAGCGTGTCCTCGACCCGGGCCAGGTGCACATTGCCCGGCCCCTGGTTCTTGATCACGGCCTTCCTGACCTTCAGGTCGTCGCCATCGAGGTCGCCCGAGCCGCTCAGGATCGCATTCAGCTCGCGCACCGTGCCCGCCAGGGTGACGTTGCCAGGGCCGGCCATGCGCACCACCGCCGTGCCGGCCTGCAGGCCGGCGGCATTCAGTTCGCCCGAGCCGCTCACCTCGGCGTCCAGGCTGCGGATCTCGCCGCCCAGGCAGGCGTTGCCCGGACCATGCTGGACGGTGCTGGCGCTGAGCACCGCCAGGCTGCAGCCGGTGAAGTCACCCGAACCGCTGATCTCGGCGCGCAGCTCGCGCGTGCTGCCGCTCAGCTTCATGCTGCCCGGGCCGCTCATGTTCGCCTGCAGCTTCGCCAGGCGCAGGTCGTCCGCCTCGAGGTCGCCCGAGCCGCTCAGCTTGGCGCTCAGCTCGTTGCCCACGCCGGACAGGCGCACGTCGCCCGGGCCAGACATGCTGAGGTCGACGTTGGCCGCCTTCACCATATGCAGGTCGGCGTCGCCGCTGCCGCTCACGCGCACGGCCAGTTCGCGCACCGCGCCGTTGGCCTCGAGATCGCCCGGGCCGTCCACGCTGAGGCTGAAACGGTCGCCGCTCACGTGATCCAGCCGGACGTCGCCGCTGCCCGACATCTTGAGGCTTTTCAGCTGCGGCGCGGCGATCTGGATAGTGACCAGGTCGCGCCGCTTACCGAAGCTGAAGGAAAAGCCGTTGCGCTCCACCGGACGCACGACCAGGGTGTCGCCGCGCAGCACCGTCTCGACCTCGTCGAGCTGCTTGCGCTCGCCGCTCAGCTCGATGCCTTGGCGGCCCTGGGCGCGCACCACCACGCGGTAGGGGCCCGACAGCTCGATCGCACTGAAGGCGCCCACCGTGCGCTGCTCGGTGACGGCCGCGTCGCCCGAGGTTTCGGCGTTGGCGCCCAGGGTGGCGAAGAAGCCGGCGCCGATGGCGGCGGCGAGGACGGTGTGCTTGAGGGCGGTTTTCATGTTGTGCTTACGGCAGGGGGGCGATGGAGACTGAACGATAGGGCAATGCGGCGCAAGCTGCCTGCGGAATACGACGGACGTAGAAATTTGTGGACTAAAACGCAAATACGCGCGACAGGCTGCTGAGGTTGACAAGAGGCAGTAAAAGCGACGAAGACTATGCCCGGCGCATGTGGTCCGACCACAACACGGGCGTGTGCGGCGTGCTGCGCAGCCGTCCGCATCACACCGATCCGACCCGGCATTGGCCGGTCCGATGGCCGGTCCCGCCCGGCAGTGTCATAATGGACGGATCGTCGAAGGAGATCCATCCCCGTGATCCGCTCACCGGACCCGCGCCCCCAGGGGCGTCGTCCACCGTCTTTCCTGCATCTGCCGCGTTTGCTTGCGGCAGGGCTGGCGCTGGCCTGCGTGCAGGCGGGCGCCGCGCCCTCGACTTTCGGTCCGGTGATCGGCGCCGCGCTGCTGTGCCGCAGCGCGCTCGACAACGCCTATTTCCATGACTACCTCACCAAGAGCTTCGGGCCGTCCTACAAGCGCGAGGGTGGCGCCTACTGGTTCCGCACCGACGCCACCCTGTGGGGCGCCCAGGTGCGTGAAGTGATGGTCAGCGATGACAGCAGCAAGCTCGTCTTCATCGGCGCGGTCACCGACAGCACGCCGGAAGAGCTGGAAAAATCGGTGCGCGCGGCGGCCGGCGTGGCCTTCCGCCCGGCGGACAGTTCGCCTTTCCCGGTGCGCACCTCGAATCCCGGCAGCACGATTGCCTACCAGAATGACAAAAGCAAAATATACTGCGCGAAGTTCAAACCGCTGCCGGCTGGCCGCTAGCATTGCATGTACAACAACTTTTTCAATCTGAAGCAAGCCCCGTTCTCGATCGCGCCCGATCCGCGTTATCTGTTCATGAGCGAACGCCACCGCGAGGCGCTGGCGCACCTTCTGTACGGCATCGGCAGCGGCGGCGGTTTCGTGCTGCTCACTGGCGAGATCGGGGCCGGCAAGACCACGGTGTGCCGCTGCTTCATCGAGCAAATCCCCGAGAACTGTCGCCTGGCCTATATTTTCAATCCCAAGCTGACGGTCGAGGAATTGCTGCTGAGCATATGCGACGAGCTGCGCATCGAGTTGCCGCCTGCCAGCAGCGGCCACCTGGGCGTCAAGGGCTATGTCGACGCCATCAATACCTACCTGCTGGCGTCCCATGCCCAGGGCCTGAACAACGTGCTGGTGATCGACGAGGCGCAAAACCTCTCGCCCGAGGTGCTGGAACAGCTGCGCCTGCTCACCAACCTCGAAACGAGCGAACGCAAGCTGCTGCAGATCATCCTGATCGGCCAGCCGGAACTGCGCGCCATGCTGGCCCGCCCGGAACTCGAACAGCTGGCCCAGCGCGTCATCGCGCGCTACCACCTGGGGCCGCTGCTGGAAGCGGAAACCGGCGCCTACATCGCGCACCGGATGGCAGTGGCGGGCGCCGTCGGCGTGCCTTTCCCGCCCGCGCTCACGCCCCTGATCCACCGCCTCGCGCAAGGCGTGCCGCGCCGCATCAACCTGCTGTGCGACCGCGCGCTGCTGGGCGCCTATGTCGAGAACAGTTCGCAGGTGACGCGCCGCATCGTGCAGAAGGCGGCTGAGGAAGTATTCGCCGGCGAAGCGCAGGCGCGCCGGAGCGCGCGCTGGCCCTTGCTCGCCGGCGGCGTGCTGGCGGGGGCGGCGCTGAGCGCGGCGGCCTGGCAGATCCTGCCGCAGCGCGCGGCGCCGGCCGTCCCGGCCACGGCGGCGGCGCCTGCCGCAACCGCGGCCGCGCCCGCGGCGGCGCCCAAGGTGCCGCTGCAGGACAACGAAACCGCCGCCCTGCGCAGCCTGGCGGCGCTGTGGGGCAAGCCGCTGCCCGGCGGCCAGCCCTGCGAAGTCGGGATGCGCCACGACCTGCGCTGCCACCAGGGCAGGGGCGGGCTGTACGAACTGCGCCTGCTCGATCGTCCGGCCGTGGTCACCCTGCATGAAGGACAGCGCACCGGCTACGCGGTGCTGGCGGGGATGGACGCTTCCAGCGTGGTGCTGGAAGCGGGCGGGAAACGCGAGCGCGTCCCGCTGGCCGATTTCACGGCCCGCTTCGGCGGCGAGTACACCACCTTCTGGCGCGTGCCGCGCGCCTTCCGCGACCAGGTGGAAGAGGGCGACCGCGGCCCGGACGTGGACTGGCTCGGCGCGCGGCTGGCCGCCCTGAACAAGGCCGCCGCCCCGGCCGCCGACCATCCGCTCGACGCGCGTACCCGCGAATGGCTGCGCGCCTTCCAGGCGGCCCAGAACCTGAAGGCGGACGGCGTGGCCGGGCCGCGCACCTACATGCGTCTCAACCAGTTGTCCGGCGTGCCGGAACCGCGCCTGCTCGCCGCCGCCGCGCCTGCGGGGACGGGAAAATAATATGTCCTACATCCTCGAAGCCCTCAAGAAGGCCCAGGCCGAACGCCAGCTCGGCAGTGCGCCGACCATCCACGCGCCCGCGCCCACCTATGCCGCCCCGGCGGCCGCGCCGGCCGCCAAGCACCGCTACCTGCTGCTGGGCCTGGGTGCGGGCGCGCTGGTGGCGGCGGCCGCGATCCTGTGGCCGCGTTCACCGGAGCCGAAGCCGGCGGCGGCGCCCGCCCAGGTGGCGGCCGTCGCCGCGCCTGCCGCGCAAGCGGCTCCCACGCCTGCGCCCGCGCCTGAGCCTGCTTCTGCTGCTGCGCCTGTTGCCGATGCGCCCGCTTCGGTCCCGGCGCCAGCCGAGCCGGAACCGGCGCTGAAACAGGCACCGGAGCCGGCGCCAAAGCCACGCGCGGCGGAACCGAAGCCCCAGGCTAAACCCGCGCGCGAGCCGGAGCCGGCCAAGCCGGCGCGGGCCGAGCCTGCCGTCCCGCCGGCGCCGCCCGAGCCGGTCCGCGTGGCGTCGGCGCCAGCGCCTCAGCCGGCGTCCGAGGACAACCTGCGCAGCTTCCAGGAACTGCCGGAAGCGGTCCAGCGCGAGATTCCCCGGGTCGCCTTCGGCGGCTACATCTATTCGCCGAATCCGGCCGAGCGCCTGCTGCTGGTGGACAAGATGCTGCGCCGCGAAGGCGAAGAGGTGGCGCCCGGGCTGGTGCTGGAACGCATCCTGCCGAAGTCGGCGGTGATGAACTACCGTGGCAACCGCTACCGTGTCGGCTACTGAGCCGCCCGGGCAGGGCAGGGTGCTGCTGGTGGTCGGCTGGTCCGGCAGCGGCAAGACCTCGCTGCTGGAATACCTGGTCGGCGCGCTGGCCGCCGAGGGCCTGCGCGTGAACGTGGTCAAGCACAGCCACCACGACATCGAGCTCGAACCGCCACGCAAGGACAGCGCCCGCCTGCGGATGGCCGGCGCGGCCGAGGTCATGCTGGCCTCGCCCTACCGGCTGGCGATCATGCGCGAGCTGCGCGGCGCGCGCGAACCAGCGCTGGCCGAGCTGCTCTGCCGGCTGTCCCCGGCCGACCTGACCCTGGTCGAAGGCTACAAATGGGAAGCCCTGCCCAAGCTGGAAGTGTTCCGTCCCGCGCTGGGCAAGGCGGCGCTGTATCCCGAGGACCCGGACGTGCGGGCGGTCGTCTCCGACGCCGTGCGTCCCGGCGGCCTGGCGGACGGCCTGGCATGGCTGGATCTGAATGCGCCAGATCAAGTGCTGGCCTGGTTGCGCGACTTTATGCGCGAACACCCTCAAGTTCCGGCCCAGGCTGCCGTAAATGGTGGATACGCCTGATTGGGAGTTCACCATGGATGTGACGAATATTGCAAAGCTGACAACCAGCATCGCCGAAACCGGTAACCGCCAGGAAGTCGGTCTGGCCGTGCTCAAGCGCGCCCAGCAGATCGAGCAGTCGACGGCCGTCCAGATGCTCGAAACCCTGCAGGCGGTGCCTTCGCCCAACCTGCCTGCCCACCTCGGCAACAAGATCAACACCACCGCCTGAGCGTCGCCGGTGCGCCGGCCGGCGTGAGCAGCCGGCCTGACCTGCGGGCTCGGCCAGCGGCTTGAGCAGCCGGGTTGATTTTTTCGGTGCGGGAGCCGACACTGTCGTCCGTCCCCCACCGCCATCGGAGTTCCCCATGTCCCACCGTTCCACCCTGATCGCCGCCGCCCTGGCCGGCGTCTGCGCCGCCCCCGCCCACGCCCAGGACCAGATGGGCGTGCCGAAGGCCAACCAGGAAATGTGCTACGGCGTGGCCAAGGCCGGCCAGAACGACTGCGGCACCGCCACCCACGGCTGCGCCGGCATGGCCGCCACCGACAAGGACCCGGCCGAGTGGAAGTTCGTCGCCAAGGGTACCTGCGCCAAACTGGGCGGTACGCTCCAGCCGGCCAAGTCAGGCAAGCCGGCCGAGGCCGCGCCGCCAGCCGACCCCAAGGCCGCCACCTCCACGCAATAAACCGGTGCTGCCGCACGCCGGCGTCGGCGTCGGACTGCGCACGCCGCACGTCCCCGCCTTCCTCGAACGGCGCCAGCCGGTCGGCTGGCTCGAAGTCCATTCCGAAAACTACCTGGCACGCGCCGGCTGGGACTGGCACGTGCTGGAGCGCCTGCGCGCCGACTATCCGATCAGCCTGCACGGCGTGGGCCTCGGCCTGGGCTCGGCGCGCGGCTTTTCCAGCGGCCACCTGGCCCGGGTGCGCGAACTGGTGCGCGCGCTCGATCCCCTGCTGGTGTCGGAACACCTGTGCTGGGGCGCGCTCGCCGACCGCCAGCTCAACGACCTGCTGCCGCTGCGGCTCGACGAAGCCATGCTCGGCTTGATGAGCGCGCGCGTCCAGCAGGTGCAGGACGCCCTGGGGCGCCGTCTGCTGGTCGAAAACGTCTCGAGCTACGTGCGCTTTCGCGGCGACACCATGAGCGAGGCGCAATTCCTGGCCGAACTCGCGCGCCGCAGCGGCTGCGGCATCCTGCTCGACGTGAACAATCTCTATGTGAACCAGCGTAATCATGGCGAGGACGCGCTGGCGGCCATCGCCGCGTTGGACCCGGGAAGCGTGGGCGAAATCCATCTCGGCGGGCATCTGGAAACGCCGCAAGCCGTGATCGACCACCACGGCGCGACGATCGCCGAACCGGTGTGGGAGCTGTTCCGGGCGGCGCTGGCGCGCTTCGGCCAGGTGCCGGCGCTGATCGAATGGGATACCGGGCTGCCGGCCCTCGAGGTGCTGCTGGAGGAAGCGCGGCGCGCGCAGGCGATCGCGGGCGAGTTCGCGCCACCCGCGCGTGCCGGGGCGGCGCCGCGCGCCGCCGCCTGGCCGGCGGTGGAGGACGCGGGCGCGGCCGAGCTGCAGGCGCGTTTCGCCGGCGCCCTGGCCGACCCCGGGGACCACGCCCTGGCGTCCGAATTGCGTGGCGACCCGGCGCGCCTGGCCGTCTACCGGGGCAATCTTGCCGCCAACTGGCGGCGCGCCCTGGCCAACGCCTATCCGGTCATCGAGCAGCTGGTGGGCGAGGAAGGATTCGGCGCGCTGGCCCATGCCTACGGCAAGGCCCATCCCTCGCAAGACCCCGACCTGAACCGCTTCGGCGCGCAGCTTTCCACTTTCCTCGCTGGTTTCGCGCCGGCCCGCGAGCTGCCCTACCTGGCCGACATGGCGCGTCTCGAGTGGGCCCTGCACCTGGCCTGGATGGCCGGGGACGCCGGGCCGCTCGCCTTCGCGGCGCTGGCCGGGATGGACCCGGCGCGGCTGGCCGCGGCGCGCTTGTCCCTGCACCCGAGCTGCGCCTTGCTGTCCAGCCCCTGGCAGGTGGCGCGGCTATGGCGCGCGCACCGGGAGGAGGACGTGGACTTCCCCACTGACATCGCCGGGGGCGCACAAGCCCTGGTGATCCGGCGGCGCTGGACGCTCGAGGTGCTGGAGTTGTCGGCGCCCGAGCACGCGGCCCTGCAGGCAATCGCGCAGGGCGCCGAACTGGCGCAGGCTTTCGACGCGGCGCTCGCGCGCGCCGAAGCGGACGGCCTGGCGCCGCCGGACCTGGGCGCGATGCTGCGCCGCTGGTTCGCGTGGGAGGCGGTGACGGGGATCGTGTTGCCGGAGGAGGAAAGCGCTGCGGCTATCCTTCCTGCCCAGCGGGACTGAGTTCGAGGGAAGGCGCAGCGAGCGGCGCCGCCGCGAGCGCGGCATGCGTCGCCCTGGTCGCGCGGATCAGTGGAAGGCGCGCAGGATGCGCTCTTCGCCCGTGCGGTCGTGGAAACGTTCGTTGGCGGCGCGGGTGGCGGCCATCATGCGTTCCAGTTGCGCGTCTTCGAAACGCGCCAGTTCTTCGTTCGCCGCTTCCAGCGCCAGCGCCAGCTTGGCGCGTGCGTTCTGGTACAGGGCGCTGCTGTAGTGATCGGTGTTCTTGAGCAGCTCTTCCGCGTTCTCGATCACCATGCGCAGGTCGCCGATGAGCTGGTCCTGCGAGCGTGTGTGGTGTTCCGGGGTTTCCATCGCCTTCACCTTTGAGCCGGTTTGATGATGTCTAAAATATAAACAAGGAAGCCCCGCTCTGTTTGTTAGCGCGCAAACATAAGCCCGCCTAAACGGCTCGTTATTGCACGCGAATTTGCAGGTCGCCGACCGTCACGGTCTGCCCGCTGCGGATCTTCGCAGTCTTGCGCAGCTCCTGTTTACCATCGACCGACACCACGCCGCTGGCGACCATGTTCTTGCCGGCGCCGCCGCTGTCGACGAGGCCGACCAGCTTCAGGAGCTGGTTGACCTCGACAAATTCTGATGTCAAATCGAAAACTATTTTCTGCATTCTATCCTCGGGATGGGTGAAGGCGGCGTACGATTCAGTCCGCCTGGCGGTGGGCGCGCGGCCCACCGGGTCATACGCCGCGCAGTCCCTACACGCGGTCGGGCCGGGTCATCTCGATCGGCACGATCCACTGCTCGAACTGCTGCTCGTCCACGAAGCCGGTCTGCAGGGCGGCCTGGCGCAGGGTCAGGCCTTCATGCGACGCCTTCTTGGCGATTTGCGCGGCGCGATCATACCCGATGTGCGGGGCCAGCGCGGTCACCAGCATCAGCGATTTTTCCATCAGCTCGCCGATACGGGCGTGATTCGGCTGGATGCCCTGGGCGCAGTGCTCGTCGAAGGAACGCATGCCGTCCGCCAGCAGGCGGGCGCTTTGCAGGAAATTGTGCGCAATCATGGGCTTGAACACGTTCAGCTCGAAGTTGCCCTGCGAGCCGCCGACCGTGAGCGCGACGTCGTTGCCGAACACCTGGCAGCAGATCATGGTCAGGGCTTCGCACTGGGTCGGGTTGACCTTGCCCGGCATGATCGAGCTGCCCGGTTCGTTCTCGGGGATGGTGATCTCGCCCAGGCCCGAGCGCGGGCCGGAAGCCATCCAGCGGATGTCGTTGGCGATCTTCATGAGCGCGGTGGCGAGGGTCTTGAAGGCGCCGTGGGCGCCGACCATGGCGTCGTGGCCGGCCAGGGCCATGAACTTGTTGGGTGCGCTCTTGAAGGACAGGCCGGTGCGCGAGCCCAGCTCGGCGGCGATGCGCGGCGCGAAGTCCGGGTGCGCGTTCAGGCCGGTGCCGACCGCGGTGCCGCCGGCCGCCAGCAGCAGCAGGCCGGGCAGGGCGGCGCGGATCGCCTGCTCGGAGAACTCGAGCTGGGCCACGTAGCCGGAGAACTCCTGGCCCAGGGTCAGCGGGGTGGCGTCCTGCAGGTGGGTGCGGCCGATCTTGACGATGTCGGCGAACTCGCGCGACTTGATCTCGAGCGTGCCGCGCAGCTTGGCCAGCGCCGGCAGCACGCCCTTGGCGACCGCGATCGCCGCCGCCACGTGCATGGCGGTGGGGAAGATGTCGTTCGAGGACTGGCCCATGTTGACGTGGTCGTTGGGGTGGAGCAGGCGGCCTTCGCCGCGCTCGCCGCCCAGGATCTCGGAGGCGCGGTTGGCCAGCACCTCGTTCATGTTCATGTTGCTCTGGGTGCCCGAGCCGGTCTGCCACACGGCCAGCGGGAATTCGTCGGGGTGGCGACCCTCGAGCACTTCGTCGGCGGCCTTGATGATGGCGTCGGCCTTGTCGGCCGGGAGCTTGCCCAGCGAACGGTTGACGGCCGCGGCGGCGCGCTTGACCTGGGCCAGGGCGGCGACCAGCTCCGGCGCCATGCGCTCGCTGGAGATATGGAAATGGTGGAGCGAGCGCTGGGTCTGCGCACCCCACAGGTGGTCCGCCGGCACCTCGATCGGTCCGAAGCTGTCCTTCTCAATCCTGTTTTCCATGAAATGTATCCTGTGCATGAGGGTTTGATTAAAGAGTTTAGCGCAATGTCCGTTAACATCGCTGGGCCTCACTCGTTTCCTCTTCCCTATGGCTTGCCGCCTTCCACTGTTTTTTTCCTGCGCGCTGATCCTGTCCGCCGCCGCTAACGCCGCCGAGCTGGGCGAACCGCGCGTCGCTTCCTACATGGGCCAGCCGCTGGTCGCGGACATCGAGCTGAACCTGATCGAACACCCCGGCCAGAAGGTCGATGCGCGCCTCGCCCATCCGGAGGTCTACCGGGGCGCCAACATCGGCATGCCGCACGTGCTGTCGACCCTGTCCATGTCTGTGATACAGCGCGACGGGCGCCAGTTCCTGCACATCACCTCGCGCGCCCCGGTTGAATCAAGCCACCTGCATCTTTACCTCGAGCTCGCCGACGGCGGCCAGCGCGCGGTGCGCCTGGCCACCTTGTGGCTGACGCCGGACCCGAATCCGGCCCCGGCGCCGCCGCTGCCGGCCCGCACGCCGCCGCAGGAGCCGGCGCAGGCGCAGGCGGCCGCGCCTGCCGCCGTCGCCGTCGCCGCGCCGGCGCCCGCCAGGCAGCCGGCGAAGGCGGTGGAAGCGCCGGCGCAGAATGTGGTGGCAAAGACGCCGACGCCGAAGCCGGCGCCCAAGGAAGCGCTCAAGCCGGTCGCCAAGGCCGACAGCAAGCCCGCCCCCAAGCCTGAACCGCTTGCCACGCCCGCCGCCAGGCCTGAACCGCCTGCCGCGCCCCTTTCCGCGCCGGCCTCAAGCGCCGCCTGCGTGCCCGCCGCGCAGCCCGCGCCGTCCGCGGTGTGCGCCGCGCTCGATGCCAGGAATGTCCAGCTGCGCGCCCAGATCGGCCAGCTGGAAGACCGGGTCAAGGTCCTGCAGGTGGCGATGGGCGCCAAGCCCGCCGAGCTCGAGGCCTTGACGCCGGCCGCGCCCAAGACCCACAAGCGCAAGAAGCCCGCTCCCGAACCGGTCGACGAGACGCCCTGGGGCTGGATCGCCGGCGGCCTGGGCGCGCTACTGGCCTTGGCCGGCGGGGTCGTGCTGGCGCGCCGCCGCAGGAAGGCGCCGGCCGCGCCCGTAGCGGACAGTCCGAAGGCAGGGCTGGCCGCGCGTCTGCGCCAGCGCTTCATGCGCAGGAAACCGGCCGAACCAGGCGTCGAACCCAGCCTTGAAGCTTCCGCGCACGACACGTCTACACAAGTCTGAAATTGGGTTATACTGAGCCCGTGATCGATGAGATCGCAGACGGCTCAGGGTCTGGCGCAGCCACCACCGATAGCGTGGCGCGGAAAGCAGACGATCGTTGAGGAAACGCCTGTGTCCGGAAGCAGTCCGCTTGCCTACTGTGTGCGACGGACGCCGGGAGCAACCGGCAAGAGGCGACGCCAGGAGATACCTGGTGCTCGCTCTCCCCAATTCGCGGCTGAGCCTAGGCTCGGTGGCAAAAAAAAGCGCCTGCGGGCGCTTTTTTCATTTCCGCCCGTGATGCACGCCCGTGATGCACGTCCGCGATGTGCGCCGGGAGCAGGGGGCAAGAAAAAAGGCGCCCACGGCGCCTTTTGTCATTCTTTCAAGTGAACGGCTCAGTGAGCGGCCATCGCGCGCTCGAGCTGCCCCATCCAGGGATCGGTCACGTCGCGGATCGCGCGGTCGTTCGCCATCAGCTGCTTGAGCAGGTCGATCTTGCGCAGGCGCTTGGCGCCGTCCAGCGCCGGCACGCCGCCGGCGGCGACACGCGCTTCGGTCTTGGCCTCGGCGCCCAGCTTGTCGAAGCCCTTCCAGTCGCCACCCTGGGCTGCGGACGCCATTTGGCCCGTCAGGTTGTTCAGGTTTTCGTACATGGCGAGGACGTCGTTCGCGGTCATATTTGCACCAAGGCAAGTAAATTCCGGCCGGATTGCCGGTTGTCTACATCGTTTACGGACGGGCTTGAGGGAACTTTAGGGTTTTCCAAAAAATTTTTTGAATATTTTTTAGCGAGCTCAAACTTGCCATCCTGGCATCGCCGACCCGTATGGCATGCTCCGGCATGTGCCCGCCATTCCCCAAATTCAGCAGTTTGGCCGCGTTTTTTGCAGTCTGTCGCATTCCCGCCGCGCTGGCCGGGCGCGCTGCTTAGAGTGCATGCTGAGTTCTTGCGCAGTCCGGCGCCAGTCCGGACGCCCATACGAGAGAGAGAGTCATGAGAGACAAGCCGGTCCTGCGCACCGCGGCAGCGGTTGCGCTCGCTGTATCGAGCGCCTGCGCCCTTGCGGAAGCGCCGTTTTCCTTTGCCACCACCCAAGGCAAGCTGCCCAAGGACGTGGTGCCGGTCCAGTACACCGCCCACCTGAAGACCGACCTGGCCGGCAATGCCTTCCGCGGCAGCCAGACCGTCGACATCGAGGTCCTGAAGGCCACCTCGACCATCATGCTGAACGCGGACAACATGGAGATCGAGGGCGCCAGCCTGTCCGGCAAGGGACTGGCCCCGCTCAAGCTGAAGCCGGTGCTCGACCGCGAGCAGCAGACCCTGCGCTTCGACCTCAGGCAACCGCTGGCGCCCGGCAAGTACCAGCTGGCGCTGCAGTTCCGGGGCCTGATCAACCGCGAGGCGCGCGGCATGTTCTACGTGAACTACAAGGCCAAGGGGGTGGACAAGAAATTGATCGCCACCACCATGGCCCCGGCCGACGCGCGCCGCGTGCTGCCGACCTGGGACGAGCCGGCCTTCCGCGCCCGCTTCAAGCTGACGGTCGACGTGCCGGCCCATTTCAAGGCCTATTCGACCACCCCGGTCGAGCACCAAGAGCCGATCGCAGGCGGCATGCAGCGCATCAGCTTCGGCAACACGCCCAAGATGCCGAGCTACCTGGTGGTGCTGGTGGCGGGCGAGATGGAGCGTTTGTCGGGCCAGCAGGACGGGGTCGATATCGGCATCGTGACCACCGAGGGCAAGCTCGCCTCCGCCGCCTTCCCGCTGGCTGCCACGCGCGACCTGCTGCACTACTTTAACGATTACTTCGGCATTCCCTATCCGCTGCCCAAGCTGGACCAGATCGCCATCCCAGGCGGCTTCAACGGCGCCATGGAGAACTGGGGCGCGGTGGTCTACAACGAGCCGACCCTGCTCTACGACCCGCAGCGCAGCCCCGAAAAGGTCAAGAAGCTGACCTTCAACATCAATGCCCACGAGGTGGCCCACCAGTGGTTCGGTAATCTGGTGACCATGGCCTGGTGGGACAATCTCTGGCTCAACGAAGGCTTCGCCTCCTGGATGGCGGCCAAGGCCACCCAGCACTTCCACCCCGAATGGCGTCCCTACCTGGACGGCATCGCCGAGCGCGAGTACGTGCTCAACCTGGACGCGCGCAAGACCACCCATCCGATCCAGCGGCCGATCGACAACGAAGAGCAGGCCGCCGCCGCCTTCGACCCCATCACCTACCACAAGGGCCAGGCCTTCCTGCGCATGCTCGAGGCCTACCTGGGCGAAGAACCCTTCCGCAAGGGCATCCGCGCCTACATGGCCAGGCACCAGTATTCGAACACCACCTCGGCCGACCTGTGGCAGGCGCTCGAGAAGGCCACCGGCAAGCCGGTCGAGAAGCTGGCCTCGGACTGGACCCTGCAGCCGGGCTTCCCCCTGATCAGGGTGGAGCAGGTGTGCGAGGACGGCAAGCGCAAGGTTACCTTGTCGCAGGAACAGTTCCGCCTGGACGAGCCGGCGCTTGAAAAACGCCTGTGGGCTATCCCGGTCCAGGTGGGCGTGGTGGACGGCAAGGCCTGGACCATGCTGCTGTCCAACCCCAGCAAGAGCTTCACCCAGGCCAGCTGCGAAGGCACCCTGGTGGTCGACCCGTACAGCGTGGGCTATTTCCGGGTGCACTACGATCCGGCCAGCTTCCAGGCCCTGGCCTCGCAGGCGCCGCGCCTGCGCGATTCGACCCGTCTCAAGCTCCTGACCGACACCTGGGCCATGGTCGCGGCCGGCCACATGCAGCTGGACGGCTACCTGAACCTGGTGCGCAAGTACCGGGACGAGCCGCGCCTGGCGGTATGGGAGTCGATCCTGGCCAACCTGCGCACCCTCGACACCCTGGCGCGCGGCGAGCCGGAGCAGGCGAAGATCCGCCGCTTCCTCATCGAGCTGGCCGGGCCGAAGTTCGCCCAGCTCGGCTGGGACGAAAAGCCCGGCGAAGCGATCGAGGACGCCGAGCTGCGCGCACTGCTGGCCACCGCGATGGCGCGCGCCGGCGACCCGCAGGCGACCGCCCAGGCCAAGCGCCGCTTCGCCGGCTACCTGAAGGACCCATCCTCGGTGAGCCCGGCCATGATCGATTTCGTCACCAGCATCGCCGGCCGCTATGCCGACCAGGCCACCTACGAGGCGCTGGCGGCGCGCGTGGCCAGCGCCGCCACCAGCGAAGAGCGCAACCGCTTCGGCAAGGCCCTGGTGGCCGCCCAGGACCCGGCGCTGGCCGAACGCACCATGAAGGCGCTGCTGTCGCCCGAGACCCCGCCCGACCTGCTTCCCTACCTCGTGGGCGGCGTCGCGAACGAGCACCTGGACAAGACCTGGGCCTTCGCCACCGCCAACCGCGAGGCGTTGCTGAACAACATGGAGGCGCTGGGCCGCTACGGCCTGTTCGCGAGCATCGTCGGCTCCTCGAGCAACCCGGCCCATGCCGAGATGATGGAAGACTACATGCGCAAGAACTTCGGCCCGGACGCCGTGGTCGAAGCCGAACGCGTCGGCAATGGCGTGCGCCTCCGCGCCGCCCAGAAGGCGCGCCTGCTGCCGCAGGTGCGCGCCGCCCTGCAATGAACCCAACAACGATACCTGGAGAGAGAAGGGAACCCATGAACACCCGCCGGACACCGATCAAGACAGCCGTTTCCCTGGCCCTGTGCGGCGCCATGCTGGCCGCCGCCCCCGCCTTCGCCGCCGATCAAGTCGCCGCCACCGCCGCCCCGGCCAAACCGGCCGCCGCCACCATGCTGCCGGGCGACGATTTCTTTGCCTGGGCCAACAGCGAATGGCTGGCCAGGACCGAGATCCCGGCCGACCGCGGCGCCTGGAGCTCGATGCACGCGCTGGCCGACGAGACCAATGGCCGCATCGTCAAGCTGATCGAAGCCGCCGGCGCCGACAAGTCCGCCGGCGCCGAGGCGCGCAAGGTGGCCGATTTCTACCAGGCCTACATGAACGAAGCGGCGATCGAGGCGGCCGGCCTGGCCCCGCTCAAGCCCCACCTCGCCAGGATCGAGGCGGTCAAGACCCGCGCCGACCTGGCGCGCTTGCTGGGCGCCTCGCTGCGCGCTGACGTCGACCCGCTCAACGCCACCGACTTCGAGACCGAGAACCTGTTCGGCGTCTGGATCAACCAGGGCCTGACCGATCCTTCGCGCAATCTGCCTTACCTGCTGCAGGGCGGCCTGGGCATGCCGGACCGCGCCTACTACCTCGACGACAACAAGAAGATGGTCGAGCTGCGCGCCAAGTACCGCCAGCACATCGCCGCCATGCTCAAGCTGGCCGGCTACGACAATGCCGAGGCGCGCGCCGACAAGATCTTCGCGCTCGAGACCGCGCTCGCCCAAAGCCACGCCACGCGCGAGGAATCGGCCGACATCCAGAAGGCCAACAACCTCTGGAGCGCCAAGGACTTCGCCGCCAGGGCGCCCGGCATGGACTGGGAGCTCTTTTTCAAGGCCGCAGGCCTGGGCAAGCAGGACCGCTTCCTGGTCTACCATCCGGGCGCCGTCACCGGCGCCGCCCGCCAGGTGGCGGCCACGGAGGTCGCGGTGTGGAAGGATTACCTGGCCTTCCATTTGGTGAACCAGTTCGCCAGCGTGCTGCCGAAGGCCTTCGGCGACCAGCGTTTCGCCTTCTACGGCACGGCGCTGGCCGGCACGCTGCAGCAGTCGCTGCGCTGGAAGCGGGCGCTGGCCGCCACCAACGAGGCGATGGACGACGCGGTGGGCAAGCTCTATGTGCAGAAATACTTCCCGGCTGAGAACAAGGCGCGCATCCAGCAGATGGTGGCGAACATCAAGGATGCCTTCGAACGTCGCATCGACAAGCTCGACTGGATGGCGCCGGCCACCCGCGCGCATGCCAAGGAAAAGGTGCGCACCATGTATGTGGGCGTGGGCTATCCCGACAAGTTCAAGTCCTATGAGGGCCTGAAGGTATCGCCGACCGATGCGCTGGGCAACGTGGTGGCCGCGCAGCAATTCCACTACGCCCAGCAACTGGCCAAGCTGGGCCGCAAGCCCGAGCGCAGCGACTGGGCCATGCCGCCCCAACTGGTCAACGCGGTCAACCTGCCGATGCAGAACGCGCTGAACTTCCCGGCCGCGATCCTGCAGCCGCCGTTCTTCGACCCGCAGGCCTCGGACGCCGTCAACTATGGCGCGATCGGATCGGTGATCGGCCACGAGATCAGCCACAGCTTCGACGACCTGGGCGCCCAGTTCGACGCCCAGGGCCGCCTGCGCGACTGGTGGACCAAGGAAGACCTGGCGCACTTCCGCGCCGCCTCGCAAAAGCTGGTGGAGCAGTACAACGGCTACAAGCCCTTCGACGACCTGGCGCTCAACGGTCAGCTGACCCTGAGCGAGAACCTGTCCGACCTGGCCGGCCTGGCGGCGGCCTACGATGCGTTCAAGGCGGGCGCCGCGGCGGGAGCCAAGTCGGCGGGCGCGGAAGGCGAGCGCGAATTCTTCACCGGCTACGGGCGCGCCTGGCGCACCAAGATGCGCGAGGCCAGCCTGCGCCGCGCGGTCATGACCGACGGCCATGCGCCGGCCCAGTACCGCACCTATACCGTGCGCAACCTGGACGCGTGGTACGAGGCCTTCGACGTGAAGCCGGGGCAGAAGCTCTACCTGGCGCCGCAGGAGCGCGTGCGGGTCTGGTGAGGCGCCGGGCCCGGGTCGGCCAACCGGGGGCTCCGCCCCGTGGCTGACCCGATGGTGTCTGCCCATGTGGGGCGGAACGCGTTAGGATGACATCATCAGACCGCAACAGACGAAACCGAAGCGATGACCCCGGACGAGATCTCACGCCGCACCCTGGAACACTACAACCGCAATGCGGACGCTTTCTTCGCCGGCACCATCGACCACGACGTCAGCCAGAACATCGGTGCGCTGCTCGATGCGATCGAGGCGCCCGCGCCCTATACCATCCTCGACCTCGGCTGTGGACCGGGGCGCGACCTGAAGACCTTCACCGGGCTGGGCCACCGCGCGATCGGCCTCGACGGCAGCATCCGCTTCGTCGAGATGGCGCGCAGCTTCAGCGGCTGCGAGGTCTGGCACCAGGATTTCCTGCACCTCGACCTGCCGGGCGCGATGTTCGACGGCATCTTCGCCAACGCCGTCCTGTTCCACGTGCCCAGCGCCAATCTTCCCGCCGTGCTGGCCGCCCTGCATGGCGCGCTCAAACCCGGGGGCGTGCTGTTCAGCTCCAACCCGCGCGGCCACAACGAGGAAGGCTGGAACGGCCCGCGCTACGGCAGCTATTACGATTACGAAACCTGGGAAGCCCAGCTCCAGCGCGCCGGCTTTCTTCCCGTCCAGCATTATTACCGTCCGCCCGGCCTGCCGCGCGAGCAGCAGCCCTGGCTGGCCAGCGTGTGGCGCAAGCCGCTTGCGTGAACTGGCGCACAGAGCGGTTGCGATCAGGGGCCTAAGGTAGGGTTTCCTACATCACTAAGACGAGGTGCCTATGAACGAGGACCAGATCAAGGGCAAGGCCAAGGACATCGGCGGCAAGATTCAGCAAAAGGTCGGTGAAGCCACCGGCAGCCGCCAGCAGCAACGCGAGGGCCTGTCGAACCAGGCCGAAGGCAAGGTGCAGGAGAAAGTAGGCGATGTGAAAGACATTGTCAAAGGCAATCGCTGACGCATCCTGCCTTCCACGAAAAAGCCGCGCAATGCGCGGCTTTTTCTTTGCCGCCTCAGCTTGAATCCTTGCGCGGCGGCGTGCGGTCTCCCAGCACGTCTTCGATGTAGAGCATGCGCACCAGCACCGCCAGCGCGGCCGCCAGCGGCGTCGCCAGGGCCACGCCGGCCAGTCCGAATAGTGTGCCGAAGATCAATTGCATCACGATTACGAGCGCCGGCGGCAGGTCGACCGCGCGCGCCTCGATCAGGGGCTGGAGCAGATAGCCTTCCACCACCTGCACCCCGACGAAGAGCAGCACGGTGTACAGCGCCAGGTCGGGGCTGATCGACAGGGCCAGCAGCACGGCCGGCACGCCGGCCATGATGGGACCGAGATAGGGAATGAAGTCGAGCAGGCCGGCAATGATGCCCAGGATCAGCGCCAGCGGCACGCCCAGCATGCTCAGGCCGATCGAGGTCGCGATGCCGACGATCAGCATCGAGGCCGCCTTGCCGAGCAGCCAACTGGCCAGGGTATGGCCGAGCTCCTGCAAGACCTGGCGCGCGCGGTCGCGCCGGTTGCGCGGAATCAGTCGCACGAAGCCGCTGGTGTAGAGCTGGGGCGTGGCCGCGAAATAGATGCCGACGAAGAGGATGATGACCACGTTGCCGATCGCGCCCAGCACGCCCGAGAAGAACAGGCCTGCGTTAGGCACCATGTTGCCGAGCTGCTTGACGATCTCTTCCGGCGGCGGTAGTTCGGCGGCGACGCGCTTGAGCAGCGGGTGGTTCTGGACTTCGCCCTGCAGGCGTTCGACGGCGGCCGGGATTTCCTTGGCCAGTTTGCTGGACTGCTCGGAGATCTGGGGCGCCATGGCCCAGCCGCCCAGGCCGATGATGGCCAGCAGGAGGAGCACGATGGCCGCCAGGGCCCACTTGCGGTTCAGGCCGAGACGGCGATGCGCGATCTCGCTCAGCTTGTAGAACAGGACGGCGCACAGGATGCAGGCGAAGGTCAGCAGCAGGGCGTCGGCGGCGAGCACCACGGCGGCCACGCCGAAGATGAACAGGACCGCGATGCCATTGATGATGGTGACGCGCTTGGCCAGCCTGCGCTGGGTCTGCGGCGGATCGGAGTCCGGTGGGGGAGGGGTTCTATCGGTCATGACAGTGCCTCGGTGAGCGGCGGCGCCGCGTTGTAAAAAGATTAGCACCAAGGCTCGCCCGCGCTGTGTGCGGACGCGTACAGAAGACCTGCGGCTGAGTTGTTAACCTGTCATTACTGTTTTTGAAAGGAGAACGTCATGAACAAGGATCAAGTCGAAGGCAAACTGCAAGACATTGGTGGCAAGATTCAGGAAGAAGCCGGCAAGCTCGTGGGCAGCACCGAGCAGCAGGCCAAGGGCCTGAAGAACCAGGTGGAAGGCAAGGCGCAGGAGAAGCTGGGCGATGCCCGCGAAGCGCTGGATGAGGCGAGCCGTCGCCGGCCGTAAATCCTTGCTGGATGAGTGAGAGGGAACAGCCGCCTTCGGGCGGCTGTTGCTTTTGTGATGAGGGAGATGAAAAACGGCCGCTGTGATCGTCATGCCGTTCAGTTAGCGCATACGCGTCATTCGCGTAGGCCGGAAGTTAGTGCATACGCGTCATTCCGGCGTAGACCGGAAGTTAGCGCATACGCGTCATTCCGGCGTAGGCCTGGTCGGCCACGCCGGAATCCAAGTTTGTTGAGCTGGTAAGACGCTGAACTTGGGCCCCGGCCTGCGCCGGGGCGACGGTTTCTCTGCTAACTGAACACAATAGGCCGCTGGAAGCGGCCGTTCGGGTGAGCGCAAGTGCGACCGCAAGCGCTAGCGCAAGTGCAACCGTAAGTGCGGCCGCAAGCGCTAGCGCAAGCGCGACCGCAGCTTACTTCGGCTGCGTCCCGCCCAGGTTCTTCTTGAAGAAGGACTCGATCAGCCCGTACACGTGGCGCTGGTTCACGCGTCCCGAGATGCCGTGCTTGGCGCCCGGGTAGGTCATCAGCTCGAACTGCACGTTGCGCTTCACCAGTTCGTCGATCAGGCGGGTCGTATTGGTGAACAGCACATTGTCGTCAGCCATGCCGTGGATCAGCAGCAGCGGCGACTTCAGTCCGTCCAGGTGGGCGAACACGCCGCTGCGTTTGTAGGCTTCCGGATCGCCCTTGGGCGTGCCGCCCACGAACTGCTCTGTGTAGTGGGTGTCGTAGAGCGCCCAGTCGGTCACCGGTGCAACCGACACGCCCATCGCAATCTTGTCGGACGCCGCGGCCAGCAGGCGCAGGGTCATGAAGCCGCCATAGCTCCAGCCGAACACGCCCACGCGCTTCGGATCGACATAGCTCTGCTGGCCCAGCCACTCGACGCCGGTAAGCTGGTCCTCGACTTCGTGCTTGCCCAGGTTGTTGTAGATGACGTCGGTGAACTGGCGCTCGCGGCGGCTCGAGCCGCGGTTGTCGAGGCGGAAGACCACGAAGCCCTGCTGGGCCATGTACTGGTCAAAGTAATTGCCCCAGGTGCGGGTGACGCGCTGCGAGTGCGGGCCGCCGTAGGTGAACAGGAACACCGGATAGCGCTTGTTCGGATCGAAGTTGGCCGGCTTGATCAGCGAGTAGTGCAGGGTCTGGCCATCCTTGGCCTTAATGGTGCCGAATTCCGTCGGCAGGTGATCCGGCAGATACTTGGCGTAAGGATGGTTGCCGTTCAGCTCGTTCTTTTCCAGCCACTCGACCATCGAGCCGTCGGCGCGGCGGATCGACACCTGCGGCGGGGTGCGCGGGTTGGAATAGGTGTCGACGAAGATCTTGCCGTTGCCCGCGAACGCGGCTTCGTGCCAGCCGTCGCCGCTGGTGATGCGCGCAGGCTTGTCGGCATTGCTGCCGTCCAGGTTCAGCGCATAGGTCTGCTTGTCGGTCACGGCGTCGCGGTTCGACGAGATGTACACCTTGCCGGCGGTCTCGTCCACGGCGAGCACGTTGTCCACCCCCCATTCGCCCTTCGAGATCGGGTGCATCAGCTTGCCGTCCAGGCCGTAGAGGTAGAGGTGGTTGCGGCCGCTGCGCTCGGAAGCCCAGATGAAGGCATTGCCCTTCTTGAGGAAGCGCAGGTCGTTGTGGATGCTGACCCAGGTCTTGGAGGTTTCGGTGAACAGCGGGCGCTGGGCCAGGGTGGCGACGTCCACCGCCACCAGGTCGAGGCGCTTCTGGTCGCGCGACTGGCGCTGGTAGACCAGGGTCTTGGCGTCGGCGCTGAAATCGGCGCGCACCAGGTAGATGTCCTTCTCGGCGCCGAGGTCGATCTTGCGCCGCTCGCCGGTGGCCGGGTTGACGATCATCAGGTCGATCAGCACGTTCGGATCGCCCGCCGCCGGGTAGTGCTGGTCGATCACTTCGGTGCGGTCGGCGAAGATCTCGAAGCGGCGCACCACCGGCACCGGCGCTTCGTCATAGCGGCGGTAGGCGATGTACGAATCGTCCGGCGCCCAGTAGTAGCCGGTGTGCTGGTCCATTTCTTCCTGGGCCACGAACTCGGCTTCGCCGTTGTGGATGGTGCCCTTGCCGTCGGTGGTCAGGGCGCGCTCGGCGCCGGTGGCCAGGTCGATCACGACCAGGTTCTGGTTGCGCACGAAGGAGACGTAGCGGCCCTTGGGCGAGATCTTCGGATCGATCACGTTGCCCGAGGCGACCTTGCGCGCCGCTTCCGGCTTTGCGGCGTCGACCAGGTAGAGGTCGCCGCCGATGGGCACCAGCAGCTGGCGGCCGTCCGGCGACCAGAAATAGTTCAGGATGCCCGACAGGCCGGCCGTGCGCGCGCGTTCGCGGCGCGCCTTTTCCTCGAGCGACAGTTCCTCGTTCGGCACCAGGCGCTTGGAATCGACCAGCAGCTGGGTCTTCTTGTTCCTGGTGTTGTATTCCCACAGGTCCAGCTGGTACTGGTTGTCGCTGCGGCCGCGCAGGAAGGTCACGCGCTCGCCGTCGGGCGAGACGCGCAGGGTGCGCACGCCGGGGCCGGCCAATGCCGGTTCGCCGTAGATGCGGTCCAGCGTCAGGCGCTCGGCCGAAGCAGGTGCGGCCGCGAGGGCGGCCAGGAGAAGAAGGAGAGGGCGCATGGTGGTCTCTTGGATCTTGGAATTTAATGAACAACTGCAACGGGCGGAACGATACCAGAGTCAGCCATGGAAAGCTGTAAATATGTATCTCGGTTCGCCCCAGGTTGGCCCTCGGCGCGCCCTCGGCGCGCCCTCGGCCCGGCCTTCAGGCGCCCGCGCCCTCGCGGATTTTCTGGCGCGCCAGTTTCTCGAAAGACCAGGTCAGCAGCACCGCCGCCACGGTCAGTCCCAGCACCAGGCCGATCCAGAAACCGGTGGATGCCATCGGCGCTTCCGGCACCCAGGGGAACCACTGCGGGGCCAGCCCCAGGATGCAGCCGACCGGCAGCGACACGCCCCAGAAGGCCAGCAGCTGGATGATCATCGGCGGGCGCGTCACCTGGTAGCCGCGGATCGCCGAGGCGGTGGCGACCTGGGTCGCGTCCGAGAGCTGGAACAGGGCGGCGAACAGCAGCAGGTGGGCGGTGGCGGCCTGCACCGCCGGGTCGGAGGTGTAGGCGGCCGCGATCTCCCAGCGGAAGATAGCGATGAACAGGGCCGACACCGCGCCGAAGGCGACCGACATGCCGACCCCGACCCAGCCGACGAAGCGGGCGCGCTGCGGATTGCCTTCGCCCATGGCCTGGCCGACCCGGGTCAGCATGCCGATCGCGAAACTGAGCGGCACCATGAACACCAGCGAGGCGAAGTTGAGCGCCACCTGGTGCGAGGACACCTGCACCACGCCGAAGCGCGCCACGAGCAGGCTGATCAGGCCGAAGGCGCTGACCTCGGCGAAATAGGTGACGCCGATCGGCAGGCCCAGGCGCAGCATGGCGCCGATGGTCTTGCCCTCCGGGCCTTCCCCGCGGTCGAAGGGATAGGTCAGGCGGTAGGCGGGCGCGACGCGGATCCACCACACCATGGCGCCCAGCATCAGCCACATGCCGCTGGCGGTCGAGACCGCGCAGCCGACCGCGCCCAGGCGCGGGAAGCCCAGGTTGCCGAACACCAGCAGCCAGTTCATGATCACGTTGTAGACCAGGCCGAAGATGGCGATCCACATGATCGGCAGGGTCTGGTTGATGCTGGTGGTGTAGCCGTACAGTGCGCGGTAGCAGGCGAAGGCCGGCATGCCGAGGCTGATCACGTGCAGGAACAGCGCGGCGCGGTCGGCCACGGCGGCGTCCAGCCCGACGTGGTCGAACAGCAGGGTGCACAGGTTGGCGAACAGGCAGGCGACCACGCCTACCAGCAGGCCCTTCCACAGCGACTGGCGCACCGAGTGCGGCACTGCGTCGTGGCGCGCCGCGCCGATCTCGTGGGCCACCACGGTATTGATCGACATCATCGTGCCCATCACGGTGACGAGCACGATGGACCACACCGAGGTGCCGAGCGAGACGGCGGCGAGCTCTTCGGCGCTGACGTGGCCGGTCATGGCGACGTCGGCCACGCCCATGCCCACGGTCGCGAGCTGGCCGACCAGCATTGGCCAGGACAGGCGCCACAGGGTGGCGATCTCGGAGCGGACGGGGGAGTGCGGTGCGGCGCTGGCAGTGGCGGTCATGGCGGTTCGGGTGCGACGGAAAGCCGTCCATTTTACTGTCTTCTTGATAAGTTTGGACGAGACCGCCTACTTGCGTATTGAAAACGGGCCCTTCGTCCATACATAAGCTTTCGTCAACAGTGCAGCGTAATCCGGGAGCAAGCTCGTGGAATACAAGGACTATTACCAGGCGCTCGGCCTCGAGCGCGGCGCATCGGCGGAGGACATCAAGAAGGCCTACCGCAAGCTGGTCCGCAAGTACCACCCGGACGTGAGCAAGGAACCGGACGCCGACAAGCGCACCAAGGAGCTGAACGAGGCCTACGATGTGCTGGGCGACGCCGAGAAGCGCGCCGCCTACGACCAGCTCGGCCGCGAACACGCGGCCGGCGAGCAGTTCCGCCCGCCGCCCGACTGGAGCGAGCGCTTCGACTTCGGCGGCAATGGCGAAGACATCTTCGCCGACCTGTTCGCCCACATGGGGCGCGGCCGGCAGGCCCGGCGCGGCGGCTTCCAGATGCGCGGCGAGGACATCCACGCCGCCATCAACATCGACCTGCGCGACGCCTACCAGGGTGGCAGCCGCACCCTGAGCCTGCGCGTGCCCGAGCAGGACGCCCAGGGCAGGGTGACGATGCGCGAGAAGACCCTCAACGTCACGATTCCGAAAGGCGTGACCCCGGGCCAGCAGCTGCGCCTGTCCGGGCAGGGCCATCCGGGCGTCGGCGGCGGCCCGCCGGGCGACCTGTACCTGGAAATCCAGTTCAATCCCGACCCACGCTACCGCGTCGAGGGCGCCGACGTCTACCAGGACCTGCCGGTCGCGCCCTGGGAAGCGGCGCTGGGCGCGAGCGTGTCGGTGCAGACCCCGTCGGGCTCGGTCGAGGTCACGGTGCCGCCCAACTCCCAGAGCGGGCGCAAGCTGCGCCTGAAGGGCCGCGGCATTCCGTCCGCCAAGCCGGGCGACCTCTACCTGATCCTGAACGTGGTGCTGCCGCCGGCCGACAACGAGCGGGCGCGCGCGCTCTACCAGCAGATGGCGCGCGAACTGAACTTCAATCCGCGTAGTGCATGAGGAGCGAGGACGTATGCGAATCGAACAATCCGTGAGCGGTGTGCTGCTCGACGAGATGGCACTCAGCCTGGATGAGCTGGCGCGCGCCTGCGACGTCGAGCCGGACTGGGTGGTGCGCCATGTGCAGGCCGGCGTGCTGGGCGACGTGAGCGTGGAAGTGAGCGGCTGGCGTTTCCGCAGCCGCGACCTGACGCGGGCGCGCGGCCTGCTGCAACTGGAGCGCCATTTCGACGCCAACGAGCAACTGGCGGCGCTGGTGATCGACATGGCGGACGAACTGCGGCGCCTGCGCGCGCGCCTGCACGTGCTCGGCATCCGCGCCTGAAGGGCAGGGCAAGACGATCCATTGCGCCAGCGCAATGCTTTCCTCCGTGATCTGCACGACTGTAAAGTGTCAGCACGGAGGAAGCCGCGATGGAAGAGCTCTTGCCTTACTACGAGCGCGAACTCGTCTACCTGCACACGGTCGGGCGCGAACTTGCCCAGCAATATCCGAAGCTTGCCGCCGGCCTCGGCCTGGGCGCCGAAGGCAGCGAAGACCCGCACGTGCGGCGCCTGATCCAGGCCTGCGCCCTGCTCAACGCGCGCACCGCCAAGAAGCTGGACGATGACTATCCCGAACTGACCGAAGCCCTGTTGGGCAGCCTGTATCCGCATTTCCTGCACGGCCTGCCGGCCTGTTCGATCGTCCGCGTCGACGCCGGCGGCGACCCGGCCGGCCGCCTTCACAAGCCCGAGCACGTGCACGTGGTGCCGCGCGGGACCGAGATGACTGCGCTGCACGCCAAGGGCACGCCCTGCCGCTTCCGCACCACCAGCCCGCTGGCGATCGCCCCCGTGACGGTGACGCGCGCCTGGTTCGACGCCAGCGTGCACGCGCCGCCGCGCCTGCGGCTGCCGCCGCGGTCCGGCGCCCGCATCGGCATCGCCATCGACAGCGCCATGCCGGCACGTCTGCTGCGCCAGCTCGGCCTGCCGCGCCTGCGGCTGCACGTGGACGGCGACAGCCTGCTGTGCTCGGCGCTGATCGATGCGCTCTTCATGCACACCGCCGCGGTGTATGTCGAGGCCGAGGGCATGGAGTCCTGGCGCCGGGTGGAGCGCAATCCGCTGTCGCTGGGCGGCATGGACGAGGAAGAATCGCTGGTGCCGGCCCAGCCGCATAGCCACCCGGCCTACCGCCTGCTGGGCGAGTACTTCGCCTTCCCGGAAAAATTCCATTTCATCGACCTCGACCTGGGCGCACTGGCCCCGCTGCTGCCGGCCGGCGCGCGCCGCTTCACCCTGCACGTGGTGCTGGCCGGCATGCATGCGGACGCCGACAGCGCGCGCATCCTGCGTTCGCTGGGCCGCGACAATCTGCTGCCCGGCTGCGCGCCGGTGGTCAACCTGTTCCAGCAGCCGGCCTCGCCGGTGCGCATCACCCACCGCGCCAGCATGTACGACGTGGTGCCCAGCAAGCACGAGGAAGGCATCGAGGTCTACAGCATCGACAGCGTGCAGGTGCTGCGCACCGAGAACGGCAGGGTGCACGGGGTCGAGTACCGGCCGTATTACGGATTGCGGCACGGCGAGGGCGGCGGACGCAGCCAGCGCTACTGGTTCGCGCGGCGCGACGACCGCGGCGACCAGCGCCACCGCATGAAGATCGCGTTCACGGACGACGATTTCTCGCTCGCCGGCGACGAGGCCAGCGTGGCCTCGATCGGCCTGACCTGCACCAACGGCCAGCAGGCCTGCGCGGTCGGCTTCGGCGCGCCCGACGGCGACCTGATGAGCGAGACCGCCACCGGCGGCCTGCCGCTGCGCCTGTTGCGCCGGCCGACGCCGCCGCTGCGCTTCGCCAGCCGTGGCGGCACCCACTGGCGCCTGGTGACCCAGCTTGCCCTCAACCACCGTTCGCTGGCCGATCTCGACGCCTTCCGCGAGACCCTGTCCCTGTACGACCTGGCGCGCAGCAGCGCCACCCAGCGCCAGATCGCCGGCGTGACCGGCATGCGGGCCAGGCCCGCCACCGCCTGGCTGCGCAACCGCTGGGGCACCCATCTCGTGCACGGCACCGAGCTGAGCATGACCATCGACGAGGAGGCCTTCGCCGGCAGCAGCATCGCCGTCTTCGGCCAGGTGATGAGCCGTTTCTTCGGTCTCTACGTCCACGTCAACAGCTTCACGCGGCTGGTGATCGTCTCCGGCCAGAGCGACACGGAACTGCTGCGATGCGAAGCCCGCAACGGCGACCTCGGCCTGGTGTGATCGAACGGCTGCTGCGCACGCCGCAGCGGGTCGAATTCTTCCAGGCCGTGCGCCTGCTGCTGCGCTGGCTCGCCTGCGAGGGCATCGCGCCGGACGAAGCCTTGACGCGCGTGCTCCGCTTCGGCAACAGCCTGACGCTCGGCTTTCCGGCCGGCGAGATCGAAGCCATCGAGCGGCACGACGGCGGGCACCGGGAAAGGCTGGACGTGAGGCCGCTGGTCATGGGGCTGCTGGGGGTGACGGGCACGCTGCCGCTGCACTACACCGAGCGCATCGCCGCCTGGGAGCAGGAAACCCACGACGCCAGCGCGCGCGCCTTCTTCGACCTGTTTTCTGGCCGCCAGGTGGCGCTTTTCTACCGCGCCTGGTGCAAGTACCGGGTCGGGCTGTCGACGGAGGACGGACGCGACCGCCTGCTGCCGCTGCTGCTGGCGCTGGGCGGGACCGGCGTGAGCTTGTCTCCCGGCGTGAGGGCGAGCTTGCCGCCCTGGTCACTGGCGCGCTACGCGGCCCAGTTGCGCAGCCGCGTTGTGCCGGGCAGCATGATCGCCGGCGTGCTGGGCGACTACCTGCGGGTGCCGGTGCGGGTGCTGCAGTTCACCGGGCGCTGGGACGTGCTGGAAACCGGGCAGCGCACCCACCTGGCAGTCGGCAATTGCCTGCTCGGCGAAGGCGCCACGGTCGGCGCGCGCCTGCTGCGGCCCGAGCTCGGCATACGTGTCCGCCTGGGACCGCTCTCCGCCCGCGAATTCGACAGCTTCCTGCCGGGCGCGCGCGGTGCGCGCGTGGTGGCGGCGCTGCTCGACCGTTTCGCGATCGACATCCCCTACCGCGAGCTGCAGGTAGTCCTGCGGCGCGACGACGTCGAGGGCGCGCGCCTCGACGGCCGGATCCGGCTCGGGCTGGACGGTTTCCTGTGCACGCAGGCGGACCGGCGCGACCGCGACGACGTCTGCTATCTGCTCGACTGAAACGCCTCCCTGCCTGCGCCGGGTCGTGTCATGCGCGCGACGCGGCCGGAAGCGGAGACCTACAATCGTCCTGAACAAGCTACGAACGATGGAGGAGGCCATATGTCAGGCGATGTTGTAGAGCTGGGCAGCGAGCAGGACCTGAAGGGGCGCCGCGTGGCGGTCTTGATGACCGATGGCGTCGAGCAGGTCGAATACACGGAGCCGCGCAAGTTCCTCGAGCAGCTCGGTGTGAAGGTGACCCTGGTCTCGCCCAAGCCGGCTGGCGAGGAAGTGCAGGGCTACCACCATGACGAACCGGGCGACCGCTTCCGGGTCGAGATGAACCTGAGCGAGGCGGACCCGCGCGACTTCGACGCGCTGCTGCTGCCGGGCGGCGAGCGCAATCCGGCGCAGTTGCGCAAGAACCCGGAGGCAATCGCCTTCGTCAAAACCTTCGACGAGCAGGACAAGCCGATCGCCGCCATCTGCCACGGCCCCTGGCTGCTGATCGACGCCGGCCTCGCGATGGCGCGGCACCTGACCAGCTGGCCCGCGATCCAGGACGACTTCAGGAAGGCGGGGGCGGAGTGGACGGACGAGGAGGTGGTGGTCGACATCAAGCTGATCACGAGCCGCTCGCCGGATGATATTCCGGCCTTCAATGACGCGCTGAAGAAGGAGTTGATTGTGATCCAGAAGGCGGGGTCGGATCCGGGACCGACGTCGTAAGCAGTTGCGCGGTCGTCGCCGACACTTCCATTGAAATCGTCCGGCGAATCCGGTGCATGGTTTCTTGCGTGAGAGGCGCACCTGGAACCACGCCGGACTCGACTTGCTTCTCAGTCTGCCTTGTCGAGATCGCCGACTTCGATAGCGAGAATCAACTCGGCAAGTTTCTCTTTCAAGCTCGACTCATGCAGATGGCGGCGCGGATTGCCGCACATCCAGCAACTGCAGACCGGGACCGTGTTTGCATAAAGGCCGATCCGGCGCAGCCGCTCCGCGTCCGGCAATTGGCGAACATAGCCACCCGCGTAGTCAGCCCGCTTTTTCTTGACGCGTTCGAGATGATGACGGCGCAGCGCGCGTTGACGGTTTTTCTCCATTGAGGTTCTCCCTGTTGGGCGGTGGCCACCATGGCCCCGCTATCGGGAAGAACCTTTCGTTGGGAACGCTGACTTTGCTCATGACTATCTCCTGCTGCGGCTGCACCGGCGCATCTTGGTACTGATGGACGCGCAGAGTGTAGCCGTTACCTGAGAAGCTTGAGGTGACTGCCGTCACCTGGGCCCTGCTGAGCGTGATGCGTTAGCGGAGATGGTCCCACAGGGTCAGCGCACCGACGGCGATCAGGACGACACCGCCGAAGACCTCGGCCCGCTTGCCGACGATGGCGCCGATCCGGTGCCCGATCAGCAGGCCCAGCGTGACCATCGACAGCGTCGCCACCCCGATCGCCACGGCCGGCGTGACGATGCTGGTGTCGGCGAAGGCCAGCCCGAAGCCGACCACGAGCGCATCGATGCTGGTCGCAAATCCGGTCAGCACCAGCAGCCAGAACGGGCGCCGGGCCAGTTCCTGCGCTTCTTCCGGCTCCCCCATCCCCGCATGAATCATGCGCAGGCCCAGGCCGCCGAGGAGCGCGAAGGCGATCCAGTGATCCCAGGCCGCGACATGAGAGGCCGCCATGCTGCCCAGCATCCAGCCGATCACCGGCGTGAAGCCTTCGATGACGCCGAACAGCAGGCCGGTGCGCAGCGCTTCGCTCAGGGGGATGTGGTTGCGGCGGGCGCCCATGGCGATGGCGACGGCGAAGGCGTCGGTCGACATGGCGAGACCCAGGATGAGGATGGCGGTGAGTGTCATGACTGCTTTCTGGTCGGGCACGAGCAAAGGCATGTGCGCGTGGCCCGATCGTCACGCTCACATGCCCATGGTCTTGCCAACCGGATGGCTTTCGCACCATGACGCGCGGAAGGACAAAGGCGTCAAGTATGTTGATGCGAAAACTTCCATAACGGAAGCAGGCTACTCCCCAAGGGGTGCCACATGGTAACGCAGCTGGAATGGTTGAGCAAGGCGTCAGTTAGGGCGCGTACAGCCGGGTCTTATGGAACCGGCAAGCGTGGAGCGCCGTCACGGCGCAAACCGTCCCGGGAAAAGGAAGATGCAGATCAGGATCAGGCCGTGCGATACAAGATAGATCAGGTAGCACCACTTGATCAGCCGCCGTGCTCTCGCCGCGTAGGTCAGCGCACATCCGAGCATGAAAGCGGGCGCGGCGATGGGTTGTGCGCTGGCATAGCCGAACACGGCCGCGAAATTCACCCGCCCGGTGAAGGACAAGTCGGCGAGGACGATCACAAAAGCCAATACCTGCATCCCCGTGCTGAGAAACAGCATCGGGATACCGAGCGCACGTCCGACAGCCGCCATCCTCATTTCAGTCCGTGACGCACCATGAGGCGCGCTAGTTCGCGTCGCCGCAGCGCGCCGTTCGAGGATGAGCTGGCGAAATAGAAATGACCCCAGCCGTCTCCGGTATCGAGGGTCTTCAGCATTTGCGCCCCCAGTTGCAGCGAAGAGGCGTACAGCCGCAGCTTGCCGATCCCCGCATAGATGGGATCGCCATATTCGGCGAGATCGCGTATCACGATGCGCCTGATGTTGATCTGCTTGCCCAGGTCCTCGAGGAAGCGCTTGTCGATGGGACTTCCTACCAATACCAGATGGTCCACGATGTGGCCGAGCGCGGCGTAGTAATAGGCGGTCTGTGCGGCGACCAGGCTGCCGTAGGAATAGCCGATCAGGTTGAACTGGGGCGATGGGTTGTCCATGCCATCGATGTGCCAGTCTTCGGCGACCGGGTTGTCGCGATAGCGGATGGAAAAGCCGGACCGGAGCGCGTCCACCGGCATCGAACAAGTCCGCACTCCCCGGTAGACGTGCTGGATACCGGCTTCCTGGAGGGCGGCCAACTGGTCCGCGATATACGGGCCGTCGAGACCGGCACCGCCCCAGTAAATCGTTCCCCTGGGTCTGTTCACTTCGACCGTTACCGGCGTGGTATTCGACTTCAGGCTCATTGCCGCCTTGACCGACAAATACGCTGCCGAAGCCGCGCTCATTCGATATCCCCGCAAAATCCCTCTGGCATGATTTCGATCGTGACTTCCGTGGGGTCGTCGGCAATCGCCCTGAGTGTCATTCCTTCGGAATCGGTTCTTCCCTCGATTGTCTTGCCGTTGAAGCGCATGCGGTAGAGACGATTGGCTAGCGGTTCTCCGGTTTGCTGATCGGTCAGGACGAAATGCTGGTCATATCCTTCGTCAGCCCGCCCATGCCATTGTCCCGCCTCGTCCTGGATGAAGCGGACCGGCACATCGGCGCCGCTCGATTGCCTGATCCCGTCGATGCCATTGAGCGTGGAGAGTAGGGGGCATCCGCCGCTGGTTTTCATGCCGTGAAGAACCCGCTTGTGTCCATTGGTGAGCGTCGACTGGCCATAGGCTTCTGCGATGACGCAATTGTTCGGACAATCCATGCGCGCGCCCTGGAATGCGTAGGGTTTGCCCATATTTCGGCAACGCACATCCCCCTCTGCAACAATGCCACCGCATGCGGCCAGGTCGCCCAGCCGAATCCAACCAATCGATTTCATCCCGGTCTCCAACGAGCATAAAGTCTCAATGTAGAGATCCGATGCGGCTGCGGCTTGGTGGATCACAAGCTGGCGACTGATGCGCTTTCTACAGGCGCAAAGTCAAGCCTGCTAACCCGGCAAGGCGTTTGCGATGGCGCGTTTGATCGCCGTATTGTCCACTCGGGAAATTCGTGTGAGTAAAAGAGAGGTATGTCCGGAAGCGATTACATGACCAATTGTCTCGTCGCCGAAAAGCGCGCCAGGAAACGGGCCAGCGCGTACGACAAGGCGAATACGATCAGCACATACGCAATTGACCATAACCAGTTTCCTCCGAGGATGGCATTGGCTGGTCTGAACAATTCCACAAAGATTATGTGCGCGGAATAGATGCCCAATACGAGCGGGCCGATCGCGGCGGCGCGCGCAAGATGCAGCCGGGGAGAATTTGAAAGGGCAATGATCGCAGCGCCGAGCCCGAACACGAAGGTGCTCAAGACGTAATCCTGGCTCATTGAAACGCCCCAGCCTTCGTGCAGTATCGCCAGTTCGACGAACTGCAACACGATGCCGGCCGATGCGATCCATAAACCCGTGCGCAAACGCGGCAGTGGCTTGCCGGTCCCGGCGAGCAGGACGCCCGTGACGAAGAAAATCAGCGAGAAAAAAGGGCCGTTGCGGAGATTGAAGCCGGTTTTGAAACCCAGGGGCGTGCCGCTGTAGGCCTTCCCGGCCAGCCCGAAGGCGAACAGCGCGATCCCCAGCGCAATCAGCAGCCCTCGCTGCCGCAGGCCGATCAGCAGCGCCGAGATCCCCAGGCTCCATAGCAGCGCCATGAGGAACCACAGATGCTGCTCGGTCCCCTGGAAAAAGACGGTCACCGGCCTGCCGAGCTGGGTGTGGATGCTCCGGCTCAGGTGGTCGAGAAATCCCGAAGGTCCGTCGGCGAAGACTTCGGCGAAGTCGAAGGGGATCAGGTAGATGAGGGACCAAACGACGAAGAGGAGGGCGATGCGCTTGCCCATGGCCAGGCTGGGCGCCCACACCGTGCGGGCGCTCTCGATCTTCTTGGCCCAGAAGTAGCCCGACAGGATGAAGAAGAGCGGGACGGCGAAGCGGGCCAGGCCGTTGACGATGGTGGCCAGGTCGACGGACTGTCCGATGGGGACCGAGGGCGGCGTGAATGGAATCGTGTGGATCGCGATCACGGCGATGATCGCGATCACGCGCATGACGTCGACACTCTGCAGTCGCTTCATCGGATGTCCCCGCCTCCTACACAGTCTTGCTGTTTTGATCAGGGCGCAGTGTACTCGACAATAAAAATCGGCAGCGCCATGCTCGGCGGGCGGGTGACGAGGCATAAAGATCAGCTGACGGCCCGGGGGCTTCCCTCCGGCGGTGACACCCAGAAGCGTTCCGGATGGAAGTCAGGCCATGGCGGGGCGATACAGGCGTCGCTCCCGTGCTGCCAGCAGAGACGCCCGCCTGAGCGCGCAGCATGCCAGGCAGCTTCCGGTCGCACTGGCGTCCGATTGTTGCCAAGATGGATCTGGACGCCGTCCGATGCCGCTGCAGGAAGAGTGGGCGCGAAAAAAAAGACCCGCTCGAGGCGGGTCTTCTGTCGGTCGTCAAGACCCGGTATTGGTTGGTGGAGGCGGCGGGAATTGAACCCGCGTCCGCAAGCACTCTACAGACAGTTCTACATACTTAGCACTATCAATTAATTTAACTTAGGCAACGGGGATGTGCACCCTTTGACTAAGCGAGTTACCTATTATTTAGGGAGTGACCAAGTAACCCGGCCAAACCCGAGCCCCTGTAAATGACTCCACGAACCTTGCGGTACACCCCAGGGGCGAGGTGGTGTGGAGCTAGCAGCAATTAAGCTGCGAGTGCGTACGAGTTATCGTTTGCAGTTATTGATTTCTGGATGTATTTACGAGGTAACCAGTCCTCGGTATGCCCTGCGCTGCTTTGCAACCCACGTCGAAACCAGGTCGCCCCCAGCGAGAGAACCATTGTACTCCAACCTGCATGGATGTACAGGGGTTTCGCTTAGCGCGCGCTTAAGCGAAAGCATGAGTTTCATCCACATCGGGTAGCACAATTGCAATATGATGAGCCTCGTCTTGACACATCAAGGGTGGTACATGGCATGCATTGTTTGCGGGGCGACACAAGTCGCCGGTCTCGCCCAGTGGCACCAGACCTGCCCGGGATGCCGCTATGAGAGCGCGATGCTGACTGGCGCCATCAATGGGCAGAACGGACTCGCACCCGACGAGGCGGAACGCGAACGCGGCCTGAAGGCTTTACGTCAGGAGAACTTCGAGGTCATCGTGCGCTACGCCATGCGCCATGCACGGCCCGGCGCGCGCCGCCTGCTCGATGTCGGCAGCGCCCACGGCTGGTTTCTGGAAATCGCCCGCAAGCAGTTCCAGGTGCTGGGCATCGAGCCCGACGAGGCGGTCGGCAAGCGCGCCGCCGCGCGCGGACTGCCCGTGCGAACCGGCTATTTCCCGGATGCGCTCGCCGACGGCGAGCGTTTCGACATCATCGTGTTCAACGACGTCATCGAGCATATCCCCGACATCCACAGCGCCTTGGCGTCCTGCCACGAGCGGCTGGACGAGGGCGGGATCCTGATCCTCAACATCCCGAGCAGCCGCGGCTTCTTCTACCGCCTGTCGAAGCTGCTTGCCCGCGTGGGCTGGCGCGCCCCCTTCGAGCGCCTGTGGCAAAAGGACTTGCCTTCGCCCCATGTCCACTATTTCAACCCGGGCAATCTGCGTCAACTGGTGGCAGGGCAGGGCTTCGAACTGGCCGATGCGACCGAGTTGCCGGCCTTGCGCGCCCAGGGCTTGCTGGAGCGGATGCGCTGCACCGGCGACATGGGGCCGGTCATGCTGTACGCGCAATACCTGGCGATCCTGTGCCTGATTCCGGTGCTGCGCATGTTCCCGAGCGACATCATCGTCGGCGTGTTCAGAAAAAAAGCCGCGGACTGAGTCCGCGGCTTTCGACATGCGGGGCTGCGCTTAGCGGTTGCGGTTGGCGATCTCGTTGCCGATGATGCCGCCGCCGATCACGCCGGCCACGGTCGCGATCTTCTTGCCGCTGCCGCCGCCGATCTGGTTGCCGATCAGGCCGCCGATCACGGCGCCGGTGCCGATGCCGACGTAGTTAGGCTGGGCCGGAGCGGGCGCCGGTTGCGGGTGGTAGCGCGGCTCTTCATAGCGAACCGGCTTCGGCGCGGCGTGCACCACGCGGGTCTTCTCGACCACCTTCACGACCGGCTTTTCCTTGATGATCACGGTCGGCTGCGGGGCGGGCTGCGGCTGGGCATAGGCCACCGGGGCCGCCTGCGGCTGGGCGTAGCCTGCCGGCACGGCCTGGGCTTGCGGGTAGGCGCCCATCGGCGCGGCGTTCAGCGGCATCGCCATCTGCGGCGCGACCGGTGCGCCCGGCAGGGCGCCGGGCTGCGCGCCGTACTGCGAGGCGGCGGCCATCGCGGCCAGCTGCGGGTTGGCCAGAGTCGGCTCAGGCGCGCTCTTCGAGGTCGGCAGCAGGCCGGTGATCGCGGCGGCGCCGGTCAGGCTGACGATGACCACCGATGCGGCAGCGGCTGCCATCAGCGGGTGGATGCGGTTGGTGCTCTGAGTCGTTTCCATGTTTTGCTCCCGTAAGACGTTGTGTTGTCGTGCAGGAGTAGATTAATGGCAGGCTGGACCCAGAGATAGACGATAGCCTGTATCAATCGTAAGGATGTGTAAGCGCGTCTCAGGCCACGCGCGCGCCCTGGCGCGCCGCCTCGGCCACCTGGCGCAGGGTCTCCAGCAGGTGCTGGGGGGTGTCCAGCAGATAGTCGGCGCCCCAGCTCGAGGGTTCGATGGCGCCGCAATAGCCCCAGCCGCAGGCCACCGTCACCATGCCGGCCGCGCGGCCGGCTTCGATGTCGCGCAGGTCGTCGCCCACGTACCAGCACTGTTCCGGTGCGATCCCCAGCCGGCGCGCGCCTTCCAGCAGCGGGGCAGGGTGGGGCTTGGGGTGGGGCGTGGTGTCGCCCGAGACGACGCAGCCGGCGTGCGCCAGGCCGATGTTCGGCACCAGCGGGTCAGTGAAGCGGGCCGGCTTGTTGGTGACGATGCCCCAGGCCATGCCGGCCTGCTCGATGCCGGCCAGCAGTTCCGGCACGCCCTCGAACAGCACCGTGTGCAGCCACATGGCCGACTGGTAGCGGTCGAACCACGCCAGGCGCAGCTCTTCGTAGCCCTCGTCGCCCGGCGCCAGGCCGAAAGCGGCGCCGATCATGCCTCGCGCGCCGGCCGAGGCGGTCGGGCGCAGGATGTCGTAGGGCGTCGGGTCCAGCCCGCGCTCGGTGCGCAGCCAGTTGACGGCCGCAGCCAGGTCGGGCGCCGTGTCGGCCAGCGTGCCGTCGAGATCGAACAGGATGGCACGCGGTGCCGGCAGAACGGTGGGGAAGCTCATGTCAGGGAATCAAAGGGGTTTGCTGCACGCGATCATGTAGTTCACGTCGGTGTCGTTGTTCAGCGAATAGATCTTGGTCAGCGGGTTGTAGGTCAGGCCCTTCATGCCGTCCACCTGCAGGCCGGCCTGGCGCGCGAACTGCGACAGCTCGGCCGGCGTGATGAACTTTCCGTAGTCGTGGGTGCCGCGCGGCAGCATGCGCAGGATGTACTCGGCGCCGATCACTGCGAACAGGTAGGACTTGGGATTGCGGTTCAGGGTCGAGAAGAACACGTGGCCGCCTGGCTTGACCAGGTCGGCGGCGGCCTGGACGATCGCGGCCGGGTCCGGCACGTGCTCGAGCATTTCCATGCAGGTCACCACGTCGAAATGGCCGGCTTCCTGGGCCGCCATCTCTTCGGCGGCGATCAGCTTGTAGCGCACCTCGACGCCGGATTCCAGGCTGTGCAGGTCGGCGACCTTCAGGGCCTTCTTGGACAGGTCGATGCCGGTCACCTTGGCGCCCTTGCGCGCCATGGCTTCGGACAGCACCCCGCCGCCGCAACCGATGTCGATCACGTTCTTGCCGGCCAGGGGCGCGCGCGCGTTGATCCACTCGAGGCGCAAGGGGTTGATCTCGTGCAGCGGACGGAACTCGGAAGTCGGGTCCCACCAGCGATGGGCCAGTTCGCTGAATTTCTGGATTTCTAAGGGGTCTGCGTTGGTCGTCGTCATAGCTGGGAATAATAGCGGAAATGGGTCGTGGGCAAGGGTTGCGCGTGGAAAAAAAGCCTTGCGGTGTTGCTGGGAAACTTGGATCCCCGCCTGCGCGGGGATGACGTTGTTGTAAGGAGCTGGTTTACAGCGGGTGCGGCTCCGGTGGCGCACGCTTGGCTGCGGAAGCATTTCAGTGGAAACACGGCGGAGGAAACACGGCAGCGAAAACGCCAGCGAAAACACGCCAGCGGCGCCGCGCGAACGAAAAAAAACCCCGCCGCAGCGGGGTTGTTCGCTGGCGCGGGGATTACTTGTTGACGGTACGGGTACCGACGACTTCGATCTCCACGCGGCGGTTCTTGGCGCGGCCGGCGGCGGTCTTGTTGTCCGCTTCAGGCTGCTTCTCGCCCTTGCCTTCGGTGTAGATGCGGTTTTCTTCCACGCCCTTGCCCTTCAGGTAGGACTTGACGGCTTCGGCGCGGCGGATCGACAGCTTCTGGTTGTAGGCGTCGGTGCCGATCGAGTCGGTGTGGCCCACGGCGATGATGACTTCCAGGTTCATGTCGCCCAGTTTCGCCACCAGCTCGTCCAGCGAGGCCTTGCCGGCCGGCTTCAGGACGGCCTTGTCGAAGTCGAAGAAGGCGTCAGCCGAGTAGCTCACCTTTTCCGAAGTCGGCACCGGGGCGGCGGCCACCGGGGCAGGGGCTTCGGCGACCGGGGCAGCCGGCGGCGGGGGCGGCGGCGGAGCGACGCACTTGCCGTTCTCGAGCTTCTCCGGCTCCACGCACAGCGGCGCGTCGCAGCCCGGCACGGCATCGGCCGGGGTCCAGTAACCGGTGCGCCAGCACAGGCCGAAAGGATTGCGGGCGATCACGCCGCGGCTGTCCTGGACGTAGGCGCTGTACGGAGTACGGGCCTTGATGTCCGTGGTCAGCGGCGCATACGGCGGCGCGCTCTGGGCGAACGCGTTACCTGCCATCGCGGCCGACGCTGCGAGCATGAGGGTGGCCAGTTTATTCATATTGTTCTTCCTTTCGGTAAATTCTTAGCGAAACAGACAAAGCGCTATGGTGTCAGAATAATAACACAGGGCCGTGACTGTCGGTTTCGTATTGTGAAACAAGCAATTAACTTCCTAGCCATTTTGCCATATGCACCAAAATCGCACGACTGCACCGAAATCAAACATCAAGCATTCTTTTCTTGACGTTGTTTCGCCGCAACATTTTGGCAAGAGGACTAGATCGGCCTCGACAATACTGGAAGTTTGCGGCGGGTCGCCGCCTTCAAAAAACGCGATGGCTGAGGGCCCCCAGGAATTGCGCAGCTGCTATGCCTCGCATGGTAGAATCGCCCGTTGCAACTTATAACCACAGCTGAAAAGCAGCCGACCCGCCCAATGGATCAATTCGCAAAAGAAACAGTCCCCATTTCCCTCGAAGAAGAGATGCGCAAGAGCTACCTCGATTACGCCATGAGCGTGATCGTGGGCCGTGCTCTGCCGGACGTGCGCGACGGCCTGAAGCCGGTGCACCGCCGCGTGCTGTACGCCATGCACGAGATGAACAACGTGTGGAATCGTCCTTACCTCAAGTGCGCGCGCGTGGTCGGCGACACCATGGGTAAGTACCACCCGCACGGCGACGCGTCGATCTATGACACCCTGGTGCGTATGGCGCAGGACTTCTCGCTGCGCTACACCCTGGTGGACGGGCAGGGTAACTTCGGCTCGATCGACGGCGACAGCGCCGCGGCCATGCGTTACACCGAGTGCCGCCTGGACCGCATCGCCGGCGAGATCCTGGCCGACATCGACAAGGACACCGTCGACTTCCAGCCGAACTACGACGGCAAGGAAAAAGAACCGACGGTCCTGCCGACCCGCATTCCCAACCTCTTGATCAATGGTTCCTCGGGCATCGCGGTCGGCATGGCCACCAACATCCCGCCGCACAACCTGTCGGAAGTGGTCAACGGCGCGCTGCACGTGCTGCGCAACCCGGACTGCACCATCGACGAGCTGATCGAACTGATCCCGGCGCCGGACTTCCCGACCGCCGGCATCATCTATGGCGTCTCGGGCGTGCGCGACGGCTATCGCACCGGCCGCGGCCGCGTGGTGATGCGCGCCAAGACCCACTTCGAGGAATACGGCAAGGATGGCGGCCGCACCGCGATCATCATCGACGAGCTGCCCTACCAGGTGAACAAGAAGTCGCTGCTCGAGCGGATTGCCGAGAACGTGCGCGACAAGAAGCTGGAAGGCATCTCGGACATCCGCGACGAGTCCGACAAGTCGGGCATGCGCGTGGTCATCGAGCTCAAGCGCGGTGAAGTGCCGGAAGTGGTGCTGAACAACCTGTACAAGCAGACCCAGCTGCAAGACACCTTCGGCATGAACATGGTGGCCCTGGTCAACGGCCAGCCCAAGCTGCTGAACCTGAAGCAGATGCTGGAGTGCTTCCTCTCGCACCGCCGCGAGGTCGTCACCCGCCGCACCGTGTTCGAGCTGCGCAAGGCGCGCGACCGCGGCCACATGCTGGAAGGCCTGGCCGTGGCCCTGGCCAACATCGACGACTTCATCGCGATCATCAAGGCCGCGCCGACCCCGCCGATCGCCAAGACCGAGCTGATGGCGCGCGCCTGGGATTCTTCCCTGGTGCGCAACATGCTGACCCGCAGCGAGCTGGGCGAGTCCGGCGGCATCGAAGCCTTCCGTCCCGAGCACCTGCCCAAGCACTACGGCATGCAGCCGGACGGCCTGTACAAGCTGTCGGACGACCAGGCCCAGGAAATCCTGCAGATGCGCCTGCAGCGCCTGACCGGCCTGGAGCAGGACAAGATCGTCAACGAGTACAAGGAAGTGATGGACCACATCGCCGACCTGCTCGACATCCTGGCCAAGCCCGAGCGCGTCACCACCATCATCTCGGACGAGATGACGGCGGTGAAGAGCGAGTACACCGACAACGGCAAGGACACCCGCCGTTCGACCATCGAGCACAACGCCAGCGACCTCGAGACCGAAGACCTGATCACCCCGCAGGACATGGTGGTCACGCTCTCGCACTCGGGCTACATGAAGGCCCAGCCGATCTCCGAGTACCGCGCCCAGAAGCGCGGCGGCCGCGGCAAGCAGGCGGCGGCGACCAAGGACGAGGACTGGATCGACCAGCTCTTCATCGCCAACACCCACGACTACATCCTGTGCTTCAGCAACCGCGGCCGGATGTACTGGCTGAAGGTGTGGGAAGTGCCGCAGGGCTCGCGCAACTCGCGCGGCAAGCCGATCGTGAACATGTTCCCGCTGCAGGACGGCGAGAAGATCACCGTGGTGCTGCCGCTGTCGGGCGAGAACCGGACCTTCCCGGAAGACCACTACGTGTTCATGGCGACCTCGCTGGGCACGGTCAAGAAGACCCCGCTGAAGGACTTCAGCAACCCGCGCAAGGCCGGCATCATCGCGGTCGACCTCGACGAGGGCGACGTGCTGGTGGGCGCCGCCCTGACCGACGGCAAGCACGACGTGATGCTGTTCTCGGACGGCGGCAAGGCGGTGCGCTTCGACGAGAACGACGTGCGTCCGATGGGCCGCACCGCGCGCGGCGTGCGCGGCATGAACCTGGAAGAGGGCCAGCAGGTCATCGCCCTGCTGGTGGCCGAGAACGAGCAGCAGTCGGTGCTCACGGCCACCGAGAACGGCTTCGGCAAGCGTACTCCGATCACCGAGTACACCCGCCACGGCCGCGGCACCAAGGGCATGATCGCGATCCAGACCAGCGAGCGTAACGGCAAGGTGGTGGCGGCGACCCTGGTCGACGCGACCGACGAGATCATGCTGATCACCACCGGCGGCGTCCTGATCCGCACCCGCGTGGCCGAGATCCGCGAGATGGGCCGCGCCACCCAGGGCGTGACCCTGATCGCGGTCGAGGACGGCACCAAGCTGTCCGGCCTGCAGCGCATCGTCGAGACCGATCTCGAGGAGCCCGAGCTGGAGCCGGCGCCGGAGTAATCCGCCGCCGCCTGCGAGGCTGCCCGACGGCGGTCTCGCCCCGCGCCCGGCCCGGCCAGCCGGGCGCGTAGAATGATGTCGATGGGCTTGCCGGCCCGCTTGGAAAGCCAATGAAAAAATTCTTCGTCGCCCTCGCCACCGCCGCCACCCTGGCCGGCCTGCCATCCTTCGCCGTCGCCGCCCCCGACGCCCAGACCACCGCCGCCGTCAAGGCGATGCTGGACGCCATGGAGATCAAGAAGGTGATGGCCGCTTCCTTCGTCCAGATGGAGCAGCAGATTCCCGTCATGATGCGCGCCCAGGTGATGGCGGCGATCGAGGCCGACACCAGCCTGAGCCCGGAAAAGCGCAAGGAAGCGATCGCCAGGGTCGACCAGATGGTGCCGCGCGCGGCCGAGGCGGTCGGCCGCCTGTTCCGCGATCCGAGCCTGCTGGACGAGATGGTGAACGAAATGGTGCCGCTCTACGCCAACCACTTCACGACCGCCGAGATCAAGGAACTGACCGCCTTCTACCGCTCCCCGCTGGGCCGCAAGATGCTGGCCAACATGCCCAAGCTGTCGGCCGAAAGCATGGCCCTCGGCCAGCGCGTGGTCGCGCCGCGCCTGAACGGCATGATGCAGGACGTCATGAAGAGCCTGCAGAACCCCTGACCGGCAAGAAAGGACCGCATGACCCGGATATTCAATTTCTCGGCCGGCCCGGCCGTCCTCCCCAAGGAAGTGCTGCAGCAGGCCGCCGACGAGATGCTCGACTGGCACGGCAGCGGCATGTCGGTGATGGAGATGAGCCATCGCGGTCCGGAATTCATCTCGATCTACCGCCAGGCCGAGGCCGACCTGCGCGAGCTGCTGGCGGTCCCGCCCAACTACAAGATCCTGTTCATGCAGGGCGGGGGACTGGGCCAGAACGCCATCATTCCGCTCAACCTGGCGGGCTGCTGCGCCCAGCCGGCCATCATCGACTTCGTCCACACCGGTTCCTGGTCGGGCAAGTCGATCAAGGAAGCGAAGCGCTACGCCCAGGTCAACGTCGCCGCCTCCAGCGAGGCGAGCGGCTTCACCGGGGTCCCGCCCCAGGAAAGCTGGCAGCTCAGCCCGGGCGCGGCCTACCTGCACATCTGCACCAACGAGACCATCGACGGCGTCGAGTACAACTTCGTGCCCGAGATCGATCCGCGCATTCCGATCGTGGCCGACATGTCCTCGCACATCCTGTCGCGGCAAATCGACGTGTCGAAGTACGGGGTGATCTTCGCCGGGGCCCAGAAGAACATCGGCCCGGCCGGACTGACCCTGGTGATCGTGCGCGACGACCTGCTGAACGACGCGCTGCCGATCTGCCCCTCGGCCTTCCACTGGAAGACGGTGGCCGAGAACGAATCCATGTTCAACACGCCGCCGACCTATGCGATCTACATCGCCGGCCTGGTGTTCGCCCACCTCAAGCGCGAGGGCGGGGTGGCGGCCATGGAACAGCGTAATATCGAAAAAGCGCGGCTGCTGTACGCCGCGCTGGACGCCGACGACTTCTACCAGAACCGGGTGGCGCCCGCATTCCGTTCGCGCATGAACGTACCCTTCTACCTGCGCGACGAATCCCTGAACGAACAATTCCTGGCCGGCGCGAAGGCGCGCGGGCTGCTGCAACTGAAGGGCCACAAGTCCGTCGGCGGCATGCGCGCATCGATCTACAACGCGATGCCGATCGAGGGCGTGCAGGCCCTCGTCGATTACTTGAACGAGTTCGCGGGGCGCTGAGGCCCCGGCCGGGCGCGCGGGCCGCGAAGCCCGGCGCGCCAGAGGATGCGGCGCCGCGGCGCGCCGCCGAACCACCTCGACTGATTGCATTACGACGATGACAGACAAACTCACACCCCTGCGCGAACAGATCGACGCCATCGACGCGCAAATCCTGGATCTCCTCTCGCGCCGCGGCAAGATCGCGCAGGAAGTCGGCCACGTGAAGGCCGAGACCAACGCCCCCGTGTTCCGCCCCGAGCGCGAAGCGCAAGTGCTGCGCGGCGTGGCCGAGCGCAACCCCGGTCCGCTCAAGGACCGCGATGTCCAGACCATCTTCCGCGAGATCATGTCCTCCTGCCGCGCGCTGGAAAAGCGCGTCACGGTCGCCTATCTCGGCCCCAGCGGCACCTTCAGCGAGCAGGCCGTGTTCCAGCAGTTCGGCAGCGCCATCGAGACCCTGCCTTGCGTGTCGATCGACGAGGTGTTCCGCGCCACCGAGGCCGGCACCGCCGACTTCGGCGTGGTCCCGGTCGAGAACTCGTCCGAGGGCGCGATCAACCGCACCCTCGACTTGCTCCTGGCCACCACCACCATCATCAGCGGCGAGATCTCGATCCCGGTCCACCACAGCCTGATGAGCAGCTCGGGTTCCATGGAGGGCGTGAAGACCGTGTGCGCCCACTCCCAGGCCCTGGCACAGTGCCAGGTCTGGCTCAACCAGCACTACCCCGAGCTGGAGCGCCGCGCCGTGGCTTCCAACGCCGAAGCCGCCGTACTGGCCAGCAAGGACCCGACGGTGGCGGCGATCGCCAGCGAGATGGCGGGCGAGCAGTACAAGCTGGGCGTGGTCCAGGCCCACATCCAGGACGACCCGCACAACCGCACCCGCTTCGTGGTGATCGGCCAGCTCCAGACCGGGCCGTCCGGACGCGACCGCACCGCGCTGGTGCTGGCGGTGCCGAACAAGGCGGGCGCCGTCTACAACCTGCTGGCGCCGCTGGCCAAGCACGGCGTGTCGATGACCCGCTTCGAATCGCGCCCGGCGCGCATCGGCACCTGGGAGTACTACTTCTACGTCGACATCGAGGGCCACGTGCACGACGCCGCCGTCAAGCGCGCCCTCGAGGAGCTGCAGCACAACGCCGCCTTCTTCAAGGTGCTCGGCTCCTACCCGCAAAGCCTTTAAACACTACCCATCGAGAGACACCATGTCGCAATTCGGACCAGACTACGTTCGCGCCATCGCGCCTTACCAGGCCGGCAAACCCATCGCGGAAGTCGCCCGCGAGTTCGGCCTCGACGAAGCCAACATCGTCAAGCTGGCCTCGAACGAAAACCCGTTCGGCCTGCCGGAATCGAGCCGCCAGGCGATGGCGGCCGCCGCCGCCGAGCTGGGGCGCTACCCGGACGCCAACGGCTTCGAGCTCAAGGCCGCGCTGTCGGAGCGCTACGACGTGCCGGCCGACTGGATCACCCTCGGCAACGGCAGCAACGACATCCTGGAGATCGCGGCCCACGCCTTCGTGCAGAAGGGCGAGGCCGTGGTCTACGCCCAGTACTCGTTCGCGGTCTACGCGCTCGCCACCCAGGGCGTGGGCGGGCGCGCCATCGTGGTGCCGGCCAAGGACTTCGGCCATGACCTCGACGCCATGGCGGCCGCCATCGACGCCGACACCCGCCTGGTCTACGTCGCCAATCCGAACAACCCGACCGGCACCTTCATCCCGGCGCCGCAAGTGGAAGCCTTCCTGCAGAAGGTCCCGGCCAGGGTGGTCGTGGTGCTGGACGAGGCCTACAACGAATACCTGGCCCCGGAACACCAGTTCGAGTCGAGCCAGTGGGTGCGCAAGTATCCAAATCTGATCGTCTCGCGCACCTTCTCCAAGGCCTACGGCCTGGCCGGCCTGCGCGTGGGCTACGCCATCGCCCAGCCGGCGCTGACCGACCTGATGAACCGCATCCGCCAGCCCTTCAACGTCAACTCGCTGGCCCAGGCGGCCGCGGTGGCGGCCCTGAACGACAAGGACTTCCTGGAGCAGGGCGCGCGCAACAACGCCGAGGGCTACCAGCAGCTGACCGCCGCCTTCGACGAACTCGGCCTGCGGTACGTGCCGTCCTTCGGCAACTTCGTGCTGGTGAAGGTGGGCGAGGACGAGGGCGCCGGCGCGCGCGTCAACCTGGCCCTGCTCAAGCAGGGCGTGATCGTGCGCCCGGTCGGCAACTACGGCCTGCCGCAGTGGCTGCGCGTCTCGATCGGCCTGCCGCAGGAGAACGCGACCTTCATCGACGCGCTCAAGCGGGCGCTCGGCTGAATGTTCGGCAAGGTCGTCATCGTCGGCGTCGGCCTGATCGGCGGTTCCTTCGCCCTCGGGCTGAAGGCGGCCGGCATGGCGCGCCGCATCGTCGGGGTGGGGCGCGAGCCGCAGCCGATGGCGCGCGCGCTGGAGCTCGGCCTCATCGACCAGGTCGCGGACTCCTACGCGGACGCGCTGGCGGGCGCCGAGCTGGTGCTGCTGGCTGCGCCGGTGGCGCAAACGCCGGCCATCCTGGCGGCCATGCTGCCGCACCTGGAGCCGGGCACGGTCGTCACCGACGCCGGCAGCACCAAGTGCGACGTGGTCGCCAACGCGCGCGCGGTGCTGGGCGAGCGCATCGCCCAGTTCGTGCCCGGCCACCCGATCGCCGGCAGCGAATCCAACGGTCCGGACGCGGCCACCCTCGGCCTGTTCCGCAACAAGAAGGTCGTGCTCACCCCGCTGCCGGAGAACCTCGTGGCGGCGGTCGAGCAGGTGGCGCAAGCCTGGCGCGCCTGCGGGGCGGTCATCCATCGCCTGAGCCCCGAAGACCACGACCGCGTGTTCGCCGCCGTCAGCCACCTGCCGCACCTGCTGGCCTACGCCCTGGTCGACGACATCGCCGGCAAGCCCCACGCCGGCCTGCTGTTCCAGTACGCCGCCAGCGGCTTTCGCGACTTCACCCGCATCGCCGGTTCCTCGCCCGAAATGTGGCGCGACATCAGCCTGGCCAACCGCGCCGCGCTGCTCACCGAGCTCGATGCATATCTGGCACAATTGAACACAGTGCGCGCGCATCTCGCCGCGTCCGACGGCCCCGCGCTGGAAGCCGTCTACGCCAATGCCCAGCGCGCCCGGCGCGCGTGGATCGAGGCCATCGAAGCCAACGAGCCCCCGCCGCCGCCCAACCAGGAAACAGAATGACGCAGCAAAAACACTACCCCCAGCACATCGACCTGGAGCCCGTCCTGCATGCCCAGGGCTCGGTGCGCCTGCCGGGTTCCAAGAGCATCTCGAACCGCACCCTGCTGCTGGCCGCGCTGTCCGAAGGCGCGACCACCATCCACGACCTGCTGGCCTCGGACGATACCATGGTGATGCTGGGCGCGCTGCGTTCGCTCGGCATCCGCTGGGACGAAGTCGACGAGCGCACCGTGGTGGTGCACGGCATGGGCGGCGTGCTGCCGAACCATGAGGCCGACCTGTTCATGGGCAATGCGGGCACCGCGATCCGCCCCCTGACCGCGGCCCTGGCCGTGATCGGCGGCGACTACACCCTGCACGGCGTGTCGCGCATGCACGAGCGCCCGATCGGCGACCTGGTCGACGCCCTCAACGCCGTCGGCGCCCAGATCGAGTACACCGGCGAGCAGGGCTTCCCGCCGCTGCGCATCCGCCGCGGCCACATCCACGCCGACCGCATCGCGGTGCGCGGCAACGTGTCGAGCCAGTTCCTGACCGCGCTGCTGATGGCTGCGCCGCTGATGGCGAAGACCCATGCGGTGACGATCGACGTGGTGGGCGAGCTGATTTCCAAGCCCTATATCGAGATCACCCTGAACCTGATGCGCCGCTTCGGCGTGGCGGTCGAGCAGAACGGCTGGGCTTCCTTCACCGTGCACCCGGGCCAGCGCTACCAGAGCCCGGGCACCATCCACGTCGAGGGCGACGCCTCCTCGGCTTCCTACTTCCTGGCGGCCGGCGCCATCGCCGGCGGCCCGGTGCGGGTCGAGGGCGTGGGCGAGCACAGCATCCAGGGCGACGTGCGCTTCGCCGACGCGCTCGAGCGCATGGGTGCCATCGTGACCCGCGGCGACAACTGGATCGAGGCGCGCTCGAACGGCGTGCTGAAGGCCATCGACGCCGACTTCAACAACATCCCGGACGCCGCCATGACCATCGCCGTGGCCGCGCTCTACGCCGACGGCCCCTCGACCCTGCGCAACATCGCCAGCTGGCGGGTGAAGGAGACCGACCGCCTGGCGGCCATGGCCACCGAATTGCGCAAGGTCGGCGCCAAGGTGGAGGAGGGGCCGGACTACATCCGCATCACGCCGCCGGAACAGCTCAAGCCGGCCACCATCGACACCTACGACGACCACCGCATGGCCATGTGCTTCTCGCTCGCCTCGCTCGACGGCAAGGCGCGGCGCGGCAACGCCATGCGCATCAACGATCCGAAATGCGTCGCCAAGACCTTCCCGGATTACTTCGAGGCCTTCGCCGGCATCGCCCGCAACGAACTGTTCTGACCATGTCCCATTCCAACGTACCTGTGATTACCATCGACGGCCCGACCGCCTCCGGCAAGGGCACGGTGGCGGCCAGGGTGGCCGAACGGCTCAGCTTCCACCTGCTCGATTCCGGCGCCCTGTACCGCCTGACGGCGCTGCAGGCGATGCGCCGCGGCGTCGAGCTCAGGGACGAGCACGGCATCGCCAAGCTGGCCGAGCACCTGCAGGTGCGCTTCACCGGCCACGACATCTTCATCGGCAGCGAGAACGTGGCCCACGCCATCCGCGCCGAGGAAGTTGGCAACATGGCATCGAAGATCGCCGCCTTGCCGGCCGTGCGCCAGGCCTTGTTCGCCCTGCAACTGGGCTTTCGCGAGGCGCCCGGCCTGGTGGCCGACGGGCGCGACATGGGCACGGTGATCTTTCCGACCGCCAAGCTAAAAGTGTTCCTTACCGCAAGTGTGGAAGCACGTGCGGAACGCCGATATAAGCAATTGATTGACAAAGGGTTTTCTGCTAATATGGACGATCTGCTGGCGGATTTGCAGGCGAGGGACGAGCGTGACACCAAGCGCGCCGTGGCTCCCCTGGTCCCGGCGGCGGATGCGCATATCCTCGACACCTCGCACATGAGCGCACAGGATGCGATCGAGCAGGTGCTCGCGTGGTATGCGGAAGTGAAAGAATAAGAATTGTTTGACGTTTTGATTGCATGAGCTTCCTTGGCAATGCCGGAAGTCACGGCAATCAAAACGTCATTCCGGCGCAGGCCGGAATCCAAGTTCCCTTGCGTCACCCCTGGCTTGAGTTATCGCCGAGGCGCCGCATATGGACTTGGGTCCCGGCCTACGCCGGGACGACGGTCTCGCGGCCGTCGTCCTTTGGTGCCTGCCCCGGCAATCCAGCCGGAGCAGGTGTTGTCTCAACCTGACCCAGTTCAGTCCGCAATTCCGTCGGCCTGCTGGCTAACTTGAAATTTCTTTTATGTCTACTGCAACCACCCAAGCAACCGGTATGGAAAGCTTTGCCGCCCTCTTCGAGGAATCGCTGTCGCGCCAGGATATGCGTTCGGGCGAAGTCATTTCCGCTGAAGTCGTGCGTCTGGATCACAACTTCGTGATCGTCAACGCCGGCCTGAAATCGGAAGCTTTCATTCCTATCGACGAATTCAAGAATGACCAGGGCGAACTGGAAGTCAAGGTTGGCGACTTCGTGTCCGTGGCCATCGAATCGCTGGAAAACGGCTTCGGCGACACCATCCTGTCGCGCGACAAGGCCAAGCGCCTGGCATCGTGGCTGGCCCTGGAAAAAGCGATGGAATCGGGTGAAATCGTCACCGGTACCGTCAATGGCAAGGTGAAGGGCGGCCTGACCGTCCTGACCAACGGCATCCGCGCATTCCTGCCGGGTTCGCTGGTCGACACCCGTCCGGTCAAGGACACCACCCCGTTCGAAGGCAAGACCCTCGAATTCAAGGTCATCAAGCTGGACCGTAAGCGCAACAACGTGGTGCTGTCGCGCCGCGCCGTGATCGAAGCCTCGATGGGCGAAGAGCGCGCCAAGCTGATGGAAACCCTGAAGGAAGGCACCGTCGTCACCGGCGTCGTCAAGAACATCACCGACTACGGTGCGTTCGTCGACCTGGGCGGCATCGACGGCCTGCTGCACATCACCGACCTGGCATGGCGTCGCGTGCGTCACCCGTCGGAAGTGCTGTCGGTTGGCCAGGAAATCACCGCCAAGGTCCTCAAGTACGATCAGGAAAAGAACCGCGTCTCGCTGGGCGTCAAGCAACTGGGCGACGATCCGTGGACCGGTCTGTCGCGTCGCTACCCGCCGGGCACCCGCCTGTTCGGCAAGGTCACCAACCTGACCGACTACGGCGCGTTCGTCGAAGTCGAGCAGGGCATCGAAGGCCTGGTGCACGTCTCGGAAATGGACTGGACCAACAAGAACGTGGCTCCGAACAAGGTTGTCCAGCTGGGCGACGAAGTCGAAGTCATGGTCCTGGAAATCGACGAAGAGCGTCGTCGCATCTCGCTGGGCATGAAGCAGTGCAAACCGAATCCGTGGGACGAATTCGGCATGACCCACAAGAAGGGCGACAAGGTCAAGGGCTCGATCAAGTCGATCACCGACTTCGGCGTGTTCATCGGCCTGCCGGGCAACATCGACGGCCTGGTGCACCTGTCGGACCTGTCCTGGACCGAAGCCGGCGAAGAAGCCGTGCGCAAGTTCAAGAAGGGCGACGAGCTGGAAGCCGTGGTCCTGGCGATCGACGTCGAGCGCGAGCGTGTCTCGCTGGGCGTCAAGCAGCTGGAAGGCGACCCGTTCAACACCTTCGCTTCGCTGAACGACAAGGGCACCCTGGTCACCGGCACCGTGAAGTCGGTTGAGCCGAAAGGCGCCGTCATCGCGCTGAACGAAGAAGTCGAAGGCTACCTGCGCGCTTCGGAAATCTCGCGTGACCGCGTGGAAGACGCCGGCACCCACCTGAAGGTGGGCGACAAGGTCGAAGCCCTGGTCATCAACATCGATCGCAAGGCTCGCAGCATCCAGCTGTCGATCAAGGCGAAAGACAGCGCCGACACCCAGGAAGCCATGCAGAAGCTGGCAGCCGACAGCAGCGCCGCATCGGGCACCACCAGCCTGGGCGCACTGCTGAAAGCCAAGTTCGACAACAAGAACTAATCCAGGGCTGATCCGTAAGGAGCGCACAGATGACCAAGTCCGAGCTGATCAATCGCCTGGCTGAGCGGTATTCGCAGCTGGTGGCGAAGGATGCGGAGTTCGCGGTCAAGACCATCCTCGATGCGATGACCAACGCCCTGGCGAGCGGCCAGCGCATCGAGATCCGTGGTTTCGGCAGCTTCGCGCTGAACAGCCGGCCCCCGCGCATCGGACGCAATCCGAAGTCCGGCGACAAGGTGATGGTGCCCGAAAAGCGGGTGCCCCACTTCAAGCCGGGCAAGCAGTTGCGCGAGCGGGTGGACGCGATGGTCGGGCAGCCGATCATCGAAGACTAGTCGTCTGCCAGCGAGCAGGCAGAAACGGCGTCCGCGAGGATGCCGTTTTTTTTTGTTCCTTTCCTTGCGTGGGATGAGGTGCAAGGAGAGGGCGGCTGTGTGCGACGGACTTGGGTTCCGGCCTTCGCCGGAACGACGGTCTTTGAGCTACTGGTGAAAGCGAACAACGTCGTTCCGGCGAAGGCCGGAACCCAAGTTCGGCGAGTACCCGCAAACGCCAGCTTTCACCTATGAAGGGGCACCCCAAACCCCGTTTTGAAATATCATGCCGGATATGCGACACTTCGCCTTTGAGCAACTCACCCCCGGGACCCCTTGATGAGATTCGTCTCGACCATCGCCGGCATCATCCTGTTCATCCTGTTCTTCGGCTTCGCCCTCAAGAACACCCAGGAAGTCGACCTGCACTTCTTCCTCGACTACGAATTGCGCGGCCCCCTGGTGCTGATGCTGCTGGCCTTCTTCGTGGCCGGCGCCGCCCTGGGCATCCTGGCGCTGACGCCGACCGTGTTCCGCCAGCGCCGCCAGAGCTCCCAGCACAAGACCACCATCCAGGCCCTGCAGAGCGCCGCCGGCACCGGCAATGCGCCGCCGCAGCCCGACAGCGTCAAGCCGGCCCCCTGAGGCCCCACCCAACACAATAAGAACGTATGGAATTCGAACTCTGGATGCTGCTTGGCATCCCATTCTTCTTCGGCCTGGGCTGGCTCGCCGCCCGCGTCGACATCAACGAACTGGTCTCCGAATCGCGCTCCCTGCCGCGCGGCTACTTCAAGGGCCTCAACCACCTGCTCAACGAGCAGCCTGACAAGGCCATCGACGCCTTCATCGAGATCGTCAAGCTCGACCCCGAATCGGCCGACATGCACTTCGCCCTCGGCAACCTGTTCCGCCGCCGCGGCGAGACCGAGCGCGCCATCCGCGTCCACCAGAACCTGCTGGCGCGCCCGGACCTGCCCTCCGAGCAGAAGGCCCAGGCGCGCTACGAGCTGGGCATGGACTACCTGAAGGCCGGCCTGCTCGACCGCGCCGAGGAAAGCTTCAACCTGCTGGTCGACACCACCTACGCCGTGCAGGCGCGCCGCGCCCTGCTCGAGATCTACCAGCGCGAGAAGGAGTGGAAGCGCGCCATCGAGGTCGCGGTCGGCTTGCAGGAATCGGGCGCCGGCGCGCGCCAGAAGGAGATCGCCCAGTTCTACTGCGAGCTGGCCCAGGACGCCTTGGTGCACCTGCAGCCGAGCGACGCCATGGCGCTGCTGGACAAGGCCCTGCAGGCCGACCGCAGCAGCGTGCGCGCCACCATCCTGTGCGGCGACGCCCAGCTGGCCGAGGGCGACGTCGAAGGCGCGCTCAAGACCTGGCGCCGCGTCGAGCACCAGAGCGTGCCGCACACGGCCCTGGTGGCCCAGCGCCTGATGGACGGCTACCGCAAGGTCGGCCGTCCGCAGGAAGGCGTGAGCCTGCTGCGCTCCTACCTGCAGGAGGCGTCCTCGGTCGACCTGATCGAAGTCCTGTTCAAGGCCGTGATCGAACTCGATGGCGTGGAAGCGGCCAAGCAGCTGGTGGTCGAGGAACTGCGCCGCAATCCGACCCTGCTGGGCCTGGACAAGCTGCTGGAAGCGCGCCTGATGGACGCCCCGGCCCACGTGTGGGAAGAGCTGTCGATGGTCAAGAACCTGGTGCAGCGCTATACCCAGAAGCTGGCGCGCTACCAGTGCAGCCATTGCGGCTTCAAGGCGCGCCAGTTCTACTGGCAGTGCCCGGGCTGCAGCCGCTGGGAGACCTATCCGCCGCGCCGCACCGAAGAACTGAACGTGATGAACTGAGGCGTCCGCGCCTGAACCGCCCATGAACGATCCGATCCCGAGCCGCCTGCTGGCGGCAGACAGCTTCCGCCTCCAGGCGGCCCCGCAACTTTCCGCCGTGCGCCTGCTGGTGGTGGGCGACGTGATGCTCGACCGCTACTGGTTCGGCGATGTCTCGCGCATCTCGCCGGAAGCCCCGGTGCCGGTGGTGCGCATCGAACGCCGCGAGGAGCGCCTGGGCGGCGCCGCCAACGTGGCGCGCAACGCCGCCGCCCTGGGCACCCACACGGGCCTGCTGGGCGTGGTGGGCACCGACGAAGCCGGCGACCAGGTCGAGAACCTGCTGGGCGGCGCCGGCATCCACAGCTACCTCAAGCGCGACGAGGCCATCTCCACCATCGTCAAGCTGCGCGTCATCGGCCGCCAGCAGCAGATGGTGCGCATCGACTTCGAGGACGCGCCCACCGAGACCGTCCTGCGCGACAAGCTCACCCAGTTCAAGGCCCTGCTGCCGGACTACGACGTGGTGATCCTGTCCGACTACAACAAGGGCGCGCTGGTGAACGTGGCCGAGATGGTCAAGGCGGCGCGCGCGGCCGGCAAGATCGTGCTGGTCGACCCCAAGGGCGACGACTTCACGCCCTATACCGGGGCCTCGATCCTCACCCCCAACCGCTCCGAGCTGCAGCGCGTGGTGGGCGGCTGGAAGACCGAGGAGCAGCTCACGGAAAAGGCCCAGCGCCTGCGCGAGGAGCTCGGACTGGAAGCGCTGCTGCTGACCCGCTCGGAAGAGGGCATGAGCCTGTACAGCGCCAGCGAGGTGCTGCACGTGCACGCCGAGGCGCGCGAGGTGTTCGACGTCTCGGGCGCGGGCGACACCGTGATCGCCACCCTGGCGGCGATGCTGGGCGCGGGCGCGCCGCTGGCCGAGGCCCTGGCCACCGCCAACCGCGCCGGCGGCATCGTGGTGGGCAAGCTGGGCACCGCGACGGTCACCCGCGAGGAACTGTTCCCGAGCGCGCCTGCGGCTTGATCTTGATCAAACCTGGACCGTCAACGACAGGCGGGCCGGACCGTTAGGGCAGGGTCGGGCGGCGCCGCCGTCCGGCTTAACCTACGGAGACGCTACATGATCAAGAAACTGCTGCTCGCCATCGCCACCCTGGCCGCCTCGGCCAGCTTCGCCTTCGCCCAGGTCGAGGTCAACAAGGCCGACGCCGCCGCGCTCGACGGCGTGAAGGGCGTCGGGCCGAGCATGTCCAAGGCCATCCTGGACGAGCGCGCCAAGGGCGAGTTCAAGGACTGGGCCGATTTGCAGAAGCGGGTGAAGGGGCTGGGCGACAAGAAAGCCCTCAAGTTGACCGAGGCCGGGCTGGTGGTGAACGGCAAGGGCAAGGAGGGCGCGTCGGCCAAGCCGGCGGAGAAGGCGTCCAAGACCACGGCCAAGGCCAAGCCGGAGGAGGGCAAGGCGGCGATGTGAGGGCCTGGTACTCAACGTCGATTGAACGATACAACCCGCGGCTTGCCGCGGGTTTTTTATTGTCTCGTGCGTGTCGCTCACGCCACCAGCGGCCAGCTCCATCAGCACGTCGTCCCGGCGAAGGCCGGGACCCAAGTTCGCATGCGACCCAGCTGCGTTTCAGCTTGGTGGCAGCGGAACGAACTTGGGTCCCGGCCTTCGCCGGGACGACGTTTGGAGGCAGGTGGCCGGGTGAGCTGCCAGCGGCAGCGCCGGAGCCACGCCATGCACTTTACAGTCTGTATTGACTGACACTATCCCCCGCCCATGAGAAGATGTGAGCGCCTGCCTCAACCACGATTAGAAAGGTACTCATGCCTCACGTCCGTCTCTCCAGCGCCCTGCTGACCGCCCTGCTGGCCAGCGCCGGCGCCGCCAGCGCGGCCCAGGCCGCGCAAGCCGCCCCGGCCCAGGCCGCGCAAGCCGCCCCGGCCCAGGCCACGCAAGCCGCCCCGGCCAAGGCCGCGCAAGCCGCCCCGGCCCAGACCACGCAAGCCGCCCCGGCCAAGGCCGCGCAAGCCGCCCCGGCCCAGACCACGCAAGCCACCCCGGCCCAGCCGGACATCAAGCGCGAACAGGCCCAGATCAAGAAGATCGTCGCCGAGATTTCCCCCAAGCGTATCGAATCCCACATCCGCAAGCTGGTGAGCTTCGGCACCCGCCACACCATGTCGGAAACCGAATCCGAGACCCGCGGCATCGGTGCCGCGCGCCGCTGGATCAAGGCCGAGCTGGAACGCTGCGGCGCCGGGACCCCGCTGCAGGTCGCCTTCGACAGCCACGTGGCCCCGGTCTCGGCGCGCATCTCGCGCCCGACCGAGATCGTCAACGTGGTCGCCACCCTGCCGGGCGCCCAGGAAGCCGCGAAGGACCGCGTCTACGTGGTCAGCGGCCACTACGATTCGCGCGTCAGCGACGTGATGAACTACACCGCCGACGCCCCCGGTGCCAACGACGACGCCTCCGGCACCGCCGCCGCCATGGAACTGGCCTGCGTGATGGCCAAGTACAAGTTCGACGCCACCATCGTCTTCATGGCCGTGGCCGCCGAGGAGCAGGGCCTGATCGGCGCCCGCCACTGGGCCGAACAGGCGCGCAAGAACAACGTGAACGTGGCCGGCATGTTCACCAACGACATCATCGGCAGCTCGCGCGCCGACGACGGCAAGGTCGACAACAAGCAGGTGCGCCTGTTCGCCCAGAGCATCCCGGCCACCAAGGAGATGAGCGACGCGGTGCGCCAGCTGGTGGCCACCGGCGGCGAAAACGATTCGCTCTCGCGCCAGCTCGCGCGCCACACCAAGGAACAGGGCGAGCGCTACGTGAAGGGCTTCAAGGTCTCGGTGATCCAGCGCCACGACCGCTACCTGCGCGGCGGCGACCACATGCCCTTCCTGGAGCAGGGCTATGCCGCGCTGCGCTTCACCGAGCCGGCCGAGGACTTCGACCACCAGCACCAGGACCTGCGCACCGAGAACGGCAAGGTGTACGGCGACCTGATCGAGTACGTCGACTTCGACTACACCGCCAAGGTGGCCAAGGTGAACGCGGCGGCCCTGGCCTCGCTTGCCCTGGCCCCGGCCGCGCCGCGCGAGGTCAAGCTGCGCACCGACAAGCTGACCAACGACTCGACCCTGGTCTGGCAGGCCAATGCCGAACCCGACCTGGCCGGCTACCGCATCGTCTGGCGCGAGACCACCGCCGCCAACTGGCAGGGCGCCAAGTGGGTCGGGAATGTCACCGAGGCGACGCTCGACCTGTCGAAGGACAATGTGTTCTTCGGCGTGCAGGCCGTCGACAAGGACGGCAATGTCAGCCCGGCGACCTATCCCATGCCGCTGCGTTGATCCGCGTCGCAAGGCTGATTGACAAGGCGCAGACGGGCCGACCGGTCCGTCTGCATACGCGGTCCTGCTTCCCGGTTTAGAATGGCGGATTAAATACCGCAACGAACTGAGAAAGCAATGGCTTACAAGACCATCGAAGACACCATCGGCAACACGCCGCTGGTGCGCCTGCAGCGCCTGCCGGGTGCGGACGCGGCGGCGCGCAACAACGTGATCCTCGGCAAGCTCGAGGGGAATAATCCGGCCGGTTCGGTCAAGGACCGGGCCGCGATGTCCATGCTGCGCGGCGCCGAAGAGCGCGGCCAGATCAAGCCGGGCGACACCCTGATCGAAGCGACCAGCGGCAACACCGGCATCGCCCTGGCCATGGCCGCCGCCATCAAGGGCTACAAGATGGTGCTGCTGATGCCGGACAACCTCTCGGTCGAACGGCGCCAGAGCATGGCCGCCTACGGCGCCCAGATCATCCTGACGCCCAAGTCGGGCGGCATGGAATACGCGCGCGACATGGCCGAGCAGATGCAGAAGGACGGCCAGGGCATCATCCTCGACCAGTTCGCCAACTTCGACAATCCGCGCGCCCACTACGAGACCACCGGTCCCGAGATCTGGCGCGATACCGAAGGCCGCATCACCCACTTCGTCAGCGCCATGGGCACCACCGGCACCATCATGGGGGTGTCGCGCTACCTGAAGGAACAGAACGAGGCGGTGCGCATCGTCGGCGCCCAGCCGGAAGAGGGCTCGTCGATCCCCGGCATCCGCAAGTGGCCGGAAGCCTACCTGCCCAAGATCTTCGAGAAGGCGCGCGTCGACCAGGTCGAGAACGTGAGCCAGGCCGCGGCCGAGCACATGGCGCGCCGGCTTGCGGCGGAAGAGGGCATCTTTTGCGGGATTTCGGCGGCGGGCGCCTGCGAGGTGGCGCTGCGTATTTCGCAGACGGTGGAGAATGCGACCATCGTGTTCGTGGTCTGCGACCGCGGCGACCGCTATCTGTCGACCGGAGTCTTCCCCGCCTGATCCATCCTGCAGGCCGTCGGGGTCCGGGACGGCCGCATCGATCCGGGCTCGTGGCCGGAACGGCGGGTTTGCGCTGTCAGCGGGCGGTCAAGACGGGGCCCGCGCGCAAGCGGATGGCGCGTAAGAAGTCGGCATGGCGTGCAAGGCGCCAGCCCAGGCCCTGGCCGCCAATGCGGCAGGGCGTCAATGCAGCACGGCGATCAAGCCTGCTGGTCTTTCGATGCCGGAACGGCGCCTTCCTTCGGCTTGAACTGCTTGTCGCTGATGCGGAACTTCGCACGGCGGTCGCCCATCAGGTAGCGCAGGTCGCGGATCGACAGGTCGCTGACCTCGTGCATGCGGATCAGCAGCGAAGCGCCGACCGGCAGGCGGTGGTGACGGATCTTGGAGATCACCGGCGGCGCCACTTCCAGCGCGCGCGAGAGAGCGGCGTCGTTCTTCAGACGCAGGTTCTCGATCAGGGTGTCCAGCAGACGGTTCGGGTTGTACTGCAGCAGTTCATCGCCTTCCGAATCGCTGTTCATGTCAATGCCGACTTGATTAGTCATGATTCAAATTCCTATATGTGGGTTGATCGGAATCGCTGGCGGCGTTTCGAATCCGGAATATTAATTTCGTAAATTTCTATCCAATTGTACAACTATTTCCATCTCGCTACTTATGCGCCATGCGAGATAGATCACACGCCCGCGACATTGTTGTCTACATGCAACAATAGCCGCAATGCAATTCTCTCACAAACTCACGGAAATAATAATTGTTTTTTGATTAACCAAGAGTGTACGTTACATCAGCTTTTGATGCCGCACGGTACAATTTTTGCTGACGGAAATACAAGAAAATGGGGGGTATGGCAAGATATGCACAATTTCCGCAGAGAACGGAGACGGCATGGAGTGAGATACCCCTGGGGGTATCTTGCTTTGGAGGTAAGATTGACGCGAGGTAAAGGCGGGAAAGCCGTTACAAACCCTTACAAACTTTCCCGCTCGGCAATAATCAGCTCTCGCGCGAAAGACGCACGGCGCGTCCCAGCTCGATCACCGACATGGCATAGAAGTAACTGCGGTTGTATTTGGTGATAGCAAAGAAATTATCGTTCGCCACCCAGTACTCGGTGGGTTCGGCGCCGTTCTGCAGGTCGACCAGGCCGTACAGGCGGCCAGCCGGCAGGGCGACCTCGGTCATGACGCCGGCGGCCTTCAGTTCTTCCGGCTGCAGGGTGGCGGCCAGGCCACGGCCGAGCAGGCCTTCCCAGGCCTGGTGCGGGGCCACGTCGGCGGCGTACACGGCCGGGCCGCGATGCTCGGCGTTCCAGCCGTGCTGGACCAGGAAGTTGGCCACGCTGCCGATCGCGTCGCTCGGCGAGCCGCGCAGGTCGATGCGGCCGTCGTTGTCGAAGTCCACGCCGTATTTCAGGACATTGCCAGGCATGAACTGCGGCATGCCGACCGCGCCCGCGAAGGAGCCCAGCAGCTCCAGGGGATCGCTGCCGCGCTCGCGCGCCAGCAGCAGGGTGTTGGCCAGTTCGCTGCGGAAGAAAGCTTTGCGCGCTTCGCGGTTCGGGGTTTCCGGGTAGGCGAAGGCGAGGGTGGTCAGGGTGTCCACGACGCGAAAGCGCCCGGTGTCGCGGCCGTAGATGGTTTCCACGCCGATGATGCCGACGATGATCTCGGCCGGCACGCCATAGGCGGCTTCGGCGCGCGCCAGGGCGGCGGCGTTCTCGTTCCAGAAGCGCACGCCGGCGTTGACGCGGATCGGTTCGATGAAGCGCTCGCTGTAGGCCTGCCAGTTCTTGGGCTTGCCCGGCGGCGCCGGCTTGACCAGCTGCACCGCGGAGTCGACGAAGCGCACCTTGGCGAACAGGCTTTCCAGGCTGGCGCGGTCGAAGCCCTGCTGCGCGACCATCTCGTCGATGAATTCGCGCACCGCCTGCCATTCGAGGAAGTCGCCGTGCTCGCCATCGTAGTCGATCACGGCCGCGGCGGCCGCAGCCGGCAGCACGCGCGCCTTCGCCGGCGCGGCCTTGGCTTTCTTGCCCTTGCCCTTGGCCGTCACGGCGGCCTTGGTTTTCGCGGGCTTGGCCTTCGCGTGGGATTCCTTGGCAAAGGCATGGGCTTCGCCCTGGGTGGCCAAGGCCAGCGCCAGTGCGGCAAACAGGGGAGCGATCGACTTCATCTGACTTGCGACAATAAACTCTTCAAGGTTGCGACCAGCCGGGGATCGGCATGGGGTGGCGCATAACGCCAGGCGCTGTAGCGGCGCAGGAATTCGGCAGCGGCCGCGCGCGCGGGTGGGGCCAGTTGGGAGGCCGCCGCGACCCGGGCCGCGTAGGCGCTCGGCCCTTCGTCCGCTGCCCTTGCCAGGCCGTGCTGGCCGAGGCGCTTGCACAAGGTCGAGTATAGAGCATCGACAGGATGAATTTCTCTGCGGCGAACTAAAATTCCTGTGAGCAGCAACAAAAGCACAGCTGCCGTTAGCAGGGCGACAAAGCGCCAGCCGAACAGGCTTTCCTGAATGCTATTGACGACGCTGCGCTGGCGTTCCGGCGTGTAGTTGAGCACCCACTGGTTCCAGCCATTGTTGACCGCGCTGAAGGCGTTGCGCAGCTGGCCCAGCCAGCCCGGCCCGCCGCCGTCGAGGCCGAAGCCGCGCAAGGCGTCGATGCCGAAGGGCGCCGGCATCTCCACCGCCGCGCGCAGGCTCTGGCGCACGCGCTCGGGCGCCACCGCCGCGGTCGGGTCGACCCGCGTCCAGCCGCGTCCGGCCAGCCAGACCTCGGCCCAGGCATGGGCATCCGATTGCCGCACCGTCATGTAGCCGTCGAGCGGATTGACCTGGCCGCCCTGGTAGCCGGTGACCACGCGCGCCGGCACGCCCGCCGCGCGCATCAGGAACACGAAGGCGCCCGCGTAATGCTCGCAAAAGCCGGCCCGGGTGCGGTACAGGAATTCGTCGACCGTGTGCCGCCCCAGCAGCGGCGGCTCGAGCGTGTAGACGAAGGGCTGCTCGCGGAACTGGCGCAGCACCGCCTCGACCCGGCGCGCCGGGTCGGCATGTTTGCGCAAGGCCAGGCCGGCCGCCAGTGCCTGGGGGTTGTAGCCGTAGGGGAGCAGCATCCAGCGGCTGGCGTCCTCCAGCCGCGCGCCGCCCTGCAGGGCGTACTCGAGATGGGAGCGCACCCGATAGCGCAGGCGCGCGTCGAGCGGCGTGGCGCTGGTCAGCTCGAACTGGGGCGAGACCAGGGTGGCGCGCCCCGGCAGCCTGGGCACGCTGCCCGGCATCTCGAGCGCGAACACCCAGCGCGAGGGCGTGGGCTCGAGCGTGACCTCGTAGTCGACGCCGCGCCCGCCCACCGCCAGATGCAGCGCGGGACCCGGCAGGGCGCCGCCCGGATGCCCGGACCCGCGGGTCCAGGTGAGGCCGTCGAAGGCGTCCAACACCGGACCGCGCCAGTACAGTTGCGCCTGGTCCGGCACGGCGCCGGCGAAGCGCACGCGGAAGGCCGGTTCGTCCGACATCGCCAGCCGCGACAACTGTCCCGGCGCCATCGTGTCCGACAGCCCGCTCTTGCCGGCGGCGTTGCCGCCCTCGGTGCCCCACAGCGGCCCGCTGATGCGCGGGAAGACCACGAACATCACCAGGGCCAGCGGCGCGGCCAGCAGCAGGGTGCGCGCGCCCATCGCCAGTCGCTGGCGCAGCGGCGGCCGGCTGCCGGGGAACTGGAAGGAGAGCTGGGTGGTGAGCAGGGCCAGCACCGAGGCCACCATCAGCAGCGCGGTGCCGATCGACTGCGAATAGAAGAAGTTGGTGAGGATCAGGAAGAAGCACAGGAAGATCACCACGAACAGGTCGCGCCGCGCGTGCATCTCCAGCATCTTGAAGGCCACCAGCAGCACCAGCATCGCGACCCCGGCGTCGCGCCCGAGCAGGGTCTGGTAGCTGGCCTGGACCCCGATCATGGCGCCGGCAGCGAGCGGCAGCAAGAGCAGGCTGGACGGCATGCGCTTGCCGCGCAGGGTGATCGCGGCGCGCCAGGCGAGCAGGGCGCCGCACAGCAGCGAGACCCACAGCGGCAGGTGCAGGGTGTGCGGAAGCAGCACCAGCAGCGCGCTGCCCAGCAGCAGCAGGGTGTCGGCCTTGTCGCGGGTCAGCGCCGGCGCCTTCATGCCTGCTCCCCGCTGCCGTGCAGGGCCAGCGCGCGCAGGCAGGCCGCCTGGTGGGCCGCGCCCAGCGCGGCCTCGTAGCGCAGGGCGCCCAGGCGGAAGGCGTAGGGCAGGGCGCGGCTCTCGGCGTCCAGCACCCAGCGCGTCATGCGCGACAGGCGCAACTCGAGGTCGAGCTGGGCCGGCAGGGCGTCGAAGTCGAGCACCAGCTCGCCCCCGCCGCCGCCCTCGAAATGCTTGCTCACCAGCTGGCCGCCGAGGCTGGGGTCGAGGCGCGCGATCTGGCGCCAGGCCAGCCGGCGCGGGCTGTCGCCGGCCTGGTAGTTGCGCACCCCGGCGAAGTCGTCGCTGCCCGCGCTGCGCGCCTCGTTGCCGCTGCTGGCGCTCAGGGGCAGGGCCGGGCCGCCTTCCTCGGGGCGCGGGTAGACCAGGGCGCGCAGGCCCGGGCGCCAGTAGCACCAGGCATGAAACAGGCCGAGCGGAAAGCGGGTCGAGAGCCTGACCCGCGCCGGCGCCAGCCAGCCGCGCGTCGTGGTCGGCACCGCCAGCACCACGCTGGCCTGGGAAGCGGCCGGAACGTCGGTGACGTGGCGCGCCTGCCCAAGGTCGGACAACTCGGCGAAGTCGGCATGGATGCCGTAGCGCGCCAGGCGGGTGCGGTTGCTGATGCTCAGTTCGAACTGGGCTTCCTGGCCCGCGAACACGGGCGCGATGCGGCCCTGGCGCAGGCGCAGCTGGGCCAGGTTGCGGTAGGTGGCGACCATGTCGACCAGGGCGCAGGCCACGGCCAGGAAGGTCAGGCCGAAGCCCAGGCCCAGGGCGTAGTTGACGGAGCCGATCAGGAGCACCAGCAAGAGGCCCGCGAAGCCCAGCCCGGCCTTGGAGGGCAGGATGAACACGCGGCGCTGCGACAGCAGCACCTCGCCCATGTCGAGCGCGCCCTTGCGCGGCAGCCAGGCGCCCGTGGTGCGGCGCAGCCAGGCTCGGAACGCCTGCGCCATCAGACCGGGACGGACTTCTGCAGCTGCAGCACCAGGTCGCGGCTGGCGAGCGCCGCGCCGTGGGCCGCCTTGAGCGGGCGCAGGCGGTGCGCGCACACCGGCACCAGCACGGCCTGGATGTCCTCGGGGATCACGTGGTCGCGTCCCTCGAGCGCGGCCCAGGCGCGCCCGGCCTGCAGCAGGGCGATGGCGGCGCGCGGCGACAGGCCTTCGGCGAACAGGCCGTTCTGGCGCGAGGCCTGGGCCAGCGCCTGCACGTAGGTGACCAGGGCGGGCGAGGCGTGGATCTCGCGCAGCGCGCGGCGCGCCCGCGCCAGCTCGGCCGGGTCCATCGCCGGCGCCAGGGCGCGCAGCAGCTCGCGCCGGTCTTCGCCCATCAGGAGGGCGCGCTCGGCGGCGGCGTCCGGATAGCCGAGCGAGAGGCACATCAGGAAGCGGTCGAGCTGCGACTCGGGCAGCGGGAAGGTGCCGACCTGGTTGGCCGGGTTCTGGGTGGCGATCACGAAGAAGGGCTCGGGCAGGGCGCGGGTGACGCCGTCGGCCGTCACCTGGCGCTCCTCCATCGCTTCGAGCAGGCCGGACTGGGTCTTGGGCGTGGCGCGGTTGATCTCGTCGGCCAGCAGCACCTGGGTGAAGATCGGGCCCGGATGGAACACGAAGTCGTTCCGGTCGCGCTCGTAGACCGAGATCCCGGCCACGTCGGCCGGCAGCAGGTCGCTGGTGAACTGGACCCGGTTGAACTTGAGGCCGAGCGAGATCGCCAGCGCATGCGCCAGCGTGGTCTTGCCCACGCCGGGCAGGTCTTCGAGCAGCAGGTGGCCGCCCGCCAGCAGGCAGGTGATGGCCAGGCGCACCTGCTCGTCCTTGCCGATCACGACCTGGCTGACCTGGCGCGCGGCGGCATGCAGTTGATTGAACATAGCGGTTCCGGTTGGGCGTTCATGGGTGGCCGGTCGTGCGGAGCGGGCCGCCGGCATGGTAGATTAGCGCCATTGGCAAGCTTTGTACTCCGACGGCAACAAGCCGACGCAAGGATTCTATGCGAGAACGCGGCGATGGGGGCAAACGCATGAGCACAGGCGGAGACACGAGTACCATGAGCACAGCAATCTACAGCCACCCCGACTGCCGCCGGCACGAGATGGGCAGCTGGCATCCGGAATCCCCGGCGCGCCTGCAGGCGATCGACGACCAGCTGATCCTGGCGCGCCTGGACGGGCTGATCGAGCAGCGCAGCGCGCCGCTGGCCGACACCGCATCCATCCTGCGCAACCACAGCCCGGGCGCCCTGGCCCTGGTGCGCGACCACGTCCCGGCCGCGCCGGGCGACTACTATCCGCTGGACGGCGACACCTCGCTCTGTCATTACAGCTACCAGGCGGCGCTGCGCGCGGCCGGGGCGGCGATCCAGGCCACCGACGACGTGATCGCCGGCGCGGTCGACAACGCCTTCTGCGCGGTGCGCCCGCCGGGCCACCACGCCACCCCGACCGAGCCGATGGGCTTCTGCCTGTTCAACAACGTGGCCATCGCGGCCCGCCACGCCCTCGAGGTGCATGGGCTGGAGCGGGTGGCCATCGTCGACTTCGACGTCCACCACGGCAACGGCACCGCCGACGCCTTCCGCGACGAGCCGCGGGTGCTGATGGCCAGCTTCTTCCAGCATCCCTTCTACCCGTACAGCGAGCCGGAGCCGATCACGGCGACCTGCGTCAACGTCCCGGTGCCGGCGCGCGCCGACGGCGAGGCGGTGCGCAAGCTGGTGCAGGAGTACTGGCTGCCGGCCCTGCATGCCTTCCAGCCCCAGATGATCTTCTTCTCGGCCGGCTTCGACGGCCACCGCGAGGACGACATGGGCGGCATCGGCCTGGTCGAGGCGGACTATGCCTGGATCACGCGCCAGGTGGTGGCGGTGGCCAGACAGTACGCCCAGGGACGGATCGTGAGCTGCCTGGAGGGCGGCTACGAGCTCTCGGCCCTGGGACGCAGCGTGGTGGCCCACCTCAAGGTGCTGGCCGATCTCGAATGATCCCGGCGCGCCCGTGGCGGCGCAAACAGCGGGTGAATCAGCGGCTGTTCCATGTATTGACGCGGCTTGACCGTTCTATAATGTTGCCATGAACATCAACGCCTACAACCCCTACGCCCCCGCCGGCAGCACCGGCCTGCCCGCCAACGTCGGCCCGGCCCTCGCCAAGGCCCTGCTGGCGCGCAATCCCGAGTTGCAGAAGATCGACGCCCAGGTGCGCAGCAGCGATGCGCGCCTGTCGCTGGTCGGCACGCTGGCCTCGGCCCTGGCCGAGTTCCGCGCCGGCAGCGGTGGCCTCGCGGCGGGCAACCTGGGCAAGGCGGTGAGCGTGAGCGGCGCCGGCCTGGCCGCGAAGCTCAATGCCGGTTCCGCCGCGGCGGGCAGCTACCAGGTGAGCGTCGAGCAGCTCGCGACCGCCCAGCAGCTCAGCACCAAGACCCTGTCCAGCAAGGATGCCCCGCTGGGCAGCGGCGCGCCGACCACCATCAAGGTCGAGACCGGGAGTGGAGCGGACGCGAAGACAGTCTCGGTGCGCATCGACGGCAGCAACAACACGCTCGAGGGCATCGCCAAGGCCATGCGCGACGCGGGCCTGGACGCCAAGGTGCTCAAGCAGGACGCCGGCTATGTGCTCAGCCTGAACGGGCAGACCGGGGCCGCCAACACCATGCGGGTCAGCGCCAGCGGCGAACCGGCCCTGCAGGCCCTGTTCTCGTATGGAGCTGACGGCAGCGGCGGCCTGCGCCAGACCGTGGCCGCGAGCGACGCCCGGGTCAAGGTCGACGGCAAGCTGTTCACGTCCAGCACCAACCAGCTGGACAAGGCGATCGCCGGCCTCACGCTCAGCCTCGGCGCCACCGGGACCAGCGAAGTCAAGGTGGTGGGCGACAATGCGAAGATCGCGGCCAACGTGAAGGACTTCGTCAAGGCTTTCAATACCCTGGGCGAGCAGCTGGAAAAGGCGCGCAGCGCGCAGTCGCCGGCGGGCGCGATCCAGGCCGGCATCCGCAGCGCGCTGGCCGAGATCGATCCGAAGCAGCTTGCCGCGATCGGCATCGGTGTCAACGGCGACAAGCTGAGCGTCGACGGCGCCAGACTGGAGGCGGCCATCGCCGCCGATCCGGGCAAGGTCAACGAGCTGTTCGGCAAGAGCGGCAGCGGCCTGGCCGCGCGCCTGGTGGCCCTGGTGGACAAGCAGATCGGCAGCGGCGGCGAACTGGTGCAGGAGGCGCGCTCGCTGCAGGCCGACCGGCTCGAGCTGCAGGAGCAGAAGGCCAAGGTGACGGAATCGGTCAACCGCCAGGCGGCCCTGCTGATGTACCAGGCCGAGCAGAGCGCAGCCGGCGCCGGCACCCTGCTGGGCGGGGCGGGCCGGCCGATGTCGCTGTTCGATATCCTCGCCTGAGTTTCAGACGGGTGGGCGCTCGCCAGGGCGCAAGGTCAGCACCCGCACGCCGTGGCGGGTCACCGCCACCGTGTGTTCGAACTGGGCCGACAGGCGGCCGTCCGCCGTGACCACGGTCCAGCCGTCGTCCAGCGTACGCACGCCGTGGCGGCCTTCGTTGAGCATCGGCTCGATCGTGAACACCATCCCTTCGCGCAGCACCGTGCCGGTATCCGGCCGGCCCCAGTGCAGGACCTGGGGCGGCTCGTGCATCTCGCGGCCGATGCCGTGGCCGCAGTAGTCGCGCACCACCGAATAGCCGCAGCGCCGCGCGTGGCGTTCGATGGCGTGGCCGACGTCGCCCAGGCGGGCCCCGGGACGCACCGCCGCGATCCCGCGCCACATCGCGTCATAGGTGGCCTGGACCAGGCGCTGCGCCGCCGGCGACACCTTGCCGACCAGGTAGGTCTTGCTGGAGTCGGCGATCCATCCGTGCTTTTCCAGCGTGATGTCGAAGTTGACGATGTCGCCGTCGCGCAGCACTTCCCGGGCCGAGGGCACGCCGTGGCAGACCACCTGGTTGATCGAGGCGTTGAGCGCGTAGGCATAGCCGTACTGGCCCTTGCTCGCCGGGCGCGCTCCCAGTTCCTGCACGATGTGGCGTTCGACCAGGTCGTTGACTTCCATGGTCGACATCCCGGCCAGCTGCAGGGTGTCTAGGTGGGCGAACACGCCCGCCAGCAGGCGGCCGGACTGCGCCATCAGCTCGACTTCGTCGGCGCGCTTGATCATGTGGCGACGGCCCTGAGCGCATCGAGCTCCACGCCCGCCGCGCGCAGCTCCCGGGCGACGAGCTCGTTGAAGGACAGGGTGGGGTTGAGCTCGCTGAGCATGCCGATCTTGATCCAGAACGCCGCCTGCGCATTGATCGAGCGGCAGGACACGGCGCTGGCCTTGCGGATCTGGTCGTGCAGCTCGTCGTCGATATTCACGATACCCATGAGGTTTTCAATATATGTTCCATATATGGATCATATATTCATTGCGGCGGACTGTGCAAGTCCAAAATCGCTGTAGCGCGATCCCTAGGGCGGACCTAGATCTGGATCAAATCGACTATGAGGCGTTTACGCAAAAGCGCCACACTTTCGGCAGTGTGCAATTTGACACGTGCATATGTCGGGAATAGAGTGATCTCGGCCATACCAATGGTCCGCCGGCAAGCCTCCGGACCACGGACCGGTGCACGGCGCCAATCACAACAAGGAGACGACCAGTGAAACTCGTTCGCGTTTTGTGTGCGCTGTGCCTGCTATGGGCGTCCGGCTTCGCCGCCGCCGCCAACTACACCCTGTGGATCAACGGCCGCACCGGCGGCGGGGCGATCGGCAACTACAACGATTTCGCCTACTGGGGCCCGGCCAGCACCGCCGCGGGCGTCAACAAGAAAGCCGTCAACTGGGACGGCCGCAGCAGCATCGCTTCCCAGAGCGGCAAGATCCGCGACGCCCTCGACTGCTTCTGCACCGGCGCCAACTGGTGCTACATCGCCACCCACAGCGCGGGCGACCTGATGCTGGGCTATACCCTGGCCAACTACGGCGGCTCGGCGCGCCTCAAGAAGAACGCCACTCCGAATTCCAGCGGGGTGTGCGGCAATGCCGACGGCAGCTCCCAGACCGGCTGGAACATCAAGTGGGTGCGCGCCGCCTCGGGCGCGGCCGGCGGCTCGGAACTGTCCGACGCCGGCTCCTGGACCACTTCGGAGCCCCTGGTGCAGGACCTCAAGACCTCCACCGCGCGCGCCATGTACAACCACAACACCACCCGCAACGTCTGGTTCTACATGTACGCCGGCGCCAAGGGCACGGCCTATTCCGGCATCCTGCCGGGCCAGGACGACGAGGCCGTGGCCTACCACAGCACCGGCGGCGTGGCTGGCAGTTCGGGCGGCTCCTACTGCAACCCGAGCGACTGGTTCTGCAACGACCTGAGCCTGGGCTCGGGCGCCAACGAGGGCGGCAGCGCCAAGTGGAGCTACCACTCGGTGGTGTTCCGCGACGACAGCGAAGCCTATAACCACTACGCCAACGGCAACTGGGGCGGCATCGTGGGCGTGGTGCGCAGCGCGGTCGTCAACAGTGCCTACTGAAGCGCGCAAGCGCGGCTGGCGCCGCCTGGCCTGGCCGCTGGGCCTGGGAGCGGGCGCGCTGGCCGTGCTCGGCATCCTGGCCGGGACCGGGGAGGGCGAGCCCGGCCCGACGGCGGTCGCCGAAGCGGCGCCGCCTTCCGGTCCCCAGTTCTTCGGCCCGCTGCCCGGCGGCGACGGCGCGCCGGGACCCGACAGCCGCTCGGCCCGGCGCAGCCAGCTGCTCGAGCAGGTCCAGCTGACCGACTTCACCTATTGCAGCTACCTCGAGGGCACGAAATACCCGCACGAGTCGCGCCCGATCACCGAGCACCCCGACCAGGCCTTTCCCAACCAGCCGGTGACGGAAACCCATCCGCTGCGCCCGGCCGACGGCGGACCCGACACCGGCGCGGTGCTGCTCCAGACCTCGCAGTCGCGGGTCTACCTGGCGGCCGGCGAGTCGGTCGCCTTCTCGCTGCGCGCGGTCGACCCGAAGGGCCAGACCCTGCCGCTGGTGGTGACGCGCGCCGTGGCCCAGGGCATGACCTATGGCGCCAGCCGTCCCACGCCCCAGGTCAGCCTGCCTTTCGCGGACGACGGCGGCGGCGCCGATCCGGTGGCCGGCGACGGCGCCCATGCCGGCGTGCTCGCGCCCGCGCAGTCGGGCCTGGCGGGCTTCCACGGCACCATCCGCACCGAAGTGCGCTACAGCGCCGGCGGGCGCAGCGGCTTCGTCCTGTTCGACGTGATCCACACGCCGGTGCTGCCCGCCAACTGGACCGGGCGGGTGCGCGAGGGGAGCGAAGACGGTTCGCTGAATTTCTACCTGGGCCTGGACGTGCGCCAGCCGGGGCGCTACGTGGTGAACGGGCGCATCGACGACGCCCGCGGCAAGCCCTTCGCGCTGGCCAGCTTCAACGAGCCACTCGGTCCGGGCGTGCAGGAGATCAAGCTGACCGTGTTCGGCAAGCTCATGACGGACGCGGCGCCCGCGCTGCCCCTGGTGCTGCGCGACGTCGACGGCTACCTGCTGCGCGAGAACGTCGACCCCGACCGCCTGCTGCTGCCTCGCCTGGAAGGCAAGGTGCACACCAGCCGCGCCCTGTCCCTCAAGGGCTATTCGAACGCCGAATGGCAGGGCGAGGAGCGCAGCCGCTACCTCGCCGAGTACGCCAGGGACCGCGATGCGGCGCGCGCGCGGCTGGCGGCCTTCGACCCGGGGCAGGCCCCGCCGCCCAGCGCCTGCGCCACGCCGGGCGCCTGAGTCCGGGTACTCAGCCGGGCAGCACTGGCAGGCGGTCCATCATCATCGCGGCGCCGATCGCGCCGCACAGCATGCCGCACCAGAACCACCGCGCCAGGGAACGCCTGTCCAGTCGCCGTACTCTCATCCTTGTCTCCTCGAGCAGCCTTGCCGGCCCAGGAAACAGTGTGCGCGCCAAATGTGTCAATTGCGTTGCAACGCGTCAATACAACGCCCTCGTGTGGCGTAGATGCCGACTCCGGCGGCCAGCAGCGTAAAATACCGCCTTGGATGAAAGATTAAGAGAGCAAGAGCATGTCGATACAATGGTTCCCGGGGCATATGAATTCGGCCAAGAAGGAAGCGGCCGAACAGATGGAAAACATCGATGTCGTGGTCGAGGTCCTCGACGCACGCCTGCCCGAAGCGAGCCGCAACCCGCTGGTCGAGGAATTGCGCAAGTTCCGCCAGCGTCCCTGCCTGAAGGTCTTGAACAAGATCGACCTGGCCGACCCGGCCGCGACCGCCGCCTGGAAGAGCTTCTATGACGCCCAGGACGGCGTGACCGCCTACCCGATGACGACCAAGAAGCCGGGCGACGTGGCGCGCATCCCCGAGCTGTGCCTGAAGCTGGCGCCGCACCGGGGCGTGCCGACCAAGCCGCTGCGCATCATGATCATGGGGATCCCGAACGTCGGCAAGTCGACCCTGATGAACGCGCTGCTCAAGAAGCGCGTGGCCAAGGTGGGCGACGAGCCGGCCGTGACCAAGACCCAGCAGCGCCTCTACCTGAACAAGGACACGGTGCTGGTCGACACCCCCGGCATGCTGTGGCCCAAGATCGCGATGGCGAGCGACGGCCTGATGCTGGCGGCCAGCCACGCCATCGGCTCCAACGCCCTGGTCGAGGAAGAGGTGGCCGAATTCCTCGGCAACGTGCTGCTGGAGCGCTACCCGCAGCTGCTCAGCGCGCGCTATGGCTTCAAGACCGAGGGCATGGATGGCGTCGCGGTGATCGAAGGCGTGGCCGCGCGCCGCGGCTACCGCATGCGCGGCGGCGACTTCGACTACGAGAAGGCCTCGCACGTGCTGCTGCACGACTACCGCACCGGCGCCCTGGGCCGCATCAGCCTGGAGACCCCCGAGTCGCGCGCCGCGGCGCTGGCGCGCCACGAGGCCGAGATGGCCGAGAAGGCGCGCATCGCCGCCGAGAAGGCGGCCGAGAAGGCCGAACAGGCCGCGCGCGGCAAGCGCGGCACCTGAGGGCGCGGGCGGCTCAGGCGATGGTGTCGACCGTGCCGCCGTCCACCCGCAGCGCAGCGCCCGTGGTGGCCGAGGCCTGGGGCGAAGACAGGTAGACGATCATGTTGGCCACCTCGTCCACCGTGGCCGGGCGCTGCAGCAGGTTGCTGGAACGGTGCTCGCGCACGAAGCGGGTGGCGGTTTCCTCGATGCTGGCGCCGCTCTCGCGCGCCTGCTCCTGCAGCATCTCGCGCACGCCTTCCGACAGCGTCGGGCCCGGCAGCACCGCATTGACCGTGACCCCGCTGCCTGCGGCCAGCTTGGCCAGGCCGCGCGAGACCGAGAGCTGGGCGGTCTTGGTCATCCCGTAGTGGATCATGTCGGCCGGGATGTTCAGGCCGGATTCCGAGGACACGAACAGGATGCGGCCCCAGTCCCTGGCCAGCATGCCCTGCAGGTAGTGGCGCGACAGGCGCACGCCCGACATCACGTTCATCTGGAAGAAATGCTCCCAGGTGGCGTCATCGATCTCGAAGAAGGGCTGGGGGCCGTAGATGCCGGCGTTGTTGACCAGGATGTCGACCGCCGGCTCGGCCGCGATCAGGGCCGCTGCGCCCTCGGCGCCGGCAAGGTCGGCCGCCACGCCGCGCACGGCGGCGCCCGGGACGGCCGCGAGCAGGGCCTCGCGCGCGCGCTCGATCGAGGCCGCGCTGCGCCCGTTCAGCACGACACTGGCGCCGGCCCGGGCCAGGCCGATCGCGCTGGCCAGCCCGATGCCGGCGGTGGAGGCGGTGACCAGGGCGGTTTTACCGGTCAGATCGATGTGCATGGGAAGGCTCCTTTGCTGGTAAAGGGCGCCCGGCTAGGCGGCCGGCGCGCCGAAGCGGAAGCTTGACACGCTCAAGCTGCCGAAGAAATCGTCCTCATGGTAGACGCAGGCGGCCGCTTCGTCCTCGGCCGCGCCCAGCGCCACCATCAGCGGAATCAAATGCTCTTCGCGCGGGTGGGCGGCGCGCGCCGCCGGCGCCGCGTCCCAGCGCAGCAGCGCCTGTTCGCGCTCGGCCGGGGGCAGTTCCAGCAGGCTGTGCTGCAGCCAGCCGTCGAAGGCGCGCGAGGCCTCGGCCCCGCCGGGGCCGAACTGGCGCAGGTTGTGGTAGGAGAGGCCGCTGCCGATGATCAGGACGCCTTCGTCGCGCAGGGCCCGCAGCGCGCGCCCGGCCGCGATGTGGGCCGCCGGGTCGAGGTCGCGGCGCAGCGACATCTGCACCACCGGCATGGTCGCTTCCGGATAGACCGGATAGAGCATGGAGAAGGTGCCGTGGTCGAAGCCGCGCTCTGGGTCGAGGTCGGCATCGAAGCCGGCCTCGCGCAGCAGGGCGGCGGCGCGTGCGGCCAGCGCCGGCTCGCCTGGGGCCGGGTAGCGGATCTGGTAGGTGTGGGGCGGGAAGCCACCGTAGTCGTAGATCATGCCGGGCGCGCTGCCGGAGGAGAGCAGGAAGCGCGGCGCTTCCCAGTGGCTGGTCACGACCAGCACCGCGCGCACCGTGTCGCCGGCATCAAGGCGCAGCGCCGCCAGCGAGGCGGCCAGCTTGTCGTAGGCCGGGCCTACCTGTTCCTTCATCCACGGCCAGGGGCCGCCGCCGTGGGAAACGAAATACGTGGGTAGGGTCGCCACGGTCACTCCTGCGTTGGCTGAAATGCCCATGGTAGCCGATCCAGCTAGAAGCTGCCGGGGCCCCGCGCGAGATGCATCAGGCCGAACAGGCGGGCGCAGCGCGTCGCCGCCAGCACCGCCACCGCGAGCTGGGTCAGCAGGAAGGCGCCGGCAAAGGCGAGCGGGCCGATCGGCGGCAGATGGATGCGCGCCAGCCCCAGCAGGCCGGCCAGGGCCAGGCCGGCGGCGCTCACGCCCAGGTAGAACCCGATGCTGGCCAGCGGTCGGCGCGCCAGGAGGCGCAGGCCGTCGAACCAGGCCCGCACCGCCGAGCGGCGGCGCCGGTCCAGGGCCAGCACCGCGCGCCCCAGGTCGAGCGTGAGGTGGACCAGCGCGAACAGCAGGGCGGCCACGGCCGCCGCCGCCATGCTGGCGCGGTCGGCCTCGGCCGGCACGCGCGCGTCCAGGGCGTAGCCGTCGGCCAGGTCGAGCGCGAACCCCGCCGCCAGTCCGGCCAGGCCGAGCGGCAGCAGGGCCCACAGCAGCATGCGCAGCAGCCGCCCGTACTCGTGCATGGCGCCGGCCAGCAGCTGGGCCATGCGCGGCGGCTGGGGCGCGCGCGCCGCCGTGATGGCGGCGCCGGTGAGCAGGGGCGAGAGCAGCAGCCCGAGCGCGGCGGCCACGATGGCGCCGCCGCTCAGCGCGCTGCCGTGGCGCATCGACAGCGTGGCGAGGTCGGCCACGGCCACCAGGTCGAGGCGCTCGGCCAGGCCGGCCGCCTGCACGCTGTAGTCGAAGGCGCCGGACAGCATGCGCCACACGGGCAGGGTGGCGGCCAGGGTCGGCAGCAGCAAGGCCGCGACCCACAGCAGCAGCAGGCGCCATTGCAGGGCGGGGCGCAGGCTGGCCAGGAGCGGCGAAGCCGGGCGCGCGGACGGCGCCTGGAGCGGGGCCGCGGTAGCGAGGGGGGAAGGGCTCAGGGTCGTCATACGGTGGCGATCAGGGAAAGGACGAGCTGCACGAAGGCGGCGAAGTCGGCGCTCCAGCGGCTGGAGGCGCGCTTGTCGGGGTCGATGCTGCGGCCGTCGTCGAACTTGTTGACGTCGAGGTAGTGGGCGCGGCGCGGGTCGAGCTGGGCCGACACCGCCTTGGCCGGCCGCACCCAGCTCCAGCTGCGCCAGCTCTCCTCGCCCTTCCACTGCACGGTCTCGCTGCTGCCGTCGGCGAAGCGCACCACCAGGGTCTGGGGCACGGCCGCGCCCTGGCGGCGCACGGTGACCGTGGTGCGGAAAGGGAAGGGGCCGGCGCCCGGCGCCGGGTTGGCGTGGGCCTTCTCCCAGGCCGCGCGGGCGTCTTCGATGCGCTCGTCGACCATCGCCTGGGTCTCCTCGACCCGCTTGCCGTTCTCGTCGCGGGTGCCCGGCAGCGGCAGTTCTTCCTCGCTGCGCAGTTCGAGCACGCGGTCGTCCACGCGCGCGGTGGCGAACACCTGGCGCGCGAACACCTCTTCGACGGCGGCGCGCTGGCCGCTGCCCTCGGCCAGGGCCTCGCGCAGGTCGGCGATGCTTGGGTGGCGGAACTTCCAGCGCCGGTAGTATTCCTTGACGCCGCGCTCCATCGCTTCGCGGCCGATGCGCTCCTCCAGATCGCGCATCACGATCGCGCTGCGGGTGTAGACCGGGCTGATGCCCTGCAGGCGCGCCCAGGCGTTCTGGCCGGGCGCGTCGGCCGGCTGGTCGCGCGGGGCGCCCATGCGCACGGCGTCGAAGGGCTCGAAGCCCGGATCGATGCCGATGCGCTTGAGCCAGGCCGGCGCCGGATGCACGCGCTGGCCGCGCTCGCGCATCATGCGCGCGTCCCAGTATTCGTTCATGCCTTCGTCGAGGAAGGGCTCCTCGAATTCGTTCGAGGCCAGGATGCCGTAGAAGTAGTTGTGGCCGAACTCGTGGATGGTCACGCCGTCCAGTTCGAACTCGGCCAGCGACCCGGGCGGCACGTCCTCGAAGCCCAGGGCGGTGATGAAGGTCGGGTACTCCATGCCGCCCGCTTCCTCGGCGCCGTAGGGCGGAATCACCACCGTCAGGGTCTTGTAGGGGTAGGGCCCGAGGGTGCGCGAGAAATAGGCGAGGGAATCCTTGGCCGCCTTCATGGCTGGTCCGGCGCTGGCCGCGTACTCGGGCGGATAGAGCACCTGCACGGTGACGGTGGGGCTGCCCGGGCCGGTCCAGGTCTCGACCAGCGGCCGGCTGCTGCGCTTGTCCGCGGTCCAGGCGAAGTCGTGGACGTCGGCCTGCAGGTAGCGGTGGGTGCGCATGCCGTTCTTCTCGACCGGCTGGCCCTGCAGCTCGCCGGTCGCGCCCACCACATAGTCCCTGGGCAGGGTGAGGCTGACGTCGAAGCTGCCGAAGTCGGCGTAGAACTCGGAGTTCTGGTGGAACTCGTGGGCGTTCCAGCGCGGGGCGGTGGCGCCGCGCTCGCCCGGCAGTTCGAGCACCGCGATCTTGGGGAACCACTGGGCCACCAGGTGGAAGCTGCCGTGGTGGCCGGTGCGCGCGACCACGCGCGGCAACTGGGTGGCGAAGCCGATGTCCAGGGTGGTGCTGGCGCCCGGCGCCACCGGCTGGGGCAGGTCGAGGCGCACGACGGTGCGGTCGGTGGCGGGGCCGCCGTCGGGCTGCACGAAATGCCAGGGCACGGCGGCTGCGCCCTGGCGCACTGCGCCCAGGGCGATATAGCCCCATTCGCCCTCGTTCAGGGCGAGGCCGCTGCGAAAGCCCTCGCCGGCCAGGCGCTGCTCGGTGAAGAAGGTGCTGCCCATGCCCTCGAAGGCGTTCATGTAGAGGTGCAGGTAGACGCTGCGCACCTCCTGCGCGCTGCGGTTGCGCCAGGTGAGCTGCTGCTGGCCGCTGACCAGGTGCTTGACCGGGTCGAGCGTGGCCGCGATGCGGTAATGGACCACCCGGTCCGACAGGGTGGCGTGCTCGCCGCTGCGGATGCCGCCCCAGGCCTGTGGGCTGCTGGGCGTGGCGACGGCGGCGGCGTCGGACGCCGCCAGGGCGATGCCGTCGGACGAGGCCGGCGGGGCCTTCGCGGGAGGCGCCCCGGTCTGCCAGGCCAGGGCGAAGCCGGCCAGGAGCAGGGTGGCGGCAGCGAAGCCGGCGGCGCGCCGGCGCATGAGGGTCTGCATTGCTGGGCTCTCGATCTTGTCTTGTCGTTAACGCATGACTATAGCGAGAAGCTTGCTCTGGTCCAAGTTTTTCCGACGGAATGCGCAAAGCGCGGGCTGGAAGGCAGGATCGGCCGACGCGGGCCGGGCTTGGCAGGGTTATAATGCCCGCCGTTCTGGTGCCCGCGCAGGCTCTCCGCCTGCGCAGTTAAACGGGAAACACGAGGCCGCCGCGCTCCGCGCCGCGGCCAAGGTGTGCTGCCCCCGCAACGGTCAACAAGCGTCGCCGCCCCCGGCGACAGGCCGCCTCGACAACCACTGTGCCCGCGCATAGGAAGGTGAGGCAGTCGGTCTTGCCAGCCCGGATACCGGCCAGGACAGGTGAACGGCCGCGCATGGAGATGCGCGCTCGTTCGTTGACGCCGGACTGCGGGGACGCAGCGACGGCGGATTTTTTCGAAGAATGCATCCGACATGAATCTTGCTGCTGTAACGCGCGGCGCGCCGGCCCTCAAGCCGCTCGCCCTGGCCTGCGCCATCTCCCTTCCCGCCCTCGCGCCCGTGCTGGCCCAGGACGCCCTGCCTTCTGTGCTGGTCACAGGCGCCCGCTTCCCGGTGCAGGCCGCCCAGGCCCCGATCGGCGCCACCGTGATCACGGCCGAGGAGATTCGCCGCGCCGGCGCCAGCGACGTCAACGCGGCGATCCGCAAGATCGGCGGCGTCTATGGCCGCCAGAGCCTGGACGCCTCGCCCGACTTCGCCCTCGACCTGCGCGGCTTCGGCGCCAACAGCGCCCAGAACCTGGTGGTGATGGTGGACGGCGTGCGCCTGAACGAGAACGAGCTGGCCACCACCGTGCTCTCGACCATCCCGGTCGACAGCGTGGAACGCATCGAGATCACGCGCGGCGGCAGCAGCGTGCTGTACGGCGAAGGCGCGACCGGCGGCGTGATCCACATCATCACCCGCCGCGCCGGCGAGGCCGGGACCCGCGGCTCGCTGTTCGCCGAAGGCGGCCAGTTCCACCACCGCGACCTGCGCGCCAGCCTGGCCCACGGCGCCGGCCCCTGGTCCTTCGACGCCGCGGTGAACGACCGCGCCACCGACGGCTACCGCGACAACGCCAACTTCGAGCAGACCGCCTTCAGCGGCGGCCTGCAATACGCCTGGGCGCCGGGCAGCCGCGCCGGCCTGCGCGTGGAAAGCGCGCGCGCCGATTCGCGCTTCCCGGGCTCGCTGAGCGAGGCGCATTACCTGGACAATCCGCGCGCCAGCTTCACCCGCAAGGACTACGGCTCGCTCGACAGCGACCGCGTCAACCTCTTCGTCGAGCAGCGCGCCGGCGCCTTCGACCTGGCCGCCGAACTCTCGCACCGCAAGCGCGAAGTCGAGGCCAATTACCACTTCACCGTGGCCGGCGTCGAGACGCTGTCGCGCTCGACCTACGACGCGAAGCAGACCCAGTTCTCGCCGCGCCTGCGCCACAGCGCGCAACTGGGCGGCCAGCGCAACGAGCTGGTGGCAGGCGTCGACCTGGTGCGCTGGGAGCGCGACACCGTCTCCGACTTCTCGCTCGGCGATGCGCGCCAGGATTCGAAGGCATTCTACGTACGCGACGAGCTGCGCTGGAACGCGCCGCACAATGCGCGCCTGGCCGTGGGCGCGCGCCACGAGAAGTTCGAGAAGACCTATTCCGACCCGCTGGCCTTCCCGGCGGTGGCCGGCGAGAAGCGCGAGCAGTCGCTCAACGCCTGGTCGCTGGAGGGCAGCATCGACCTGCTACCGGGCCTGACCGTGTTCGCCAAGGCCGGCCGCAGCTACCGCATCCCGAACGTGGACGAGAACGCGCTGCGCGCCACCCTCGACGTGCTCCAGCCCCAGACTTCGCGCGACCTCGAGCTGGGCCTGAGCGTCGGCGGCGCCGTGCAGCAGCTGTCCGCGCGCCTGTTCCGCCACCGCCTGCGCAACGAGATCTTTTACGACCCGACCATCGGCTGGGGCGCCAACACCAACCTCGATCCGACCCGCCGCCAGGGCGTGGAGATCGAGGCCTGGCGCCAGTTCACGCCGGCCTGGCGCCTGAGCGGCCAGTGGCAGTACGTGCAGGCCGAGTTCACCGGCGGCCCCAACGCCGGCCGCGAGATGGTGCTGGTGCCGAAGAACGTGCTGAGCGCGCGCCTGGCCTGGACACCTGGCCGCGAACAGAGCGCCGACCTCGGCGTGCAATGGGTGGACAGCCAGCGCTACGGCAGCGACTTCAGCAATACCTGCGGCGCGCGCATCCCGTCCTACGCCACCGTGGACGCGCGTTACGCGCGCCGCCTGGGCGCCTGGGAAGTCGCGGTCAGCGGCCTGAACCTGCTGGACCGCGACTACTACAGCAACGCCTTCGGCTGCCGCTCGGGCATCTACCCGAGCGACGGACGCCAGCTGAAGCTGTCGGCGCGCTACGACTTCTGAGGCCGGCCATGCGATCGCGCCTGCTTACGTCCTTGCTGCTCGCCTGCGCCCTGGTCCCGGCCCAGGCGGCCGTCAGCGTGGTCGACGACGCCGGCCGCACCGTCACCCTGGCCAGGCCGGCGCAGCGCGTGATCGCGATGGCGCCCCACGTCACCGAACTGCTGTTCGCGGCCGGCGGCGGGCCCAAGGTGGTGGGCGCGATGAATTACAGCGACTACCCCGAGGCCGCGAAGAAGCTGCCCCTGGTCGGCAGCAACACCCAGATCGACGTCGAGAGCCTGCTGGCGCTCAATCCCGACCTGGTGGTGGTCTGGCACAGCGGGAACACCGCGCGCCAGATCGCCCAGCTCGAAAGCCTGGGCATCCCGATCTTCCGCAGCGAGCCCACACGCCTGGAGCAGGTCGCCACCAGCCTGGAACGCCTGGGCAGCCTGCTGGGTGCGGAGGCGGCGGCGAACAAGGCCGCCGCGGACTACCGGGCGCGCATCGCCGCCCTGGGCGCGCGCTATGGCAAGCGCTCCCCGGTGACGGTGTTCTACCAGGTCTGGGACAGCCCGCTCTATACCCTCAACGACGCCCAGATCGCGAGCGACATCATCCGCCTGTGCGGCGGGCGCAACGTGTTCGGGGAGCTGAAGACGGTGGCGCCCCAGGTCGGCGTCGAAGCCGTGGTGGCGCGCGACCCCGAGGTGATCCTGGCCGGCAAGCGCTACGATCCGGCCAACCCCGGCTTGAAGCTGTGGCAGGCCTACGGCGGCATGACGGCGGTGAAGCGCAACAACCTGTTCACCGTCGACGGCGACCTCCTGAGCCGGCCCGGTCCGCGCACCGCCGAAGGGGCGGCGCGCCTGTGCGAACAGCTGGAGACGGCGCGCAGCCGGCGTTGACGAATCCTTAAGAGAGGGTTAACCGGCCGTTAAAGCGGTAAGCAAATGCAAAAATCCGGCCCCGGCCCCCGATGGGGAGGGCAAAAAAGTGGTAATCTCGCGCTCGTTTGCTCAATCACTTTTGTGGAAGGATAGTTATGCGCTCTCTGCGTTTTGCCCTCGTTGCCGCCAGCCTGATCGCCGGGTTCGCCAACGCTTCGCCAGCCGATCCGAAGAATGGCGCCGAATACACCACGCTGTCTTCGCCGCAACCGGTCCAGGCCACGGGCAAGAAGGTCGAGGTGATCGAATTCTTCGCTTATCACTGCCCGGCCTGTAACGCGATGGAGCCGACCCTGAACGCCTGGGTCAAGAAGCAGGGTGACAACATCGTCCTGCGCCGCATCCACCTGCCTTTCCAGGGCGCCAACGATCCGGAAGCCCACCTGTTCCTGACGCTGGAAGCGATGGGCAAGCTGGAGGAGTATCATGGCAAGGTGTTCCGTGCGGTGCACGTCGAGCGCCAGCGCCTGATGAAGGACGACGCCATCATCGACTGGGCCGTCAAGAGTGGCCTGGACCGCGCCAAGTTCCTTGAAGCATGGAATTCCTTCGGCGTGCAGACCAAGCTGCGCCGCCTGCAGGCAGTGGCCGAAGCCTACAAGGCGAGCAGCACCCCGACCATCGTGATCGATGGTAAATATGTGGTGTCGCCGGCGACCGTTGCCCAGGCTAACAAAATCCAGGGCATGAACGAAGCCCTGTCGGCCACCACCCAAGTGATGGACGCACTCGTTGCAAAGGCAGCCAAAACGAAATGAGCAGTGACGACGTCGAACGCGAAGTCCTCAAGATGTACGAGGGGTCCCGGCCCCGCGAGGAAGAGCTGTTCGAGACCAGCCGATTCAATCACCTAGCCTGGTCGCTGGTGGCGTTCTTCGCGTTCGCCGCGATCTGGCTGGCGATCGCCCTGGTCAATGCCGAAAACCAGCGCCATGCGCTGATGACCAACAAGTGCCCGGACCCGCTGTTCAAGGGCGGGATCGACAAGGCTTGCCTGGTCACCGTGCGCTCGCGCGATCACTGGTGGGAACATCTCTGGTACGGCGTGACGCACGTGCGCGCCCGCCCGGACGAAGCGAAGTAAGCTGAGGAAGTAGGCTGAGGAAGTACGACCGCGCGCCGGCGCGCGGTCATTCTCCGCAGGGCGTCACCGCATAGGCGCAGCGCCGCGCCCCGGCAAGCTGGTGCTCGATCCTGATCACCCTGGCGCCCGGCCCCAGCACCCGCTGGAACACCTCCAGCTCCGAACGGCAAAAATCCTGGCAGGAGCGCGCCGCCGCGCATATCGGGCAATGGTTTTCCACCAGCAGCACGCTGCCGTCTTCGCGCAGTTCGGATTCGGCCATGTAGCCTTCCTCCGAGCGCGCCGCCGCCAGCGCCGCCACCCGTTCCGCCAATCCTTCCTCCGTCTCCACCCGCGCCCGGTAGGCTGCCTCGCTGCTGCGCTCGCGGGCGGCGATCAACTGCTCCAGCGCCGCCGGCCCGAACAGGGCCTGGACCTGCCCGATCAGGTCGACCGTCAGTTCCGCATGCCGGTCCGGGAAGCGCGCATGCCCGCGCTCGCTCAGGCGCCAGCGCCGCACCGGCCGGCCGACCTTGCCGCCGCTGTCTTCCCATTGCACCAAGCCCTTTTCTTCGAGCTGTTCGAGCTGGCGCCGCGCGCCCATCGAGGTCAGGCCGAGCAGGTCGGCCAGGGCCTGGGCCGTCTGCGGTCCGCGCATCTTGAGCAGCATCAGGGTCTGTTCGAGCGTGTTCATCGGCCCTCCATGCCGGGGTGGGCGCTGGCCAGGCTCCAGTTGCGCAGCGCGAACGCGGCCCATGCAGCCAGCACGCCGCCCAGCACCAGCACCACCCGTGTGTCGATCAGGGTCAGCACCGCGCCCACCAGGGCCATGACGATGTTGGCCAGGCAGAAGGTGGTCGAGAGCAGGGCCATCACGCTGCCCTGGCCGTGGTGGGCGAACTGGTCGGCCGACCACGTCTGCAAGGCCGCGTTGTAGTAGGCGTGCGGCACGCCGAAGGCGATGATGGCCATGATTCCCAGGACCAGGTTGCCGAAGCCCAGGCAGAGGATGGCGGCGGCCGCCACCGCCGCGTACAGGGCGGCGCGGCGGCGGCCCTCGCGTTCGCTGGCGCGGCCGGCGAACAGGGCGGCCGAAGTCATCAGCGCGCACATGCCCATGTTCACCAGGGCGATCTCGCGGGCGTCGTAGCCGCCCACGTCCACCAGCCAGAGCGGGAAGAATTCGTAGAGCGAGGCGACCCCGCAGGCGTAGGCGAAATGGACCGTGAACAGGGTGCGCAGCGGCAGGTGGCCGAGGAGGGTGAAGGCGTGGCGCCGGCGCGCCACCGCCCACCAGCTGTCCGTGCCCGGCGCGACCGCCGTGGCTGGCAGGCTGGCGGCCACGCAGGACGAGCCCAGCAGCAGGGCGCCGGCCGCCACGTAGAAGGGCAGGGTGATGCCGCCGCCCATCGAAAAGCCGGCCAGCAGCGGACCGACCAGCCAGCCGAGGTGGAAGGCGCCGTTCAGCCAGGACAGGGCGTGGTTGCGCAAGGGACCGGGGATGCGTTCGATGACGATGGCCCGCATCACCGCGCCATTGCCTTCGAGCAGACCGGTAAAGAAGCGCGCGCCCAGGAACAGCAGATAGGATTCCGAGACCAGGGCCGCCGCGGTCAGGACGTGGCCGAGCGCCGCGCCGATGGTGGTCGTGAGCAGGGCGCGGCGGCGGCCGAAGCCGTCCGAGAGCGGCCCCAGCACGGCGCTGCCGATCAGCAGGCCGACCGGGTTGACCATCAGCGCGATGCCGAGCAGGAGCTTGGGCGGCAGGCCGAGGAAGCTGTTCAGGCCATTGCTGCCGCCGTCGGCGAACAGGGGCGCGAGCAGCGGATAGGCCAGGGAGGCGCCGGTGGTGGACAGCAATCCCAGGCCGCACAGGGTGGCGATGAGCAGGCGATCGTTCATGGCACCAGCCTAACCCGGACGCGACAATAAGTAAACGATTTTGTTTATTTATTCGCCATCGGTGGCGAGCGGCAGGGCGATCACGAAGCGCGCCCCGCCCAGGCCCGTGGAGGCTTCGGCGCGCAGGCTGCCGCCGTGCAGGACGACCGCCTTGCGCGCGATCGACAGGCCGAGCCCGAAGCCGCCGGTGGCGCGGTCGCGGCTGCGGTCGAGGCGGTAGAAGGGATCGAAGATCTTCTCGCGCTCGTCCTCTGGAATGCCGGGGCCGTCGTCCTCGACGGCGATCTCGATCGCGTCTTGTGCACGGCGCGCCGAGAGCAGGATGCGGCCGGCCGCGTACTTCTGCGCGTTGCGCAGCAGGTTGCCGATCGCCCGGCCCAGCAGGCGGCCGTCGGCCTCGACCTCGCCCAGGCCTTGCGCGAACTCGCAATCCAGGCGCGCCGCCGCGTGCGGCAGGGCGGCGCAGCATTCCTGCAGCAGGGCGTGCAGGTCCAGGGTGGCGACCTGGAGCGAGCGCGCGCTGTCCAGCTTGCTCATATCGAGCAGTTCGTTGACCAGGTTGTTGAGTTCGGCCAGGTCACCTTCCATGGCGGCGATGCGCTTGTGCAGGTCGGGGTCCTTGGCGCGCGCGTCCAGCAGTTCGAGCGCGAATTCGAGGCGGGCGATCGGGGTGCGCAGCTCGTGCGAGACCGAATGCAGCAGGCTGCGCTGGGATTCCATCAGGTCTTCGATACGCCCCGCCATGTGGTTGATGCGCTCGGCCAGCGGATAGATGCTGGCCGAGGGCTTCATGTGGGCGCGCACCGACAGCTTGCCGCTGCCGAACTCGTCGGCCATGCCGGACAGGGCCTGCAGCCCCTGCCAGTGGGAGCGCGACCACAGCGCGATCGGCACCAGGAGGGCCACCGCCACGATGATGTAGCGCAGCGCTTCCATCTTGAGCGCCTGCCCGATGTCGATCGGCAGGTTGTGCGCGACCAGCACCTCCTCGTGGCTGCCGATGTAGCGTTCCCCTTCGAGGTCGACGCGCCGGTACAGGGTCTTGTTGGCCGGGTCCAGCACGATCTCGCCGCGGTCGAGGGCGGCGCGGCGGGCGCCGCCGACCTGCTGCCTGGCCTGCTCGAGCGGCACCAGGTCGTAGCGCACCTCGGACACCAGGCGCACGTTGTTCAGGCGCGCCAGCCACTCGTCGGCCGGGGCCTTGTCCACATACTGCTCGATCAGGAAGATCTGGGCCGCGGCCTGGCGCCGGGCGATGTCGTCCAGCGGGTCGCCGAACAGGCGGCTGAAGGCGAAATAGATGACGAAGGTCGCGGCCGTGATCGAGAGCATGACGAGCACGAAGAAGCGGAAAAATATCCGGTTCACGGTGTCGTCCTGCGCTGTGTGGGTGGAAACGCTGCCAAGTCCGTCGATCTCCTTCGCCCGGCATTGTACAGGGGCAATTGAGCCTGCGGGCGACTTACAAATTGATGACAAATCCTCGACATTCCGAGGGGGAATGAATAGTGGAGAACTTTTAACATGGCGTTTCATCAGGAGTAGGTTTTCCGTTTGCCCACCTGATGCGCGAGTGTCGGTGGGTTTTTTTATTCAGAAGGGACGAACGGGGCATCCCGTCCGGACCTCACAACGCAGGCGCGGCGAACGCGCCCCGAGTCGGAGAGAGCAATGAGCAAGTTCGTACAGGTTGTGGCTGCCGGCCTGCTCGCCGGCACCATGCTGGCCGCTTGCGGCGGCGGCGGCAGCGAGGGTGGCGCGACGGTCAGCCGCCAGGCCGGCCAGGGAATCGCGGTCGGCGAGCCGAACGGCGGCGTCCCGGTGGCCTCGGAGTTCATCAAGCTGGCCCAGGACGGCGTCTGCACCGATCAGCGCAACCGCCTGTTCATGGTCGACAGCAAATACGTGGTCTGGGACCGCGCCGGCAATTGCGCCGACGCTTCCTGGGGTCTGAGCCTCATGGGCGCCACCCCCGGGGCGGTGCTGTGCGAAGCGGGCGACAGCATCGCCGGCCCGCGCACCACCTGCGCCGACGAGAGCGCGCGCAACCTGTTCGAGACCATCCGCAACAACCTCGACAAGGACGACCTGGGCACCGGTCGCAAGGTCGAGCAGATCCGTTTCCTGCCGAAGTCGGGCGAGGCCATCGCCTTCCGCCCGCTGATCCGGGAAAGCTTCTCGGGCGTCAAGGAAGCGCGCCAGGTGGTCGTCACCGACGCCGCCGCCTGGAGCGCCCTGTGGGCCGAGCACAGCGCCGGCCGCAATCCGGCTCCCGCCCCGGAGGTCGACTTCTCGAAGCAGATGGTGGTCGGCGTCTTCAGCGGCGAGCACAACAGCGGCTGCTGGGACACATCGATCCTGCGCGTCGGCGCGCTGGACGGCCGCATCGTGGTCGAATACGAGATCCGCGACATCACGCCGGTGGCGATCTGCCTGCCGGTGGTGACCCAGCCGGCCCAGCTGGTCGTGATCGACAAGCTGGACGCCAAGGTCGAGTTCCTGCGCGTGCAGTCGGGCTTCCATTCCTTCCGGACCCTGGACGCGACCAACCGTTCGCGCATCGCCGCCCCGCGCGACGTGGTGGTGCGCGACGCCGCCGCCTGGGAGCAGCTGTGGGCGGAACATGCGGGCGCGGAGGCCAAGGCGCCCGCGGTCGACTTCGCCACCCAGATGGTGATCGGGGTCTTCCTCGGCGCCCAGCCGACCACCTGCCACGGCACCGGCATCGACCGGGTGGCCATGTCGCCGCAGCGCATCCTGGTGCGCCATGTCGACACCCGGCCGGGGCCGAACGTGTTCTGCGGCCAGGCGCTGAACTACCCGGCGCACCTGATCGCGGTGGAACGCAGCGAGGCTCCGGTGGAGTTCGCCAGCGAGATCCGTATCTTGCAGTAACTAGTTGGGAGAGTTCGGCTTGCTCGACGTAAAATACCGGCTCATCGAACTCTCCATGAAATCGACATGAAACAGCTTTTCGTCCTGGTCCTGGCAGTCGCGGGCGGCGCAGCGAGCGCGCAGACGCCGACCACTAATCCGATGCCTGACGGCTCGCGCGACATGTACGCGGGCCTGGGCGCGGTATGGGCGCCGAGATACGAAGGGGCGAAAAGCAAGGAAGTGAAAGCATTGCCGGTGCTTCAGATCCAATGGAGCAACGGCGTTTTCGTTTCCGGGATGAGCGCCGGCATGCATCTGTCGCAGCGCCCGACCCTCGAGTACGGTCCTTTGCTGAGCGTGCACGCCAGCCGCGACGAATCCGGCACTGGCGGCGGGCTGGGCGAGGTCGGCGATTTTTCGCTGCTGCCGACCGCGGTGCCCGAGCTGCTGCGCGTGCGCAGCACCAACCGCCTGGCCGGCATGCCCGACATCGGCGCGCGCCTGCAGGGCGGCGGCTTCCTCAATCTCTATCTGTCGCCCCAGTGGCGGCTGACCAGCAGCGCGCTGTATGGCGCCGGCAAGGACCACGACGGCGCCCAGTTGCAGCTCGGCCTGCAGCGCCTGGCGCTGGAAGTGGCGCCTCACCATACCTTGTCGTTCAGTATCAACGCGACCCTGGTGAACCGGGCGTATAACGAATCGTATTTTGGCGTGACTCTCGATCAATCCCGCTCCAGCGGCAATCCCGTGTACCAGCCTGGCAGCGGCCTGAAGGACGTGCGCATCGGCGCGCGCTGGAATTGGGCCCTGAGCCCATCCTGGATGCTGACCACCAATGTCCAGGCCCTGCGCCTGACCGGCGACGCCCGCCGCAGCCCGCTCGTCGAGCGGCCCACCAACGTCACGGTTTCGACCGCGCTTGCCTACCGGTTCTGATGATGCGTCCCGCTCACATCGCCGCCTGCGTCTGTCTGCTGTTCCCGGCCGGTCTGGCCGTGGCGCAGTCGCAGCCGGCCGCCGGTGAATGGGTGAGTTATCGCGACGCCTACCGCGCCATGGTGCTGTTCGATAAATACGGCGGCGCCAAGAACCTGTTGCAGAACCACCTGGGCGTGGTCCCGAAAGAGAAGGGCGCGCTGGGCGAGGGCGTGCAGCTGGTCCTGAGCGGCAAGAGCGTGCAGGCCAACCTGCCGCTGGACGCGACCGGGCGAGGCGCCTTGCCGCTGCTGAAAGCCGCCTATGACGAGAACGCCGTGCTGGCGCCGAACCGGCGCCTGGGCGGCTTCACGATCCGCCCGCGGGTCTCGATCACGCCCCAGGCCGACGGCGCCTATGAAGTGACCGAACTGCGCGCCGCCTGCGAGCAGGCGCTGGGCTATGCCGGCTACGTCGATCCGCGTGCGCGCGGGCGCCAGTGCGTCGGGGTGCGCTTCGTGTTCGCGAAGAAGGGCATGGAGGCGTCGGCCAAGCTGCGCCGCGCGGACGGCGCCGAGCAGGCGCTCCCGGTGACGCGCGGGCCGGCCTTCGCGGGGGATCTGGAGGATGATTTCCCGGTGGTGAACTTCCGTTTCGGCGGGGGGGAGAAGGCGCAGGTGATCGCGTACAACGCGCCGCTGGCGATCGTGCCGGTGTTCGAGTAAGACACGCGGCGCTCGCCGCGAACCTGGCCCGCTAGCCCCATGGCCCGCTGGTCCCACGGCCTGATGGCCACGCACATCATTCTATTGTTGGCATTAAAACGTCATTCCGGCGAAGGCCGGAATCCAAGTTTCTCTGCGTCCCGTCCACGTTAAACGTTAGTGGGTGCGCAAGCAAACTTGGATTCCGGCCTTCGCCGGAATGACGTTCAAAGGGTACGTGACTAAGGTGCTGGTGTGTCGGCCTGCGTGCAGCCTGCACGCGGCCTACGTGCAGTCTTGCGCGGAGCCTGTGTGCAGTCGTGCGCGGAGCCTAGGTGCAGTCGTGCGCGGAGCCTAGGTGCAGTCGTGCGCGGAGCCTACGTGCAGCTCGCGCCCAGCCTGCGCGCAGCCGGCACCCAGGCCTTCGCCCTTTAATTCCAGGCCGACGGCGAAAACAGGTAGCCTTCGCCCCAGACCGTCTTGATCTTCTCCGAATCCGCATCATCGAACTTGCGACGCAGCTTGGAGATGCAGTTGTCGATGCTGCGGTCCAGCCCGTCGAACTCGATGCCGCGCATCTTCTTGAGCAGGGCGTCGCGCGAGAGCACGCGGCCGGCAGCTTCGGCCAGCACCAGCAGCAGCTTGTATTCGGTGTTCGACAGCACGCAGGGCTGGCCGCGCCAGATCACGCTGCGGTCCGAGGTGACGATGCGCAGCGCGCCGAATTGCAGCACGCGGCTGTCGGCGCCGGTCTTGGCCTGGGTGCGGCGCAGCAGCGCGCGCAGGCGCGCCAGCAGCACGCGCGGCTGGACCGGCTTATTGACGAAGTCGTCCGCCCCTTGCTCCAGCCCCGAGACCTCGTCGTAGGAATCCTCGCGCGCGGTCAGGATGAGAATGGGCACGTCCGACATGTCGCGGATCTGGCGGCACACCACCATGCCGTCCAGCCCGGGCAGCATCAGGTCGAGCACCACCACGTCCGGACTGATCTCCTTGAAGCGCTCCAGCGCCGCGTCGCCGCGGGTGACCAGGTCGACCGAAAACTCGTAGCCGGACAGGTATTCTGTGACGAGCTCGGCCAAGCGCGCGTCGTCTTCCACCAACATCACTCGGTACATACAAAATTCTCCTTGGTCTGGCATTGTATGCGAGCGGATATGAAAAATCACAACCTCCACAAGGGGGTGACATTTCAATACATGTTGTGACAAATCATCTTTAGCCGGTGGCGCCGCGTGCGGCGGCAGCGGCAGCGGAGGGGAGGTGCGGCGGCGGCAATGTCGGATGCCACATCCACCAGCGCACGGGCTGCCAAATAAAACGGCCCGCGTCCGGCGGGCCGTTGCAAGCGTTGACGCCCCGGGAGGCGTCAGGCGGCGATTCAGGCCGCGTTCTGGTTCACGAAGTCCCAGTTTGCGACGTTCCAGAACGCTTCCAGGAACTTGGCGCGGGCGTTGCGGTAGTCGATGTAGTAGGCGTGCTCCCAGACGTCGGCGGTCAGCAGCGGCTTGTCCGAGGTGGTCAGCGGGGTGCCGGCGTTCGAGGTGTTGACGATGTCGACGCTGCCGTCGGTCTTCTGCACCAGCCAGGTCCAGCCCGAGCCGAAGTTGCCCAGCGCGGCCTTGTTGAACTCTTCCTTGAACTTGTCGAACGAGCCCCACTTGGCGTTGATGGCGTCGGCCACCTTGCCGGTCGGCGCGCCGCCGCCGTTCGGCGACATGCAGTTCCAGAAGAAGGTGTGGTTCCAGACCTGGGCCGAGTTGTTGAACAGGCCGCCGGAAGATTTCTTGATGATCTCTTCCAGGGACATGTTTTCGTACTCGGTGCCCTTGATCAGGTTGTTCAGATTGGTCACATAGGTCTGGTGGTGCTTACCGTGGTGATATTCCAGGGTCTCGGCCGAGATGTGCGGCTGGAGGGCGTCCTTGGCATACGGCAGCGGCGGCAGGGTATGTTCCATGTTCTATTCCTTTTCGTGATTGGAAACGGGTTTGTTCCGAAGCGGCGCTTATTCTAAACCGGTTGGCGCAATGTTGCATAAATGGCTTCTGAAACGCGGCTGCTCACTCGAGCACGCTCTGGACGCTGGCCACGGCGATTTCGGCGCTGCCGGCGGCCAGCCGCACGGTGAGGGTGTCGCGCGCATGGATGGCGGCCGGGTCGCGCAGCACCTGTCCCTTGCCGTCGCGCACGATGGCATAGCCGCGCTCCAGCGTGCGCTGCGGGTTCAGCAGTTCGAGCTGGGCCGCCAGGGCCTCCAGGCGGTCGCGCCGCTGTTTGACCTGGCTGCACAGGCTCGCGTTCAGATGGCGCCCGTCGGCCAGCAGCCGGGCGCGCAGCGCGCCCATGTCGGGGCGGTGGCGCGACCAGCGCTGGCGCAGCTGGGCCAGCACCAGCGACTGGCGGTTGAGCGGCGCCTGGGCCGCGTGACCCATGGCGGTGGCCAGGGCCAGCAGCCTGAGGCGCTGGTGGCCGATGCGCTCGACAGGGCTGAGCAGTCGGCGGCTCAGGCCGTCCAGGCCCTGGCCGGCGTCGGACAGGCTGCGGCGCATGGCGCGGCGCAGGTCGGTGGCGTCGGCCGAGAGCGAGGCCATCCAGTCGGCGCGCGGCGTGGCGGCCAGCTCGGCGGCGGCGGTCGGGGTGGCGGCGCGCACGTCGGCGGCGAAGTCGGCGATGGTGAAGTCGGTCTCGTGGCCCACGCCCGAGATCACCGGAATGCTGCAGGCGGCGATGGCGCGCGCCACGCATTCCTCGTTGAAGCACCACAGGTCCTCGATCGAGCCGCCGCCGCGGCAGACGATCAGGACGTCGGCCTCGCCCTGGGTGTGGGCGCGGCGCGAGGCGGTCATGATGGCCTCGGCGATCTTGTCGGCCGCGAACTGGCCCTGCACGGGCGCCGGGTAGAGCACCACCTTCACGTGGGGCGCGCGGCGGCGCAGGGCGGTCAGCACGTCGCGCAGGGCGGCCGCCTGGGGACTCGTGACGATGCCGATGGTGCGCGGGAAGAGCGGCAGGGCGCGCTTGCGCTCCGGGTCGAACAGGCCCTGGGCCGCCAGCTTTTCCTTCAGGCGCAGGAAGGCCTCGTAGAGCTGGCCGACGCCGGCGCGGCGGATCGCCTCGACATTGATCTGGTAGTCGCCGCGCGCGCCGTAGAGCGTGACCAGGGCGCGCACCTCGACCTTGTCGCCTTCGCGCGGGGTGAAGCCCGCCATCTGGGCGCGGCTGCGGAACATCACGGCGCGCACCTGGGCGGCGTCGTCCTTGAGCGTGAAATACCAATGGCCGGAACTGGCGCGCGTGAAGTTGGAGATCTCGCCGCCGATCCAGACCAGGGGGAAACTGCGTTCGAGCAGGCGGGCCACCTGCTGGTTGAGGGCGGTGACGGTCAGCACCGGCGGCGCGGTGTAGGCAGGGTCGGCATCGAGCGGGCGTTGCATGGCGAATGTGGAAAAGGCAAAGGTGATGCTTATGTCACATCTGCCGCCAAAGAACAAGGGGAGCGTGATATGGAACAGCCGCCGCTGCGGGGGCGATTGCTGCCGCTTTTCAATGCAATCTATTGAACTCGTTTCAAATCAATAGCTTACAGAGCGGTATTCCTCAAAGACCCCACTTTTATCCACAAAAACTGTGGGGAACTCATGCATAAGACAGAAGAGTGCATGCGATTTGGGCAGGATAGGGTGTTTCCTTGTGGATCAAGTACTTAGCTGTGCTGGGGTGGGCTTTGTCACATGCTTGTCCACAAAAACTGTGCATAGCGAAATGGTGACCAGGACCTCGGACACCAACTGAGCTTGCCAACCGGCTCGGTGATCAAGCGTGCTTAAAAATGATGCTTAGAAACTTTATTGAGGAAAATCAACAACTTACCTCTAGGAAAGTGGCCTTGCGCACAATGTTGTCCACAAAACATGTGCACAATTCGGGGCCGGTACCCGGGGACAATACTCGCCTTTCAGCCTTGGTCGCGGGCTGCAAGCGGTTCCCGAAGTGCTCCCCGGGGCATTGCCTATTTGAAAGGCACGGCAGGTCGAGTTCAATCAAATCAAGGACTTGGATATGAAAACTGATCCTTTCTCACATCGTTATCCACAAAAAATGTGAACAGCCGAACATTGCGTGCATGGACGGGTAAAAAGGCAAATAAAGCGGGCATTCCAGGCGCATAAGACAGTGGAAATTGTGTATAAGGCTGAGTTGATGAAATTTTGAGCGGTGTCATTTTCATGAAATAGATCAAGCACTTAGCTGTCAAAAAGGGGCCTTGCTCACACTTTTGTCCACAAAAAATGTGAGGAACCGCACCGAACTGAACGCCAAGTACAGCTCTTCCGTGGTGCTCAAATTTTGATCTTTGGAAAAACTTTCAAGGGAATCAAAGACTTAAGTAGTGTGGAAAGGCATTGCACACAATCTTGTCCACAAAAATTGTTCGCAACTACAAACCGCTGTCGGAAAGATGACGCTTCGATGACGGTGTCATCCTCGCACCCTTCCGTGGTCCTTTCGCTGCCGATTTCTTGCGCAGAAACAAAATCTTCTTATGAATCAAGGTGCTTAGCGCCGGAGGAGGGCCTTGCGCACAATTTTATCCACAGAAGTTGTGAAGAACTCTACTTGCCGCACGGCTCCCAAGAAGAACTCTACTTGCCGCACGGCTCCCAACTTGTTACATTGCCGAGTGATTTTTCCCAACGTATAGGAGTTTCTCTTGCTCGCCATCTTTCAAGCTGCAGGTTGGCCCATCTGGCTGCTGCTGATCGCGTCGATCGTCGCCGTTGCCCTGATCGTCGAACGCCTCATCTACCTGCGCCGCGAGAAGATTCTCCCCAAGGCCCTGCTCGACGAAGTGATCCGCGTCTACCGCAGCGGCAAGGTCACGCCCGACGTGGTCGACAAGCTGGAACACAACTCGCCCCTCGGCACCGTGCTGGCCGCCGCCCTGCGCAACGTCGACGCCCCGCGCGACGTGATGAAGGAGTCGATCGAAGAGGCCGGCCGCGGCGTGGCCCACGGCCTGGAACGCTTCCTGACCACCCTCGGCACCATCGCCTCGCTCGCCCCGCTGATGGGCCTGTTCGGCACCGTGGTCGGCATGATCGAGATCTTCGGCGCCCAGAGCCCGACCGGCAACAACCCGGCCCAGCTCGCGCACGGCATCTCGGTGGCCCTGTATAACACCGGCTTCGGCCTGGCGATCGCGATGCCGGCCCTGGTCTTCTACCGCCACTTCCGCAACCTGGTCGACAGCTACGTGGTCGACATGGAGCTGCAGGCGGTGAAGTTCGTCGACGTCGTGCACGGGTCCCGCAAATGATGAATTTCCGACGCGGCCGCCGGCCCGAGGAACCGGAGATCAACCTGATCCCCTTCATCGACGTGCTGCTGGTGGTGCTGATCTTCCTGATGGTCTCGACCACCTACAGCAAGTTCACCGAGCTGCAGATCACCCTGCCGACGGCCGAGGCTGAGAAGCAGCAGGAAAAGCCCTTCGAGATCAACGTCACCATCGACGCCAAGGGCAACTACACGGTGAACAACGTGCCGGTGTCCTTCCACAGCGTGGCCGGCCTGGCCCAGGACCTGAAGAACGCCGCGCGCAGCCAGGATGGCCGGGTGGTCGCCAGCCCGGTCGTGATCGTCAATGCCGACCAGTTCGCGATGCACCAGATGGTGATCAACGTGCTGGAAGCGGCGCGCGTGGCCGGCTACGACAAGCTGACTTTCGCCGCCCAGACCGGCAACAAGAAGTAAGCGGCCAGGCGCGCCGACCGCGCGCCGCCGCTGCCTCCCCATGGCTTCCACGCTCGAATCGACCCTGACCCGCGCCTGGCTGCGGCGCGGCCCGCTGGCCTGGGCGCTGCTGCCGCTGGCCCTCTTGTTCCGCGCGCTGGCCGCGCTGCGCCTGCTGCTGTTCCGCCTGAAACTGCTGAAGTCCGAGGGCCTGCCGGCGCCGGTGATCGTGGTCGGGAACATCTTCATCGGCGGCACCGGCAAGACCCCACTCACGATCTGGCTCGCCCAGCAGTTGCGCGCGGCCGGCCTGCGTCCGGGCGTGATCTCGCGCGGCCACGGCGGGAGCGAAGGCGCGCCGCTCGCGGTCGGGCCGGACGCGCGTGCCGAGGAAGTCGGCGATGAGCCGCTCCTGATCGCGGCGCGCGCCGGCTGCCCGGTCTTCGTCGGCCGCCGCCGCGTGGAGGCGGGCAGGGCGCTGCTGGCCGCCCACCCCGAGGTGAACGTCCTGATCGCCGACGACGGCCTGCAGCACTACGCCTTGCGGCGCGATGTCGAGATCATCCTGTTCGACGGCCGCGGTGTCGGCAACGGCTGGACCCTGCCGGCCGGCCCATTGCGCGAGCCGCCCGCGCGCCGGCGCGACTTCACGGTGGTGAACGCGCCCGAGCTCACGCCCGGGCTGGCGCGCGCCGTCGGGGGCCGGCCTTACCAGATGCGTCTTGTGGGCGCCCTGGCCGAACCCCTGAACGGCGGCGCGCCGCTGGCGCTGTCGGCCCTGGCCGGACGGCGCCTGCTTGCCGCCGCCGGCATCGGCAATCCGGGGCGCTTCTTCGCCATGCTGCGCGGCCACGGCCTGGACTTCGCCGAGCTGCCGCTGCCCGACCACCACGACTTCCGCGACCGGCCTTTCGACGGCGTCGACGCCGATGTCATCCTGATCACCGAGAAGGATGCAGTAAAATGTCGGCAACTTGATAACCTCAGGGACGATCCGCGGCTGTGGGTCGTGCCCGTGACGGCGCAGCTCGACCCTGCGCTGGCCGAACAAATCGTGGAGAAATGTCGTGGACGCTCGACTGCTTGATATCCTGGTCTGCCCGCTGTGCAAGGCCCCGCTCGAATACGATAAGAAGGCGCAGGAACTGATCTGCCGCGGCGACCGCCTGGCCTACCCGATCCGCGACGGCATTCCGATCATGTGGGCCGATCAGGCGCGCCGCGTCGAGCCGGCCTAAGGCGCGGCATGAGCTTCACCGTCATCATCCCCGCGCGGCTGGCCTCGACCCGCCTGCCGAACAAGCCCCTGGCCGACCTCGGCGGCAAGCCGATGGTGGTGCGCGTGGCCGAGCGCGCCCGCGCCTCCGGCGCCACCCGCATCATCGTCGCCACCGACCACGAGAGCATCGCCGAAGCCTGCGCCGCGCATGGCGTGCATGCCGTGCTGACCCGCGCCGACCATCCGTCCGGCACCGACCGCATCGCCGAAGTGGCGCTGGTGCTCGGCCTGCCGCAGGACGAAGTGGTGGTCAACCTGCAGGGCGACGAGCCGCTGATCGACCCGCAACTGCTGGCCGCCTGCGCCGCGCGCATCGGCGAGGGCGTGCCGATGGCGACCTGCGCCCACCCGATCGACGAGGTGGCCGACGTGTTCAACCCGAACGTCGTCAAGGTCGTGCTGGACAAGGCGGGCAGGGCGCTGTACTTCTCGCGCGCCACCATCCCCTGGCACCGCGACGCCTTCGCCCAGTCGCGCGAGGCGCTGCCGCCCGGCTATGCGCCGCTGCGCCACATCGGCCTCTACGCCTACAGCAACGCCTTCCTCCAGGCCTATCCGAAACTCGAGAGCTCGCCGCTCGAAGGCATCGAAGCGCTGGAGCAGCTGCGCGTGCTGTGGCACGGCTACCCGATTGCCGTGCACGTCACCGACAGTGCGCCGCCGGCCGGGGTCGACACCCCCGAGGACCTGGCGCGCGTACGCCAGCACTACCCATCTTGACCCGGTTCGCGCGACGCCTTCGGGGCGTTTGCGCGCCGTCAAGGATGTTGCCGGTAGGCCTGCCCAGGTGGCGTTGGCACTGACTTTTGTGGTAACTTTCGTGTCAAGGTAGTCAGATATGCATCAAGCGCGATCGCTCTCCACTTCCAAAAAATATCCCTTTCACACCTTCTAGGACTCTAGGAAACTCATGCGTCTCATTCTGTTAGGACCACCCGGCGCCGGCAAGGGCACCCAGGCCAACTTCATCAAGGAGAAGTTCAACATCCCGCAAATCTCGACCGGCGACATGCTGCGCGCCGCGATCAAGGCGGGCACCGAGCTGGGCATGGCTGCCAAAAAAGTGATGGATGCGGGCCAGCTGGTGTCCGACGACATCATCATCGGTCTGGTCAAGGAGCGCCTGAAGCAAGAGGATTGCGCCAATGGTTACCTGTTCGACGGCTTCCCGCGCACCATCGCGCAGGCCGACGCCATGAAGGACAGCGGCGTGAACATCGACTACGTGCTCGAGATCGACGTGCCGGACGAACTGATCGTCGAGCGCATGTCGGGACGCCGTTCGCATCCGGCCTCGGGCCGCGTGTACCACCTCAAGTTCAATCCGCCCAAGGTCGACAGCCTGGACGACGTCACCGGCGAGCCGCTGGTGCAGCGTGACGACGACAAGGAAGAGACGGTCAAGAAGCGCCTTGAGGTCTACCACAACCAGACCGAGGTACTGCTGGGCTACTACAACAAGTGGGCGCAGTCGGGCCTGCCGGGCGCGCCGAAGTACCGCAAGATCTCGGGCGTGGGTCCGGTCGAGCAGGTGCGTGACGCGGCCTTCGCGGCCCTGTCCGAATAAGCGCTTCCACGCGCATCGAAAGCGGCCCGCCGGGCCGCTTTGTCGTTAACGCCGCCGTTCAGCGCGCCCCCAGGGCCCGCTCGACCGCGGCGGTGAGGGAATCGTAATCGGAGTCGCCCTCGTAGCGTTCGCCGTTCAGGAAGAAGCTCGGGGTCTGGCTGGCTCCCAGCCGGGCCGCCTGTTCGGCATGGGCGTGGACCTTGTCGCAGTGGACGCGGTTCTGCAGCTCTTCCATGAAGCGCTGGGCGTCCAGGCCGAGCTCCTGCGCCAGCAGGGGCACGTTGGCGGAATTGAGCTGCTGCTGGTGCTCGAACAGCAGGTCGTGCATTTCCCAGAACTTGCCCTGGGCGCCCGCCGCCTCGGCCGCTTCGGCCACCAGCTCGGCCAGCGGGTGCAGGTGTTCCAGGGGCAGGTGGCGGTAGACGAGGGCGATCCGGTCGCCGTGCCTGCGTTGCAGCCTCAGCAGCGTCGGCCGCGCCCGCGCGCAATAGGGGCACTGGAAGTCGCCATACTCGATCACCACCAGTTGCGCCTCGCGCGGTCCGCGCACGTGGTCGTCGTCGGTCATGCTTACCGCTTCACTCATGCCTGCTCCCCGCGGCGTGTCGCAGCCGCAATCATGTGAAAAAGTGTTTCGTGTGCGCCGTGCCAACCTGAGCGGGCAGATAATGGGGCATCCCAGCTTCAACCCAAGAGGTGAGCCATGAAGCATTCTAGCCACATCCTTGCGCTCCTCGTCGCACTGTCGGTGGGCGGCATGGCCCAGGCCCAGACCACGGGCGGCACGCCCAGGGAAAAAGCCCAGGGCAAGGAAGCCGGCCTGACTTACGGCCCGGTGCTCGATCCGCAAGCGGCGCGCAGCGCGCCGAGCACGCCGCCGCCCGTCAACGAGGCCAGCCCGCAAGCCCAGGAAGAGCGCGCCGGTCCGGCCGCACAGCAGCCGCAGCGGCAGGACGAGGTCGATCCCTCGGCCCGCCCGGCGCCCGAGCCGAACAAGCCCGAGCAAACCCGCCAGCCTCAAAAGAAAGATCCCAAGGCCAAGCCCGCGCCGCGCCGTTCGGTCCAGCAGCGCGTCGAGGGCACGCCGCGCATCGTGGCCCCGGCCGCGCCCGCGAGCGGCCGCGCCGCCGATCCGGTGCGCGCCATTCCGCCCCCGGTGCTGCCGTCCACGGCCGCGGTCGGCGCCTGCCAGGGCGCGGCCTGCGTCGACACGGGCGGAACCAGCTACAACACCAGCTCGGCCACCGGCACGGCGGTGCGCAGCGACGGCCGTCCCTGCACCCGCAGCGGCGCGACCATGCAGTGTCTTTGATCGGGGCATGGCTTTTCCGGCCAAAAGTTCGCTACAATGCGGCTGCTTGACGTTTACGTAAAGGGAAACTGCGGGGAGACCGCGGGACCTGGGCGTCGCTGAGCAGCACAGAACTTTTATAAGGGAAAACCATGCAAATTCAGAACAATCTGTTCATCGTGACCGGTGGCGCCTCGGGCTTGGGAGCGGCCACGGCGCGCATGATCGTCGAGGCGGGCGGCAAGGTCGTGATCGCCGACGTGCAGGCCGAGGCCGGCGCGGCGCTGGCTGCCGAGCTCAAGGGGCAGTTCGTCAAGTGCGACGTCACCTCGGAGGCCGACGCCAAGGCGGTGATCGAGGCGGCACTGGCCCTGGGCACGCTGCGCGGCCTGGTGAACTGCGCGGGCGTGGCGCCGGCGGTCAAGACCGTGGGCAAGGACGGCCCGCATCCGCTGGACGTGTTCCAGCGCGCGGTGAACATCAACCTGGTCGGCACCTTCAACATGGCGCGCCTGGCGGCCGACGCGATGGGCAAGCTGGAGGCGGCGGAACACGGCGAGCGCGGCGTCATCATCAACACCGCCTCGGTGGCGGCCTTCGACGGCCAGATCGGCCAGGCGGCCTATGGCGCCTCCAAGGCCGCGGTGGCCGGCATGACCCTGCCGATGGCGCGCGACCTGTCGCGCAGCGGCATCCGCGTGATGACCATCGCCCCGGGCATCTTCGAGACCCCGATGCTGATGGGCATGCCGCAGGAAGTGCGCGACTCGCTCGGCAAGATGGTCCCGTTCCCGCCGCGCCTGGGCATGCCGCAGGAGTACGCGCACCTGGCCAAGGCCATCATCGAGAACGTGATGCTGAACGGCGAAACGATCCGCCTAGACGGCGCGATCCGCATGCAGCCCAAGTAAGACCTCGGCCGCGGATTGTCAGCGCGGCCCGCGCCTAGCAGGCGTCCCCCGGCGAGCGCCTTGTAGACGTCATTGCGGCCCGCGCTTCGTAAACGTCATCCCGGCGAAGGCCGGGATCCAAGTTTCTACGCACACCCATAACGCCCGCGTTCTCACTGCGCGAGGGCATTGGATCCCGGCCTTCGCCGGGACGACGTTTATAGGCCGCAGGCTGTGTCATACGCCGCAGGCCGCCTCATGCGACGCAGGCCGCGTCATGCGACGCAGGCCGCGTCATGCGACGCAGGCCGGCCAGACGCCGCAGGCCGTGTCATGCGACCCAGGCCGCGCCATACGCCGCAGGCCGCCTCGTACGACGCAGCCGTTCCATACGCCACAGGAATTGTCTTGCGCTGAAAGCAATCCCCGAATGCTGTAGGATGCCGGATGTCGGGCGGCCGCGTGGCCTATGCGGCTGCCCGGCTGCTTTCTGGAGATCCGATTTGAGCACACCACGCGTATTCGCCCTCGGCCTGCTGCTGGCAGGCGCCGCCTTTTCCCCCGTCCATGCGCAGGATGCGCGCCAGGCAGCCCCCGAGGCGGCCACCGGCTACCATGACAAGGCCGGCTGGCCCGCCCAGAAATACATGGTGGCCGCCGCCAATCCGCTGGCGGTCGAGGCCGGATACCAGATCCTCAAGCAGGGCGGCAGCGCCATCGACGCCGCCATCGCCACCCAGCTGGTGCTGACCCTGGTCGAGCCCCAGTCCTCGGGCATCGGCGGCGGCGCCTTCCTGGTCCATTACGACGGCAAGCAGGTCCAGGCCTTCGACGGCCGCGAGACCGCCCCCGCCAGCGCCGACGAGCGCCTGTTCCAGCGCCCCGACGGCACGCCGGTCTCGCGCACCGAGGGCGTCGTCGGCGGCCGTTCGGTCGGCGCCCCGGGCGTGCTGCGCATGCTCGAACTGGCCCACCGCCAGCACGGCAAGCTGCCCTGGAAGGCCTTGTTCGCGCCCGCCATCCGCCTGTCGGAAGAGGGCTTCCCGGTCAGCAAGCGCCTGAACCTCCTGCTCGGCTACGACCCCCACCTGCGCAAGGACCGCATCGCCGCCGCCTACTTCTACGACGCCCAAGGCAAGCCCTGGCCGGTCGGCCACATCCTCAAGAACCCGGCCCTGGCCGCGACCCTGCGCGAGATCGCCGAGGGCGGGGCGGACGCCTTCTACACCGGCCACATCGCCCACGACATCGCGGCCAAGGTGGCCTTCCATCCGACCAACCCCGGCCTGCTCACCGCGCGCGACATCGCCGACTACCGGCCCAAGGTCCGCCAGCCGGTGTGCAGCGACTACCGTACCTATACCGTGTGCGGCATGCCGCCGCCTTCCTCGGGCGGCATCGCCGTGGCCCAGATGCTGGGCATGTTCGAAAACTTCGACATGAAGAAGCTGGCGCCCGCCGCCGGCGTCCCCGGCCCCGAGGCGGTGCACGTGTTCTCGGAAGTGGCGCGCCTGGCCTACGCCGACCGCAACCGCTACGCGGCCGACACCGACTTCGTGCCGCTGCCGGGACGCGGCATCGCCAGCCTGATCGACAAGGGCTACCTGGCCCAGCGCGCCAAGCTGGTCGGCCCGCGCTCGATGGGCGAGGCCCCGGCTGGCACGCCGCCCGGCATGGAAGTCGCCTGGGGCACCGACAACGCCATCGAAACCCCGTCCACCTCCCACGTCTCGGTGGTCGACGCCGAGGGCAGGGGCCTGGCCATGACCACCACCATCGAGGACGCCTTCGGCTCTCGCCAGATGGTCGACGGCTTCATCCTCAACAACCAGCTCACCGACTTCTCCTTCGCCTCGCGCGACGAGAACGGCCCGGTGGCAAACCGCGTGGAGGCCGGCAAGCGCCCGCGCAGCGCCATGTCCCCCACCGTGGTGTTCGACAAGAAGAGCGGCCGCCTGGTGCTGACCGTCGGCTCGCCCGGCGGCCCGGCCATCATCAACTACGTGGCCAAGGTGCTGGTCGGGACGCTCGACTGGGGCCTCAACGTGCAGCAGGCGATCTCGCTGCCCAACTTCGGCAGCCGCAACGGCCCCACCGAGCTCGAAGCCGGCCGCTTCCCGCTCGCGACGATCAAGGAACTGGAGGCACGCGGCCACAAGGTCCGGGTCAGCGAGCAGACCTCGGGCCTGCACGGCATCCAGCGCGTCAGCGTCCACGGCGTGCCGCTGTGGTTCGGTGGTGCGGATCCGCGACGCGAAGGTATCGCAAAAGGTGACTAATCAACATTAATTTCCCTAAATCCAGACAACCTTTGCTAACCTTGTCGGGTGGATAGACAAGAGAAAACCGGGCTGATCCTGACGGGAGGCGGCGCCCGCGCCGCCTACCAGGCCGGCGTGCTGCATGCCGTCCACCGGATCCTGGCCGACGCCGGCCGCGCCAGGCGCCACACCCCCTTCGACATCATCTGCGGCACCTCGGCCGGCGCCCTCAACGCGACCGCGCTGGCCTGCCGCGCCGACGATTACGCGAGCGGGGTGCGCGGCCTGCTGGCCGTGTGGGAAAACGTCAGCGTGCCCCAGGTCTACCGGGCCGACTCGCTGGCGGTGCTGCGCTCGGGCGCGCGCTGGCTGTCGCTGCTGTCCTTCGGCTGGCTGCTGCGCAAATGGCATGCCTCGCCGCCCAACTCCCTGCTCGACAACACGCCGCTGGCCGGCCTGCTGCACCGCGCCCTCGACCTGCCGCGCCTGGACGCGGCCCTGAGCGACGGCGTGCTGCACGCGCTGGCCGTGACCGCGTCCTCGTACAGCAGCGGCCACCACATGACCTTCTACCAGAGCGCGACCCCGATCGAGCCCTGGGTGCGCCACCAGCGCATGGCGCTGGCCACCCAGATCGGGGTCGAGCACCTGCTGGCCTCGAGCGCCATCCCCTTCATCTTCCCGGCCGTGCCGCTCTATCTGGCCGGCCGCCGCGAATACTGCGGCGACGGCTCGATGCGCCAGCTGGCCCCGATCGCGCCCGCCATCCACCTGGGCGCCACCCGCGTGCTGGTGATCGGCGCTGGGCGCATGACCGAGCCGGCGCGCGAAGAGGTCAACAGCGGCGGCTATCCGACCTTGGCCCAGGTGGCCGGCCATGCGCTGTCCTCGATCTTCCTGGACAGCCTGGCGGTCGACGTCGAGCGCCTGCAGCGGGTCAACCACACCCTGAGCCGCATTCCCGAGGAGGTGCGCGAGGGGATGGCGCTGCGCCCGGTCAAGCTGCTGGTGATCGCGCCCTCGGAACGCCTGGACGACATCGCCGCCCGCCACGTCGACAGCCTGCCGCCGCCGGTGCGCACCCTGCTGAGCGGGATCGGCGCGACCGAGGCGCGCGGCTCGGCGCTCGCTTCCTACCTGCTGTTCGAGGCGGTGTATACGCGCGAACTGATCCGCCTGGGCGAACACGACACCCTGGCGCGGCGCCAGGACGTGCTGGACTTCTTCGCATGATGCGCGCCGTGCGTCGCCTGCTGGGCGTCTTTCTCCTGCTGTGGGCGCTGGGCGCCGGCGCCGCCGCGCCCGATCCGACCCTGCGCTTCGCCCACCTGTCGGTGCAGGACGGCCTGGTCCAGGAATCGGTGCTGTCGGTGGTCCAGGACCGCGACGGCTTCATGTGGTTCGGCACGCAGTCCGGCCTGTCGCGCTTCGACGGCTACCGCTTCGTCACCTACCGCAATGAACTGGGCAATGCGAACAGCCTGTCCAACAACTGGGTGAGGGTGCTGCACATCGACCGTCACGGCCAGCTCTGGCTGGGCACCGACGGCGGCCTGAACCGCTTCGATCCGGTCACCCGCAGCTTCACCCTCTACCTGCCCAACGAACCCTCGCGGCGCGGCAGCGGCAACCGCCACATCAAGTCCCTGATCAGCGACGGCCGCGACGGCCTGTGGCTGGGCACCGGCGACGGCCTGCAGCACTTCGACATGGTCAGCAAGCGCTTCACCACCTGGCACCACGCGCTGGGCGACGCCAACGGTCCGAGCGACGACGGCGTGAATGCGCTGGCGCTCGACCGCGACGGCCGCCTGTGGCTCGGCACCGCCGCCGGCCTGGACAGCTACGACCCCGCCGCCAAGCGCTTCACCCACCACCCGTCCGGCCTGGCCCGGCGCGACGAGGCGGTGCACGCGCTGCTGGCCGACCGCGACGGCAGCCTCTGGGTCGGCCGCGCCAACGGGCTCGAACGGCACCAGCTGCGCGGCGCCCGGCGCGGCGAGGTGCGCCGCTTCGGCGCGGCCGAGGGCCTGGGCGGCAACTGGATCACCGCGCTGTACCAGGAAGAGGGCGGCACGGTGTGGGCGGGCTCGCACGACGACGGCCTGTTCCGCTGGCGGCCGGAGCGCGGCCGCTTCGACAACTTCCGCAACGCCGTCACCGACCGCCGCAGCCTGGCCGACAACTACGTGTCCTCGCTCTACCGCGACCGGGTCGGCACCTTCTGGGTCGGCACCTGGTTCGGCGGCGTCTCGCGCGTGGACCTGGGCAGCGGCGGCTTCGCGCGCATCGTGGCCCGTCCCGGCGCGGCCGACACCCTGCCCGACAACAAGGTGCGCGCGCTGCTGGAAGACGGCGACAAGCTGTGGGTCGGCAGCACCGCCGGCCTGCACCGCTTCGACCCGGTCAGCGGACGCGCCGACCTGTACCGGCACGTCGACGCCGGCGCGCCCAGCGTCAACGACCTGACCGTGGCGGCCCTCGCGCGCGGCCTCGACGGCCGCCTGTGGGTCGGCAGCCGCACCGGCGTGAGCGCCATCGATCCGGCCACCCGGCAGTTCCGCCGCCTGGTGCTGCCGGGCGACGCCGACAGCAATACCGTGCGCGGCCTGCTGGCCGCACGCGACGGCTATGTCTGGGCCACCTCGCGCGGCGGCCTGCACCGCATCGATCCGAAGACCTACGCGGTGACCAGCTACCGCCACGACCCCGGCAAGCAGGCCAGCCTGGCCGACGACACCACCCGCCCGATGCTGGAAGACCGGCGCGGCCGCTTCTGGGTCGGCACCTTCGACGGCCTCGACCTGATGGACCGCGCCAGCGGGCGCTTCCGCCATTTCCGCCACGACCCCTACGACAAGAACAGCCTCAGTCACGACGAGATCCACTACCTGATGGAGGACAGCCGGGGCGACATCTGGGTCGGCACCGCGGTCGGCCTGAACCGCATGATCACCGCCCAGGACGGCTCGGTGCGCTTCGTGCGCTACACCACCCAGGACGGCCTGTTGGACGACGCCGTGGCCGCCATGCTGGAAGACGCCGAGGGCCGCATCTGGGTCTCGACCTCGAGCGGCCTGTCCTGCTTCGACCTCAAGACCGGGCGCTGGCGCAGCTACACCGCGGCCGACGGCATCACCGACGGCGCCTTCTTCGACGCCTCGGCCCTGCGCGCGCCGGACGGCACCCTGTATTTCGGCGGCTTCAACGGCATCACCGCCTTCGACCCGCGCGCCATCCGCGACAACCGCCACCCGCCGCGCGCCGTGATCACCGGGGTGCAGGTGCTCAACCGCCCGATCGAACAGGCCATGCCGGGCCTGCTCAAGGCGCCGGTGGAGAACACCGACGCCATCACCCTGCCGGACGAGGCGGCGGTGCTGACCCTGGAGTTCGCGGCCCTGCACTTCGCCGCGCCCGAGCGCAACCAGTTCGCCTACCGCCTCGACGGCTTCGACCAGGGCTGGGTCCAGACCGGCGCCGACAAGCGCTTCGCCACCTACACCAACCTGGAGCCGGGCACCTACGTGTTCCGGGTGCGCGCCGCCAACAAGGACGGGGTCTGGAGCGAGGACGTGGCGGCGCTGGCGATCACGGTCGAACCGCCGCCCTGGGGCACGGCCTGGTTCCGTATCGGCGCCATCGTCCTGCTGTGCGCGGCGCTCTACGGCGGCCTGCGCATGCGCCTGTCCAGCCTGCGGCGCCAGAAGGACCGCCTGGAACGCCAGGTAGGCGCGCGCACCGAGCAGGTCGAGCACCAGAACCGGGTGCTGGAGCGCCAGACCCAGGAATTGCGCGACCAGGAGCGGCGCGTGCGTGCCCAGACCAACGAACTGCAGAGCGCCTACCGCGCGCTGCAGGAGAACGAGGAATTCCTGCGCCACGCCAAGCAGCGCGCCGAGGACGCCACGCGCCAGAAGTCCGAGTTCCTGGCCAACATGAGCCACGAGATGCGCACCCCGCTGGCCGGCGTGATCGGCATGCTGGGCTTCGCGCTGCGCGACACCGCGCTCAGGGACAGCACGCGCGACCAGATCCTGCGCGGCCAGGCCAATGCCCAGGCCCTGCTGGCGATCATCAACGACCTGCTCGACTTCTCCAAGATCGAGGCCGGCAAGCTGAGCATCGAAAGCATCGACTTCGACCTGCACGCCGCCATCGGCAACGTCGCCAGCCTGTTCCAGGAACAGGCGGCCGCGCACAGCCTCGACTTCGCGGTGAGCCTGGACCCGGAGCTGCCGCGCTACGTGATGGGCGACCCGACCCGCCTGCGCCAGGTGCTGGTCAACCTGGTCGGCAACGCCTTCAAGTTCACCCGTTCCGGCGGGGTGCGGGTCGAGGTGGAGCGGCGCGCCGACGACCAGGCCGGGCGCGATGACGTGCACATGATCCGCTTCACGGTGCGTGACACCGGCATCGGCATCCCGGCCGACGCCTTGCCGCGCCTGTTCCAGAAATTCGAGCAGGCCGACGCCGGCACCACCCGCCGCTACGGCGGCACCGGCCTGGGCCTGGCGATCTGCCGCCAGCTGGTGGAACTGATGGGCGGCACCATCGGCGTCAACAGCCTGGAAGGCAAGGGCAGCGTGTTCAGCGTGCTGCTGCCGCTGCCGGCCGGGGCCGAGCCGCCCCAGGCCGAGCACCTGCCGCGCACCCCGCACAGCCACCGCCTGAAGGTCCTGTGCGCCGAGGACTTCCCGACCAACCAGATCATCGCGCGCCTGATGATCGAAGAGATGGGGCACGAGGTCGACGTGGTCGACAACGGCGCCGAGGCGGTGCGCGCCCTGTCCCGCACGCGCTACGACCTGGTGCTGATGGACGGCCGCATGCCCGAGATGGACGGCGCCACCGCCACCCGCCTGATCCGCGCCGGCGGCACCATGGAAGCCCCGACCCTGGACCAGCACGTGATGATCGTCGCGCTCACCGCCAACGCCAGCGGCGAGGACCGCGCGCGTTACCTGGCCTGCGGCATGGACGCCTTCCTGACCAAGCCGATCGACGAGGAGGCGCTGCACTTCCAGCTGGCGCGCGCCATCGAGCGCCAGCTGCAGCGCGGCATGACGCTGCCGCGCATGCCGGGGAGCGGCGAGGGGAGGGAGGCCGAGGTTGCGCCGGCCGCGCCGCCCGTCGCCTCGGCCCCGGCGGCCGCGATGGCCGAACTGGACGCGATGTTCGGCGTGAGCGCGGCGGTGGCGGCCGAGGAGGCGCCGCCGGCGCCCAACCCGGGGCGGCGCGCCGAGGATCTGGCGGCGCGCCTGCGCGCGGCCTTCGCGGCCGACCTGCCGCGCCGCCGCGCCGAACTCGAGGCCGCCCTCGACGCCGACGACCTCGAGACCGCCGGCCGCATCCTGCACGGCCTGCGTGGCAGCGCCGGCCACCTGGGCGAGACCGCGCTGCAGGCCCTGTGCGCCGAGCTGGAAGCGGCCGCCGACGCCGCCGACCGGGCGCGCCTGCGCGAAGGCCTGCCGCGCCTGGGGGTGCTGCTGGCCGCCTTCGGCGCAGGGCCGGCCCCGCGGCCGGGCTTATAATGCGCTTCCTCTTGCGGATGGAGAACCGATGAAGGTCCTGGTAGTCGACGACGACGTGGTGTCGCGCATGATGCTGATGCATCTGATCGACAGCAGCGGCAGCCACGAGATTCTGGAAGCCGAGGACGGCGAGGACGCCTGGCGCCAGTTGCAGGCCGGGCCGGCCCCCGACCTGGTGTTCTGCGACTTGCGCATGCCGCGCCTGTCCGGGCTCGGCCTGCTGGAGCGCGTGCGCGCCGATGCCGCGCTGTGCCGCCAGCCCTTCGTGCTGGTGTCCTCGGCCGCCGACGCGGCCACCATGGCCGAAGCGGCCGGCCTGGGCGCGGACGGCTACATCGTCAAGCCCTTCCGCCTGGAGGACGTGCGCATGCAGTTCGCGCGCCTGGACGGCGCCGCCCAGGCCGACGAGGACGAGTCCCCGGCCGGCGTGGTGCGGCGCCTGGGCATCGACGGCGCGCGCCTGCAGCTCTACCTCGACGGCCTGGGACGCCAGCTGGACGCGGCGGGGCCGGAACTGGCGGCCCTGCTGGCGGCTGGCGAACTGGATGCGGTGCTGGGAAAGCTCAAACGCCTGCGAGAGGGCTGCGCCACCCTCGGCCTGCGCGGGGCGGCGGCGGCGCTCGAGCAGCTCGAGCAGTTCGACGCCTGCGCCCTCGACGCGGGACGGATCGGGCAGGCCCTGGGGCGTGCCGGGGCCAGCGTCTTGCGCCAGGCCGAACGCACGCGCCATGGCTGAGCGCGGGGCGACGAATCCGCTTGCTGATGGGTTACTTTAGATTTAAAGTAATTGGAACGCCAAATGTAGCTGGAAGGCGTTGCAGGGCCCCCGCGCTCGCGGGGGCGACGGCGTAGTGCATCGTTGCCTGTCCAATCATCGAGGCCGCATATGACCGACGACCCAGCAGCAATCGCATCCTCCGCAAACGCCATGGCGGCCGGCGCGCTCGCGCCGAGCGGCTACGCGGACGATTTCGCCCGCGCCCACCTGCCGCCTGTCGCCGACTGGCCCGAACTGCGCTTCGACTTGCCCGGGCTGCGCTATCCCGAACGCATGAACTGCGTGGCCGAGCTGCTCGACGCCGGCGTGGCGCGCGGCTGGGGTCAACGCGTGGCGCTCGTTGGGGCGCGCGAGACGCTCACCTACGCCGGGCTGCTTGAGCGGGTCGACCGCATCGCCCACGTGCTGCGCCAGGACCTGGGCCTGCCGACCGGCAGCCGCATCATGCTGCGCGGCGCCAACTGCCCGACCATGGCGGCCGCCATCCTGGCCGTGATCAAGGCCGGCTATATCGCGGTGCCGACCATGCCCCTGCTGCGCGCGCGCGAGCTGGCCACCATCGCCACCAGGGCGCGCGTGGGCGCGGTGCTGTGCGCCGGCGGCCTGTGCGCCGAGATCGAGGCCATGGACATGCCGCAGTTGCCGCTGCTGCGCTTCGACAGCGAGGCGCAGGACGGCCTGGAAGCGCGCATGGCGCGCCACGACGCGCCGTTTCCGGCCCACGACACGGCGGCCGACGACGTCTGCCTGATCAGCTTCACCTCGGGCACCACCGGCGTGCCGAAGGGCACCATGCATTTCCACCGCGACGTGCTGGCGATCTGCGACTGCTTCCCGCGCCACGTGCTGCGCTCGCACATCGACGACGTCTTCATCGGCACGCCGCCGCTGGCCTTCACCTTCGGCCTGGGCGGGCTGCTGCTGTTCCCGCTGCGGGTCGGCGCGCGCGCCGTGCTGTACGAGAAGCTCAGCCCCGAGGCCCTGCTGGCGGCGATCGAGCAGCATCGCGCCACGGTTTGCTTCACGGCCCCGACCTTCTACCGCCAGATGGCGGCGCTGGCGCCGGACTTCGACCTGTCCAGCCTGACGCGCACCGTGTCGGCCGGGGAGGCGCTGCCGCTGGCCACGCGCGAAGCCTGGCAGGCCGCGACGAACCTGGCCATGATCGACGGCATCGGCGCCACCGAGATGCTGCACATCTTCATCTCGGCGGCCGGCGCCGACATCCGTCCCGGCGCCACCGGCAAGCCGGTGCCGGGCTACCAGGCCTGCATCCTCGACGCCGAAGGGCGGCAGCTGGGGCCGGGCGTGGTGGGGCGGCTGGCGGTGAAGGGCCCGACCGGCTGCCGCTACCTGGACGATCCGCGCCAGCGCGACTACGTCAAGAACGGCTGGAACCTGACCGGCGACGCCTACGAGATGGACGCAGACGGCTATTTCTACTACCGCTCGCGGGTGGACGACATGATCATCTCGGCCGGCTACAACATCGCCGGGGCCGAGGTCGAGGAAGCGCTGCTGCGCCACCCCGCGGTGGCCGAATGTGGCGTGGTGGGGCGGGCCGACGCCGAACGCGGGCAGCTGGTCGAGGCCCACGTGGTGCTCAAGCCGGGCCAGGTCCCGTCCGAGGCGCTGGCGCGCGAACTGCAGGAATTCGTCAAGCAGCAGATCGCGCCCTACAAGTACCCGCGCGCCTTGCGCTTTCGCGAACAGCTGCCGCGCACCGAAACCGGTAAACTGCAACGCTTCAAGCTGCGCACCGATGCGCCCTAGCCGGCGCCCTGGCACGCGGGCACACTGACAAGGCGCCGCCAGAGCGCCGGCGGAGCGCGGACAAATACGGAGAAACCATGCAGGACGACAAAGGGCAGGACCGCGACGAGGACGAGGATGCGCTGTCCGCGCTCGACCTCGAAAGCCGGCTGACGCAGGAACACCACCAGTCGCTGCGCCTGTGGCTGCGCATGCTGTCCTGCACCACGCGCATCGAGAACGAGATCCGCAGCCGGCTGCGCGCCAGCTTCGGCATCACCCTGCCGCGCTTCGACCTGATGGCCCAGCTCGAGCGCCATCCGGACGGCCTGCGCATGGGCGAACTCTCCAGGCGCATGATGGTCACGGGCGGCAACGTCACCGGCATCACCGACCAGCTGGAACGCGAAGGCCTGGTGCTGCGCGTGGCCGACGCCAAAGACCGGCGCGCCTATGCCGTCAAGCTGACGCCGGCGGGCCGCCGCGCCTTCGCCGACATGGCCGCCGTGCACGAGCGCTGGATCGACGAGATGCTGGCCGAGATCCCGGCCGAGGACAAGGAAAGCCTGATCGGCCTGCTGTCGACGATGAAGCGCCGGATCCGCATCGCCGAAGGGCGGTAGCGGTAACCGACAGTCGGGACTGCAATCGTGCGACTGTCGGTGACGGGCGGCGCATAATGAACGCCAGTCCCGACAGGAGGCCAGCATGCTGACCCAGCCCGAAGTGCCACCGGAATTCCGCTCCTGCGGCCGGTGCCGGCGCATGCATGGCCGCGAATTCAAGCTCAGTTTCGCCTTCCAGCCCATCGTCGACCTCAAGCAGCGCAGCGTCTACGCCTACGAGGCGCTGGTGCGCGGACCGAAAGGCCAGAGCGCCTGGTCGGTGCTGTCCGAGGTCGACGAGGAGAACCGCTACGACTTCGACCAGGCCTGCCGCATCCAGGCCATCCGCAGCGCGGCCGAACTCGGCATCCATGAGCGCCTGTCGATCAACTTCCTGCCGAACGCCGTCTACCACCCGGCCACCTGCATCCAGCACACCTTCAACGCCGCGCGCGAGGCCGGCTACCCGGTCGAGAACATCATCTTCGAGGTCAGGGAAGGGGAGAAGGTACGCGACCGGCCCCATCTGGTGAACATCTTCCGCGAGTACCGGCGCTACGGCTTCGTGACCGCGATCGACGACTTCGGCGCCGGGCTGGCCGGGCTGGAGCTGCTGTCGGAGTACCAGCCGCACATCGTCAAGCTCGACATGCAGCTGGTGCGCGGGATCGACACCGACCGGGTGCGCCAGGCCATCGTGCGCGGGGTGCTGGGCATGTGCCACAAGCTGGACGTGTGCGTGCTGGCCGAAGGCGTGGAGACGGTGGGCGAGCGCGACTGGCTGGCGAATGCAGGGGTGGACCTGATGCAGGGCTATCTGTTCGGCAAGCCGACCTTGCGCACGGTGCGCGAGATCGATCCTGCGGTGTGGCATTGATCGGGCCGGGTGGTGGTCCCCCTGCCAGGAATCGAACCTGGATCCCACGCTTAGGAGGCATGTGCACTATCCATTGTGCTACAGGGAGGACGCGAGCGCCGCCGTGAGGCGGGCAGGGCATGACGAGGCCTGCGGTCCGGCGGGCGGGCCCCGCGAACGGGCCGGTACCGTGGACCGAGCGCAATTATAGCCGATGCGAGCCTGACAATTGGAAGTCCTCGCCCCCAAGTCGGTACAATGTGCGCCTTACTCAATCAACCCGCACATTTTCCTGCGCCCCCTTGTTGGCGGCGCGAGAAGTTGGACCGACTATGGCTGTCATCTCCCTTACCTCCGCCCAGCTGGCCTTCGGCCACGTGGCCCTGCTCGACCATGCCGATTTTTCCCTCGAAGCCGGCGAGCGCGTCGGCCTGATCGGCCGCAACGGCACCGGCAAATCCTCGCTGCTCAAGATTATCTCCGGCCGCGCCAAGCTGGATGACGGCCTGCTGGTGATGCAGCAGGGCCTGCGCATCGCCTACGTGGAGCAGGAGCCGGTGTTCGACCCGGCCTCCACCGTGTTCGAGGCGGTCGCCGCCGGCATGGGCGACCAGCAGGCGATGCTGACCGAATATGAGGCCCTCACCGGCAAGTTCGGCGAAGGCAATGACGAAGCCCTGATGGAGCGCATGCACGAGCTGCAGGGCAAGCTCGACGCCGTCGACGGCTGGAACCTGGCGCGCAAGGTCGATACCACCCTCGACCGCTTGGGCCTGAATGGCGAGGCCACCATGGGCACCTTGTCGGGCGGCATGCAGAAGCGCGTGGCCCTGGCCGTGGCCCTCGTCTCCGGCCCGGACGTGCTGCTGCTGGACGAACCCACCAACCACCTCGACTTTACTTCGATCAAGTGGCTGGAAAGCCTGCTGCGCGAATTCCGCGGCTCGGTGCTCTTCATCACCCACGATCGCAGCTTCCTCGACAACGTCGCCACCCGCATCATCGAGCTGGACCGCGGCCGCCTGCTTTCCTTCCCGGGCAATTTTTCCACCTATCAGGAACGCAAGCGCGAACTGCTGGCCAACGAGGAAGTCGAGAACGCCAAGTTCGACAAGTTCCTGGCCCAGGAAGAAGTGTGGATCCGCAAGGGCGTGCAGGCGCGCCGCACCCGTGACGAAGGCCGCGTACGGCGCCTGGAAGCCCTGCGCCTGCAGCGCGCCGCAAGGCGCGAGCAGCAGGGCCAGATCCGGCTCGAAGTCGGCAGCGGCGAGCGCTCCGGCAAGATCGTGGCCGACCTCGAGAACGTGTCCAAGAGCTTCGGCGAGAAGTGCATCGTGCGCGACTTCAGCGCCACCATCCTGCGCGGCGACAAGGTCGGCCTGATCGGCCCCAACGGCGCCGGCAAGACCACCTTGCTGCGCATTATCCTGGGCGAGGAGAGCGCGGACAGCGGCGCGGTGCGCCTCGGCACCCGCCTGAACGTGGCCTATTTCGACCAGATGCGCGCCCAGCTCAACGAGGAGGCGAGCCTGGCCGACACCATCAGCCCGGGCAGCGACTGGGTCGAGATCAATGGCCAGAAGAAACACGTGATGACCTACCTGGGCGACTTCCTGTTCGCGCCGGAACGCGCGCGCTCGCCCGTCAAGTCGCTCTCGGGCGGCGAACGCAACCGCCTGCTGCTGGCGCGCCTGTTCGCCAAGCCGGCCAACTGCCTGGTGCTGGACGAACCCACCAACGACCTCGACATCGACACCCTCGAATTGCTCGAGGAATTGCTCGAAGACTATAGCGGCACGGTGTTTCTCGTGAGCCACGACCGTACCTTCCTGGACAATGTCGTTACCCAAGTCATCGTCGCCGAAGGCGAAGGCCTGTGGCGCGAATACGTCGGCGGCTACAGCGACTGGGAGCGCGTCAAGGCCAGCGAGCCGACGCCCGCCGCCGCAGCGGCGAAAGCCGCCGAAGCGCTCAAGTCCAGCTCAACAAAAAGCGGTGGTATGTCATCTACCGCACAGAACGTATCTGGCAAAAAGATAAAGTTGAGCTACAAGGAACAGCGTGAGCTCGAGGAACTTCCTCAGCTGATCGCCAATCTTGAAGAAGAGCAGTCCGCGATCACAGCCAAGCTGAATTCCGCGGAGCTGTACAAGGACCAACCGGACGAAGCGCGGCGCCTTACCGCCCGCTACGCCGAGATCGATGACCTGCTGCTCGACGCCTTGGAACGCTGGGAGCGCATCGAAGCCCGCGCCAGGGGGGAGTAGTGTAACGAAGGGGGCATGCAGGCCAGGCGCCTGCGATTCAACACATGACCGAGCACAACGAACCACGTATCGCTCCTTCCGCCCCCGGGGCGCTCTCGGTCGACACCCCTTTCCTCAGCCGCGCGGCCTGGGCGCGCATCCTGCCTTTCGGCACCTATATCTTCTTCATCGTGCTGGGCGACATGCTGGAACGCGCCGGCATGGCGCGCGCCGAGCTGCGCTGGCTCTACCCGGTCCAGGCCGGCGCCGTGCTGGTCTTGCTGGCGGTATTCTGGAAGCAGTACGAGGAGCTGCGCGCAGCATTCATTTCACTCAAGCAAGCAGCGCTGGCGGTCGCCGTCGGCGTGCTGGTGCTGGTCCTGTGGATCAACCTCGACCTGCCATGGATGGTGGTCGGCTCCAGCGCGGGCTATAACCCGATCACCGAGGGCGAGATCGACTGGCTGCTGGTCGCGATCCGCATCGCCGGCGCCGCCCTGGTCGTTCCCGTGATGGAAGAATTGTTCTGGCGTTCGTTCTTGATGCGCTGGATCGAGGAAGCCGATTTCCAGCGCGTCGACCCGGCGCGCGTCGGCCTCAAGGCCATCCTGATTTCCGTCGTGCTCTTTGGTTTCGAGCACAACCTGTGGCTGGCCGGCATCGTCGCCGGCATCGCCTATACCTTGCTCTACATGCGGCATCGCAATGTGTGGTCACCCATCCTGGCCCATGCCGTCACCAACGGATTGCTGGGCATCTGGGTGGTGTCTACCGGCAACTGGGCCTTCTGGTGATCCAGCGCGAACTAACTTTCGAGAAGACAAACAATATGCTGAGTATCCGCTACCGCCCCCTGGCCGTCGTGATCGGCGCCCTGTTCACCTTCCCCCTGTCCACGCCTGCTTTCGCCCAGGCGGAAGAGGGCATGCGCCTGTACGGCGGCATCGGCTGGGCCTATGACGACAACCTGCTGCGCGTTCCCGAAAACGAAAGGCCTTTCGGCAACAAGCGCGGCGATTCCTACCGCACCCTGGAAGGCGGCATCGTCTACAACAAGCGCATCAGCCGCCAGCGCGTGGCGGTCAGCGCCAAGGCCTCCAAGGTCAAGTTCGATTACTTCAAGCAACTCGACTACGACGGCCGCGACGTCCAGGGCGTCTGGAACTGGGAACTGGGCCGCCTGTTCGAAGGCCGCGCCGAGGCCAGCTACGCCCGCACGCTGGCGCCCTATACCGATTTCCGCAGCGACGAGCGCAACCTGCGCCAGCAGCAGCACCGCCTGATCGACGCCGGCATCAAGATGCACCCGAGCTGGAAGCTGCGCTTCGGCGTGGCGCGCGACGAGTTCACCTACGAACTGCTGGCCCAGCGCTTCAACAACCGCACCGAAAAGGCGGCCGAGGTCGAGCTGATGTACACGCCCAAGAGCGGCAGCTCGGTCGGCCTGGTGGCGCGCCGCCTGGAGGGCGACTACCCGTTCCGCCGCCCCGGGCGCCTCGACAACACCCTGGCCGACGACTTCACCCAGGACGAACTGAAGGCGCGCGTCAACTGGATCGCCACCGGCTCGACCACCCTGCAGGCCCTGGTCGGCTACGTGCGGCGCGAGCAGCCCTCCTTCGGCGAAGGCAAGACCAGCGGCGTCAACGGCCGCGTCAACCTGCTGTACACGCCCAAGGGCAAGGTGGCCTACACCGCCTCGGTGTGGCGCGAATTCGCCCCGATCGAAAGCACCGCCATCAGCTACACCCTCAACAAGGGCGCCAAGATCGCCGCCAACTGGTACGCCACCGGCAAGGTCAGGGTCGACGCCGAGGCCGTCTACGAGCAGCGCGAATACAACGCGCGCCGCGCCTTCATCGGCTCGGACGACCTGAACGACTCGATCCGCGCCGCCAACCTGCGCGCCACCTGGCAGGCCACCCGCAAGATCCAGGTGATCACCGGCTATTCCCACCAGCAGCGCAGCGGCGCGCCTGCCCTGGGCACCAGCAAGTTCGACGCCAATGTGGTGCAGGTCAGCGCCAATGTGCTGTTCTGACGCTTTCCCGCAATTTTTTGAAGTGAAACATGACGGTCAACGACATCCCGATTATCTCGTTCTTCCAGCGCGTGCTCGATCCCCTCATCATCATGGGGAGCCTGTACCTGGCCACGCTGGCCTTCGACGAGCCGTTTTCGGGCTACTCGCTGGTCCTGATGATCCTGGCCTTCTTCATCTCTTCCGCGGTCTACCAGCACATCGACCCCTACCGCACCTGGCGCAGCGGGCGCATGCTGGCCTATGCGCGCGACACGGTGTTCGGCTGGTGCGTCACGATGGCGGTGCTGTACTTCCTCGGCTCGGCCAGCGGCCTCAAGTACTACTATGACGAGAAGGTGCTGATGGCCTGGGCCATCGCGACCCCGCTCACCATCCTGGTCAGCCATATCGCGGTGCGCAAGGCCACCGGCAGCCGCGACCGCATGCGCGAAGTGCGCTCGATCGTGGTGGTTGGCTGCAACGACGTCGGGGTCAAGTTCGCCGGCGTGTGCGACAAGCACTCCAACCTGTTCATGCAGGTGCGCGGCTTCTTCGACGACCGCGCCCCCGAGCGCCATCCCTGCGGCATGAGCTACCCGATGCTGGGCAAGATGGCCGACGTCGCCTCCTACGTGCGCCAGCACAACATCAAGATGATCTTCATCAGCCAGCCGATCTCGGCCCAGCCGCGCATCCGCAAGCTGATCGACGAGCTGAAGGACACCACCGCCTCGGTCTACTTCCTGCCCGACGTCTACGTGTTCGACCTGATGCAGGCGCGTTTCGACACCGTCGGCGGGATGCCGGTGATCGCGATCTCCGAGACCCCCTTCATGGGCTTCAACAGCGTGCTCAAGCGCGGCAGCGACATCGTGATCTCGAGCATCGCCCTGATCCTGCTGGCGCCGCTGATGCTGGTCATTGCCCTCGCCGTGAAGTTCAGCTCGCCGGGGCCGGTCATCTTCAAGCAGCGCCGCTACGGCCTGTATGGCGAGGAAATCTATGTCTACAAGTTCCGCTCGATGACCGTGGCCGACGACGGCCCGGTGGTGGTGCAGGCCAAGAAGAACGACCAGCGCATCACCAAGGTGGGTGGCTTCCTGCGCCGCACCTCGCTCGACGAGTTGCCCCAGTTCATTAACGCGCTGCAGGGACGCATGAGCATCGTCGGTCCGCGCCCGCACGCGGTGGCCCACAACGAGCAGTACCGCAAGCTGATCAAGGGTTACATGCTGCGCCATAAGGTCAAGCCCGGCATCACCGGCTGGGCCCAGGTCAACGGGCTGCGCGGCGAGACCGCCACCCTGGACAAGATGGAGTCGCGCATCCAGTACGACCTCGACTACCTGCGCAACTGGTCGCTGTGGCTGGACCTGTGGATCATCGTCAAGACGGTGAAGGTGGTGTTCACCCGCGAGAACGCCTATTGAGGTCCGCCCAGGGCGTGAACCGGCGCGGCGCGCGCGCATCGAACGATGTCGGGGTGGGCCCTGGTGGCAATGGCTGAGTTGCTAAATGTAACTAATTTGCACCAACACACGTGCATTGTCGTGTGAAAACACGGCTTCTTCCCGCGGAGAGGTTCGCGGAGCAACGTTTGACTTAAAGTCCACTTAAAAGGGGGGCGCACGATTGGAATCTTGCTTGCGTGACCACTCGCGCCGCGTAGAATCGTTGATGAGTTTGCAAGATTCCAGCAAAGCGCCTGCCTTTGCTTAACAGGGAAACAAGAATATGAAGAAAGCACTGATCACGGGCGTCACCGGACAGGACGGCTCTTATCTGGCGGAACTGCTGCTCGCCAAGGGCTACGAGGTCCACGGCATCAAGCGCCGCGCCTCGCTGTTCAACACCGACCGGATCGACCACATCTACCAGGACCCGCATGCGGACAATCCGCGCCTGATCCTGCACTACGGCGACCTGAGCGACACCTCGAACCTGAACCGCATCCTGGCCCAGGTCCGCCCCGACGAGGTCTACAACCTGGGCGCCATGAGCCACGTCGCGGTGTCCTTTGAATCGCCCGAGTACACGGCCGACGTCGACGGCATCGGCACCCTGCGCCTGCTGGAAGGCATCCGCTTCCTCGGACTCGAAAAGAAAACCCGCTTCTACCAGGCCTCGACCTCCGAGCTCTACGGCCTGGTGCAGGAAATCCCGCAGCGCGAGACCACGCCTTTCTATCCGCGCAGCCCCTACGCGGTGGCCAAGCTCTACGCCTACTGGATCACGGTCAATTACCGCGAGGCGTATGGCATGTATGCCTGCAACGGCATCCTGTTCAACCACGAATCCCCGCGCCGCGGCGAGACCTTCGTCACCCGCAAGATCACGCGCGCCCTGGCCAATATCTCCCAGGGCCTGGAAAAGGAACTCTTCCTCGGCAACATGGACGCCCTGCGCGACTGGGGCCATGCGCGCGACTACGTCGAGATGCAGTGGCTGATGCTGCAGCAGGACAAGCCCGAGGACTTCGTGATCGCCACGGGCCGCCAGTATTCGGTGCGCCAGTTCGTCGAGATCGCCGCGCGCGAGCTGGGCATCGAGATCGCCTGGCAGGGCGAAGGCGTGCACGAGCGCGGCCTGGTGGCCGCGGTGCATGGCGACAAGGCGCCCGGCGTGGCGGTCGGCCAGCCCATCGTGGCGGTCGATCCGCAGTACTTCCGTCCCACCGAGGTGGACACCCTGTTGGGCGACCCCAGCCGCGCGCGCGAGCGCCTCGGCTGGGAACCCACGACAACTTTCGAAGCGATGGTGCAGGAGATGGTGGCGCACGACCTGGAAACGGCGCGCCGCCACAAGCTGCTCGCATCGCATGGCTACAACGTTGCACTTTCACTGGAGTAAACGTGTCGAACACTTCGCAGCCCCGCATCTATGTCGCCGGCCACCGTGGCCTGGTCGGCTCGGCCATCGTGCGCATCCTGCGCGCCCAGGGCCTGACCAATATCGTGACCCGCACCCACGCCGAACTGGAACTGACCGACCAGGCCGCCGTGCGCGAGTTCTTCCGCACCGAGCAGATCGACCAGGTCTACCTGGCCGCGGCCAAGGTGGGCGGCATCCACGCCAACAACACCTATCCGGCCGAGTTCATCTACGACAACATGATGGTGCAGGCCAATGTCGTGCACGAAGCCTGGCGCGCCGGCGTGCAGAAGCTGCTCTTCCTCGGCTCCTCCTGCATCTACCCGCGCCTGGCGGCCCAGCCGATCCGCGAAGAGTACTTGATGAACGGCATCCTCGAGCCGACCAACGAGCCCTATGCCATGGCCAAGATCGCCGGCATCAAGCTGTGCGAGAGCTACAACCGCCAGTACGGCACCGATTACCGAAGCGTGATGCCGACCAACCTCTACGGCCCCGGCGACAACTATCATCCTGAAAACAGCCACGTGATCCCGGCCCTGCTGCGTCGTTTCCACGAAGCCAAGGTGGGCCAGGCGCCCGAGGTCGTGATCTGGGGCAGCGGCAAGCCGATGCGCGAATTCCTCTTCGTCGACGACATGGCCGCGGCCAGCGTCTACGTGATGAACCTGCCGCACGAGGTCTACGCCGCCAACACCGATCCGATGCACTCGCACATCAACGTCGGCACCGGCCAGGACGTCACCATCGCCGAGCTGGCGCGCCTGGTGGGCCAGACCGTGGGCTACCACGGCCGCATCGTCTTCGATTCGAGCAAGCCGGACGGCACGCCGCGCAAGCTGCTCGACGTGTCGAAGCTGAACACGCTCGGCTGGCGCGCTTCGACGCCGCTCGAGGAAGGGCTGCGCCGCGCCTACGCGGCTTACCTGGAGGAACAGGAAGCCCAGGTCCAGGCCAAGGAAGAACCGAGCCTGGCCGCTGCTTGAATGGCAGAGTGTTAATTGACGTACAGAGTTTACAACGTGCGCTCGCCAGAATGGATGAGTGCCGGCCGGCTTCCCGATGAAGCCGGCCGGTCCCGGAGCCGGCAGGAATAACAACACGGGGCGGCGCACCGCCCGACGACACAAAGGAGTCATCTTGAAAACCTTCCATTTGGCAGCCAAGCAAACCCATCCTTCCACTCCCAAGCGCGCCCTGTGCGCGGCGCTGGTCATGGTCACCGCGGTCCTGGCCGGCTGCGGCGACAAGGAAAAGGAAGCCAAACCCGGCCAGGCCCTGGCCAGCGTCAACGGCGAAGAAATCACGGTGCTGCAGCTGAACGAGGAAATGCAGCGCGCCGGCGTGCCGGCAGCCCAGCAGCAGGTGGCCAGCAAGCAGTTGCTGCAGGCCCTGATCGACCGCCAGCTGCTCGAGAGCGAGGCCGAGAAGGAAAAGATCGACCGCGATCCCAAGGTGATGCAGGCCATCGAACGCGCCCGCTCCCTGATCATCGCCCAGGCCTACATGCAGAAGAAGGTCGGCGAGCCGGTCCGCCCCACCCAGGCCGAGATCGAGGATTACTTCAACAAGAACCCGCAGTTCTTCGCCAACCGCAAGCAGTTCGCCATGAACCAGCTGGTGCTGCCGGCCGCCGCCCTGACGCCCGAGCTGCGCAGCGCCGTCGACAACGCCAAGTCGCTGGAAGAGGTGGCCGTGCTGCTCGATTCGCGCAAGGTCCAGTACGGCCGCGCCCAGGTGACCCGCAGCACCGCCGACCTCAACCAGCAGATCTCGTCCAAGCTGCTGTCCATGCCCAAGGGCCAGCTGTTCGTGGTCAAGGAAGGCCAGCGCGCCCTCGTCATGTCGATCGCCGACGTGCGCGACGCGCCCGTCACCCTGGCCGTGGCCGCGCCCCAGATCGGCCAGTACCTGATGAACCGCAAGAACAAGGAGCTGGCCCAGGCCGAAATCCAGCGCCTGCGCCAGACCGCCAAGATCGACTACCTGAACAAGGACATGGCGCCGGGCAAGAACGATCCGGCGCCGGGCGCCGTCCCGGCGGCGCCGGCGGCCCCGACCGCGGTGGCCGATGGCTCGGCGGCGGCGGGCGCGGTGGCGCCGGCGGCAGGCGAGGGCGGTTCGACCGACGAGGCCGCGGTCTCGCGCGGCGTGGCCGGCCTGAAGTGATGAACACCTGATTCGCAAACAGGTATCCGACAAGATCAAGCATAAAGGAGCAAACATGAAACGTTTCATCAAGTGGATGGTGGCCGCGGCCCTCACGCTGAGCTTCGGCTTCGCCGGCGCCCAGGAAGTCAAGCTGGGACCGGGCGACGTGGTCAAGATGTCGGTCTACGGCAGCCCTGACCTGGCCCTGGAGACCCGCGTCAGCGAAACCGGCAACATCACCTTCCCGCTGCTGGGCCAGGTGAGCGTGGGCGGCCTCTCGGTGGCCGAGGCCGAGAAGAAGATCGGCAGCCTGCTGGAGAAGGGCGGCTATCTCAAGAAGGCCCAGGTCAACATGCTGGTGACCACCCTGGCCAGCCAGCAGGTCTCGGTGCTGGGCTATGTCAACCGCCCGGGCCGCTATCCGGTCGAGGGCCGGCGCAAGGTGCTCGACCTGCTGTCCATGGCCGGCGGCATCCACGGCGACGGCGGCGACATGGTGAGCCTGGTGCGCACCCGCGACGGCAAGACCACCCGCGAGACCATCGACGTGATCGACATGGTGCGCAAGGGCGAGCTGGACAAGGATTACGAAGTGGCGGGCGGCGACGTCATCTACGTTGAGCGCGCCCCGCGCGCCTACGTCACCGGCGAAGTCACCCGTCCCGGTCCGTTCCGCCTGGAGCGCGGCATGACCGTGCAGCAAGCCGTCTCGGCGAGCGGCGGCCTGAGCCCGCGCGGCAGCAACAACGGCATGAAGATCACCCGCAAGGACGCCAGCGGCAATCCGGTCACCATCAACGTCAAGGCCAACGACGTGGTCCAGGTCGACGACGTGATCACCGTGCGCGAGAGCTGGTTCTGAGAGTCCGGCCCGCCCGGTTTGTTCACCCCGCTGTAGAAAAGGTTTAGCCATGAACGTTCAACAATTCCTCCTGATTCTTCTTGCCAGGAAGAAGCTTATTCTGTCGACCCTCCTGGTCACGGTGCTGCTGGCGCTGGGCTGGAGCCTGATCCAGCAAAAGACCTACAAGGCGACGGCGTCCGTGCTGCTGAACTACAAGGGGGTGGACCCGCTGACCGGCCTGACCATGCCGGGCCAGCTGCTGCCGGGCTACATGGCCACCCAGATCGACATCATCAGCTCCAAGAACGTGGCGCTGCGCGTGGTCGACTCGCTGCGCCTGGCCTCCAGCCCGGCGGTCCAGCAGCAGTGGCGCGATTCGAGCGAAGGCAAGGGCAGCGCGCGCGACTGGCTGGCCGACCTGCTGCTCAAGAAGCTCGAGATCATGCCCTCGCGCGAGTCGAGCGTGGTCGAGATCAGCTTCAAGGGCGCCGACCCGGCCTTCGCGGCGGCGGTCGCCAACGCCTTCGCCGAGGAATACCAGAAGATCAGCGTGCAGCTCAAGACCGAGCCGGCGAAGAAGGCCTCGACCTACTTCAACGAGCAGACCAAGCAGCTGCGCGACAACCTCGAGGCGGCCCAGGCGCGCCTGTCCAAGTACCAGCAGGAAAAGGGCATCGTCAGCCTGGACAACAACCGCGTCGACATCGAGCTGTCGCGCCTGAACGACCTGTCGTCCCAGCTGGTCGCGGCCCAGACCGCCGCCATCGAGGCCGGCTCGCGCGAGAAGATGGCCGGCGGCGGCGTCAACTCGGCCGACGTGGCCAACAATCCCCTGATCCAGAACCTGCGCGTGCAGCTCTCCGGCGCCGAATCGAAGCTGGCCGAAGCCGGCTCGCGCTACGGCCGCAACCACCCGCAATACCAGTCGGCCTCGGCCGAGGTGGGCAAGCTGCGCGCCGAACTCAACGCCGCCCTGGGCAGCGTCACCCGCAGCGTCGGCTCGAACGCCTCGGTACTGCGCCAGCGCGAAGCCGAGCTGCGCTCCGAACTGGCCGCGCAAAAGGCGCGCGTGCTGGAGCTGAACCGCACCCGCGACGAGCTGGGCGTGCTGCTCAAGGACCTCGACAGCGCCCAGCGCGCCTTCGACTCGGCCAGCCAGCGCTTCTCCCAGACCCGCATCGAAGCCCAGTCCGAACAGTCCGACATCTCGATCCTGAACCCGGCCACCGCGCCCACCGATCCGTCCGGCCCGCGCGTGCTGCTCAATACCCTGATCTCGATCCTGCTCGGCACCGTGCTCGGCGTCGGCCTGGCCCTGCTGCTGGAGCTGATCAACCGTCCGGTGCGCTCGACCGGCGACGTCAAGGACATGCTGGGCATCCCGGTGCTCGGCACCATCGAATGGCGCCCGGCCCGTGCCCGCAGCGGCGGCATCCGCAACCTGATGGCGCCGCGCCGCCTCTTGCGCCTGAACTAAGGAGTCGACACCATCATGAATTCATCCGTGCTATCCGCACTGCCTACCGGCCACCCGGCCGAGACCAGCATGGGCGCGCTGCTGCTCGACGCCGGCAAGCTGACCCCCGAGAGCGCCGAGCGCGTGCTGCGCATGCAGAAGGACCTCGGGATCCGCTTCGGCGAGGCCGCCGTGCGCCTCGGCCTGGTGAGCGAGGACGACATCCAGCAGGTGCTGGCTCGCCAGTTCTCCTATCCTTACCTGCAAAAGGGCCAGGCCAACCTCTCGCCCAAGCTGGTGGCGGCCTATGAACCCTTCTCGCCCCAGGTCGAATCGCTGCGCGCGATCCGCAGCCAGCTGATGCTGCGCTGGTTCGCGCGCGGCCGCCGCGCCCTGGCGATCGCCGGGGTCTCGCCCGAAGACGGCTCCAGCCTGTTCGCGGCCAACCTGGCGGTGGTGTTCTCCCAGCTCGGCGAGCAGACCCTGCTGGTGGACGCCAACCTGCGCGGTCCGCGCCAGAGCGAGATGTTCGGCATCAAGCCGCGCCAGGGCCTGTCCGACCTGCTGGCCGGACGCGCCGACCTCGACGTCATCGCCCGCGTGCCCGCCTTCGTCGACCTGTCGGTGATGCCGGCCGGGACCCTCCCGCCCAACCCCCAGGAACTGCTGGCGCGCGAAGGCTTCCGCAACCTCAACACCCAGCTCGAGAGCCGCTACGACGTGGTGCTCTACGACCTGCCGCCCTTCGGCTCGGGCGCCGACGCCCTGGCCGTGGCCGGGCGCGCCGGCGGCGTGCTGCTGGTGGCGGCCAAGCACCGCACCCGCATCGCCAACATCGGCCGCATGGCCGAGCAGATGGCCGAGGCCGGCGCGGAAGTGATCGGTTCGGTGGTGGTGGAGTTCTGAGATGGCGAACCAGGTACCTGCAAGCGCCCCGCTGGACGCGGGAGATTGGCGGTCCGATCTGCGCCACGCCCTGCCCGAATGGTGGCCCGTCCTGCTCGGACTGGCGCTCCTGTTCGGCCCCACCTTCTACAGCCTGTTCACCGGCGCCTGGGTCAGCGAAGAGCAGGGCCACGGCCCGATCATCTTCTTCCTCGCGGTCTGGCTGATCTGGCGCAAGTGGCCCGAAGTCATCGCCGCCAGCACCCCGCCGCAGGCGAGCTGGTTCGGCTGGCCGCTGCTGGTCTTCGGCCTGGCCATCCACCTGCTGGGCCGTTCGCAAGCCATCCTGATGTTCGAGGTCGGCTCGATCCTGGCCGTGACGGCCGCGATCCTCCTGATCAAGCGCGGTTCGCGCGCTTTGCGCGTGCTGTGGTTCCCCTTCTTCTTCATGCTCTTCATGGTGCCGCTGCCGAGCGAACTCGTGGCCGCCGTGACCATGCCCATGAAGATGGCCGTGTCCTGGGCCACCGAGCACATCCTGTTCGGCCTGGGCTACCCGATCTCGCGCTCAGGCGTGGTGCTGCAGATCGGCCAGTACCAGCTGCTGGTGGCCGACGCCTGCGCCGGCCTGCAGACCCTGCTGACCCTGGAGGCCCTCGGCCTGTTCTACCTGAACCTGATGCGCCACCCCTCGGCCTTCCGCAACATCGGCCTGGCGATCCTGATCGTCCCGATCTCCTTCGCGGCCAACGTGATCCGCGTGATCACCCTGACCCTGATCACCTATTACTTCGGCGACGCGGCCGGCCAGGGCTTCCTGCACGGCTTCGCGGGCATGGTGCTGTTCGTCACGGCCCTGGTGCTGATCCTGGCGGTCGACTCCGGCCTGCAGTGGTGGATCAAGCGCAGGGAAGGCGGGGGCCCGCGCGGCCCCGGCCCGTCCCACAAGCTCAAGGAGGCCGTATGAACCGCCGTCTCGCCATCAGCCTGATCCTGGGCGCCGCCATGGCCGGCACCTCGGCCCTGACCGGGGCCCTGACGCCCAAGCCGCGTCCGCTCGAGGAGCATGAAAAGTTCAGCCTCGAGCAGATGATCCCGCAGCGCTTCGGCCAGTGGGTGCTCGACCCCAGCGTGGTGCCGCTGACCCCGGACCCGGAACAGCAGCGCGTGCTCGAGCTGATCTACGACCAGACCCTGTCGCGCACCTACATCAACCCGCGCGGCGAGCGCGTTATGCTGTCGATCGCCTATGGCGGCGAGCAGAGCAAGTCGCTGCAGCTACACCTGCCCGAGGTCTGCTACGTGGCCCAGGGCTTCCAGATGGTCGACGAGAGGGAGGACGCGCTCGCCACCCGCTACGGCGAGGTGCCGGTCCAGCGCCTGGTGGCGCGCCTGCACGAGCGCAACGAGCCGATCACCTACTGGATCACGATCGGCGAGAGCGTGACCCGCAGCGGCATCCAGCAGAAGCTGCGCCGCCTGGCCTATGGCCTGTCGGGCGAGATCCCGGACGGCATGCTGGTGCGGGTCTCGACCATCGGCGCCGACCAGGGCGCGGCCTACGCCGTCCAGGACCGCTTCGTCCAGGAGATGCTGGGCGCGCTCGCGCCCCAGGACCGTACGCGCCTGCTGGGCGCCGACGCCGGCAAGGCGCCGGCCCAGCTCGCGCAACACCACTGAACCCTTGAGTAGACACCCGCAACGCCGATGAACGAGATCCTGCCCTATATCTATTATTCGCTGCCCTGGGCCTTCGTGATCGGCTTGTCGATCGCGGCCGTGGCCGGCGTGGGCCTGGGCCTGGTCTGGCCGCGCTTCCTGGTCTATGGCTACCTGCTGGTGTTCTTCTGGGTGAATTCGACCAGCTACGGCAACCTGGCGGTGTTCGCCGCCAAGAGCATCTACAGCCGCGGCTCGGGCAAGCTCTACTTCGCCCTGCTGCTGTGGTGCATGCTGGGCGCCTGGGTCGTGGCGCGGGTCTCGGCCACCTTCAACCGCTATCCGGCGCCGGCCTGCAACCTGCGGCCCTGGTTCTGGGGCTGGTTCCTGCTGCTCGCGGCCCACGTGGGCGTGGGCCTGTTCTCGGGCGTGCCCCTGGCCGAAACCCTGGCGCCCTCGGGCTTCTCCAACATCGTCTGGATGATGCCCCTGATCGCCCTGATGCTGCTGGCCTTCCGCACCCGCGAGCAGGTGATCGAACTGGCCCACTTCATCATGCTGGCCGGCCTGTGCCGCGCCGTGTTCGGCCTGGTCCGCTGGGCGGCCTTCGGCGGCGACCCGAACAATGTCTACGCCAACATGAACGCGATCAAGATCCGGCTGACCTTCTTCGACATCAACGACAGCCTGCTGTGCACGGTCGCCTTCGCCATCACCGCGGTCCACCTGTTCCAGGCGCACAAGACCGACCGCCCCAAGTTCTGGCGCAACATCGAATGGATGACCCTGGTCCTGACCGCCGCCTGCGTGGTGCTATCCTACCGCCGCTCGGCCTGGATCGGTTTCCTGCTGGCATTCGTGGTGGTGATGTTCCGCTTCCCGACCAAGCGCCGCCTCCAGCTCACCGTGGCCGGACTGCCCCTGGTGGGCGCGGCCCTGGCCTATGCCGCGGTGCGCCGCCTGACCCAGACCAAGGGCGCGAGCGGCGGCCTCTCGTCGATGATCTACGACATGCAATCGAAGCGCTTCGGCCCCGAGAGCGAGCGCGTGCTCGAACTCAAGCTGGCCGCGGCCGATTTCATGTCGCGCCCGCTCACCGGCATCGGTTCCTGGGGCCGCTATAACGGCTACCAGTACATCTCCTGGCAGAACAATCCGGATGGCGGCCTGTTCCTGCACAGCGGCATCCTGCACATCGCCCTGAAGAGCGGCCTGATCGGCACGACCCTGCTGTTCGGCACCATCCTGGCCTTCGTCGGCTTCGCCCGCCGCACCCTGCGTAAACTCCCGCCCGAACTGCTGGGCCTGGGCACGGCCGGGGTGGCGGGGATCGCCTTCATGACCCCCGACCTATTGATCGGCACGCCGTTCCCGCAGGTGCGCACCACCCAGATGCTGGCCTTCTGCATGGCCTTGCCCTACCTGGCGGCGGCGGTCAGCCAAATGGCCCCAGCCCCGGTGCGCCAGGCGCCCAAACCCTTCGTACCCCGTCCCCGCCTGGTGCACGCCTGATGAACCTGCGACTCCTGCGCAACGCCTGGTCCAACCTGCTGGGGGCGGCGATTCCGGCCCTGGTCATGCTCGGCACCGTGCCCCTGGTGGTCAAGGGCCTGGGGGAGGCCAGCTATGGCGTCTACTCCCTGGTGACCGCCATCGTCGGCTATTTCGCCGTGATCGACATCAATGTCACCGCCGGCTCGGTCAAGTACATCGCCGAACACCAGGCGCGCGAAGACCGCGCCAAGGTGGCCGAGACGCTCACCTTCGGCCTGGCCACCTATACCCTGATCGGGCTGGTGGGCGGGGCCGGCCTGTTCCTGGGCGCGGCCTGGTTCGTGAACGACGTGTTCACGGTGCCGCCGCGCCTGGTCCAGGAAGCCACCGACACCCTGCGCCTGGCCTCGCTCGGCTTCTTCCTGGGCCAGCTCCAGGCCTACCTGAACAGCGTGCCCCAGTCCCTGATGCGCTACGACATCTCGAGCCGCGTGGAGATGGTGTTCGGCACCCTGGTGCCGCTCGCCACGGTCGGCATCCTGATGCTCGGCTACGGCCTGTTCGAGGTGATCCTGCTGCGCGTGGTGGCCAGCAGCATCCACTGCCTGATCCTGTGGCGCGCCATCCGCCGCCTGCTGCCCGGCCTGGCCTTCCGCTGGCCGGGGCAGCGCATCCGCGCCGAGCTGCTCGGCTTCTCGGCCTATTCCTTCCTGGCGCGCTTCGCCTCGCTGTCCTACGCCTATGCCGACAAGCTGATCATCGGCGCCCTGGTCGGCGTAACCGGCCTGGCCTATTTCACGGTCGCCTCGACCCTGGCCAACCGGGTGCTGAGCCTGACCTTCCGCCTGTCCGGGGTGTTCTTCCCGGCCGCCAGCGCCCTGGCCGCGAAGGGCGAGCTGGCCCGGCTCGACCAGGTCTACCTGAAGGCGACGCGCTACGTGGTGTATCTGAATGCCGCGATCCTGGTGCTGGTGGCGGTGTTCGCCCACCAGATCCTGGCCCTGTGGATGAACGAGGACTTCGCGCGCAACGGCGCCGTGGTGCTCACCGTGATGGCGCTGTCGCAATTCATCGATTCGCTCACCAGCCTGCCGTCCCTGGTCAACGACGGCATGGGCCATCCGCGCGTGTCCGGCATGTTCGCGCTGGGACGCGCCTGCGCCGGCCTGGCCATCGTCTACGTCGGCGTGGCCGGCTGGGGCATCGATGGCGCGGCCTGGGGCCACCTGGTTGGCTCGCTGCTGTTCACCACGGCCTTCGTGGTCTACGTCCACGGCCGCACAGTGCCGACCTCGCTCGGCCGCCTGCTGTCCCAGGGCTATGCGCCGGGCCTGCTCGGTGTCGCCCTGGTGGCGATCGCCGCCACCGCCGCCGAGCAGCTGTTCGACGGCGGCATGACGGATTTCCTGGTCATCCTGGCGCTCACGGTGGTCCTGCTGGGCGTGCACGGGGTGATGTTCGTGATCGAGCGCGACGATCGCATGCTGGCCTGGTCGCGCGTCAAGCAACGTTGGCAGCCGGCGGGAGGATGAGATGCGGATCTTGATGGTGTCGGAGGATTTACCTGGAGAACAGATTGGCGGCCTGGGCAAGCACGTGGTCACGCTTGCGAACCGCCTGCTGGCCGAAGGGCACGACGTCGAGATCCTCGGCCGCAACGATCGCGGCACCGTGGGCTGCGCCGAGCAGATCGGTTTCAAGGGCGTGTTCCGCCCTGGCTTCGACCAGGCGCGCCCCGGCTGGAAGGAATTGCAGATGGGCGTGTTCAACCCGCTCAAGCGCCCTTATTTCGCCCGCAAGATCGGCGCCGCCATCAACGAGCACGCGCCCGGCTTCGACGTGGTCCACTACCACGGCCACCTGCCGATGGTGGGCCTGCACGTGGAGGAGGGCATCAACTACGTCCAGACCCGCCACGACCAGGGCAGCGAATGCCTGACCCACCTGCGTTTCCGCGACGGCGCCGTGTGCGACAACCTGGTGCCGGGCGACTGCTCGGCCTGCATCACCCGGTCCGCCGGCCCGATGCGCAAGCGCGTGACCGCGATCGCCGTCAACGGCTACCGCGAGCAGACCGCGCGCGCCTTCGCCCGCCACAAGACGGTGTTCGTGTCGGACTTCCTGCGCCGCCAGTTCCTGCGCGCCGTGCCCGACGCCGACCTCTCGCGCTGCCGCGTGATCCACAACTTCGTCGACTACCCGCGCCTGCGCGCCGCGGCCGAGGCCGCCCCCGACCCGGTGATGGGCGAGGTGGTGCTGGTGGGCCGGGTCGACAAGGGCAAGGGCTTCGCCGAATTCCTCGACGCCGCCAGCGGCCGCCTGCCGCCGCATGCGCGCCTCCTGATCGCCGGCGACGGCCCGCAGCGCGCCGAACTCGAAGCCCGCCATGGCGGGGCAGGGGTGCGCTTCCTCGGCTGGCAGGACTATCCCAGCACCCTGGCCCTGTCGGCGCGCGCCCACCTGTGCGTGGTGCCCTCGCTGTGCGAGGAAGCCTGCAGCACCACGGTGCTGGAAGCCCTGGCCCTGGGACGCCAGTGCGTCGCGATGGCGCGCGGCGGCACCCCGGAGCTGGCCCGCTACCAGCTCTACGAGGGCCAGCTGGCGCTGGCCGAATCCATGGACGAGCTGGTCGGCCTGGTGGCCGCCCGGCTTGCCGAACCACCCCGGCGCGTGGCGCCGGCGCCGCAGTTCGGCGCCGATGCCGGGCGCCTGCTACCGCGCTTACTGGAGCTGTATGCCGAACACACCAACCTTTTCGATCGTTACCTGCACCTGGAACAGCGCCGCCACGCTGGCTGACACCCTGGCCTCGGTCCAGTCCCAGACCTGCCAGGACTTCGAACACATCTTCGTGGACGGCGGCTCGACCGACGCCACCCTGGACATGATCGCCGCCTATCCCGGCAACAAGCGGGTGCTGCGCGACGTCGGCGGCGGCATCAGCCGCGCCATGAACCAGGGCATCGAAGCGGCGCGCGGCGAATTCATCGCCCACCTGCACTCGGACGACTATTACGCCGGCCCCGACGTGCTGGCCACGGTGGCGCGCGCCTTCGAAGGCGCGCGCACGGCAGGCCAGCCCGCGGATTGGTTGTACGGCAATATCCAGGTGCTGAAGGACGGCAAGCTGGTGCCCCCCTATGCGATGCCGCCGTATTCCTACCGCTCCTTCGTGGCCGGGCGAGCCTCGATCCCGCATCCGGCCGTGTTCATCCGCAAGGCCGCCTTCGAGCGCCATGGCATGTTCGACGAGCAGCTCAAGTACGCGATGGACATCGACCTCTGGCTGCGCCTGGGTGCGGTGGCGCGGCCGATCATGGTCGACCAGCCGCTGACCGTGTTCCGCGACCACGCGGGCAGCGTGTCCTCGGCCAACAAGATCAAGGCGCGGCGCGAGGAATTCGCGGTGCGCAAGCGGCACATGGCCAAGGCGCCGCTGGCCTTCGGTATTTACTGCCTGCGTTACATGAAGCGCATGCGGGTGCTGGAAGCCGAAGCGAGGGAGCTGAAACCGGCGTAGCAAATCTGACAGGTTTGCGTTTTTGTCTTTTCATGCAGGCCAAGACCGTTATCCAGGGCACCACAACCGTTAGAAAGGTGAAAATATTATTCGGCAAAATTGATTTTTTGCCTGTCGTATTTCTGTGAGGCAAGCAAAAAAAACGTGATTTCTTCGGGGATTTTTCCTGTGCTCAATAAAGTTTGGGGTAACATTCTTTTCGTTGAGTAAGGGCGTCGCAAAGAAACTCCCGCACAGCAGGTATCGAGTGCCCGTTCGCGGTGCTCATCGGAAATCAGGTTTTTTTCTCGGAGCTTCAACATGAAATTTCACCGGAAGAGTCTCGTTTGTGCTGCCCTGTTTGCCTCGCTGGTCGCGAGCATCGATGCGCGCGCGGACTGGGTCGAGTCCACCGATCCCCTGATCGTTAAGCCGAGCCCGGCAATGAACACGGTGGCGGCCCAGAACCCGCCGGGTTTCACCTGGGCGCGTCATGCGACCGGTCCGGCCAACTACGAACTCGAGATCACCCCGGTCGGCGGCACGCCGACCAAGATCGTCACCGACCGCAACTGGTATCTGCCGACCAAGGCCATGGCCCTCGGTAACTACACCTGGCGCGTGCGCCCGACCACTTCGGGAGAATGGTCGAGCCCGCGCACTTTCTCGGTGACCAGCAAGTCCAACATCTTCGAAGTGCCGGACAACGCCACCCTGCGCTCGCGCATCATGTCCAAGGCCCGTCCGCGCTCGCTGCCGGCATCGGTGACCCCGGTCGCGACCTGGAAATACGCCCGCAAGGTCGAACTCGAACACTACGTGAGCCGCCTCGGCAACGAAGTGGTGGCCCAGTCCACCGCCGTGCCGGCCCTGTCCGACTCGCGCTGGAGCATCACCATCTCGACCCCGCTGACCGCCGCCATGGCTTCGCAGCAGACCGACGTGCGCCAACGCATCAACGAAGCCAGCCGCCAGCTCGAAGCCGCTTCGCTGATGGTCTATCTCAAGGGCGACCAGGTCTACCTGACCGAAGCGCTCAAGCGCGGCGACCAGCTCGCTTCGCTCGACCCCAACGGCCCGACCAGCTACGCCAACCAGGACCAGGCCACCCGCCAGATCGCCTGGAGCCTGATCAAGGCCGTCGACGTGCTGGGCCCGAAACTGGACGCGACCCGCAAGGCGCGCTGGCTGGCCGCGGTCAAGGCCCGCGCCACCGAGATGTTCAACAACCTGGCGGGCGACAACGGCCGCCTCGACCAGTACCCCTTCGATTCGCACGGCAACACCAGCCTGATCTTCATGGTGCTGATCTCGACCCTGTCGCTGGGCGACATCCCGGAAGCCCAGAAGTGGTTCGACTTCTCCTTCCGCGCCTACGCCAACAGCCCCTCGCCCTGGAGCGGCCCGGAAGGCGGCTACGCCAACGGCACCGCCTACGCCGAGTACAACGCAGGCTACCTGCTGGCGCTGTGGGACCCGCTCACCCATGCCTCGGGCGTGAACTTCTTCGGCAAGCCCTGGACCCTCGGTTTCCTGGACTTCGCGATGGAATTCACCCCGCCGGGTTCGCGCGTCCACGCCTTCGGCGACGCCTCCGAGACCAAGCCGGACTCCCGCGTGTTCCGCGCCTTCGCTTCCCGCATGTGGTCGCCGCGCGCCGCCTGGTACGTGAAGAACACCTCGGGCATGGAAGACGGGCTCTCGCTGCTGCAGGCCGAGTATCCGCTGCCGGTGAAGAACACCACCGTCTACGCGGCGCCTTCGGACTCGGCCTACTACCCGAGCATCGGCTGGGTGGCCATGCACAGCAACCTGGCGTCGGACCAGCGTTCCTCGCTGTACTTCAAGTCCAGCCCCTACGGCTCCTTCAACCACAGCCACGGCGACCAGAACGGCATCCTGCTGTCGGTCGCGAACCAGCCCCTGCTGGTGAAGGCCGGCTGGTACGACTGGTACGGCTCGCCCTACTGGACCGACTGGTACCACCAGACCCGTTCGCAGAACGGCATCACCTTCGACGGCGGCAAGGGCCAGATGGTGACCGGCTACCGCGAGCAGCTGCAGCGTAACGGCCGCATCACCGGTTTCTCGGCCCAGCCGAGCTACGACTACGCGGAAGGCGACGCCACCCCGGCCTACGGCGGTCAGCTGACCATGGCCAAGCGCCAGATCTGGCACCTGCGCAACGCCGGCAACGCCATCCTGGTGCGCGACCGCCTGGCCAGCACCGTGGCCCGCACCTATGAGTGGAACATCCACACCCCGGTCATCATGACGGTGGAGAACTCGCTCAACGTCAAGGTCGTCGCCGGTGCCCAGTCGGTCTGCCTGCGTTCGCTGAACACCAATGCCAGCTTCGCCAAGTGGATCGGTCCGGGCGCCAAGACCAACGTGGTCGAGGACCACGGCGCCTTCTACCTGAAGAACGACGGCAAGTCGACCGCCGAGTTCCTGGTGCTGCTGGACGTGGGCTGCAAGCGCCCGACCGTCAACATCACCACCAGCGGCTCGACCCGCACCGTGACCGTGGCCGGCCAGGCAGTGACGATCAACTAAGGTCCTGCTCAACCGGGCGCAGTCCGGCGGCGCGCCATGCTAGACTCGGCGCGCAACGCACCCCAAGTCCCCCTGCGGCTTCGCGCTGCCGGGGGCTTTTCGTTTTGGAGCCCCATGAAACAGGTATTCCTGATCGGCGCCCACAAGGACGCCGCCCAGCTCGAGGCCCTGGTCGCGGCCTTGGACGACCCGGACTTCCTGGTCTACGTCCACCTCGACCGCAAGAGCGCGATCGACCCCGGCGCCCTGCATCCGGCGGCGCGCCTGGTGCGCGAGCGCATCGACGTGCGCTGGGGCCGCTTCTCCCAGGTCGAGGCGATCCTGGTCTCGGCGCGCCAGATCCTGGCCGAGGTGCCGGAGTTCGACAAGCTGGTCTTCCTCTCGGCCCAGGACTATCCGCTGCTGCCCAACGCCTTGCTCAAGCGCGAGCTGGAAGCCCTGCGCGGACGCGAGCTGATCGAGACCGCGCCGATCGGGCCGGACGGCTGGAACGTGGCCCACCGCTACCAGTATTTCCACCGCGAGGGCGGCGGCCGGCTCGAGCGCCTGGCCTGCGGCCTGCTCAATCGCGGCATGAAGCTCCTCAAGCGCCGGCGAAGCTTTCCGGCCGGGCTCACGCCGCACGGCGGCTCCTGCTGGTGGGCGCTGTCGCGCGAGTGCGTGCAGGAGATCCTGCGCCTGCACGAAGCCCATCCGGGACTGGCGCGCCTGTGCCGCAGCGCCCAGTGCCCGGACGAGCTGTTCTTCCAGACCCTGGTCATGAATTCGCGCTACGCCGGGCGCGTCCTGGCGCAGAACTTCCGCTACATCCAGTGGCCGGAGGGCGGCGCCCGCAATCCCAAGCTGCTGGACGAAAGCGACCTGGCGCGCATCCAGGCTTCCGGGGCCCATTTCTGCCGCAAGCTCGACAGCCAGGCCAGCGCCGGACTGTTGCGGCGCTTGGCCGCGTGGAAGGAGAGCAGGGCGGCGGCCTGAGCGCGGCGCCCCCGGAATGCGACCTGGCGCACGGTGGACGGTCGGTGCCTGGTGGATACTGATTGCGTCCAAGGTTTGCAAAGGAAACCCACCGTGAGCGAGTCCGCGGGCGCCTTGCCCTTCCTGATCCTGACACGCGCCGGCTTCGACGACCTGGTCGAACGGGTCGAGCATGCCGGTGCGCTGCTGATCCTCAATCCCGGCATCGCCACCGAAGCCGAGCTGGCCCGCCTGCGCGCAGCCGGCGCCGTCCTGCACATCCTCGGCCAGCCGGTCGAGCCCGGCCGCGCGCGCGAGGCCGAGCTGGCCCTGCACCTGGCGCGCGGCATCGACAGCCGCGCCTGGGTCGAACACGGTCCGGCGCTGCCCGGGCCGGGACCGGTATCGGGACCGGTGGCAAGCGGCCTGCCGGCCGCGCCAGAAGTGTCCGAGTCGCTGCCGCCGCCGCGGGCGCGCGACCTGCACCGTCGCCTGGCGCGCGGCGCCGGCCTGTTCGCCGGCCAGGCGCTGCGCCGCCTGCGCGGCCTGGCCGGCGGCGGCCAGCCGATGCTGCTGCCTTACCTCGGCTTCGGCAATGCCGGCAAGCTGTGGATCAAGGGCCGGGTGCTGGACGAGCAGGCTTTCCGCGACCAGACCCCGACCGACAGCGGCTGGCACAACCTGATCGCCCTGTACCGCCGCCTGGAGTCGGACGAGGTGGAGGGCGCGCGCGTGCTGGCGCGCTTCCAGGGCCAGGAGCTGGAAAGCTTCACCGACCGCGGCGGCTACTTCAGCTTCGAGATCAGCGCCGCCGCGCCGCTGGCGGACGGCTGGCAGCGGGTCGAGCTGGAGCTGCCGGACAGCCGCGGCCCGGACGGCCAGCCGCCCAGGGCCGAGGCCGAGGCCATGGTGCCGGCATCCACGGCGAAGTTCGGGATCATCAGCGACATCGACGACACCGTGCTCTGGACCAATGTCACCAACAAATTGAACATGGCCCTGATGCTGGTGCGCAGCAACGCCCACACCCGCAAGCCCTTCAAGGGCGTGGCCGCCTTCTACCGCGCCCTGTCCGCCGGCGTGTCCGGCAAGGAAAACAACCCGCTGTTCTACGTCTCGAGCAGTCCCTGGCACCTGTTCGGGCCGCTCGTCGACTTCCTGCGCATGCAGGGCATTCCGCTCGGACCGCTGCTGCTGCGCGAGCTCGACCTGCGCACCATCCTCAAGCCCACCAGCCACGGCAGCCACAAGCTGGAGCAGATCGAGCGCATCCTGTCCTTCCACCCCGGCATGCGCTTCGTCCTGATCGGCGACAGCGGCGAACAGGATCCCGAGATCTATGCCGAGGTGGTGCGTCGCCATCCGCAGGCGGTACGCATGATCTATATCCGCAACGTGAATCCCGACCCCTTGCGCATCGAAGCCCTGGACCGCCTGATCGCCGAGGTCAGCGCCACCGGCGCCCAGCTCGTGCTGGCCCCCGACAGCGTGTTCGCCGCCTCGCACGCGGCGGCCGAGGGCCTGATCCACGTCGACCGCCTGGCCGACGTGCGCCTCGACAAGCGCGAGGACGACAAGCTGCTGAGCGCCGGCTGAACATGTCGTCCGGCCTTGCCGTTCGGCCTCGCCGTTCGGCCCCGCCGTTCGGCCGCCGTCCGGCCCCGCCGTTCGGCCTCGCCGTCCGGCGGCCGCTTCGCCTCGTCATTCCGAATCCCCGGTCGCCCGCCATCCGGTCTGCATAGCGATATGTTTCTATGAGATAATTGCATAAAGACAATATCCATTGCCAAGCTTGAATGGAAGATCAGGGGAAACGATGAGACAGCAGCCAGCGCGCGGCGAGCCAGGCGCGGCATGAACGAGATACGCGCGTTCATGCTGATGCTCGCCATCGGCAATATCAGCTACGCCGTCCTGATGGCGGGCTATTCGCGCACCGGCCGGCCGGACCGCTCGATGAAGATCTGGACCTGGGCCAAGCTGATCGAGGGCGCGGGCTTCCTGGCCTTCTGGCTGCGGCCTTCGCTGCCGCCCGCGACCGGCGTGCTGCTCTCGAACGGGCTCCTGATCGCCGCCGCCGTGGGCGAGGCGCTGGCCTACACCACCTTCCTCGGCTACCGCTGGCAGCGCGGCCTGCTCGGTCTGTTCATCCTGGGCGAGGGGCTGCTGCTCGCCACCGTGGCCTTCGACGCCAGCGCGGCCCAGCGCGTCCTCCTGATGTCGCTGGTGCTGGCCACGATCGCCGGCCTGAACGGCCTGATCATGATCGGCACCGGGCCCCGCTTTTCGCTCCTGCGCTGCATCATCGGCCTGCCCAACCTGCTGGTCGCCTTCGCCTTCTTCTGGCGCGCCTGGGTAGCCAGCGGCAGCGGCCTCGACGTGTACACCCCCAGTCCGTCCCAGACCACGGTCTACCTGGGCGCCTACTTCCTGCTGGTCGTGAACGGCTTCGGCTTCCTGCTGCTGTGCAAGCAGAAGGACGAGGCGCGCCTGCGCGAGCTGGCCACCACCGACAGCCTGACCGGCCTGGCCAACCGCCACTGCTTCCTGGCCGAGGCCGAGCGCGCGCAGGCGCAGGCGCGGCGGCTCGGGCAGCCGCTCAGCCTGCTGATGCTGGACATCGACCACTTCAAGCGCATGAACGACGGCCACGGCCACGCCTTCGGCGACCGCGCGCTGCAGGTATTCGCAGCCGCCGCCGGCGCGGCGCTGCGCCGCGGCGACCTGCTGGGGCGGCTGGGCGGGGAGGAATTCGCGGTGCTGCTGCCCGCCACCGACGCGGCCGGGGCGTTCGCGCTGGCCGAGCGCCTGCGCCGCGCGGTGGCGACGGCGGCGCTCGAGGACCAGGGCGAGCGGATGGCGCTGACGGTCAGCATCGGCGTCGCCACGTTGGGGGAGGGCGACGGCATCGGCACGGCCCTGGGACGCGCCGACAAGGCCTTGTACCGGGCCAAGCGCGCGGGACGCAATCGGGTCGAGCAGGCCGAGGACCCGCTGGACCGCGCGATCGCCTAGGGCCGGCGCGCGATTCCCTGCGATCGGGGGGCTCCCGGCGCGACTTTTTATGGCTGAGTGTGCTGCACCGCACACATGGCGCGTGTTGATGAATTGTGCGCGCCCAAGGCTGCGCTAGAATCGATTGGCCCGATTCTTGATCAATCGCTATCGATCGTCCATGCGCAAGCCCCTGTCCATCGCCTTCATCGTTCGTGATCCGCTGCCGCCGCTGCGCGCCGACGTGCTGACCCTGTTCGGCGCCGAGATGCCGCGCTATGGGGTGCGCACCGAACTGGTCGGCCAGTCGGGCAGCGAGGCGAGCGACCCCTGGCGGGCCGGCGGCATGCACCGGGTCGGCAGTCTCAAGAGCCGCTTCGCCAGCGTGCTGTCGCCGCTGTGGGACCTGCAAGGCCTGCTGCGCGCGCGCCGCGGCGCCCGCCCCGACTGCATCCAGGTGCGCGACAAGATCGCCTCGGGTTTGCTCGGACGCTGCGCCGCAGCATTGCTCGGCGTGCCCTTCCTGTACTGGATGTCCTTCCCCATCGTGGAGGGCTTCGAGGTGAGGCGCGACGAGATCGGCCGGCGCGGCAAGGGCTTGAAGTGGTTCGGGCACGCGCTGCGCGCGGCGGCCTCGCGCTTCGTCATCTACAGGCTGGTGCTGCCCGGCGCGCGCCACATCTTCGTGCAGAGCGAGGCCATGGCCGACTGGCTGGCTGCCAAGGGCTTCGAGCGCGCGCGCATGACCGCGGTACCGATGGGCGTGGACGCCGAATTGTTCGACCGCGCCCGGATCGAGCCGGTCCAGGACCCGCGCCTGGACGGCCGCCGCGTGGTGCTCTACCTGGGCCGCATTGCCCAGGCGCGCCGCTCCGATTTCCTGCTCGATATGGTCGAGCTGCTCAAGCCCGACGTCCCTGACGTGCTGCTGGTGCTGGCTGGCGACGCCGCCTCGAACGACGAGATGGACTGGATGCGCGCCGAGATCGCGCGCCGCGGCCTCGACAGCCACGTGCTGCTGACCGGCTGGCTGCCCCAGCGCACCGCCCTCGGCTACGCGGTGCGGGCCGAGGTCGGCCTGTCGCCGATCCCGCGCGGCGCCCTGTTCGACGTCTCCTCGCCGACCAAGCTGGTCGAATACCTGGCCCTGGGCATCCCCAGCGTGGCCAACGACATCCCCGACCAGGCCCTGGTCATCGCGCAAAGCGGCGCCGGCCTGTGCGCCCCGATGGAGCCGGCCCCCTTCGCGCGCGCGGTGCGCCGCCTGCTGGACGACCGCGCTCTTGCTGCAGAGTTCGCCGAACGTGGCCCAGCGTACGTAAGAAGCCACCGGACCTATGCTATTCTCGGCCGGATTGTTGCCGAAACGTACACAAACATCCTGCCTGACCGGAAGTGATCACGACGATGTGGACTTATTCGCTGAAACTCTCGCTGCGTTCACTGGTCCGTGAGCTGGCGCGCAACCTGTGGGGCAGGGTGCTGGTCTATCCGGTGCTGGCCCGCAACGAATATTCCACCGCCAACCTGAACGCCTATATCGCGCGCCGCGCGCGCCACCTGCGGGTGCCGGTGGCGCCCGACGGCGCCCGCCTGCAGCGTGTGGCGCCCGGCGCCAAACTGCTCGAAAAGACCGAGGTCAAGCAGCACCCGGAGCGCTTCGTGCGCCCGCGCGGCCTGGGCTCGCTGATCCGCAACACCATCAAGACCAGCGGCACCTCGGGTTCGCCCCTGACCCTGGTCCAGACCCTGGGCACCGTGGTGCGCGAAGAGGGCTTCGTCTACCGCCAGCTGCGCTGGATCGGCTGGCGCCCGGGCCAGCGGCGCGCGTGGATCCGCGGCGACATTGTCTGCGACGACCAGCCGAAGGACGGCCGCTACTGGTGCCGCGACTGGGTCGGCAACATGCTCATGATGTCTTCCTACCACCTGTCGAACGCGACCATCGGCGCCTACGTCCAGGCCCTGGAGGAATACGACCCGGTGGTGATCCACGCCTACCCGTCCTCGATCGCGGCGATCGCCAACTGGCTCAACGCCGCCGGCCGCCGCTACGCCGGCCGGTCGCTGCGCGGCGTGATGACCTCGTCCGAAACCCTGGAGCCGGCGGTGCGCGAGGCGGTGACGCGCGCCTTCGGGGTGGTGGTGTTCGACTGGTACGGCCAGGCCGAGCGGGTCTCGGCCATCGGCACCTGCGAGCACGGGCACTACCACCTGTTGACCGACTACGCCGGCGTCGAACTGCTCGACAAGGGCGACGGCAGCGCCGAGCTGGTCGGCACCACTCTTAATAACCGCGCCATGCCCCTGGTGCGCTACCGCACCGGCGACACCGTGGTGCCTGGGGAGGGCGAGGCCTGCCCCTGCGGCCGGGTGTTCCCGACCGTGCAGGCCATCGTCGGCCGCCAGGAAAAGATCCTGACCCTGCCGGACGGGCGCATCGTGGCGCGCCTGGACCGCATCTTCCAGGGCCACGACCGTAACCTGGTCGAAGGCCAGGTGCTGTACCACGGCGAGGCCCGCTTCACCCTGCGCGTGGTGGTGACCGAAGGCTTCACGGAGCAGGACGAGGCCGCCCTGATCGAGAAATTCCTGCTGCGCGTGCCCGGGGTCAAGGTGGCGGTCGAGCGCGTGGCCGCGATCCCGCGCGGGCCGAACGGGAAATTTGAATTCATCGCTGTTGACAATCGTGCGCTTCGTTAAAAAAACATCGTTGTACTATTTAAAAGAATTTCTTTTTTACAGGTTTCTGTGGAAGGGGCGGTCGGCATGAGCCAGGCATCGCATCCCGCCACATCGCACACCGCGGCGCCGAGCGCGCCCAGGGTGCTGATGCTGGGCACCGCGCCGGAAGGGCGCGGCGGCGTCGCGACCGTGGTCTCGCTGCTGCGCCAGGACGGACTGTTCGAGCGCGAAGGGGTGTGCTACATCCCGACCCACGTCGAAGGCAGCCGCTGGGACAAGGCACGCGCCGCCGTGCTGGGCGTGGCGCGCACCCTGGCCTGCTTGCTGCGCCGCCCCGAGCTGGTGCACGTGCACGGCGCCTCCAACGCCAGCTTCGTGCGCAAGTCGGTGCTGCTGGCCCTGGCCCGCGCGGCCGGCTGCAAGACCGTGTTCCACCTGCACGGGGCCTGTTTCGACAGCTTCATCGACAAGGCCTCGCCGCGCATGCGGCGCTGGATCCGCCACACGCTGGAAGCCAGTTCGGTGGTGATCGCGCTGTCCGAGCGCTGGGCCGTGTTCCTGCGCGGCTTCGCGCCGCGCGCCAACGTGGTGGTGATCCCGAACTCGGTGCCGCTGCCGCCGCTCGCGCTGGAGCAGGAACAGCCGGCACGGATCCTGTTCCTCGGACAGATCGAGCAGCGCAAGGGCATTTATGAACTGGTGGAAGCGCTGGCCAGGGTCGCGCCGCAGTTTCCGCAGGTAGAACTGGCGATCGGCGGGCAGGGCGAGCTGGAGCAGGTCAAGCGCCGCGCCCGCGAACTGGGCGTCGAGGACCGCATCGTGCCCCTGGGCTGGATCGACGCCCGGCAGAAACAGGAAGAACTGGCGCGGGCCGCGCTGTTCTGCCTGCCCTCGCATGCCGAGGGCCTGCCGATGGCCATGCTGGAAGCGATGGCCGCCGGCAAGCCGGTCGTGGTGGGCAGCGTCGGCGGCATTCCCGACGCCGTGCGCGACGACGACAACGGCCTCTTGGTGCCGCCCGGCGACGTCGAGGCCCTGGCCGCGGCCCTGGCCCGGCTGCTGGGCAGCAGCGCCGAACGGCGCCGCCTGGGCGGGCGCGCCCGGGCCACGATCGAACAACAATACGAGTCCGGCGTGGTGATCGCACGGATCTCGGCGGTCTATCGACAACTACGCACGGCGGGGGGGTAATGAACGCAACACTACGCATGGTATGGCTGGTGAACCGGCTGCGCTGCATGTCGGTGGCCGAGGTCGGCTACCGCTTCCGGCAGGCGGCCGCGACCAGGCTGGGCAAGCGCCTGTCCGGGCGCGCGGCGCCGCCGCCGCTGCCGCGCGCGCTGACCCTGCCGGTGCGCGGCGCGCCCGCGCTCGACCCGCTCGAGGCCGAGGCCCTGCTGGCCGACGCCGACCGCATCTGCGCCGGCCATGTCGTGCTGTTCGCCGAACGCCGCTTCGACGTCGGCGTGCCCACCGCCTGGAACCGCGACCCCGAGACCGGGGTCACCGGCCCCGCCATCTATGCCGGCGACATCGCGATCACCCGGCGCGAGCAGGTCGGCGACATCAAGCACGTCTGGGAACTGAACCGCCACCTGCACCTGGTGCGCCTGGCCCAGGCCTGGGCCCTGAGCCGCGACGTGCGCTGGATCCACGCGCTGGAACAGCAGTTGCGCAGCTGGCTCGACCAGTGCCCGCCGCTGACCGGACCCAACTGGACCAGCTCGCTGGAACTGGGCATCCGCCTGATCAACTGGAGCCTGGTGTGGCAGCTCACCGGCGGCGAGAACAGCCCCATGTTCGAGGGCGACAGCGGCCGCAAGCTGCGCGCCGACTGGCTCGACAGCATCCACGCCCACTGCCGCAGCATCGCGCGCCACCTGTCGCGCCATTCCTCGGCCAACAACCACCTGATCGGCGAACTGGCCGGCCTCTACGTCGGCGCCACCACCTGGCCGTGCTGGAAGGAGTCGGCCGACTGGGCCGCCCAGGCGCGCCGCGAACTCGAACACGAAGCCGTGCTCCAGTTCTCGCGCGATGGCGTGAACCGCGAGCAGGCCTTCGCCTACCACGTGTTCTCGAGCGAATTCCTGTTCGTGGCCGGCCTGCTGGGCCAGGCCGCTTCCCAGCCTTTCTCGCGCAACTACTGGGCCTCGCTGCAGCGCGCGCTGCGCTTCCTGCGCTCGGTGCGCGACGTCGGCGGTCATGTGCCCATGGTCGGCGACGCCGACGACGGCTGCGTGTTCCGCCTCGACGCCGCCGGCCTGGACCGCGCGGGCCAGCTGCTGGCCCTGGGCGACACCGTGTTCGGCGGGCATGCAGACCAGCACCCGGGCGTGCGCTGGCTGCTGCATGCCATGCCCGGCGGGCGGCCGGATTGCGATCCGCACGAGGTCGAGACCGGCTGGGCCTTCCCTGACGGCGGTTATCTGCTGTTCGGCAACCACTTCGGCGAGGAGCGCGAGATCAAGGGCATGCTCGACTGCGGCCCGCTCGGCTACCTCGGCATCGCCGCCCACGGCCATGCCGATGCCCTGGCCCTGACCCTGTCGGTGGCGGGCGAAGAGTGCCTGGTCGACCCCGGCACCTATTCCTACTGGCAAGACCAGAAATGGCGCGATTACTTCCGCGGCACCTCGGCCCATAACACCCTGCGCATCGACGGCCTCGACCAGTCCGTCAGCGGCGGCCGTTTCATGTGGCTGAGGAAGGCCAGGGCCGCCATCGAGCGCATGCCGAGCTCGCCCCAGGAATTCGATTTCCGCGGCTCGCACGACGGCTACGAGCGCCTGTCCGACCCGGTGCGCCACGTGCGCAGCGTGAAGTTCGACGGCGCCAGCAATACCCTGGTGGTGCGCGACGAAGTCTCGGCCAAGAAGCAGCACAAGGTCGAGCTGTTCTGGCACTTCGCGCCCGGCCTCGACGTGCGCCTGTCCAGCCAGGGCCTGTCGGTGCGCGGCCAGCGCTTCGTGCTGCAGATGCAGGCCAGCGGCGCCGATCTCCAGCTCGAACTGGTGCGCGGGGCCGAGAATCCGCCGCTGGGCTGGTATTCGCGCACCTACGAGGCCAGGCAGCCTTGCGAGGTGCTGCGTATCTCCACAGTATCGTCCGCCGTTCCGGTCGAATGCAGGTTTACAATAACGTTTTTTTAATAACAAATAATTATCAAAGGGAAAGTCCTCATGCTGATCTACCTCGTCGCCGGCGCCCGTCCCAACTTCATGAAGATCGCGCCCATCGTGCGCGCGCTCCAGGCGCAGGATGTGCTGTCGTTCAAGATCATCCATACCGGCCAGCACTATGACCGCGAGATGAACGACGTGTTCTTCGAAGAGCTGGGCATTCCCCAGCCCGACGTCTTCATGGCGGCCGGCGGCGGCAGCCATGCCCAGCAGACCGCCAAGATCATGGTCGGTTTCGAGGAGCTGTGCATGGCCGAGCGTCCGGCCGCGGTGCTGGTGGTGGGCGACGTCAACTCGACCCTGGCCTGCTCGATCGTGGCCAAGAAGCTGAACATCCCGGTGGCCCACGTCGAGGCCGGCCTGCGCAGCGGCGACATGGCCATGCCCGAGGAAATCAACCGCCTGGTCACCGACAGCATCTCGGACTGGTTCTTCGCCACCGAGCCGGCCGCGGTCGAGCACCTGCGCCGCGAAGGCAAGGCCGACTCCGCCGTGCACTACGTCGGCCACGTCATGGTCGACAACGTGCTCTACCAGGCCGAGAAACTGTCGGCCGCCGATACATCGGCCTTTGAAACCAGCGGCTTCAAGGCCGCCAACCCGCGCTACGGGGTGGTGACCCTGCACCGTCCGAGCAACGTGGACGACCCCGCCACCTTCACCCGCATCGCCGGCGCCCTCAAGGAGATCGCCGCCGAGCTGCCGCTGATCTTCCCGGTGCACCCGCGCACCCGCGCCAACATCGAGAAGTTCGGCATCGACCTGGGTCCCAACATCACCCTGGCCGGCCCCCAGGCCTACATGGCCTTCCTGAACCTGTGGAAGGACGCGGTCGTGGTGCTGACCGACAGCGGCGGCCTGCAGGAGGAAACCACCGCGCTGGGCGTGCCCTGCGTGACGATCCGCGAAAACACCGAACGTCCGGTGACGGTCGAGGAGGGCTCCAATGTCCTGGCCGGCACCGATCCCGAGACCATCGTGCGCGAAGCCCGCAAGGCGCTGCGCGGCGAAGGCAAGCAAGGCCGCCGCCCCCAGCTGTGGGACGGCAAGGCGGCCGAACGCATTGTCGCCATTTTGACAAAGGAACTTGCATGAATGAAGAGCGCATTACGTTGATGGGCTGCCAGGTCGACAATTTGTCGATGGAAGAGACCCTGGGAAAAATCGAAGGCTTCATCGCGTCGGGACGGCCCCACCAGCACGTGGTGGTCAATGTCGACAAGCTGGTCAAGGCCAGCCGCGATCCGGAGCTGCGCCGCATCATCAACGAATGCGCTCTGATCAACGTGGACGGCATGCCGGTAGTGTGGGCCTCGCGCCTGCTCGGCAAGCCGCTCAAGGAAAGGGTCGCCGGGGTCGACCTGTTCGAGGCCCTGATGCGGCGCGCCGGCGAAAAGGGCTGGCGGGTGTTCCTGCTCGGGGCCAAGGAAGAAGTCGTGAGCAAGGTGGCCGAGACCTACCAGCGCAAGTACCCGCGCCTGGTGCTGGCCGGCTACCGCAACGGCTACTGGAAGGGCGAGCACGAGGAAGCCGAGGTGGCGCGCCAGATCCGCGATAGCCAGGCCGACCTGCTGTTCGTGGCGATTTCCTCGCCCAAGAAGGAACAATTCCTGGGCAAGTACCAGGCCGAGATGAAGATCCCCTTCGCCATGGGCGTGGGCGGCACCTTCGACGTGGCCATCGGCAAGGTCAAGCGGGCCCCGGTGTGGATGCAGAAATCCGGCCTCGAATGGTTCTACCGCTTCCTGCAGGAGCCGCGCCGCATGTTCCGCCGCTACTTCATCGAGGACATGGCCTTCGTCTGGTTGTTCATCAAGGAAGCGGCGGCGCGGGGCCGCTGACCCGCAGGGAAGGGGCGGCCAGGCGCCGCCCGACTGACGTGAATACCTCCCGGGGTCCCCAGGACCTCCGGGACATCGGCCGGCGGGCGCGCCCGCACGGCCGCGCACTAGCGGATGCCGCTGGAAGCGGCTCCGTTCCATCATCCTACAGAGAGCGAAAGACATGAAGATTCTGGTTACTGGCGGGATGGGCTATATCGGCTCGCATACCGTCGTCGAACTGCAGAACGCCGGGCACGACGTGGTCGTGGTCGACAACCTGTCCAACGCCCAGGCATCGGTGCGCGACAGGGTGCAGAGAATCACCGGCAAGCCTTTCGACTTCGTCGAGGCCGACATCCGCGACCGTGCCGCCATGGAGGCGGCCTTCGCCGCCCACAAGGTGGACGCCGTGATCCACTTCGCCGGCCTGAAGGCGGTCGGCGAATCGGTGGCCCAGCCGCTGCGCTACTACGACAACAACGTTTCCGGCAGCGTGGTGCTGTTCGAGACCATGGCCAAGTTCGGCGTCAAGTCGCTGGTGTTCTCGTCCTCGGCGACGGTCTACGGCGACCCGGCCTCGGTGCCGATCCGCGAGGATTTCCCGCTCTCGGCCACCAATCCCTACGGCCGCAGCAAGCTGATGATCGAGGACATCCTGCGCGACCTGTCCAAGGCCGAGCCCGACTGGCGCATCGCCCTGCTGCGCTACTTCAACCCGGTCGGCGCCCATGAAAGCGGCCTGATCGGCGAAGAGCCGAGCGGCATTCCCAACAACCTCGTCCCCTACATCGCCCAGGTCGCAAACGGCCAGCGCGACAAGCTGTCGGTCTTCGGCGGCGACTACGACACCCCGGACGGCACCGGCCTGCGCGACTACATCCATGTGGTCGACCTGGCGATCGGCCACGTCAAGACCCTGGACCGCCTGGCCAAGGGCCCCGGCATCCTCACCTACAACCTCGGCACGGGCCGCGGCAACAGCGTACTGGAAATGGTGCGTGCCTTCGAGCAGGCCAGCGGCCGTTCGATTCCCTATCAGATCGTCGATCGCCGCCCGGGCGACGTGGCCAAGTGCTACGCCGATCCGACCCTGGCGCGCGAGGAGCTGGGCTGGAGCGCCCAGCGTGATGTCGCTCAAATGTGCGCCGACGTATGGCGCTACCAAACCACAGCCAAATAAACGGAAGGACGGTCTAATGAAAGCCATGATTCTCGCTGCAGGCAAGGGCACGCGTGTGCGCCCGCTGACCTACGACCTGCCAAAACCCATGATCCCCCTGCTGGGCAAGCCCGTGATGGCCTACCTGGTCGAACACCTCAAGAAGCATGGCGTGACCGAAATCATGGTCAACGTCAGCTGGCTGCACGAAAAGATCGAAGAGTACTTCGGTGAAGGCGAGCAGTTCGGCGTGCAGATCGGCTATTCGTTCGAGGGCTATACCAAGGACGACGGCGAAGTCGTGCCCGAGCCGATCGGCTCGGCCGGCGGCATGAAGAAGATCCAGGAGTTCGGCGGCTTCTTCGACGACACCACCATCGTGCTGTGCGGCGACGCGCTGATCGACCTCGACCTCAAGGCGGCCCTGCTGGAGCACCGCCGCAAGGGGGCGATGGCCACCGTCATCACCAAGGAAGTGCCTTGGGATAAGGTATCATCCTACGGCGTCGTCGTGACCGATGAGCAAGGCCGCATCGTGGAATTCCAGGAAAAGCCGAGCCAGGAAGAAGCCAAGTCGAACTTCATCTCGACCGGCATCTACATCTTCGAGCCCGAAGTGATCGACCTGATTCCGCCCGGCGTGCCTTTCGACATCGGTTCCGAGCTGTTCCCCCTGCTGGCCGAGCGCGGCCTGCCGTTCTACGCCCAGGGCCGGCCCTTCAACTGGCTGGACATCGGCACCATGGGCGACTACTGGGAAGTGCTGCAGACCGTGCTGACCGGCGAGGTCAACCACATGGACGTGCCGGGCATCCAGATCAAGCCGGGCGTGTGGGTGGGCCTGAACACCAGCATCGACTGGGAAGGCACCAGCATCGAGGGGCCGGTCTACATCGGTTCCGGCGTCAAGGTCGAGGCCGGTGCGCGCATCGTGGGGCCGACCTGGATCGGTCACGGCAGCCACATCTGCGAAGGTGCGGAAATCGTACGCAGCGTCTTGTTTGAATATACACGCGTGTTGCATGATGTAACATTGAATGAAATGATAGTATTCAAGGATTACAGTGTCGACCGCAAGGGCGAAATGAAGCATGCTTCCGAGTATTCTTCCGAGGAATGGCTGAACGCGCGCGATCGCCGCCGCTCCCGACGCAAGGAATTCGATAGTCACAATCCAGAATTAGAGAAAGTCAGCGCATGAAAATTTATCCAGTCATCCTCTCCGGCGGCGCCGGCACCCGCCTGTGGCCGCTTTCGCGCGCCGTGCTGCCCAAGCAGCTGCTGCCGCTGGTGGCGGACAAGACCATGCTGCAGGAAACCGCCCTGCGCGTGGCCAATTGGCCGGGAGTGATGGCGCCTCTGGTGGTCTGTGGTAACGACCACCGCTTCATGGTGGCCGAGCAATTGCGCGAGATCGGCATCACGCCGCTCGGCATCCTGCTCGAGCCGCTCGGCCGCAATACCGCGCCCGCGGTGGCGGCGGCCGCCCATTACCTGAAATCGGTCGACCCGGAAGCGGTGATGCTGGTGCTGCCGGCCGACCACGTGATCGAGAACGGCGCGGCCTTCCGAGACGCGGTCGAGCGCGCCGTGACCCTGGTGGGGCAGGGCGCCCTGGCCACCTTCGGCATCGTGCCCAAGACCCCCGAAACTGGCTACGGCTACATCCGCCGTGGCGAGCAGGTCGCCAATTGCGGCGAGTGCTTCAAGGTCGCGCGCTTCGTCGAGAAGCCCGACCTGGCCACCGCCGAAGGCTTCCTGAAGGAAGGCGGCTACTACTGGAACAGCGGCATGTTCATGTTCCAGGCCGAACGCTACCTGGCCGAGCTGCGCGAGCATGCGCCGGCCATCGCCGAGGCCGCCGAGCAGTCGATGAAGGCCGCCTACCGCGACCTCGATTTCTGCCGCCTGGACGAAACCAGCTTCGCGGCCTGCCCCTCGGATTCGATCGACTACGCGGTGATGGAACACACCCGCGACGCCGCCGTGGTGCCGGCCGACATCGGCTGGAACGACGTCGGCTCCTGGTCGGCGCTGTGGGAAGTCCAGCCCAAGGACGAGAACGGGAACGCGCGGCGCGGCGACGTCTACCTGGACGGCGTCAAGAATTCGCTGGTGCGCGCCGAGAGCCGCATCGTGGCCGTGGTCGGGGTCGAGGACATCGTCGTGGTCGAGACCGAGGACGCGGTGCTGGTCACCCACAAGGACAAGGTGCAGCGCGTCAAGCAGGTGGTCGACCACCTCAAGACCCAGTCCCGCACCGAGCACCTGCACCACACCAAGGTCTACCGTCCCTGGGGCCATTACGAGGGCATCGACGCGGGCGACCGCTTCCAGGTCAAGCGCATCACGGTCAAGCCGGGCGAGAAGCTGTCGCTGCAGATGCACCACCACCGCGCCGAGCACTGGGTGGTGGTCTCGGGCACCGCGCGCGTGACCTGCGGCGACAAGGTTAGCCTGCTGTCCGAGAACGAGTCGACCTATATCCCGATCGGCATGAACCACCGCCTGGAAAACCCGGGCAAGCTGCCGCTGCACATCATCGAGGTGCAGTCGGGCAGCTACCTCGGCGAGGACGACATCGTCCGCTTCGAGGACATCTACAAGCGCAACTGATCGCGCCTGCGCCGCCAGCGGAAAACGGGGAGCTTCGGCTCTAATGGTGTTCAGTTAGCAGAAAAACCGTCGCCCCGGCGAAGGCCGGGGCCCAAGTTCGGCGGCTCGACAGCTCGGAGAACTTGGATTCCGGCCTGCGCCGGAATGACGTGTATGCGCTAACTGAACGGCATTAGAGCTTCGGTTCCCCGTTTTGCATTGCTGGGCACGCCAAACATTCAAGCGTGCGTAGGTCCTTTTGGTCGTGGCATACAATGAACCGTCGAGAATGCGAGCGAGGTTCATCATGAAGACGACCGTTGCAGCCGGCCTGCTGGCCGCTGCGCTTGGGGGCTGGACGTCCCTGGCGCAGGCACAGAGCACCCCTCTCCTGGACATCACCCTGCACGGACAGCTCGAACGCTGGCTCGGCGCCGGGGATCTCTACCTGGAAAACATCTACACCCGCCAGACCGGCAACTACTCGGCGGACTTCCACGCCGCCGCCGACGGCAAGGGCCCGACCTTTACCCTGATGCGCGTCAGCAATGACACGGGCGGCAGCTGGCTGGTTGGCGGCTACAACCCCAACAGCTGGTCTTCGACCGAGGGCTGGCACATCGCCCAGCGCGACTGGGAGCGCACGGCCTTCATCTTCAATTACACCGACCCGGCCGTGTTCCGTCCGGTGCCGAGCACCTATGAATTGCCCAGCCAGGGCGCGCGGCTGACCTATAACTGGTCGGACCATGGTCCCACCTTCGGCCAGGGGCCGGACCTGTTCGTCAGCGAGGGGCTCGACGTCGCCCTGTCCTGGCAACTGACCTACGGCGACCCGGACTACGAGGGCCGCAGCATCATCGACGGCAGCTATGGCGGCCAGTTCATGCGCATCGACGCGCTCGAGGTGTATTCGATCGCGCCGGTGCCCGAGCCGGGCAGCTACGCCATGCTGGCCGCCGGCCTGGGCGTGCTGGGCTGGGCGGCGCGGCGCCGGCGCAAGGCGTAACGCGGCTGTCGGCGGGCCTGTGGCATCATGCACACAGGCCTGCGTCCGGCGACGGAGCGGGCCGCGATCCTGTCCACCATTCGCCTATCCATGAGACGACCACCGCCTGAGCCTGCGCTTCATCCACTCCGCTTCTTCTTCCGTTTCGCCTTAGCCTTGTTCCTGTGCGCCGGCCTGCTGCACGCGGGCCATGCGGCGGCGGCCCTGCGCCCCGAGGCGCTGGCGATCGTGATCAACGACGAGGACCCGAACAGCGTGGCGGTGGGGGAGTACTACCGCAAGCGGCGGGACATCCCCAAGGCCAACGTGGTGCACGTGCGTATTCCGGGCAAGCCCCAGCGCCTCAGCCCCGAGCGTTTCGAGGAGTTGCGTGAAGAGATAGACAGCAAGCTGGGGCCGCAGGTGCAGGCGGTGCTGATGGTCTGGACCGCGCCCTATGCGGTGGACTGCAATGCCATCACCGGCGCTTACAGCCTGGGCTACGACGCCCAACAATGCTTGAAGACTTGCGCCGCCGGCCGTCCCAGCCCTTATTTCAACGCCAAGGGCGGCGCGCCTTTTGGCGAACACCGCATGCGACTGTCGATGCTGCTGCCGACCGAGTCGGTGCAGGAGGCCAAGGCCCTGATCGACCGCGGCGCCGCTGCGGGATTTCGCACCGTGCCGGCCACGGCGTATTACCTCGTGACCTCGGAGAAGGCGCGCAACACGCGCGCCGGCTTCTTCCCGCCCAACGGCAAGATCGCCGCGCGGCGCCTGGCCACCAAGCGCATCGAGGCCGACGTGCTGGAGAACAAGGACGACGTCCTGATCTACCAGACCGGCATGGCGCAGGTGAGCAAGCTCGAGACCCTGAAGTTCGTGCCGGGCGCCCTGGCCGATCACCTGACCTCGCTCGGCGGCGACCTGCTGGGCACCCAGCAGATGAGCAGCCTGCGCTGGCTGGAGGCGGGCGCGACGGCCAGCTATGGCACGGTGAGCGAGCCCTGCAATCACTGGCAGAAGTTTCCGAATCCGGCTGTCCTGCTGCGCAACTACGTAGCGGGAGATACGGCGATCGAGGCGTACTGGAAGAGCGTGGCCTGGCCGACCCAGGGCCTGTTCATCGGCGAGCCGCTGGCCGCGCCTTATCGTGGCCGGCGCTGACACAGCGTCCCTGTAGCCCATACTAAATTCAGGCGACCAGTTCAGGCGCGTCGTGTGCGCGCCATGTCCGAATTTGCAGAGCGTACTATCGTTTTTGCTTAAACGTATTTTTTCTATTAGCGAGCGAATCTTTCAAAAGATTCAGGCACCTGAAAGTCCTCTATCGCCGCTGTTCCACAGCAGTAGTCAGGCTTCCGGCAAAATCAAGCCGAGAACGATGAGGAACCACAAGATCGCACCTAGCGCTATCCAACAGTAATTAACACTGGTCATGTGGCTGTTGCTTTCGGCCTTGGGGTCATCGCAACTGACATTGACCTTGTGCTGGGCACTAAGCAACAGACCAAGCAGGGGCATCATGATCAGAAGCGAGGCGACATCTGTGTAGGGCGAGCCAATGGAACGATAGCTCAATCGGTCAAGTATGTTCGATGCGATTGTGAATAGCACCAGTAGTGTCGCAAGCAATTCGTTATTCCATTCAGCCAGCGCGGTCTTGTCCCGCCCATAGGCCTTTATTTCGCGGAACAAGGCGTGGGTGAAGAAGATGGAGAATATACCGCGTGCAACCGGCCAGATCGATTGGTCAACGTTAAATTTGTCCGAGTTGAAGTTCTTGTAATTGCTCCAATTCTTATAGAACCAGTAGACCCCGTAAAACCCTAGTGTGGCTAGATACAATATTGCCAACTTCTTTCGGGAGACTACGTAGAAAATAGGAGCGACAGACACAAGGTCTTCGCCGCTCCGGCTATCGGGCAGCACTTGGCTATTTTCCATCATCGATGAGTTTCCACCCATTTGCTAATTTAAACATATGACCGTATTCACGTATTTTTTTGGTTGGCCAATACGGGGGCGCAACAGTGATGCTGCCGAAATCACGACGTATTTGGATGTCAGGTTCTGCATCGTGTCAGTTCCGCCTTAACCGAACCCGACCATTCGGTCCAGCATAGCAGTTCGCCGACGCTAGATAGTCACGGACTATCACAAGCGGCAGGCTATGTGACAGGGGGAATGCCAGCGAATATCCGCACCAGCCGCGAGCCCGGCGCGATGAGGCAGGCCCGTACCCTTGCCGTGTTCGGCTATGTCAGGCGCAATCCTGGGCCATCTGGCGGTCGACGATCTCGCGCGTGATCGTGCCCGGCAAATCGAGCTCGCGGCGCGCCCATTCCTTCAGCTCCGCCGTCGCCAGTCCCGCCAGCAGGGATGCGCGCAAGGCTTCCGCTTCCGAACCACGTCCCAGGCCACGTAGGATGGCGGCCCCGAGGCGCACTGCGGTGGCCAGGTTCATCAGTTCCGCTGCCAGCCGCGGCGCCTGGCCGGGCAGGGGGAAGAGGGGAGCGCAGCGCGCCTGGTCGTTGACCCCTTCCAGGCTGGCCAGCGGATCGCCCCGGTAACGCTCGGCCAGCGCGAAGTCGCCGGCCTCGACCACCGCAGGCAGGGCGCTCCAGGCGTACTGCCAGGCTAGGCGCGGCTGGCTCTTGTCGAGGGCGCTGAACACCGACCAGGTCGAGCGGGCATCGTGCAGGGTGTGATTGATGTCGACGATCAGCGAGAACCGCGAGATGCGTCCGAAGCGGGCGTCCGGGTCGCCGTCGGGATCGTCGCGTCCCAGATAGAGGTCGCCCGCCAGCAGGCGCGCGATCTGGTCTTCGCGCAAGTCCTTCAGGGCGGCGCGCGCCGGCGCGTAATGCTCGGCCAGCATGGTCCATTCGAGGATGGCGATGAACAGCCGCGAGCGGGTCGGCGCGACGGCCTCCTCGGCCTCGGCGAGCAGGCGGCGCAACAGCGCCAGGGCTTCCTCATGGCGCCCTTCCTGGTTCATGGCGATGGCGCGGCTGGTCTGCATCTCGATATCGGTCATGGATGCATGTTAGCAAGGCAAATGTGTCGCGAGATACGCGCATTGTCACATTCACTGCAATTTCGCTTGATCCGTACGGACTAATCCGTGGTCATCATGTTGTCAATTTGTGCATTTAATATGCATTTGCTAACGATACGCATGCCCCGGGCAACGGGGCGGACAACACGGAACCTTCATGACCACTCTCACCGCACCGATTTTCCTGCGCCGCACCCTCCTGGCCACGCTGCTGGGCGGGCTGGCGGCCAGCGCCTGGGCCACTCCCAATAACATCGTCATCAGCCAGGTCTACGGCGCGGGCGGCAATGCCGGCGCCGCATGGAACAAGGACTTCATCGAACTGTTCAACCGCAGCAGCGAACCGGCCAGCCTGGGCGGCCTAAGCGTGCATTACCACTCGGCCACCGGCACCGGCAACAGCAGCTTCCTGCTGCTGCCCAATGTCACCCTGCAACCAGGCCAGTACTTCCTGATCACGGCCGCCGGCGGCGCCAACGGGGCCGATGTCGGCACGCCGAACGCCACCGCGCCCTCGGCGATGAACCTGTCCGGCAACGGCGGCCGCGTCTCGCTGTCGACCTCCACCACCTCGCTGCCACCGGCCGTGGCCCACGCCTCGATCGTCGAAATGGTCGGCTACGGCAACGCCAACGTCTCGGAAGGCGGCCAGGCGCCGGCGCCGAGCCTGACCAACAGCATCCAGCGCGAAGCCGCGGGCTGCACCGACACCGACAACAACAGCAGCGACTTCGTCTCCCGCCTCGTGACCGGTCCGCGCAACATGGATTCGGCGCGCAACGTGTGCTCCGGCGTTCCGGTCGCCAAGCCGATCGTGCCGAGTTGCCCGGCCGCCCTGGTGGCCGAGAAGGGCAGCGCCGCCAGCATCCTGCTGTCGGCCACCGACCCGGACAGCATCGTCGACAAGGCAGCCATCGTCGCCGGCGCGCTGCCGGGCATCGGCCTGTCCGGCCTGGTCCCGGCCACCGCCGACGGCGGCAAGGCCGAGGTCACCCTCCAGGCCGATGGCAGCCTGGCCGCCGGCAAATATCCGGTCACAATCGAGTTCGGCAACAACGAGGGCGAGAAGGCGAGCTGCACGGTCAACGTCACCGTCTCCGGCGAGCTCAGCATTTCGCAGATCCAGGGCGCCAAGGCGACCAGCGACTACGATGGCGCGGTGGTCGCCACCCGCGGCGTGATCACGGCCAAGGTCGGCAACGGCTTCTTCCTGCAGGATCCCAACGGCGACGACGACCCGGCGACCTCGGACGCGATCTACGTGTTCGGCACCAATACGACGGCGGCGGTGGGCGACTTGGTGCGCGTCACCGCCACGGTCGACGAGTACAAGCCGAATGGCGCGAGCCGCAGCTACACCGAACTCAAGGACGTGACCTACATCACGACCATCGGCAGCGGCTACACCATTGTCCCGACCAACATCGGTCTGCCCGAGCCCGACCTGGGGCGCTACGAAGCCATGCTGGTGCGCTTCACCACCCCGCTGACCGTCAACGGCAACCGCTACCTCGGCGACCGCGGCGAACTGATCCTGTCCAATGGCCGCCGCGAGAACCCGACCAACCGCCATCCGGCCGGCTCGCCCGAAGCCGCCGCCCTGCTGGCCGAGAACAAGGCCAACCAGGTGGTGCTGGACGACGGCATCTTCACCACCCCGGCCACCATTCCCTACCTGGCCGAGGACGGCACCGTGCGTGCCGGCGACACCGTGCACGACCTGACGGGCGTGCTCGACTTCGGTTCGCTCGGTGGCGGCGGCGCCGGCTTCAAGCTGCAGCCGACCGTGGCCCCGGTGTTCTCGCGCACCAATGCGCGCCTGCCTGCGCCGACCCTGCCGGCCGGGGTCAAGGTGGCCAGCGCCAACGTGCTGAACTTCTTCACCAGCTTCCCGGACGGCACCGACGCCTGGGGCAAGGCCAGCCCGGGCTGCACCGTGGGCGGCAAGACCAGCCCCTCGGAATGCCGCGGCGCCGACAACCTGGCCGAGTTCGTGCGCCAGCGCGACAAGATCGTGGCCTCGCTCAAGGCCCTGGACGCGGACGTGGTCGGCCTGATGGAAATCGAGAACAACGGCGACGTCGCCACCGGCTACCTGGTCGACCAGCTCAACGCCGCCTACGGCAAGCCCACCTACGCGGTCGTGCCCAAGCCGGCCGCGACCGGCACCGACGCGATCCGGGTGGCGATGATCTACAAGCCGCAGGTCCTGAACCTGGTCGGCAACCGTTCGCTCTCCGACGGCGACGCCATCCACAACCGTCCTCCGATGGGCGCCAGCTTCAAGGCCGCCAACGGCGCGGTGTTCTCGGTGATCGTCAACCACTTCAAGTCCAAGGCCAGCTGCGGCGGCGCCGGCAGCGGCGACACCGACCCGGGCAACGGCCAGGGCTGCTGGGACAAGCTGCGCACCAGCCAGGCCCAGCGTCTCGCGAGCTGGTTCATCCCGCAGGTGACCTCGGCGGCCCAGGACCCGGACGTGCTGGTGATCGGCGACCTCAACGCCTACGCCTTCGAGAACCCGATCAATTACCTGACCGGCAGCGCCGGCCTGGTGAACCAGATCGAGCGCTTCGTGCGTCCGCAGGGCATGCCTTACTCCTACGTGTTCGACGGCCAGTCGGGCTACCTCGACCACGCGCTGGCGAGCGCCTCCCTGAGCAGCCAGGTGGCCGGCGCGGCCGAGTGGCACAACAACGCCGACGAGCCGGAGGCGATCGACTACAACCTGGGCGACACGCCGAAGGACCAGTTCACCATGGACCCCTACCGCGCCTCGGACCACGACCCGGTGGTGGTAAGCCTGAACCTGACCCCGACCTACGCCGACCTGAGCGCTTCGGTGAAGATCACGCTGGGTGGCTTCACGGTCAACCGCCTGACGGGCAAGTACAGCGGCAATGTCACCATCACCAACACCAGCGGCCAACCCCTGAGCGGCCCGCTGCACTTCCTGCTGCAAGGCCTGCCTGCCGGCGTCACGCTCGACAACGCCAGCGGCACGCGTAACGGCGCACCTTACCTGAGCCTGCCGCAGGCCACGATCGCGGCCGGCGCCACCGTCACGCTGGGCACGACCTTCACCAATCCGTCCCGTACCAGCATCAACTACACGCCGAAACTCTTCAGCGGCAGCTTCTAAGAATGGAAAAGACCATGTTCGACATCAAAGCACTATTCCTGCGCGCCATGCTGGCGCTGACCATGCTGGGCACCGTTCCGGCGGCCCTGGCCAATCCGGTGTATTACCACGTGACGATCGATACCGCGCAATGGGCGGGCAGCACCGGCTGGCTCGACTTCGGCTTCAACGGTCCGGGCGACCCGGGCGCCGGCGCGCGGGTGGACGGCCTCAGCGGCGACTTCACGAGCGAACTGAAGCTGGCGGGCGACACCGCCGGCAACGTGCTCGACGGCTTCACCCTGGGTAACCAGACCGGCTACAACTTCATCGACCAGGGCGTGAACTTCGGCGGCCTGTTCAGCTTCCGGGTGGCGCTCGAGGACTTCGGCGGCGACAACGGCATGCTGTTCAGCGTGGCCTTGTTCAACGAGGACTTCAGCAGCTACCTGGGCGCCGCCGCCGACCTCCTGACCATCGAGCGCGTGCCGGGCCTGGCCGACACGGTCGAGGTGCCGGGGCAGGGCGTGAGCGTGAGCGCGGTGCCGGAACCGGCCGACTGGCTGCTGGTGGCGAGCGGATTGTTGCTGATCGGCCTCACCCGTCGCAAGGCGGCGCGACGCTGATCCAGACCCCTTCGCCCATGCGAAAACACCTGCCCGAGGCCAGGTGTTTTTGTTTCAGGATTTAGTCGCCAAACGTCTCAATTGTTAAACGAAATTATATTGTTCAGGCGTCGGGGCTTGCGGCATAGTCAAAGCATTGTCATACAGACACTGCACCATGTCAGCCCAAGTCTTCGTGGTCGATCCGGATCCCCGCACCCAGCAATTGCTGGTGCAAAACCTCGGCAGCGCCGGTTATACGGCCGCCTGCTGCGCCGATGCCGAATCGGCCCTGGTGCTGTTGGATGAGGCCTTGCCCGAGCTCCTGATCCTCGAGTGGGAACTGGCGGGGCAGAGCGGCGAGGCGCTGGTGCGGCGCCTGCGCGCCCAGGCCCGCACCCGCGACCTGCCGGTGATCATGCTGAGCGCGCGCGCGGCCGAGCACGACAAGGTGCTGGCGCTCGAATCCGGCGCCGACGACTATCTGACCAAACCCTTCGGCCCGCGCGAGCTGCTGGCGCGCATGGGCGCGGTGCTGCGCCGCCGCGCTCCGGCGCCGGGCGCCGACTGCATCCAGCTGGCCGGCCTGCGCCTCGATCCGGCCACCCAGCGCGTGACCGCGGGCGTGCGTCGCATCCCGCTCGGACCGGTGGAGTTCCGCCTGCTGAACTTCCTGATGCACCACCCGGAGCGGGTGCACACCCGCTCGCAATTGCTCGACGGCGTATGGGGCCGCCACGCGGTGCTGGACGAACGCACCGTCGACACCCATGTCGGCCGCCTGCGCCTGGCGCTCCAGGCGAGCGGGCACGAGCGTCACATCGAAACCGTGCGCGGCAGCGGCTACCGCTTCGCGGCCTGGTCGCTACAGGCCCGGGCGGGCTGGGCCACGGCCGCCTGAACATGGTCATCCTCAGCAAGCTGGAGCAGGAATACCTGCTGCGCAGCATCGAATCCGGGGTCGGGCTGGCCGACCTGCGCCAGTTTTTCCTCTGGAGCCAGGGGCCGCTGCAGGCCCTGCTGCCGCATGCGGCGCTGTTGTGCATGGAGCTCGATGGCGGCGGCGCGCTGCGGCGTGTCGAATGCCTGCGCCAGGCGGTGCTGGCCCCAAGCGCGCTGGCGCAGCTGGAGGGTGAGCTGGGACCGGCGCTGGCCCGGGCCTGGCGCGTCGGTCCGCCTCAGCCGGCCGTGCTGGAACTGGAAACGCCGGACGAGCCGGCTGGGGCCGGCGGTGCGCTGGCGTCCTGCCGCGAGGCGCTGCGCCGCAGCGGCTACGTTAATACCCTGGTGCATGGCAGCGCGGGGCAGGGCGGAGGGGCGCACGGAAGCGCCGCCACCGTGTTCGCCTTCCTTGGCCTACCCTTGCGGCCGGGGGCGCGCCAGGCCTGGTTCCTGCAACTGCTGCTGCCTTACCTGCATCTGGCGCTGTTGCGCCTGGGGGCGGGAGAGGGCGCACGCGTGCGCCTGGCGCGCGCGCTGTCGGCGCGTGAACTGGCGGTGCTGGAACAGGTGCGCGCGGGCCGCAGCAACGAAGAAGCCGCGCACGCGCTCGGGATCAGCGCGCTGACGGTGAAGAATCACCTGCAGCGCGTGTATCGGGTGCTGGGAGTGGGAAACCGGGCCCACGCTGTGGCGCGCTGCATGGAGCTGCGCCTGCTGTGACGCCGCCGGGCGGCGGCATCAAGATTACGACTGGGGGTACTGGCCTTCCTGGGCGGCACGGCGCTGGGCGTCGATGCGCCAGGCTTCGGCATTGCCGTCGATGATGCGCAGGCTGTTGCAGCCTTCGGGGGCGCAATCCGGCGCCGGCATGTTGGCCGAGACCACCGGGGCCACCGGCGCGCCGGTCGAGGCGGCTTCAAAAGAGGCAGTGGTCACGGCGGCGGTCTGCACCGAGGCGGTCTGGGCAGTCGCCTGGACTTCTTGCTGGCCGGCGCCACAAGCGCTGAGCAGGACGGCGAGGGCGAGGGCGGCGGTGGTGCGGAAGCTGATTTGTTTCATGGTGATCGTTTTGAGCGAGCTGGTCTGTAACAAGTGAGGCTATTGTAGTTCGTAAATTTTTGCCGGTGCTCAATTAATTTCGTTAGCGAACAGCCAAGATTAAGTTTATTGAACGAAAGATTTGCGATGTTGAGCGAAGTTAAGCGAAGAAGCCCAATATATCCTCAAAGAAATAAAAAATTCTTTTGAGAAAAATGTGCTGTGGAAAAATTGCCGCGTGGCATCGTAGCCACGACGAAAAAGCAAGTTCCTGCGATTAATTAGCAGCTCTATAAAGGATGTGATTCGCTTGACCACGGCAGCAGGGAGCGCGAAGATGCGGCATGAACAAACTTCTCCTCATCCTTCTCCTCGGCTGCGCCGCCTGCACCACCAAGGCGCAGGATCCCTCCACGTCTTCGGCCCCGAAGGACACTGGCGCCCGCCCGGCCCAGGCCCAGGCCGCCCCAGGCGGTGACCTGCTGTCCCAGATGCGCGCCCTGACCGCCGACGCCACCTGCAGCGAAAGCACCCAATGCCGCAGCATTCCGGTCGGCGCCCTGGCCTGTGGCGGCCCCCAGGACTACCTGCCGTACTCGGTGACCCGCACCAACGAAAAACAGTTGCGCGAGTTGGCCGAGCGCTATCGGGCCCAGCGCCAGTCGGAAATCGTCAAGACCGGTGAAATGTCGACCTGCCGCTACCGCCCCGATCCGGGCGCGGTCTGCGTATCGGGAAGCTGCCGCCTGGGCGGCGCCGACGCCAGCTGAGACCGGCTTCACGGCCAGCAAAAGAAAAACGCTGCGTGCCCGGAGGCACGCAGCGTTTTTTTTCAGGTCCGCCTGGCGGCGGACCAGGGGCGATCAGCGCAGCGAGGTCACGGCGCCGGCCTTGGGCGGCTTGCCCACCGGGCCCGGGGTCGGGACCGGGTTGGTGGCATCCACTTCCAGCAGCGAGGTGCCGACCGTGGCGCTGCCGTTCAGGTAGCGGATCGCGGCCAGGTAGCGGGTGTCCGGGGTCAGGCCGGACCAGCTTGCCACAGCCGAGGCGGTGCCTGCCAGGAACACGCTGCCCGGCAGCGAGACCTTCAGGTTGCCGCCGGTCTCGCCGGCGCCCACCACCCACGAAGCCAGGGTGTAGGTCGAGCTGCCGCCACGCGGGGCGTAGCCGGCCACGCAGACGCGGTAGGTGCCGGCCGCCGGCGCCACCAGGGTCACCATCTCGTTCGAGGTCGCGTTGCCGCTATAGCCGACCTGGGTGTTGCTCGGACCGTAGACGATCAGGTCCAGGTCGTCCGCGAAACCGGCCTGGTAGCCGCTGGTGTCGAGGTCGCGCAGCGAGAAGCGGGCCACCATGGTGTTGGCAGGGACGGTGAAGCTGGTCGCCTTCACGCCGGACGAGCCGCCGGCCGCGCATTCAGCCACGCCGCCGTCCGCCGCCAGGGTCTGGCCCACGGTCTGCTGGTTCAGGGTGGCCGGCTTGAGGCCGCCCTGCAGGGCGCCCAGCTTGCCGTTGTAACCGGTGCCGATCGTGTACACGATGTTGCCGGTAACCTGCTCGCTGTGCAGGGTGGCGGGGGCCGACAGGGCCTGGGCGCGCGCGGTCAGCGGGCTGCGGACCTTATGGCCCAGATTGCTGTTCCACTCCAGCGAGCCGAAGCTGTACTGGTCGAGCGGGGCGCTGGTGCGGGTCAGGTTGACCGTGTAGCTGGCCTTGGCGCCCGGCGCCAGGGTCAGGGAGGCCGGCGACACGCTCACGGTGAAGCCGTCCAGGGTGGCGCTCGGCGTGAAGGTGGCCTGGGCGCCGCTGACGTTGGTGACGGTGCGCGTCATGCTCAGCTTGCCCAGCACGCTGCCGGCGGTCAGCGACGGGAGGTTCAGGTTGTGGGCCTGGATGGTGCCGATCTGCGAGCAGGTGCCGGGAGCGAAGACAGCGCCGGCGCCCGAGCCGCACATGAAGCGGGCGTAGTCGAGGATGTTGGCGTCGTACACCAGGCCCGGGTCGAAGGCCAGGTTCGGCTGCACGTGGCCGGCGCCCTGGCCCCATGGCAGGCGGCCGTTCTGGGCGCCCGGCAGGCCGTCGTTGAAGGTGGCGCCGCCGGTGGTCATCAGGGACGACTTGATCGCTGCCGGCGACCAGTTCGGGTGCAGCTGCTTGAGCAGGGCGCCCAGGCCGGCCACGTGCGGGCTGGCCATCGAGGTGCCCTGGAGCGAGGCCCAGGCCGCGCCCGGGGTGCCGCTGCCGCTGGCGATGGCGTCGCGTTCCGCCTGGGTCTTGACCGGCGAGTGGCCGGCGATGATGTCCACGCCCGGCGCGATCAGGTCGGGCTTGAGGATGCTGGCGTAGCCGCGGTTCGGGCCGCGCGACGAGAAGCCGGCGGTGACCGGGGCCGGGATGAAGCTGGTCATCAGGCTCCAGGACGAGATCGCGACGGTGGCGGCCGGGTTGGACTGCACGTAGCTGCGCAGGGCTTCGCCGTCGGTCTTGGTCAGGTGCACGGTCGGGACGCTGTGGATTTCCGACACCAGGCTGGTGCCGGTGTCGATCAGCACCATGCCGACGCCCTGGGCGTCGGCCACGGCCTTGCTCTTGTCCACGCGCGGGTTGGTGCCGCGCTCGCACAGCACGACCTTGTCCTTGACCTTGGCCGGGTCGAGGGCGGCGTCGGCGCTGGCCGGCCACTGGATCCGGTTGGCGTCGGTGTAGCAGAGGCGCAGCGCTTCCTGGTCGGCCGCGTTCAGCTGGGCAAAGGGTTTCATGCCGGCGTCGCGCGCCGAGATCGCGGTAGTGGCGGGCAGCGGGCTGGTGTTGAGCGAAGCGCCGGTATAGGTGGCGCCGTTGCTGACGGTCGCGGTCGCACCGTTCAGGCGGTTGTGGGTCGAGGCCGCCACGGTGGTGACCCAGGGGCTGAGGTGGGCCACGGCGTTGGCCGGACCGGCGTTACCGGCCGAGGTCGCCACGAAGACGTTGGCGTTGGAAGCGCCGAAGAAGGCCAGTTCGACCGGATCGGTGACGCTGGTCTGCGAGCCGCTGATCGAGAAGTTGATCACGTCCACGCCGTCGGCGACGGCCTGGTCGATGGCGGCCACGCTGTCCGAGTTGAAGCAGCTGTTGCGGGTGCCGGTGCCGTCGGTCGCGCTCGGGTCCGGATAGGTCCAGCACACCTTGTAGGCGGCGATGCGGGCGCGCGGCGCGATGCCGCTGGCCTTGCCCATCGGGATGCCGTTCAGGTTGATGGCGACGTTGCTGTTGCCGCCGGCGGTGCTGGCGGTGTGGGTGCCGTGGCCGCCGTGGGCGGTCGGGCCGTCCACCGAGTCGCGCGGCGAGACGAAGTCGGACCAGTGCATCTCGCGTCCGGTCGACAGGAAGGTCTCGTTGAAGTAGCGCGCGCCGATCAGCTTGTTGTTGCAGTTCTGGGCGGTGAAGCCTTCTCCTTCGATACAGGCGCCGTTCCATTTGGCCGGCGGAGCGCCGTAGGCCAGGGTGCCGGAGGCCTCGAAGGTCGGGTTGCCTTCGCCGTCGACGCGGTCGGCGAAGGCCGGGTTCTCGGGCCAGATGCCGCCGTCGACGATGCCGATGATGACGTCTTCGCCCTTGCTCTTGTTGTTCAGTTCCTTGCTCCACAGGCCGCCCGGCTTGTCCAGGCCCAGGAAGGTCGGGGTGAAGTTGGTGTCGAGCGTACGCTCTTCGTCGGCGCTGATGGCCGCCACTGCCGGGTCGGCCTTCAGGGCCTTGACTTCGGACTCGGTCAGGCGCGCCGCGAAGCCGTTGAACACCAGCTTGTACTTGTGGGTCAGCTGGGCCGCGTTGACGCTGGCCAGCACGCTGTTCTGCTTCTTCTCCAGATACTGGATATAGGCCTGGACGTCGGCCGCGCTGACGTCGAGATGCTGGCCGGGGGCCGGCTTGGTGGCGGGCAGGCCGCTCACTTCGCCGGTATAGGTGGCGACCGGCTTGTCGGCCAGCTGCACGATGTAGGAGCGGCGCACGCCGTCGGCGGAGGCGCTCAGGGCGGCGCTGGACAGGACCGCCAGCACGGCGAGGGAAATGGGACGCAGTTTCATGGATTCTTTTCCTTGTTCGATGCGGGGCGGATCACAGGACGCGACGGCGCGAGGCGGCGCCCAGGCCGGCCATGCCCATCAGCAGCAGGGCGATCGTGCCCGGTTCCGGCACGGCGGCCGCGGCGTTCAGGACCAGGTCGTCGATCGCGAACTGGGCCTGGTTGCGGGTCAGTTCGTGCACGTCGATGCAGTCGCCGCTGACGTCGAACAGGCAGGCGCTGATCGTCAGGCTGGTGAAGGCGGTGGTAGCGAAGCTGGCGTCGAACAGGAAATCGGCGAAGTCGAAGCGGTTGTTGGCGCCCTGGCCGGCGAAGTCGCCGCCGGTGCTGAAGCTGGCGCCGGTGCTGGTGATGCCGGTCAGGAGCAGGCGGCCGTAGCTGAAATCGGCCAGGCCGTCGAGCGGCGCCACGAAGGCGTATTTGAGGCCGCTGACCGTGAAGCCGAGCGGGCTCGCGCCGGTGACGGTGAGCGAGCCGTCGTTCAGGCCGGCGTAATAGGTGCTGCCGGTGCCGTTCGGGCAGCCGGTGACCAGGCAGGCAAAGCTGTTGTCGGAGTCGACCAGGGCGCCGACCACGCCATAGTCGGAAGGATCGGCGGTGGCGCTGTTGTTGGCGCGGAACTGGTAGCCGCCCTGGGTGAAGGCGTCGCCGGTGTTGTAGGCGGTGTCGCCCGGTTTCAGGGTGCCGGACACGATATTGGTAACACTGTCGAACGTGATGACTTCGGCCTGGGCGGGGGCAAGGGCGCCCAGGGCGCTCACCACGGCGGCGCACAGCAAAGGTTTCAGGGTCGCGGGCACCGAGTAGGTGCGCGCAGCAGGTCGAAGTTCGCGTTTCATCAGTCTTTACCTTTATCGTTGGTGATTTATTTGGTGAATCCGATTGCTGTGCCTTTGGGCAGGCGGGCCGCCCCGCTTTTCCGTTAACGGGTTGCAATTAAATATAGCAAAGGAAATAATGAAGATGTAAAAAATTTTAACGAAGGTAATTTTGAATCAAAGGAAATTCGCTGGAGAAAATTTGTTTTCCCCTATCAAGAACGTGCATATTTCAGTAACTTTCGTGTACGAAAATTGCGACATTGCAATCGTGCGCCGCTGGCGCAAAAAAGCGTTTTGTGGCATGCGTGTTACCGCTCCCGGCGGGGTGTGCGCCGGGCTTTACAAGTTTGAAAGAAAAGTTGTCTCAACTATTGCGGGCGTGGTAGCCTGCTCGCCGACGGAGAGGTTCCGGCAGGCCGCGCTTGCCGGCCGGCGCGCCCCTCGCCATGTCTTTGTGCTTGTGTAATCCAGGAGTCCAACAGATGTATGCAGGAATGAAACAGAGCCACCCTTCGCGCCGGCGCGTGCGCGGCTTCACGCTGCTCGAACTGCTGGTCGTGATCGTGATCATCGGCCTGCTCGCGGCTTACGTCGGACCCAAGTATTTCTCCCAGCTCGGCAAGTCGGAAGTCACGGTGGCCAAGGCCCAGATCGAAGCCTTCGACAAGTCGCTCGACACCTACCGCCTCGACGTCGGCCGCTATCCCAGCGCCGAGGAAGGCCTGGGCGCCCTGATGACCGCGCCGCCCTCGGCCGGCGCCAAGTGGAACGGCCCCTACCTGAAGAAGGGCGTCCCGCCCGACCCCTGGGGCAACGCCTACCAGTACCGCGCTCCCGGCAGCAAGGGCGAGTACGAGATCGTCTCGCTGGGCAAGGACGGACAGCCCGGCGGCAGCGGCGACAACGCCGACATCAGTTCCCAATAAGTCGCGCGGCGCCGTTTCCGCCAGCTCAACGCAACGTCTTTCGCCGGGCTCCCCATGCAGTTCGCCGTACGTACACTTGCGCCCGACATGTCGATCGCCAGCATCGTCGTCGATGCCGTCGACGCCGCCGATGCGCGCCGCCAGTTGGAAGCGCGCGGCCTGTTCGTCAGCAGCGTCGAGCCGGCGCGCGCGCGCCTGAGGCGCGGCGGCGGCGGCAAGCTCTCGCTGGTGCTGTTCAGCCAGGAGCTGCTGGCCCTGCTCAACGCCGGCCTGGGCATCGTCGAGGGCCTGGAGGCCCTGCTGGAAAAGGAAAGCAGCCCGGGCGCGCGCAGCGTGTTCGAGCGCCTGCTGGCCGGCCTGCGCGAAGGCAAGCGCTTTTCCGGCGTGCTGGCCGACCAGCCCGAGCTGTTCCCGCCGCTCTACGTCGGCATCGTGCGCGCCGCCGAAGGCACCAGCGACCTGCCGCGCGCCCTGGCGCGCTACATCGACTACCAGCAGCGCATCGACGCGGTGCGCGCCAAGATCGTCAGCGCCTCCATCTATCCGGTGATCCTGCTCCTGGTGGGCGGGGGCGTGAGCGCCTTCCTCATCGGCTATGTGGTGCCCAAGTTCGCCGAGGTCTACCACGGCGCAGGACGCTCGCTGCCCTGGATGTCCCAGCTGCTGCTGGACTGGGGCCAGTTCGCCTCCGCCCACGGCGGCGCCATCGGCCTGGCCGCGCTGCTGCTGGCCGTGGGCGCCTTCGCCGGCCTGCGCCACCTGCTGCGCAGCGGCGGGCTGCGGCGCCTGCTCACCCGTTTGCCGGGCATCGGCGAGCGCGCCCGCATCTATGAACTCTCGCGCCTCTACCTCACGCTCGGCATGCTGACCGAGGGCGGCATCACCATCGTCAACGCCATCGAGACCGTGCAGCCGATGGTCTCGAGCGGCGTGCGCAAGGGCCTGGCCCAGGCGCGCGCCGCGATCGAGTCGGGCCAGCCGCTGTCGAACGCCTTCGAGGCCAACGGCCTGACCACCCCGATCTCGCTGCGCATGCTGCGGGTGGGCGAGCGCACCGGCGAGATGGGGCCGATGCTGACCCAGTCGGCCGCCTTCTACGACGGCGAGATCGGGCGCTGGATCGACCGCTTCACGCGCACCTTCGAGCCGCTCCTGATGGCCGCCATCGGCCTGGTGGTGGGCGCCATCGTGGTGCTGCTCTATATGCCGATCTTCGACCTGGCGGGAGACATGTCGTGAGCGCCGCCCCCATGCACCCGGTCGACGCCCCGCTGGACGCGGCCCTGCTGGCGCGCGCCCGCGCCGCCGCCGCCCAGTCGCGCCGCGGCCTGGTGGCCGAGCTCGAAGGCCTGACCGGGCGCGAGCCGCGCCGGCTGGTGCGCGAGCTGGCCGCGCCCTTCGCCATGCCGGTGATGGAGACGGCCGGCATGCTGGCCCTGGCGCCGGCCTTCGACCTGCTGCCCCTGGCCCAGGCCCTATCGCGCCACTGCGTGCTGCTGCGCGCCGCCGACGGCCGCCTGACCGGGGTGCTGGCCGATCCCTTCGACCTCGACCTCCAGACCTGGCTCGGGGCCCAGGCGCGCGCCACCGCGCGCGCCCCGCTGGAGCTGTGCCTGGCGCTGCAGGCCGACATCCAGGCCTATTTGTCCAAGCAGGAGGAATCGGCGCGCGCGGTCGACGCCATCGTCGGCGGGGCGGGGGACGGGCGGCGCGACGGCCGCACCGCCCAGGTGCTGTCCTTCGCCTCGGTGTCCGAGGCCGGCAGCCCGGCGGTCAAGCTGGTCAACTCGACCCTCTACGACGCGCTCAAGGCCGGCGCTTCCGACATCCACCTGGAGAGCACCGCCGGCGGCCTGGCCGTCAAGTACCGGGTGGACGGGGTGCTCGACCACGCCACCACCGTGGGCGGGGTCGAGCTGGCCGAGCACATCATCTCGCGCCTGAAGGTGCTGGCCGAACTCGACATCGCCGAGCGCCGCATCCCCCAGGACGGCAGCTTCCGGGTCGAGTCCGGCGGGCGCGACATCGACCTGCGGGTCTCGATCATGCCCAGCATCCACGGCGAGGACGCGGTGATCCGTATCCTCGACAAGCGCGCCATGATCGAGTCCTACGGCGCCCTGACCCTGGAAGCCCTGGGCTTCGACGCGCCTTCGCTGGCGACCCTGCGCGCCCTGGCCCAGGAGGCCTACGGCATGCTGCTGGTGACCGGCCCGACCGGCTCGGGCAAGACCACCACCCTGTACGCGGCCCTGACCGAGATCCACAACGGACGCGAGAAGATCATCACCATCGAGGACCCGGTCGAATACCAGCTGCCCGGCATCCTGCAGATCCCGGTCAACGAGAAGAAGGGCCTGACCTTCGCCAAGGGCCTGCGCTCGATCCTGCGCCACGACCCCGACAAGATCATGGTGGGCGAGATCCGCGACCGCGAGACCGCCGAGATCGCGGTGCAGTCGGCCCTGACCGGCCACCTGGTCCTGACCACGGTCCACGCCAACAACGTGTTCGACGTGTTCGGCCGCTTCACCCACATGGGGATCGATCCCTACGCCTTCGTCTCGGCCCTGAACGGGATCTGGGCCCAGCGCCTGATCCGCATGAACTGCCCGCACTGCGCGGCGCGCTACGAGCCGGCGGAGGCCGAACTGGCCTCGGTGCACCTGACGCGGCCTGAGGTGGCCGACTACGTCTTCATGCGCGGCAAGGGCTGCGGCGACTGCCGCGGCACCGGCTACCGAGGACGCCGCTCGATCGCCGAGATCCTCACGCTCAACGACGAGATCCGCGAGCTGATCGTCGACAAGCAGCCGATCCGCCGCATCAAGGCCGCGGCCCACGCCAACGGCACCCGCAGCCTGCGCCTGGCGGCGCTCGACCTGGTCCGGCGCGGCGCCACCACCATCGACGAGATCAAGCGGGTGACCTTGCATGCGTAGACGGATCGGACAATCGCTGCGCATCGGCCTGTCGGCCCACGGCCTGGCCCTGGTCAGGACCAGCCGCCTGTTCGGCAACGCGCCCCTGGCCCTGGCCGAGCGCCACGCCGACCTGGCTGCGCCGGGCGCCCTGGCGGACGGCCTGCGCGCCCTGTTCGCCGACGACCTGGGGGGCGACCTGCCGGTCGGCGGCTGGCCGGTGAGCGTGGTGCTGGCCGACGAGCTGGTGCGCCTGTGGCAGGTGCCGCCGCCACCGGGCGCGAGCCGCCCGGCCGACCTCGAGGCGGCGGCGCGCCTGCGCTTCCAGCACCTGTTCGGCAGCGACGGCGGCGACTGGCGCATCCAGGCCGACTGGGACGCCGCCCATCCCTTCCTGGCCGCGGCCGTGCCCGGCCCCTTGCTGGACCAGCTGATCGACACCACGCGCGCGCTGCGTCTGCACCTGGTCGAGGTGGTGCCGCAGTTCGTGGCCGCGATGAACGAATGGCGGCGCGAGCGCCGTCCCGGCGCCTGGTTCGGGCTGGTGCAGGGCGGGGTGCTGTCGCTGGCCGCCTACGACGGCAAGCGGCTGGCGGCGGTGCGCACCGCCGTGATCCCGGCCGGCGCCGACCGCGACTGGCTGGAAGCCCACGTGGCGCGCGAAGCCCTGCGGGTGGGCGTCGGCCGGCCCGAGCGCCTCCAGTTGTGCGGCGCGGCGCCGGCGCGCTGGGCCAGCAGCGTGGGCCGCCTGAAATTCGCCTGCATCCTGTTCGAGCACGAAGACGACGCCGCCAACGCCGGCTGGACCGACCTGGCCCGGCTGGCGCGCACCGGGAGCGCGGCATGAGGCGCACCCGCATCGATTTCGCCCCGCGCAGCCTGCGCCGGGTGCTGTTCCACACCCCGCCGCGCCTGGTCGGGCCGCTGGCCGCCGGCCTGGCGATCGGCGCGCTGGCCCTGGTCCAGGGCCTCGACTACCTCGACAAGCAGCGCGAGCTGGACGCCCTGCGCGCCGCCCTGGCCGCGCGCGCCGCGGCCGCCGCGCCGGCCCCGGCCGCGGCCCCGGCGGCCAAGACCGTCGCGATCGCGCCGCAGCAGGCCCAGGCCGTCAACGAGGCGATCATGCAGCTCAATCTGCCGTGGCGCGAGCTGCACGACGCGGTGGCCGCGGCCACCCCGCCCAGCGTGGCCCTGCTGGCCCTCGAGCCGGACGCCAAACGCCGCAGCCTGCGCCTCACCGCCGAGGCGCGCGGCACCGACGACATGTTCGCCTATGTCGGCAAGCTGCAGGAGCAGGCCTGGTTCAGCGCGGTGGCCCTGGTGCGCCATGAAGTGGTGGAGCAGGACCCGAACCGCCCGGTGCGCTTCCAGATCCAGGCCCAATGGGGCGCCCAAGGAGCGGGCCGATGATGCGCGCCGCCGGCCTCTGGCTGCGCCTGCGCCTGGCGCTGGGGCGCATCAATCCTCCGGTGGCGGCGGTGCTGGCGCTGCTGGCGGCCGGCGCCTTCGCGCTGGCCTGGCTGCTCGCGGCGCGCGAGGAGCTCGAACGCGACTACGCCGCGGCGCGCCAGGCCGCCCGGGCCCCGGCCCCGGTTCGCGCCGCGCCGCCGCCCGCGCCGCCCAGCAGCGACCAGAACCTGGCCGAGTTCTATGCGGCCCTGGGCGCAAGGCGCGACGTCGAGCACCAGCTCAAGTCCCTGTTCGCGCTGGCCGGCAAGCACGGCCTGGCCCTGCAGCAGGGCGAATACCGCAGCAGCTACGACCGCGCGGCCCGGCTGCACACCTATCAGATCAACCTGCCGGTCAAGGGCGCGTATGGCGCGATCTGGCAGTTCGTGTTCGCGGCCCTGCGCGCGCTGCCGCACGCCTCGCTCGACGACCTGAGCTTCCGCCGCGACAGCATCGGCGACCCGCAGGTGGAGGCGCGGCTGCGCCTGACCCTCTACCTGCTGGAGACGCCCGGGGTGCCGCAATGAAGCCGCGCCATCTCGCCCTGGGCGCGGCCCTGCTGCTGGCCGCCGGCCTGCTCGCGTTCGGCGACAATGCGCCCGACAGCGGCATCGCCGAGCCGAGCGAGCGCGCCGCGACGGCCGCTCCCGCCGCCCCGGCGCCTGGCCGCGCGCCGTCCGCCGGCGTGGCGGGAGCGGCCGGGGAAGGGGAGGAGACGCGCATCGCGCGCCTGATCCCGCGCGCCACCCTGCTGGGCGCCGACGGCGGGCCGGATGCCGCCGCCTTCGCGCGCCAGGACTGGACCCCGCCGCCCGAACCGGCGCCGCCCCCGCCGCCACCGCCGCCGCCCAGCGCGCCGCCGCTGCCCTTCACCTTCATCGGCAAGTCGCTGCAGGACGGCGTATGGCAGGTGTATCTGGCGCGCGGCGAGCGCGCCTACCTGGTGCGCGACAAGGACGTCATCGACGGCGCCTACCGCGTGGACGCGATCAAGCCGCCGGTCCTGACCCTGACCTACCTGCCGCTGAACCAGGTTCAGCAGCTCAATATTGGAGTGTTCGACTGATGCTTCGTTTGCGAATCAAGGGCCGGGCCGTGGCGCTCGTGCTGCCGCTGGCGCTGTTGCTGGCCGGCTGCGCCGCCCAGCGCGCCTACCAGGAAGGCAATGCGCTGCTGGCCCAGGACCAGGTCGCGGCCGGCCTGGCCAAGTACCAGGAAGCGGTGGCGGCCGATCCGACCAACCCGCTGTACAAGGCGGCCTGGCTGCGCGCGCGCGACAGCGCCGGCGCGCGCCTGCTGGAACAGGCCGACCGCCTGCTGCAGGAGGGCCAGCCCGAGCTGGCGCTGGAAAACTACCGGCGCGTGCTTTCCTTCGACCCGGGCAACGACCGCGCCCGCGCCGGCCTGCGCCTGGTCGAATCCGAGCGCCGCCTGGGGAGCATGCTGGCCGCTGCCCGCGAAGCCTTCGACAGGAACGAGCTCGATGGCGCGCGCCAGAAGCTGGGCGCCCTGCTGACCGAGCGTCCCGGCTACGAGCCGGCGCGCCAGCTGCTGGTCCAGGTCAACGAGAAGGCGCTGGAGCAGCCGGCCGGCGAGGCGGCGCTGGCGGCGGCCTACCGCAAGCCGATCAGCCTGGAATTCCGCGACGCCCCGCTCAAGCAGGTGTTCGAGATCATCTCGCGCCACTCGGGCCTGAACTTCGTCTTCGACAAGGACGTCAAGGGCGACCAGCGCACCTCGATCTTCCTGAAGAACAGCACGGTGGAAGCGGCGGTCTACTACCTCCTCATGACCAACCAGCTCGAGCGCCAGGTCATGGACGGCAACACCATCCTGATCTACCCGAACATCGCGGCCAAGCTGCGCGAATACCAGGAGATGACGGTCAAGACCTTCTTCCTGGCCAATGCCGACGCCAAGAACATCGCCAACACCCTCAAGACCATCCTCAAGGCGCGCGACGTGGTGATTGACGAGAAGCTCAACCTGGTGATCCTGCGCGACAATCCGGAAGCGGTGCGCATCGCCACGCAGCTGGTGGCCCTGCAGGACGTGCCCGAGCCGGAAGTCATGCTCGACGTCGAGGTGCTGGAAATCAAGCGCAGCCGCATCATGGACCTCGGCATCCAGTGGCCGGCGGCGGTGTCCTTCGCCCCCTTGACCTTCGAGGACGGCGCGCCGCTCACCATCGACAGCCTGCGCCGCCTGAACCGCGGCTCTATCGCGGTCAGCAACATCGAGGCCAAGGTCAACGCCAACAAGACCGACGGCGACACCAACACCCTGGCCAACCCGCGCATCCGGGTGCGCAACAAGGAAAAGGCCAAGGTCGTCATCGGCGACAAGATCCCCAACATCTCGGCCACCGTGTCGACCGGCGTGGGCGGCTTCGCCTCGGAGAACGTGAACTACGTGGACGTCGGCCTGACCCTGAACGTGGAGCCGGTCATCTACCTGAACAACGAGGTGGCGATCCGCATCTCGCTCGAAGTCAGCACCCTGGGCGAATCGGTCACCACCCGTTCCGGCTCGGTGGCCTACCGCATCGGCACCCGTTCGGCCACCACGCTGCTGCAGCTGAAGGACGGCGAGAACCAGGTGCTGGCGGGCCTGATCAGCAACGAGGACCGCTCCAGCGGCAGCAAGATCCCCGGCATCGGCGACCTGCCCATCGTCGGCCGCCTGTTCGGCAGCACGCGCGACCAGAGCGACCGCACCGAGATCGTGCTGTCGATCACGCCGCGCCTGGTGCGCAACATCCAGCGCCCGCCGGCCGCCGCTTCCGAGTTCGGCGCCGGCACCGAGGCCAGCTTCCGCCGCCGCCCGGACAACGTGGTGCGCTCCGTGACCGTGCCCACCGGCGGCCGCCAGCCGGCGGCCGCCGGCCAGCAGCCGGCCGCGCCGGCCGCCGCTTCGGTTCCTGCTTCTGCTCCGGCTTCTGCTCCGGCCCCGACCCCGGCTCCGGCTCCGGCCGGCGTGAACGCCGCGCCGGCCGCGCCGGCTGCGCCGCTGTCGGTGCCGCCCTCGCAGCTGCCCAGCACCCCGCAGCTCGGCTCCCCGCCGTCCGGCCCGCCGCCCACCGGCCAGCCGCCGGCGAACGTCGAGGTGACTCCGGTGGCGCCGCCGCCCCCGGGCCAGCCGGCCCAACCCGCCCCATCCGCCCAACCCGCGCCGGCGACCCAGCAATGAGCACCCTGTGCGCCCCGGCCCCGCGCCGCGGCTTCACCCTGATCGAGCTGCTGGTGACCCTGGCGATCCTGGCGCTGCTGGGCACCCTGGTGGTGCCGGTGGCCCAGGTCACGGCGCAGCGGCGCGACGAGCAGGAGTTGCGCCGCGCGCTGCGCGAGATCCGCGCCGGCCTGGACGCCTACAAGAAGGCCAGCGACGAGGGCCGCATCGCCAAGGCGGCCGGCGCCACCGGCTATCCGGCGCGCCTGGAGCTGCTGGTGGAAGGGGTGCGCGACCAGCGCAGCCCGAAGGGGGCGAAGATCTTCTTCATGCGCCGCCTGCCGCGCGACCCCTTCCAGCCCGACCCCCAGCTGTCGGACGCCGCGACCTGGGGCAAGCGCAGCTACGCCAGCGAGGCCGACGAGCCGAAGGAGGGCGAGGACGTCTACGACGTGTACTCGACTTCCGAGCGCCTGGGCCTGAACGGCATCCCCTACAACAAATGGTGAGCCCCATGCCGCAATCCCGCCGGCGCCAGGGCGCCTTCACCCTGATCGAACTCCTGGTGGTGCTGGGCATCGTGGCCCTGCTGCTGACCCTCGCCGCGCCGCGCTTCTTCCCCAGCATCGACAGCACCAAGGAGACCATCCTGGCCGACAACCTGCGCAGCACGCGCGCCGTGATCGACCAGTACCGTTCCGACAACGGGCGCTACCCGGATTCGCTCGAACAGCTGGTGGAAAAACGCTACCTGACCGAACTGCCCATGGACCCGGTGCTGGAAAGCCGCGAAGGCTGGATCGTCGAGCCGCCGCCGGAAGGGGAGCAGGGCATGGTCGGCAACCTGCGCAGCGGCGCGCCCGGCAACGACCGCAAGGGCAGGCCCTACGCGGAGTGGTGAGTGAGACCGCGCGCGCGCCAGGCCGGCTTCACCTATCTGGGCCTGATCATCTTCGTGTTCATCATCGGCCTGGTCGGCGCGGCCACGCTCAAGGTGGGCGCGCTGCTGCAGCGCGCCCAGGCGGAGTATGAGCTCCTGGAGATCGGCGCCCAGTTCAGCGCCGCCCTCAAGAGCTACGCCGACGCGACCCCGCGCGGCCAGCCGCCCCAGCCCAGGAGCCTGGAGGAACTGCTGCGCGACTCCCGCTTTCCCAGCCCGCTGCGGCATCTGCGCAAGATCTTTGTCGACCCGGTCACGGGCAAGGCCGAGTGGGGCCTGGTGACCCAGGGCGAGGGCGGGCGCATCATCGGCGTGCACAGCCTGTCGCAGGCGGCGCCGCTCAAGCTCGCCAACTTCGACAGCCGCTTCCGCAATTTCGAGAACCGCGAACACCTCTCGGAATGGAAGTTCATGGCGGAGGGTGGCGACACCGGCGCGCCGGCAAGGCCGGGCGCGCCCCAGCAGCCGGACACCGGCATGGCGCCGCCGGCCCAGGAAGCGCAAGGGCAGGCGGTGGCGCCGGCCGCGCCCCAGGCGGCCTTCGAAGCGCCGAGCCTGCCGCGACCGGAAGCCCAGGAGCCCGCCGCCGCGCCGGAAGCGCCGGCCCAGGAGGAAGAGAAGGACGAGGACGAGCCGCCCAGGGAGGAAGAGGCGCCCCGCGAATCGCCCCGTGAGCCGCCGCGCGAGCCGCCGCGCGAGCCGCCCGGCCAGGCCCAGGAGTCCGGCCGCTGAGGCTTACTTGGCGCGGCGCTTGAAGTCGCGCGGCCGGAAGCCCAGGGCCAGCAGCACCGCGAAATAAGCCAGGCCGCAGGCCGCGATGATGCCGGCCAGGAGTGCCGCGCGCAGCAGCGGCGTGGCGCGCAGCGCGATCCAGTCGAACTGCGCCTGGCTGAACCAGGCCACCGCGCCCATCACCGCCACCGCCGCCAGCAGCTTGAGGAAGAAGCCCAGCCAGCCGCGCTGCGGCTGGTAGATCCCGCTCTTGCGCAGGCCGCGATACAGGAAGCTGGCGTTGACGCAGGCGCCCACGCCGATCGACAGGGCCAGCCCGGCCACGCCCAGCATCGGCACGAAGACCAGGTTCAGGAGCTGGGTCACGACCAGCACCCCGACCGCGATCTTCACCGGGGTGCGCACTTCCTGGCGCGCATAGAAGGCCGGGGCCAGGGTCTTGACCAGGATGAAGCCGAGCAGGCCGGCGGCGTAGGCAGTCAGCGGCAGCGAGGAGGCGCCGACGTCCTCGGCGGTGAAGGCGCCGTAGTGGAACAGGGTAGCGATCATGGGCTCGGCCAGGGTCGCCATGCCCACCGCCGCGGGCAGGGCCAGCAGGAAGGTCAGGCGCAGGCCCCAGTCCAGCAGGGAGGAATATTCGGTGCTGTCGCCTTCGGTGTTGGCCTTGGCCAGGCCGGGCAGCAGGATGGTGCCCAGGGCCACGCCCAGCAGGGCGGTGGGCAGCTCCATCAGGCGGTCGGCGTACTGCAGGGCGGTGACCGCGCCGGCGGCCAGGCCGGCCGCGATGGTGGTGTTGATCAGGAGGCTGATCTGGGCCGCCGAGACCGCGAACACGGCCGGCCCCATCTTGCTCAGCATGCGCCGCACGCCGCCGTCGCGCAGGCCGGTCAGCGGGTTGAGCGAGATGCGCGGCAGCATGCCCAGCTTGGCCAGCGAAGGCAGCTGGATCGCCACCTGGGCCAGGCCGCCGACGCAGACGCCGACCGCCATCGCATAGATCGGCTGCTCGAAGTAATCGGCCAGCACCAGGGCGCTGAAGATGAAGGACAGGTTCAGCAGCACCGGGGTGAAGGCCGGAATCTTGAACTGGCGCCAGGTGTTGAGCACCCCGCTGGCCAGGGCCACGAAGGCCATGCAGGTGATGTAGGGGAACATCATCTGGGTCATGATCACCGCCGCGTCGAAGGCGCCGGGCTCGCGCTGGAGGCCGCCGCCGATCAGGAGGATCAGGACAGGCGCGGCGACGATGCCGGCGATGCTCACCAGCATGGTGGCCCAGATCAGCACCGTGGCCACGTGGTCGACCAGGGTCTTAGTCGCTTGCTCGCCGTGGCGGGTCTTGTATTCGGTGAGTATGGGCACGAAGGCCTGGGAGAAGGCCCCTTCGGCGAACAGGCGCCGCAGCAGGTTGGGCAGGCGGAAGGCGATGTTGAAGGCGTCGGTATAGTTCGAGGTGCCGAAGGCGGCCGCGAACAGGCTGTCGCGCAGCAGGCCGGTGACGCGCGACACCATGGTCATGCTGGAAATGGCAGCGAGGGTACGGAGCAGGTTCATGGGCCGGGATTATACTTGGGCAACACCTCGCGCACGCTCTTGCCGAGACATTAATTGAATAATGAATTGCCTTGACCGGCAAGCTTCGCTATAATCGTGGGCTGTACTGAATTCTGTTGGCAGACACTAATCGTTGGGCAGGCACAAGAAGAGCCGGTTTCACTCGCTAATGTTTGCAAACGCAACTTGACCCCGATTTAGGAAATTCCATGGCAAATACCGCACAAGCGCGCAAACGCGCTCGTCAAGCAGTTAAGCAAAACGCGCACAACTCGGCACAGCGTTCGACCCTGCGCACCGCAATCAAGGCAGTCCGCAAGGCCATCCTGGCTGGCGACAAGGCCGCTGCAACCACCATCTTCCAGCAGTCCGTGTCGACCATCGACAGCATCGCTGACAAGAAGATCATCCACAAGAACAAGGCAGCGCGCCACAAGAGCCGCCTGGCTGCCGCCATCAAGGCACTGTCGGCCTAATTAGTCCGCGTGCGCGCGGCCTCGGCCGCGCCGGCATGGTTCTGTGCAGAGAAAGACCCGCCCGACCCTCGGTCCTGGCGGGTTTTTTTGCTTGGCGCATCGGCTGTCGAGCTTGGACCGTAGCCGAAGGCAGATGTCTTAAAACCGTGGCGCCCAGTAAAATACTGGTGCATAATGTGAAACGCCCGTCTTATGTCTTATAGAAGACTTGAGCGACCAACCGTTTGACACGTCGCGCACATCCGGCGCGCAACTCGAGGAAAAAGCGAATGAGCAGTGATCCGACCATCATCTACACCCTGACCGACGAAGCGCCCCTGCTGGCGACCCATGCCTTCCTGCCCGTGGTCAGCACCTTCACCAAGCCGGCCGGCATCAAGGTCGAGCAGAGCGACATCTCGGTCGCCGCCCGCATCCTGGCCGCCTTCCCGGAACGCCTGACGGAAGCGCAGCGCGTGCCGGACGCACTGGCCGAGCTGGGCAAGAAGACCCTCGAGCCGGACGCCAACATCATCAAGCTGCCGAACATCTCGGCCTCGGTCGGCCAGCTGGTCGCCGCGATCAAGGAACTGCAGGGCAAGGGCTACGACCTGCCGGACTACCCGGCCGATCCCAAGACCGAGGAAGAGAAGGCCATCAAGGCCAAGTACGCCAAGTGCATCGGTTCGGCCGTGAACCCGGTCCTGCGCGAAGGTAACTCGGACCGCCGCGCGCCCAAGGCAGTCAAGGAATACGCACGCAAGAACCCGCACTCGATGGGCGAATGGTCGCAGGCCTCGCGCACCCACGTGTCGCACATGACCCACGGCGACTTCTACCATGGCGAGAAGTCGATGACCCTGGACCGCGCGCGCGAAGTCAAGATGGAGCTGGTCACCAAGAGCGGCTCGACCATCGTGCTCAAGCCGAAGGTCGCCCTGCAGGACGGCGAGATCATCGATTCGATGTTCATGAGCCGCAAGGCCCTGCTGGCCTTCTACGAGAAGCAGATCCAGGACGCCAAGGACACCGGCGTGATGTTCTCGCTGCACGTCAAGGCGACCATGATGAAGGTCTCGCACCCGATCGTCTTCGGCCACTGCGTGCGCACCTTCTACAAGGAAGCCTTCGAGAAGCACGGCGCGCTGTTCGACAGCCTGGGCGTGAACGTGAACAACGGCATGGCCGACCTGTACAACAAGATCGCGGCCCTGCCGGATTCGCAGCGCGACGAGATCATCCGTGACATCCACGCCTGCCAGGAACACCGTCCGGCGCTGGCCATGGTCGACTCGGCCAAGGGCATCACCAACTTCCACTCGCCGAACGACGTGATCGTCGACGCTTCGATGCCGGCCATGATCCGCGCCGGCGGCAAGATGTACGGCGCCGACGGCCGCCTGAAGGAAGTCAAGGCCGTGATTCCGGAATCGACCTTCGCCCGCATCTACCAGGAGATCATCAACTTCTGCAAATGGCATGGCGCCTTCGATCCGCGCACCATGGGCACGGTGCCGAACGTGGGCCTGATGGCCCAGCAGGCCGAGGAATACGGTTCGCACGACAAGACCTTCGAGATCCCGGAAGACGGCGTGGCCAACATCACCGACCTCGCCACCGGCGAAGTGCTGATGAGCCAGAACGTCGAGCAGGGCGACATCTGGCGCATGTGCCAGGTGAAGGACGCCCCGATCCGCGACTGGGTCAAGCTGGCGGTCACCCGCGCGCGCAACTCGGGCATGCCGGCCGTGTTCTGGCTGGACCCGTACCGTCCGCACGAGAATGAGCTGATCAAGAAGGTCAAGACCTACCTGAAGGATCACGACACCACGGGCCTCGACATCCAGATCATGTCGCAGGTGCGCGCGATGCGCTACACCCTGGAGCGCGTGGCGCGCGGCCTGGACACCATCTCGGTGACCGGCAACATCCTGCGCGACTACCTGACCGACCTGTTCCCGATCCTGGAACTGGGCACCAGCGCCAAGATGCTGTCGATCGTTCCGCTGATGGCGGGCGGCGGCATGTACGAAACCGGCGCGGGCGGTTCGGCGCCGAAGCACGTGCAGCAACTGGTCGAAGAGAACCACCTGCGCTGGGATTCGCTGGGCGAATTCCTGGCGCTGGCGGTGTCGCTGGAAGACCTGGGCATCAAGACCGGCAACAACAAGGCCAAGGTGCTGGCCAAGACCCTGGACGCGGCCACCGGCAAGCTGCTGGACAACCGCAAGTCGCCGTCGCCGAAGACCGGTGAGCTCGACAACCGCGGCAGCCAGTTCTACCTGTCGCTGTACTGGGCGCAGGAACTGGCCGCGCAGAGCGAGGACGCCGAACTGGCGGCCACCTTCGCGCCGCTGGCCAAGAGCCTGGCTGAGAACGAGCAGAAGATCGTCGCCGAGCTGCTGGAAGTGCAGGGCAAGGCGGTCGACATCGGCGGCTACTACAAGCCGGAAGATGCGAAGGTCAAGGCGGTGATGCGCCCGAGCGCGACCTTCAATGCGGCGCTGGAGTCGCTGGCGTAAGCGCTTCGCGTAGGCCTCGTTGAAAACCGCCGGCTTTTGGGCCGGCGGTTTTTTTTTGCGTTCGTGGTGGGCTGAGAAACTTGGGTTCCCGCCTTCGCGGGAACGACGGTCTTGGGGCAGGCCACTACGTTTGCATCAACCGCCGCCCTTCGCACGTCGTTCCCGCGAAGGCGGGAACCCAGGTTTTTGGGGCGGCCACTACGTTTGCTTCAACCGCCGCCCTTCGCACGTCGTTCCCGCGAAGGCGGGGACCCAAGTTTTTGGCGCAGGCCACTACGCTTGCACCAACCGCCGCCCTTTGCACGTCGTTCCGGCGAAGGCCGGAACCCAAGTTTGCCTGCAGGCCGAAGGCTTGTCCGTAGCCCGCAGGCCGAACGCGGTCAGCGCAGCAACGAAGCCGCCACCTCCATGAACTCCCCCGGCATCAAGGGATGCGTCGCCAGCGAAAACGGCCCGATACTGCTGCGCACCAGCCGCAAGGTCGGCAAGCCCACCGCCGCCGTCATCCTGCGCACCTGCCGGTTTTTCCCTTCTTCCAGCGTGATCGCGATCCAGCTGGTCGGCTTGTCCGCCCGCGCCCGGATCGGCGGGTTGCGCGGCCACAGCCATTGCGGCTCGGCGATCCGCACCGCGCGGCAGGGCTTGGTCACGAAGTCCCCCAGGTCGAGCGGCGCCTGCAGGCGCGTCAGCGCGGCCGCGTCCGCCACACCGTCCACCTGCACCAGGTAGGTCTTCGCCTCCTTGTGGTCCGGATGCGCGATCTTGTGCTGCAGCTTGCCGTCGTCGGTCAGCAGCATCAAACCCTCGCTGTCCGCGTCCAGCCGCCCGGCAGGGTAGATGCCGGGAATCTTGAGATAGTCGGCGAGCGATTCGCGCCCCTCCTGCGGCGAGAACTGGCAAAGGACCTGGAAGGGTTTATTGAACAGGATTAAAGGCATCGAAGTTAACAGGAACAGAATCAGTGGCCGCCGGGGCGGAAACGCGCAGCGTGGCGCCTGGCAAAATACTGGTGCATAATGCAAGACGACACATTCATGTCTTATACAAGACTAGCAGCTGCCATCGCCATTGTAATAGATCGCTGACCGCGCCTGCCGCCGTCCTTCCGCGCAGCCGCATGCGACCACCTGGGAGAACACGATGTACCAACATATCACCGTTCCGGCGGACGGCCAGAAGATCACCGTCAAGGCCGATTACACGCTCGGCGTTCCCGCGACCCCGATCATCCCCTATATCGAAGGCGACGGCACCGGCGTCGACATCACCCCGGTGATGATCAAGGTGGTCGACGCGGCCGTGGCCAAGGCCTATGGCGGCCAGCGCAAGATCAGCTGGATGGAAATCTACGCCGGCGAGAAGGCGACCAGGGTCTACGGCCCGGACGTCTGGCTGCCCGGCGAGACCCTGGAAGTGCTCAAGGATTACGTGGTCTCGATCAAGGGCCCGCTGACCACCCCGGTGGGCGGTGGCATCCGTTCGCTCAACGTGGCCCTCCGCCAGGAGCTCGACCTCTACGTCTGCCTGCGCCCGGTGCGCTACTTCAAGGGCGTGCCTTCGCCGCTGAAGGAACCGGAAAAGACCGACATGGTCATCTTCCGCGAGAACTCCGAGGACATTTACGCCGGCATCGAATGGGCCGCGGGCTCGGACGGCGCGCGCAAGGTGATCGACTTCCTGATCAAGGAAATGGGCGTCAACAAGATCCGCTTCCCCGAGAGCTCGGGCATCGGCGTCAAGCCGGTCTCGCGCGAAGGCACCGAGCGCCTGGTGCGCAAGGCGATCCAGTACGCGATCGACAACGATAAGCCTTCGGTGACCCTGGTCCACAAGGGCAATATCATGAAGTACACCGAAGGGGGCTTCCGTGACTGGGGCTATGCCCTGGCCCAGCGCGAGTTCGGCGCCGAGCTGATCGATGGCGGCCCGTGGTGCAAGTTCAAGAACCCCAAGACCGGGCGCGACATCGTGGTCAAGGATTCGATCGCCGACGCCTTCCTCCAGCAGATCCTGCTGCGCCCGGCCGAGTACAGCGTGATCGCCACCCTGAACCTGAACGGCGACTACATCTCGGACGCACTGGCGGCCCAGGTCGGCGGCATCGGCATCGCGCCGGGTGCCAACATGTCGGACTCGGTGGCCATGTTCGAGGCCACCCATGGCACCGCGCCCAAGTACGCGGGCAAGGACTACGTGAATCCGGGCTCGCTGATCCTGTCGGCCGAGATGATGCTGCGCCACATGGGCTGGACCGAGGCCGCCGACCTGATCATCAGCTCGATGGAAAAGGCGATCCTGTCCAAGAAGGTCACCTACGACTTCGCCCGTTTGATGGAGGGCGCGACCCAGGTGTCCTGCTCCGGTTTCGGCGAGGTCATGATCGAGAACATGTGACGCGCCCTTCGTTTCCTGAAGCGGTTATGATGAAAGCCCCGGCTCCTCCGAACCGGGGCTTTCTCATATGTGGGGGCTGGCATGGAGCGCTTAGTGGATGCGGCACGGATCGACAGCTTCATCGAGGGGTTCTGCCATGACTGGCTGCTCGACGGGCCGGCTGCGCTGCCGCCGGGCCTGGAAGAGCAGGGCGCCGACCTGGCGCGCCGCTTCCATGCGGTGCTGGCCGACTGGGAGCGGGACGAGTTGCTGGGGCGCGCCGGTTCGGTGAGCGAGGAGCGCCTGGCCTGCCTGCTGGCGGACCTGCACCGTTTCGCGGCGCTGCGCGAATACGCGCGGCACTGACAGCGCGCGCCGAGGGCAAAAAAAAACCCCGCTGTCGCGGGGTCTCTTGCTTCCGGGGGAGAGGTATTACACGCCCTGGATGTTGGAAGCTTGCTTGCCTTTCGGGCCTTGCGTGACTTCGAATTGGACTTTCTGACCTTCTTTGAGGGTCTTAAAACCGGTCATATTGATTGCGGAGAAGTGCGCGAACAGATCCTCGCCGCCGTCATCAGGAGTGATGAAGCCAAAACCTTTGGAATCATTGAACCACTTAACAGTACCAGTTGCCATAAAAGAAACTTTCAATTAAAAACAAATCACACGAGCCATAAAAGCAAGAAGCTTCTTGCCCCCTCCTCAGCCTGCTCACTTCTTATCAACAAGTACATAAGTACAATGTCAATGTCTGCATTGTTGGTGGAATAATCACTGAAGTCAAGCGGTTTTGCGTGTCTCTTGTTAAATTTTTCACTACGGCCACAACGGGTGCACTTGATTTCTACAATTGGATCGCCATCTGCGCAATCAGCGGAAAACTTGTAAGATGAAAGCACATGAAAGCGAGCTGATTTTTACGCTTGGCACCAACCCCGAAAGCATTAGAATAACCCCATGGCAACGAAGCACGATACCGAACAGCTGCTGGAGCGGCAGACAGTCAAACCGCCGCCACTCTATCAGGTGGCGCTGCTGAATGACGACTACACCCCGATGGAGTTTGTGGTCGCCATTATTCAGGAGTACTTCAACAAGGATCGCGAAACGGCGACCCAGATCATGCTTTCAGTGCATCGCCATGGTAAAGGGGTGTGCGGCGTGTTTTCCAAAGATATAGCGTGTACCAAAGTGGAGTTTGTCTTAACGCATGCGCGCAAGGCGGGGCACCCCCTGCAATGCGTGATGGAGGAAGTATGATTGCGCAGGAACTTGAAGTATCCCTACACATGGCCTTTGTCGAAGCACGGCAGGCACGGCACGAGTTTATTACCGTGGAGCATCTGCTGCTGGCGCTCCTCGACAATCCCTCGGCCGCCGAAGTCCTGCGTGCGTGCGCTGTCAACATCGAAGACTTGCGCAAGACCCTGACTAATTTTATCGGTGACAACACTCCGACCGTGCCTGGCACGGGCGAGGTCGACACCCAGCCGACGCTCGGCTTCCAGCGCGTGATCCAGCGTGCGATCATGCACGTGCAGTCGGCTTCCAACGGCAAGAAAGAAGTCACCGGCGCCAACGTGCTGGTGGCGATCTTCGGCGAGAAGGACTCCCACGCGGTGTACTACCTGCACCAGCAGGGCGTGACCCGCCTGGACGTGGTGAACTTCATCTCGCACGGCGTGCGCAAGGACCAGCAGATGGACACCCAGAAGGCGTCCGAAGGCGTGGAAGAGGCGCAGGTCGAAGGCCAGACCAAGGAAAGCCCGCTCGACCAGTTCACCCAGAACCTGAACAAGGCGGCTGCCGACGGCAAGATCGATCCGCTGATCGGCCGCGAGGAAGAAGTCGACCGCGTGATCCAGATCCTGTGCCGCCGCCGCAAGAACAATCCCTTGCTGGTGGGCGAGGCCGGCGTCGGCAAGACCGCCATCGCCGAAGGCCTGGCATGGCGCATCGTCCAGGAAGACGTGCCCGAGATCCTGCAGAACGCGGTCGTGTACTCGCTCGACATGGGCGCGCTGCTGGCCGGCACCAAGTACCGCGGCGATTTCGAGCAGCGCCTGAAGGCCGTGCTCAAGCAGATCAAGGACACCCCGAACGGCATCCTGTTCATCGACGAGATCCACACGATCATCGGCGCCGGTTCGGCATCGGGCGGCACGCTCGACGCCTCGAACCTGCTCAAGCCGGCCCTGGCCAACGGCCAGCTCAAGTGCATCGGCGCGACCACGTTCACGGAATTCCGCGGCGTGTTCGAGAAGGACCATGCCCTGAGCCGCCGCTTCCAGAAGGTGGACGTGAACGAGCCCTCGGTCGAGCAGACCGTGGCGATCCTGCGCGGCCTGAAGTCGCGTTTCGAAGAGCACCATGGCGTCAAGTATTCCGCCTCGGCGCTGTCGACCGCGGCCGAGCTGGCGGCGCGCTTCATCAACGACCGTCATCTGCCGGACAAGGCGATCGACGTGATCGACGAGGCGGGCGCAGCGCAGCGCATCCTGCCGAAGTCGAAGCAGAAGAAAACCATCGGCAAGACCGAGATCGAGGACATCATCGCCAAGATCGCGCGGATTCCCCCGCAGACGGTCAACCAGGACGACCGCAGCAAGCTGCAGACCATCGACCGCGACCTGCGCAACGTGGTGTTCGGCCAGGATCCGGCGATCGAAGCGCTGGCCTCGGCGATCAAGATGGCGCGTGCCGGCCTGGGCAAGACGGACAAGCCGATCGGCTCCTTCCTGTTCTCGGGTCCGACCGGTGTCGGCAAGACCGAGGTTGCCAAGCAGCTGGCCTTCATCCTGGGCATCGAGCTGGTGCGCTTCGACATGTCGGAGTACATGGAGCGTCACGCCGTGTCGCGCCTGATCGGCGCGCCGCCGGGCTACGTCGGCTTCGACCAGGGCGGCCTGCTGACCGAGGCCATCACCAAGAAGCCGCACGCGGTGCTGCTGCTGGACGAGATTGAAAAAGCCCACCCGGACATTTTCAACATCCTGCTGCAGGTGATGGACCACGGCACGCTGACCGACAACAACGGACGCAAGGCCGACTTCCGCAACGTGATCATCATCATGACCACCAATGCGGGCGCCGAGAGCCTGACCAAGCGCACCGTGGGCTTCCTGGACGCGCGCGCCCAGGGCGACGAGATGGCGGACATCAAGCGCATGTTCACGCCGGAGTTCCGCAACCGCCTGGACGCGATCATCAGCTTCCGTGCGCTGGACGAGGAAATCATCCTGCGCGTCGTGGACAAGTTCCTGATGCAGCTGGAAGAGCAGCTGCACGAGAAGAAGGTGGAAGCGGTGTTCACCGAGAAGCTGCGCAAGTTCCTCGGCAAGAAGGGCTTCGACCCGCTCATGGGCGCCCGTCCGATGTCGCGCCTGATCCAGGACATGATCCGCAAGGCCCTGGCCGACGAGCTGCTGTTCGGCCGCCTGGTCAACGGCGGACGCGTGACCGTGGACCTGAACGAGAAGGACGACGTGGTGCTCGAGTTCCCGGAAGGGGACGTGCTGCCGCCGCCGGCACCGGCGGAGACGGTCGAGATCGAGTAATTCTCGGCAGGCTCAATAAAACCGCGCTACGGCGCGGTTTTTTTTTGTCCCTTGGGTTCGTGGGCGATTCAGGCGAAGGTTGTCGTTTCGCAAACTTGGGTTCCGGCCTTCGCCGGAACGACGTATTCACGCTGAAGGTAAAAATTAGCGTAGTGGTCAGCCGAGAAACCGTCGTTCCGGCGAAGGCCGGAACCCAAGTTTGGTTGCGCACCACTGACGCAGCCTTGAACCAGAACTCCGCGCACCACAAGCACAACAACGCAGGCCTTTTTTTGCCTGTATGCACGCCAACACCTCTTTCCCCTGTGGCAAACTCATGCTCTTCAGTGACCCCTGCCGCAGTGACCATGACCCTCACCCGCACCATCCTCGCGCTCTCGCTCGCCTTCGCCGGCAGCCAGGCCCTCGCCGCCGATCCTTATTTCCGCTTCCCGGCCGTCCGCGGCGACACCGTGGTCTTCACCGCCGAGGGCGACCTGTGGCGCACCACGATCCAGGGCGGCAAGGCCACCCGCCTGACCACCCACCCGTCGGCCGAGACCCACGCCGCCATCTCCCATGACGGCAAGCTGGTCGCCTTCGCCGCTTCCTACGAGGGCGCGCAGGAAGCCTATGTGATGCCCCTCGAAGGCGGCCTGCCCAAGCGCATCACATTCGAGAACGGCGGCGTCACCGTGCTCGGCTGGACCGCCCAGGGCGAGGTGCTGGTCAGCACCGAAAACTCGGTCGGCCCGGCCAAGCACCGCGTGGTCGCCGCCCTCGATCCGGCCACGATGAAGCGCCGCGTGCTGCCGCTGGCCGACGCCAACGACGCGACGCTGGACGACGCGGGGCGCACGGTCTACTTCACGCGCATGGGCCTGTCGATGACCAACGATAACGTCAAGTCCTACCGCGGCGGCGCCCACGCCCAGCTGTGGCGCTTCGACCTGGGCGCGCAGGCCGAGGCCAGCCCGCTGTTCAAGGGCGACAACGCCAACAACCGGCGCGCCATGTGGCACGCGGGACGAATCTACTTCATCAGCGACGCCGGAGGGGCCGACAACATCTGGTCCTCGCTCCCGGACGGCAGCGACCGCCGCGTCCACACCCAGCACAAGGAATGGGACGTGCGCACCGCCTCGCTGGGCGACGGCCGCATCGTCTACCAGCTCGGCGCCGACCTGCGCGTGCTGGACCTGGCCAGCGGCAGCGACAGCCTGCTCAAGGCCAGCCTGGTCTCGGACTTCGACCAGCAGCGCGTGCGCCGCGTGAAGTCGCCGCTCGACGCGCTCACCAACATCGAGGTCGCCAACAAGGCCGAGCGCATCGTGCTCACCGCGCGCGGCCGCGTCACCATCGCCGGCACCGGCAGCTATCGCCGCGTCGAGATCGCGGTGCCGCTGGGCGCGCGCGCCCGCGGCGCGGTCTTCAGCCACGACGACAAATGGGTCTACGCCATCGTCGACACCAGCGGCGAAAACGAGATCTGGCGCTATGCCGCCGACGGCTCCGGCCACGGCGAACGCCTGACCCAGGATGGCGCCGCCCACCGCTGGAACCTGTATCCCTCGCCGGACGGCAAGTGGCTGGCCCACACCGACAAGAAGGGCCGCACCTGGCTGCTCGACCTCGCCAGCAAAGCGAACACGGTGATCGACGACGCCGGCCAGGTCGGCATCGACCGCCTGGAACAGGTGGTGTGGTCGCCCGACAGCCGCAACCTGGCCCTGGTGCGGGTCGGCAGCAGCGAGCAGCGCAACCAGATCGGCCTCTATAACCTGGGGACGAAGCAGATGAGCTTCGTGACCACCGACCGCTACGAGGCCAATTCGCCGGCCTTCTCTCCGGACGGCAAGTGGCTGTACTTCCTGTCGGCGCGCCACTTCAACCTCGGCAATGCCTCGCCCTGGGGCGACCGCAACATGGGGCCGGTGTTCGACAAGCGCGTCGGCGTTTATGCGCTGGCCCTGCAGCCGGGCACGCGCTTCCCCTTCAAGCCCGAGGACGAGCTGACCAAGCCGGAAGAGAAGTCGGTCGAAGCCGCCGCCAGGGCCGCCGTCAAGACCCCGGGCGCGGACGAGACCGCCGCCGACAGGACCGCCGCCGTGGCCGCTGCAGCCGCCGCCAACGCGGTCAATGCCGCCAAGGACGCCAAGGAAGCCGACAAGCCCAAGGCGCCGACGCCCGCCATCGTCTACGCCGGCCTGCGCGAGCGCCTGTACGAGGTGCCGGTCGCCCCCGGCAACTACCGCGCCCTGGCGCTGGACGACAAGCGCCTCTACCTGCTCGATTCCGACGACGGCCAGAAGGGCGTGCTCAAGACCCTGGAGATCGCGCGCAGCGCGCCGCAACCCGAAACCTTCGCGGCCAACGTGCGCGAGTTCGGCCTGAGCGCCGACCGCAAGCACGTGTTCTACCGGACCTTCACGCGCGGCGCGCCTGGCGAGATGCTGATCGTGGCCGCCGGCGCCAAGGCGCCGGCCGACCTGAGCAAGGCCAGGGTCAAGATCGACGACTGGGCGATCAGCACCGATCCGCGCATGGAATGGAAGCAGATGTTCAACGACGCCTGGCGCATGCACCGCGACTTCCTGTACGACGCCCGCATGCGCGGCGTGGACTGGAACGCCGTGCGCGCGCGCTATGCGCCGCTGGTCGAGCGCGTCACCGACCGCGCCGAGCTGGACGACGTGCTGGGCATGATGGTGGGCGAGGTCGGCGCGCTGCATTCGCAGATCCGCCCCGGCGACGTGCGCCGCGCGGCGGCCGAAGGCACCCCGTCCAGCCTGGGCGCGGTCCTCAGCCGCACCACCGAGGGCTACCGCGTCGACCGCGTCTACCGCAGCGAGCCCGAACTGCCCTCGGAGGCCGGCCCGCTCGCGCTGCCCGACGTGAACGTGAAGGAGGGCGACGTGATCCTGGCTGTCAACGGCAAGTCGCTGGTGGAGGCGCGCGACATCGCCGACCTGCTGCTGGACCAGGCCGACAAGCAGGTGCTGTTGCAGGTGAAGAGCCCGGGCGGCAAGCCGCGCCAGGTGATCGTGACGCCGGTGCCGATGGCGCGCCATGCCAGCCTGCGCTACGCCGACTGGGAGCAGGGCAGGGCCCAGCAGGTCGACACCGCCAGCAAGGGCAGGATCGGCTACCTGCACCTGCGCGCCATGGTGGCGCGCGACATCAACGCCTTCGCGCGCGACTTCTACGCCAACATCAACAAGGAAGGCCTGATCATCGACGTGCGCCGCAACAACGGCGGCAACATCGACAGCTGGATCATCGAGAAGCTGCTGCGCCGCTCCTGGGCCTTCTGGGCCTCGAACGGCAGCCAGCCGCAGTCGAACATGCAGAACAGCTTCCGCGGCCACCTGGTGGTGCTGGCGGACGAGCTGACCTATTCCGACGGCGAAACCTTCGCCGCCGGCGTCAAGGCCCTCAAGCTCGGCCCGGTGGTCGGCAAGCGCACCGCCGGCGCCGGGGTCTGGCTCAGCGACGGCAACGGCCTGTCGGACAACGGCATGGCGCGGGTGGCGGAGTTCGGCCAGTTCTCGAGCGACGGCGAATGGCTGATCGAAGGCGTGGGCGTCACGCCCGACGTCGAGGTCGACAACTTGCCGCACGAGACCTTCCAGGGCCGCGATCGCCAGCTCGAAACGGCGCTCGAGCTGCTCGAGAAAAAGCTCAAGGAGCAGCCGGTGAAGCCGTGGAAACCGGCGGCCATCCCGGCCCTCAAGCGCTGAGCGTCCACGCCCGCGCCGCTGCCGGCGCGGGCTTTACATTCTGGCGACAAAAATGACACGCTTGTTCATATGGGTGTCATATTTGATTTCTAAACTGCAAGTACTGTTTCTTTTCATGTACTTGCCATGCGCCTCGCACAGCTCAACACCGGCACCAAGATCCTCGCTTCCTTCGGCATCGTCGCCCTCGTCATCATCCTGATCTCGGCCGTGGCCTTGTGGCGGATGGAGGCGGCCGACCGTCTCACTTCCGACCTGGTCGACGACAAGCTGGCCAAGCAGCAGCTGGTTTCCGACCTGCTCGGCATCGAGCGCCTGAACGGCTCGCGCACCGTCTCCATCGCGCGCAGCGACAGCCTGGAGCTGGCCGACTACTTCCAGGCCCAGCTGGCGGAGGGCGGCAAGGCCGCTGCCGCCATCGAGGCGAAGCTGGGCAAGCTGCCCGCCACCGAGCAGGAGCGCGCGCTGCTGCAGGCGGCCGCCAAGCACAAGGCGGCGCTGGCCGCGACCCAGGCCGAGCTGTTCAAGGCCAAGGAATTTGGCCAGACCCAGGTGGTCGAGCAGCTCGTGAGCGGACGCTGGGAGCAGGGCTACAAGGCCCAGGTGGCGGCGCTCGAAGCGCTGCTGCGGCACGAGAGCGGGGAGGCGCACCGCCTGGCCGACGAGTCGGCCACCGCCTCGGCCTTCAGCAAATCGCTGCTGGCGGTCTTGTGCCTGGGCGCGCTGGCGGTCGGCGGCGCGCTGGCCTTTGTCCTGACCCGCAACATCGTCGGCCCGCTGCAGCAGGCGGCCGGCCTGGCCGAGCAGGTGGCCAGGGGCGACCTGCGGCCGGTGATCCGGCATGCGCGCGGCGACGAGATCGGCCGCCTGTTCGACGCCCTCAACGGCATGACCCAGGGCGTGTCCTCGACGGTGTCGCAGGTGCTGCAGGGCGCGCAGGCGATCGACTCGGCGTCCAGCGAGATCGCGGACGGCAACCAGGACCTGTCGCAACGCACCGAGCGCCAGGCCACGGCGCTGCGCCAGACGGTGGGCGCGATGGAAGAACTGAACGAGGCCATCTCCCGCAACAACGCCAGCGCGCGCCAGGCCAATACCCTGGCCCAGTCCGCCTCCGGCGTGGCGATCGAGGGCGCGCAGGCGGTCGAGCAACTGGTGGCGCGCATGGGCGCGATCAAGGCCTCGGCCGAGCGCATCGTGGACATCACCGGCATGATCGACAGCATCGCCTTCCAGACCAATATCCTGGCCCTGAACGCGGCGGTGGAAGCGGCGCGCGCCGGCAGCGAAGGGCGCGGCTTCGCGGTGGTGGCGGCCGAGGTGCGCAACCTCGCCCAGCACAGCGCCGGCGCGGCTAAGGAGATCAAGAAGCTGATCGGGGAATCGGCCGGCGAGATCGAGGCCGGCACCGGGATGGCCGAGCAGGCCGGGGCGACCATGCGCGCGGTGCTGGAGCACGTGCACCAGGTGGCGGCGATCCTCGGGACCATCCACGAAGCCAGCACCGGCCAGGCCAGCGGGGTGGAACAGGTGACCAGGGCGATCGCCGAGATGGATCTGTCGACCCAGCAGAACGCGGCGATGGTGGAGGAGGCCGCGGCGGCGGCGGCCTCGATGCGGCAGCAGGCCGCCGAATTGTCGGCGCTGGTGGGGACTTTCAAGCTGCGCGGCGCGAACGGGCGCCGCGCGCTGGAAGCGGCCTGAGAGCCGGCCGGCTAGTTGCCCGGAGCGGGGAAGCGCACTTCGGTCAGCTTCCACTGCGCGAAGCCTTCGCGCGCCATCACGAAGCCGGTCTTCTCGCGCGCCGGTTTGTCGTTCTCGCCGGCGTACACGATCAGCAGGTCGGCATTCTTGCGCTCGCTGTGCCAGGCGTTGTCCCCGTCCTGGGCGGCGCCATCCTTGCCCGTCGCGGTCTTCGCCTTCGGGCCATTGTCGCCAAGCCGGAGACCGCCATTCTGCATCGCATGCATGACGGCTTCCGGCGTCACCATGGCGTCCATCAGCTTGTCGACCATGGCCAGTCCCAGCATGCTGCCCAGGCTCGCGCCGGCGCTCTCCATGGCGTCGCCGCCGCCGGAGGCCGCGCCAAGTTGACGGGTCATGAGGGAAGACAACTGGCCCTTCATGCTCTCCCGCAGTTTCGGGTAGTCGATGTGGGCGTTGAAGGCGTCCGGATCGTTCTGGCGCACCGCTTCGCGCAGGGAATGCAGGGCCAGATACGGGGACCAGTACCAATAAGCGCCGACGCCGATGAGGGCCGCGGCGCCGAGCGAGAGAAGGATCTTGTGTCGCATGCTAGTCGATGTGGGTGAAGAGCCGTGGCCGGGAAATCGCCCCGGCGTCCAGATCGACATTGTAGCAGCGGAAACTTTGCATTGCGACAAGAAACAGGGTAGGGCGGCGGAGGCCGGCGCGAGCCCGCGCCGGCCGGCCCAGACACCTCAGATGGCAGCCAGCGCCCTGCGCAAGTCTTCGCGCTGGTCTTCCAGATGCTCGATCCCGACCGACAGCCGGATCAGGCCATCGCCGATCCCCAGTTCGGCGCGCCGTTCGGCCGGGATGCTGGCATGGGTCATCAGGGCCGGATGCTCGATCAGGCTCTCCACCCCGCCCAGGCTCTCGGCCAGGGTGAACACCTCGCAGCGCTCGAGGAAGCGGCGCGCGCCGGCCAGGTCGGTGTCCAGGTCGATCGACACGATCCCGCCGTAGCCGTTCATCTGGCGCCGCGCCAGCGCATGCTGGGGGTGCGACTCCAGGCCCGGATAGTGCACCTTGCGCACCTTGGGCTCGCGCTCCAGCCACTGGGCCAGGGCCAGGGCGTTGGCGCTGCTGCGCTCCACCCGCAGGGCCAGGGTCTTGATTCCGCGCAGCACCAGGAAGCTGTCGAAGGGGCCCTGGATCGCGCCCACGGCGTTCTGGATGAAGCCCAGCTGCTCGGCCAGTTCCGCGTGGCGCGCCTCGGCCCCGACCACCGCCACGCCGCCGATCACGTCGGAGTGGCCGTTCATGTACTTGGTGGTCGAGTGCACCACGATGTCGACACCGCATTCCAGCGGGCGCTGCACGATCGGGCTGGCGAAGGTGTTGTCGCAGGCGCTCAGGATGCCGCGCTCCCTGCACAGCGCGGCGATGGCGCGCAGGTCGGCCAGCTTGAGCATGGGGTTGGTCGGGGTCTCGACCCACACCAGCTTCGTCTCCGGGCGCAGCGCCGCCGCCAGGGCGTCGGGATCGCTCAGGTCGACGTAGCTGAACTCGTGCCCCGCGCTCTTGCGGCGCACGCGCTCGAACAGGCGGAAGGTGCCGCCGTACATGTCGTCGCCGGCCACGATGTGCGAGCCGGCCGGCAGCAGTTCCAGAACCGCCGAGATCGCGGCCAGGCCGGACGCGAAGGCGAAGGCGGCGCTGCCGCCCTCGATGTCGGCCACGCAGCGCTCCAGCGCCCAGCGGGTCGGGTTGTGCGAGCGGCCGTAGTCCAGGCCCTTGTGCACGCCCGGGCTCTCCTGGCGGAAGGTGGAAGTGGCGAAGATCGGCGGCATCACGGCGCCGGTCGCCGGTTCCGGCGCCTGCCCGCCGTGGATGACGCGGGTGGCGATGTGTTTCTTGGTATCGGTCACGATAGGGTCCTTCGCAGGTGGTTGAGCAGGTCGTAGCGGGTGATCAGGCCGTAGAAGGTGGGGCCGTCGGCGATCACCGCGGTCAGGCCGCGGTCGAGCACCTCGCGCAGCTGCTGCATGCTGGCCGCCGGGTGCAGGGTCTGGAGCTGCGAAGTCATGGTGCTCGACACCGGCGCGCCGAATTTGCCAGGTTCGGTGGTCACGTGGTGCAGCAGGTCGGATTCGTCGATCAGGCCCACCAGCCGGCCTTCGTTGTCGATCACCGGCAGTTGCTGCAGGTCGCCCGAGCGCATGCGATTGAAGGCGGTGAGCAGGGTGTCGGTGGGCAGGGCGGTGGTGATCTCGCCGGCGTCGTAGCGGCGCCCGATCAGGTCGCGCAGGTCGCCCAGCTTGGGCCGCGAGATCAGGCCCTGGTCGACCATCCAGCCGTCGCTGTACACCTTGGTGAGGTAGCGGGTGCCGGTGTCGCAGACGAAGGTGACCACGCGCTTGGGGCGGGTCTGCTCGCGGCAGTAGCGCAGCGCGGCGGCCAGCAGGGTGCCGGTGGAGGAGCCGCCCAGCAGGCCTTCCTGCTGCAGCAGCAGGCGCGCGGTGTTGAAGCTTTCCTCGTCCGGAATGGTGTAGGCCTTGCTCACGCGCGACAGGTCGGCGATGCTCGGGATGAAGTCTTCGCCGATGCCTTCCACCGCCCAGGAACCGGCTTCCTTGGCCAGGTGCCCGGTGTTGACGTAGTCGGCCAGGATCGAACCCTTGGGGTCGGCCAGGATGAATTCGAGGTGGGGCTGGACCTTCTTGAAGTAGCGCGACAGCCCGGTCAGGGTGCCGGAGGAGCCGACCCCCACCACGACGGCGTCGAGCTTGTGGTTGGTCTGGTCCCAGATCTCGGGGCCGGTGGTGGTTTCGTGGGCGCGCGGGTTGGCCGGATTGTTGAACTGGTCGGCGAACCAGGCGCCGGGGATTTCCCTGGCCAGGCGGGCCGCGTAGTCCTGGTAGTACTCCGGGTGGCCCTTGCCGACGTCGGAGCGGGTCAGGTGGATCTCGGCGCCGAGCGCCTTCAGGTGCAGGATCTTTTCCGCCGCCATTTTGTCCGGGACCACGAGCACCACCCGGTAGCCCTTGATGCGCGCCACCAGGGCCAGGCCCAGGCCGGTGTTGCCGGCGGTCGCCTCGACCACGGTGCCGCCCGGCTGCAGGTGGCCGTCGTGCTCGGCCTGCTCGATCATGGCCCGGCCGATCCGGTCCTTGATCGAACCGCCGGGGTTCTGGGATTCGAGCTTGAGGAAGAGCTGGCAGGGACCGGTGTCGATCCGGGTGACCTCCACGAGCGGTGTGTCGCCGATCAGGGAAAACAGTGCAGCTTGCCGTGCAACTTGCATATCGCCTCCAATGAACCGGACCGGGAGGGCCGGATGCGGCTCCTCGGGGTGCGCCGTAACGACCGGCCGGCGCCGGTTGGGCGCCAGCCGCGTGATGCAACATGATACGGCGTTTTTCCGACTTATGGCATTGGAGTAAATTAAACTTTTGTTAATGCGCCGGCGTCAGGCCTCCACCAGGCGTTTGAGGATTTCCTCGTACATGATGCCCTGGATGGCGGACCCCGCCGGCGTCGACCAGTCCATCGCCAGTTCGGCCATCAGCTGGTTGGTCGAGGTCAGCATGACGCCGGCGCGTTCCATGCGGCGCAAGGCCATGTCGTCGGCCAGGCGGGTCGGCGAACCGCCGGCATCGACCACGACCTGCACCTCGAAGCCGTCCTCGATGGCGCTGATGGCCGGGTAGACGATGCACACGTCGTTGGTCAGGCCGGCCATGATCAGCTTGCGGCGGCCGGTGGCCAGCACCGCTTCCTTGAACGGGGCATAGGTCCAGGCGTCGACCGTGCCCGGACGCTTGACCCGCGCCGCGTGGGCCTCGGGCGCGATGCGCAGCAAATCGTCCAGCAGCGGACCCTGGAAACGTTCTTCCTGGCTGGTGGTGAAGATCAGCGGCATCTTGGTGGCGACGGCGGTGCGCGCCAGCGCGCGCGTATTGCGGACGACTTCGTCGTAGGGCGTGCTGATGGACAGCTTGATCGTGCCGACCTGGTGGTCGATCAGCAGCATCACGGCGTTATCGCTCGTATAGAGATTCTTCATCATGTATCCTTTATTCATGAGAAAACCCGAGTATAGGAGCGGCCCTCCGCCGTGAGATCGCGCCGAACGGCGCGTTCGCCAAGCCGAACAGTCGCATGCAGCTTGACCATATCCGCTCTTTCGTCACCGTGGTCGCCGAAGGCGGCGTGACCGCCGCGGCCCAGCGCCTCGGGCTGTCCAAGTCGACCGTCAGCGAGCATATCCATGCGCTCGAACGCACGCTCGGCGCCCGCCTGCTGGTGACCACCACCCGCGCCACCGTGCTCACCGCGGCCGGACGGACCTACCACGACGACTGCGCGGCCGCGCTGGCCGCCCTCGACGCCGCCGGCCAGCGGCTGCGCTGGGCCCAGGACAATCCGGAAGGCACCCTGCGCGTGGCGGCGCCGGTGGAACTCGGGATCGAGTGGCTGGCCGCGCCCATGGCCGACTTTTCCGCGCGCCATCCGGCGATCCGGCTCGAGGTCGATCTCGCCAGCCGCAACCTCGACCTGCTCAGGGAAGGCGTCGACGTGGCCTTTCGCATCGGCGAACTGCGCGACGCTGGACTTGAAGTAAATTTCTTGGGACACATGGAGCGCCGCCTGTTCGCGAGCCCGGCCTACCTGGAGCGCGCCGGCACGCCGCGCCTGCCGCGCGAACTCGCGCAGCACCGCTGCGTCCTGTTCCGTCCGGACCCCGATGGCGCCGCCTGGCGCCTGATGCAGGGCGGCGTGGTGCAGGAGGTCGAGGTGCGCAGCAGCATCAGCGCCAACAGCCTGGGTTTCCTAAGGCGCGCCATCGCCAGCGGGGCGGGGATCGGCGTGCTCCCGGTCTTCCTGTCCACGGCGCTGGAGCGCGAGGGCGCGCTGCGGCGCGTGCTGCCCGAGTGGTCGTTGCCGGCCACCAGGCTCAACCTGGTCACGCCGGCCAGCAGCCAGATGGCCAAGACCCGAGTCTTCAGCGCCTTCATGCGCGAGCGGCTGGCGGCGCTGCCGGAACTGATCCGTCCCGCGGGATCGGACTAGTCAGCGCTTGCGGCTTCCGGCTTTCAGGCGTCGCCACAGCGTGGTGCGGCTGATGCCGAGGTGGCGGGCGGCGAGGTCGCGCTGTCCGTTGAAGCGCGCCAGGACCTCGCTGACCGACTCGGCGCTCGCCGACCCTGCGGCAAGCGGTTCGGTGAGCGGCTCGGTGAGCGGCCCTGCCAGTGCCGCGGGCGAGGGCAGGGCGCCCGGCTGCCGTGCGAGCTCCGGCGCCACTGCCAGCAAGAAGGCCGGGCTCAGGGCCTGCAACGGTTCCGCCGCCAGGAACAGGGCCAGGCGTTCCATCAGGTTGCGCAGTTCGCGCACGTTGCCCGGCCAGGCATAGGCCTCCAGCAGGGGCGCGCAGGCGCTCATCTCGGCGTGCAGGTTCGGATGCGGCCGCGCGTCGAGCGCCGCCAGCGCGGTCTTGAGCGACCACTCGGCCAGCGCGGCGATGTCCTCGCGCCGTTCGCGCAGCGGCGGCAGGCTCAGGCGCAACACGGCGAGGCGATAGAACAGGTCGGCGCGAAAGCGTCCCTCGCGCACCCGCGCCTCGAGGTCGCAGTGGGTGGCGCTCACCACCCGCACGTCGATCGGCACCGGCCGCGTGCCGCCCACGCGCATCACTTCGCGCTCTTCCAGCACGCGCAGCAGGCGGGTCTGCAGGGCGAGCGGCATTTCGCCGATCTCGTCGAGGAACAGGGTGCCGCCGTTGGCCGCCTCGAACAGGCCCGCATGCCCGCCGCGGCGCGCGCCGGTGAAGGCGCCTTCCTCGTGCCCGAACAGTTCCGATTCGAGCAGCGATTCCGCGATCGCGCCGCAATTCACGGCCACGAAAGGACGGGCCGCGCGGCGCGGGCCCTCGCGGTGGATCGCCTGCGCCACCACTTCCTTGCCGCTGCCCGTCTCGCCCTGGATCAGCACCGTGGCCGGCGAGCGCGCATACAGCACCACGGTCTGGCGCAGCCTTTCCATCGCGGCCGATTCGCCGCGCAAATCGTTCAGCCCGCGCCGCGCGCGCCGCGTGTCGATGCTGGCCTGGCGGCGGCCGCGGCCGGCTTCGAGGTGGGTCAGGCGCGCCATCTCGAGCGCGTCGTCGAAGGCCTGGCGGATCGAGGCGGCCGAGTACAGGAACACGCCGGTCAGGCCCGCCTCCTCGGCCAGGTCGGTGATCAGGCCGGCGCCGACGATGACCTCGATGCCGGCCGCCTTGAGCTCGTTGATGCTGGCGCGCGCGTCTTCTTCGGTGACGTAGGTGCGCTGGGCGATCTCGATGCCGAAGGTGGCCGCGAACTCGGCCAGTTCCTTGAGCGGCGCCTGGTAGTTGATGACGCCGATGCGCTTCGACACCCGGCGCGCGCGCGACAGCGCCTGCATCACGTCGAAGCCGCTGGCCTTGGCCACCACCACCGGCACCGACACCCGTCCCTTGAGATAGGCCGCGTTGGAGCCGGCCGCGATCACCACGTCGCAGCGCTCGGTGGCCATGCGTTCGCGGATGTGGCGGGCGGCCTCGTCGAAACCAAGATGCAGCGGCTCGATCAAAGCAAGATGGTCGTATTCGAGTGTGATGTCGCGGAACAGGTCGGACAGGCGCGACACCGATACCGTCCAGATGACGGGCTTGTCGCCGCCTTCCGCGGCGGGGCGGGCGGGGTAGCTCATGGCGCAAGTGTAAGGCATTTCCGCCGCGGTGTTTCAAGCTGGAACGCCGGCGCCGGTCCAGCCAGCCGTCGGAAAAGATCGGATCCGCGTAAGCATGCGGTAAGCGCGCGCCCGTAGGATGAAGTCAGCCTGGAACACATGTACCGCATAGGCATCACGAAAACATCAGGAGACAGAAGTGGATCAAGAGATCGTCAAGCGGGTCAAGAGCGACCCCAATTACCGCAAGCTCGTCGAACGGCGTTCCAAGTTCGGCTGGGCCCTCACCTGGAGCATGATGGTCGTCTACTACGGCTTCACTCTGCTCTGCGCTTTCGACAAGGAATTCATGGGCAGCCGCATCGGCGACGGTGTGATGTCCTGGGGCATTCCGCTGGGCCTGTTCGTCATTGCCTTTACCATCATCGTGACCGCCATCTACGTGCGCCGCGCCAACAGCGAATACGATCAACTGACCGACGCCATCAAGGCCAATGTCGCCAAGGCCCAGAAGGTGAACGCATGAAGAACCTGAACCGCAGCACTGCAGCGCTGGCGCTGCTCGCCGCCAGCGGCGCCGTGATGGCCGCGCCCGACCTCGGCCAGGCCGCCAAGCAGGCCACCAACTGGACCGCGATCAGCATGTTCGCGATCTTCGTCGTGCTCACCCTGTTCATCACCAAGTGGGCCGCGGCCAAGACCCGTTCCGCTTCCGATTTCTACACCGCCGGCGGCGGCATCACCGGCTTCCAGAACGGCCTGGCGATCGCGGGCGACTTCATGTCTGCCGCGTCCTTCCTCGGCATTTCCGCCGCGGTCTTCCTGGACGGCTTCGACGGCCTGATCTATGCGATCGGCTTCCTGGTCGGCTGGCCAATCATCACCTTCCTGATGGCCGAGCGCCTGCGCAACCTGGGCCGCTACACCTTCGCCGACGTGGCCGCCTATCGCTTCCACCAGAAGCCGATCCGCGTGTTCGCGGCCTCCGGCACCCTGGTGGTGGTGGCCTTCTACCTGATCGCGCAGATGGTCGGCGCCGGCCAGCTGATCAAGCTGCTGTTCGGCCTCGAGTACTGGATCGCCGTGGTGCTGGTCGGCATCCTGATGATGGTCTACGTGCTGTTCGGCGGCATGACCGCGACCACCTGGGTGCAGATCATCAAGGCCGTGCTGCTGCTGTCGGGCGCCTCCTTCATGGCCTTCTCGGTGCTGGCGCAGTACAACTTCAGCCCTGAAAAACTGTTCGCCACCGCGACCGAAGTGCACGCCAAGGGCGAGTCGATCATGGGCCCGGGCACCTTCCTGAAGGACCCGATCTCGGCGATCTCCTTCGGCATGGCGCTGATGTTCGGCACCGCCGGCTTGCCGCACATCCTGATGCGCTTCTTCACCGTCCCGAGCGCGAAGGAAGCGCGCAAGTCGGTGCTGTGGGCGACCACCTGGATCGGCTACTTCTACATCCTGACCTTCATCATCGGCTTCGGCGCGATCGTGCTGGTCGGCACCAACCCGGACTTCAAGGACGCGGCAGGCAAACTGCTGGGCGGTAACAACATGGCGGCGGTCCACTTGGCCAAGGCCGTGGGCGGCGACATCTTCCTCGGCTTCATCTCGGCCGTGGCCTTCGCGACCATCCTGGCGGTGGTGGCCGGCCTGACCCTGTCGGGCGCCTCGGCCGTGTCGCACGACCTCTACGCCACCGTGTTCGCCAAGGGCAAGGCCACCAGCGCGAGCGAACTGAAGGTGTCGAAGATCACCACCCTGGTGCTGGGCGTGGTCGCGGTGCTGCTCGGCATCGCCTTCGAGAAGCAGAACGTCGCCTTCATGGTGTCGCTGGCCTTCGCGATCGCGGCCTCGGCCAACTTCCCGGTGCTGTTCATGTCGGTGCTGTGGAAGGATTGCACCACCCGCGGCGCGACCATCGGCGGCTTCCTGGGCCTGGCGACCGCGGTCGTGCTGACTATCGTGTCGAAGTCGGTGTGGGTCGACGTGCTGGGCAATGCCGCGCCGATCTTCCCCTACACCTCGCCGGCGATCTTCTCGATGGCGGTGGGCTTCTTCGGCATCTGGTTCTTCTCGGTCACTGACAAGAGCCCGCGCGCCGCGATCGACAAGGCCGGCTTCGAAGCGCAGGAAGTGCGTTCGGAAACCGGCATCGGCGCAGCAGCCGCTTCGGCGCACTGACAGCTCGCCCGTCCCCGCGCAAGCGGGGACCCGAGCCATCCCATCCGTCGTCCCCGCGCAGGCGGGGACCCAAGCATCCTCTCCGTCGCCCCCCGCAGGCGGGGACCCAAGCCAAGCACCGCCGTCGTTCCCGCGCACGCGGGGAGGGGGGGGCAGGCTAACCACCACCGTCGTCCCCGCGCAGGCGGGGACCCAAGTTCGGCGTTTCGATTACGCCAGCCACTTGGGTCCCCGCCTGCGCGGGGACGACGCTTTTGTGGTGCCGGTTCTGTACTGGTGTTTCACAGTTTCGCTCAGATGTTTCATAATGAAACATTGTTGAAACACGCGCGTATCCCCACCTGCGCAGCAACGTCGCGTCGTTCACACAAGTGCTTGAAAATAAACAAATCACGAGGATGTGCGTGCGCTCAAGCAAGATGGCACGCCGCTTGCATTAAGGTGGGACGTCACTCTTCAACGCATCAAGAAAGGTAAGCAATGAGCCAATACTCCGCAGGCGCCGCGTTCCGCAAGGCGGTTCAGGAAGAATCTCCGTTGCAGGTGGTCGGCACGATCAACGCCAACCACGCCCTGCTGGCCAAGCGCGCCGGCTTCAAGGCGATCTACCTGTCGGGCGGCGGCGTGGCCGCGGGCTCCCTCGGCCTGCCGGACCTGGGCATCTCGGGCCTGGAAGACGTCCTGATCGACGTGCGCCGCATCACCGACGTGTGCGACCTGCCGCTGCTGGTCGACGTCGACACCGGCTTCGGCGCTTCGGCCTTCAACGTGGCGCGCACCGTGCGCTCCCTGATCAAGGCCGGCGCCGCCGCCTGCCACATCGAGGACCAGGTCGGCGCCAAGCGCTGCGGCCACCGTCCGGGCAAGGAAATCGTGAGCCAGGACGAGATGGTCGACCGGGTCAAGGCCGCCGTCGACGCCCGCACCGACGAGAACTTCGTCGTGATGGCGCGCACCGACGCGCTGGCCGTGGAAGGCCTGGACGCCGCCATCGAGCGCGCCGTGGCCTGCGTGGAGGCGGGCGCCGACATGATCTTCCCGGAAGCCATGACGAGCCTGGACATGTACCGCAAGTTCGCCGACGCCGTGAAGGTGCCGGTGCTGGCCAACATCACCGAATTCGGCTCGACCCCGCTGTTCACCACCGAGGAACTGAAGAGCGCCCACGTGGGCCTGGTGCTGTACCCGCTGTCGGCCTTCCGCGCCATGAACAAGGCGGCCGAGAACGTCTACACCGCGATCCGCCGCGACGGCACCCAGAAGAACGTGGTCGACACCATGCAGACCCGTTCCGAACTCTACGAGCGCATCGACTATCACAGCTACGAGCAGAAGCTGGACGCGCTGTTCGCCGCCAACAAATCCAAATAAAACTCCGGAGACCCAAGCATGACCCAGACCAACGAGACCCCGACCTTCAAACCCAAGAAATCCGTCGCCCTGTCGGGCGTCGCCGCCGGTAACACCGCGCTGTGCTCGGTGGGCAAGTCGGGCAACGACCTGCACTACCGCGGCTACGACATCCTGGACGTGGCCAACACCTGCGAATTCGAAGAGATCGCCTACCTGCTGGTGCACGGCAAGCTGCCCACCGTGGCCGAGCTGAAGGGCTACAAGGCCAAGCTGAAATCGCTGCGCGGCCTGCCGCAGGCGGTGAAGAGCGCGCTGGAAGCGCTGCCGGCAGGCGCCCACCCGATGGACGTGATGCGCACCGGCGCCTCGGTGCTGGGCTGCGTGCTGCCGGAGAAGGACGACCATAACCTGGCCGGCGCGCGCGACATCGCGGACCGTCTGATGGCCTCGTTCGGCTCGATCCTGCTGTACTGGTACCACTACAGCCATAACGGCAAGCGCATCGAGGTCGAGACCGACGACGATTCGATCGGCGGCCACTTCCTGCACCTGCTGCACGGCGAGAAGCCGCGCGCGTCCTGGGTGCGTGCGATGCACACCTCGCTGATCCTGTACGCCGAGCACGAGTTCAACGCTTCAACCTTCACCAGCCGCGTGATCGCCGGCACCGGTTCCGACATCTACTCGGCCGTCACCGGCGCGATCGGCGCGCTGCGCGGTCCGAAGCACGGCGGCGCCAACGAAGTCGCGCTCGACATCCAGAAGCGCTACGAGAACGCCGACGAAGCCGAGGCCGACATCCGCAACCGCGTGGCCAACAAGGAAGTCGTGATCGGCTTCGGCCACCCGGTGTACACCATCAGCGACCCGCGCAACGTAGTGATCAAGGAAGTGGCGCGTTCGCTGTCGCAGGAAGCCGGCTCGATGAAGATGTTCGACATCGCCGAGCGCCTGGAGTCGGTGATGTGGGAAGTGAAGAAGATGTTCCCGAACCTGGACTGGTTCTCGGCGGTGTCCTATCACATGATGGGCGTGCCGACGGCCATGTTCACGCCGCTGTTCGTGATTTCGCGCACCTCCGGCTGGGCGGCGCACATCATCGAGCAGCGCATCGACAACAAGATCATTCGTCCGAGCGCGAACTACGTGGGTCCGGAGGATCTGAAGTTCGTGCCGATCGAAGCGCGCAAATAAATGCAGGTAAACGCACTAAAAGGAGCGTCAGCGTAGCAGCGGCTCACACCCTGACCCGCACCTTCAAGACCGTCATCCCCGCGCAGGCGGGGATCCAAGTTTGCGTGAGTGGCCTGCGCACGAACTTGGGTCCCCGCCTTCGCGGGGACGACGGTCTCCCGGCTGGCTAAACAAGCAAGCATCACGAGTACGTACGTCATGAGCACCGCCATGAATTCAAACCACCGCAAACCCCTCCCAGGCACCTCGCTGGACTACTTCGACACCCGCACCGCCGTCGACACCATCCAGCCCGGCGCCTACGACACGCTTCCCTACACCTCGCGCGTGCTGGCCGAGAACCTGGTCCGCCGCTGCGACCCCGTCGCGCTGACCGACTCGCTCAAGCAGATCATCGAGCGCAAGCGCGAGCTCGACTTCCCCTGGTTTCCCGCGCGCGTGGTCTGCCACGACATCCTGGGCCAGACCGCCCTGGTCGACCTGGCCGGCCTGCGCGACGCCATCGCGCAGCAGGGCGGCGACCCGGCCCTGGTCAACCCGGTGGTCCCGACCCAGCTGGTGGTCGACCACTCCCTGGCCGTGGAATGCGGCGGCTTCGACCCCGACGCCTTCGCCAAGAACCGCGCCATCGAAGACCGCCGCAACGAAGACCGCTTCCACTTCATCGAATGGACCAAGAAGGCCTTCCAGAACGTCGACGTGATCCCGCCGGGCAACGGCATCCTGCACCAGATTAACCTCGAGCGCATGTCGCCCGTGATCCAGGTCCAGGACGGCGTGGCCTACCCGGACACCCTGGTCGGCACCGACTCCCACACCCCGATGGTCGACGCCCTGGGCGTGATCGCCATCGGCGTCGGCGGCCTGGAAGCCGAGAGCGTCATGCTCGGCCGCGCCTCGTGGATGCGCCTGCCGGACATCGTCGGCGTCGAGCTCACCGGCAAACCCCAGCCCGGCATCACCGCCACCGACATCGTGCTGGCCCTGACCGAATTCCTGCGCCAGTCCAAGGTGGTCTCGGCCTACCTCGAGTTCTACGGCGAGGGCGCGGCCGCGCTGACCCTGGGCGACCGCGCCACCATCTCCAACATGGCGCCGGAATTCGGCGCCACCGCCGCGATGTTCTACATCGACGAGCAGACCATCAAGTACCTGCGCCTGACCGGCCGCGACGAGGAACTGGTGAAGCTGGTCGAGACCTATGCCAAGGAAACCGGCCTCTGGGCCGACAGCCTCAAGAACGCGCAATACGAGCGCGTGCTGACCTTCGACCTGTCGAGCGTGGTGCGCAACATCGCCGGCCCCTCGAATCCGCACAAGCGCGTGCCGACCTCGGAACTGGCGGCGCGCGGCATCGCCGGCAAGGTGGAGAACGAGCCGGGCCTGATGCCCGACGGCGCCGTCATCATCGCGGCGATCACCAGCTGCACCAACACCAACAATCCGCGCAACATGATCGCCGCCGGCCTGCTGGCGCGTAACGCCAACCGCGCCGGCCTTGTGCGCAAGTCCTGGGTAAAGAGCTCGCTGGCGCCGGGCTCCAAGGCCGTTGCGCTGTACCTGGAAGAAGCGGGTCTCATGCCCGAGCTGGAAAAGCTCGGCTTCGGCGTGGTCGCTTTTGCCTGCACCACCTGCAATGGCATGAGCGGCGCGCTCGACCCCACCATCCAGCAGGAGATCATCGAGCGCGACCTGTACGCCACCGCCGTCCTGTCGGGCAACCGCAACTTCGACGGCCGCATCCACCCCTACGCCAAGCAGGCCTTCCTGGCGTCGCCCGCGCTGGTGGTGGCCTATGCGATCGCCGGCACCATCCGCTTCGACATCGAGAAGGACGTGCTGGGCGTGGACGCCGCCGGCCGCGAGATCCGCCTGGCCGATCTCTGGCCCTCGGACGAGGAGATCGACGCCATCGTCGAGTCCAGCGTCAAGCCGGAGCAGTTCCGCAAGGTCTACACGCCGATGTTCGCGCGCGTGCAGGACGACGGCGCGAGCGTGAGCCCGCTGTACGACTGGCGTCCGATGAGCACCTACATCCGCCGTCCGCCATATTGGGAAGGCGCGCTGGCCGGCGAGCGGACCCTGCGCGGCATGCGTCCGCTGGCGGTCCTGGGCGACAACATCACCACCGACCACCTGTCGCCGTCGAACGCCATCCTGCTCGATTCGGCGGCCGGCGAATACCTGGCGAAGATGGGCTTGCCGGAGGAAGACTTCAATTCCTACGCCACCCACCGCGGCGACCACCTGACGGCGCAGCGCGCCACCTTCGCCAACCCGACCCTGAAGAACGAGATGGTGCGCGACGCGATGGGCAACGTGAAGGCGGGCTCGCTGGCGCGCATCGAGCCGGACGGGCAGGTGACGCGCATGTGGGAAGCGATCGAGACCTACATGGAGCGCAAGCAGCCGCTGATCGTGATCGCCGGCGCCGACTACGGCCAGGGCTCCTCGCGTGACTGGGCGGCCAAGGGCGTGCGCCTGGCGGGCGTGGAGGCGATCGTGGCCGAGGGCTTCGAGCGCATCCACCGCACCAACCTGGTGGGCATGGGCGTGCTGCCGCTGGAGTTCAAGCCGGGCGTGGACCGCCTGAGCCTGGGCATCGACGGCACCGAGACCTTCGACGTGGTGGGCGAGCGCACGCCGCGCGCCGAGCTTACCCTGGTCATCCACCGCAAGGGAGGCGAGACCGTGGAGGTGCCGGTGACCTGCCGTCTCGACACCGCCGAGGAAGTGGCGATCTACGAGGCGGGCGGGGTGCTGCAGCGTTTTGCGCAGGACTTCCTGGAGTCGTCGGCGTCGAAGGCGGCGGCATGAGCGGTCAACGCACGCACATGAGCACCGCACCCTAAGCACGTCGTACGCGCCACTGGCGCCTACAACTCCCCGCGAAGGCGGGGGCCAAAGTTTGTGTGTGCAGCGGCTACGCATGCAACACTGCACCATAAGCACGTCGTCCCCGCGAAGGCGGGGACCCAAGTTTGTGTGCGCAGCGGCTACGCATGCAGCACGGCACCGTAAGTACGTCGTACGCGCCACTGGCGCCTACGACTCCCCGCGAAGGCGGGGACCCAAGTGTTGCATGCACAGCGGCTGCGCTCGCAAACTTGGGTTCCCGCCTTCGCGGGAACGACGGTTAATGGTCAACACTGACATCTTTTTGGACGCGATATGCCAAGCACCCCCCAAATCAAGATCCCCGCCACCTACATGCGTGGCGGCACCAGCAAAGGCGTGTTCTTCCGCCTCGACGACCTGCCCGAATCCGCGCGCGTGCCCGGCGATGCGCGCGATGCGCTGCTGCTGCGCGTGATCGGCAGCCCCGACCCCTACGGCAAGCAGATCGACGGCATGGGCGGCGCCACCTCGAGCACCAGCAAGGCCGTGATCGTGTCGAAGAGCGCCCGCCCGGACCACGACGTCGATTACCTGTTCGGCCAGGTCTCGATCGACAAGCCCTTCGTCGACTGGAGCGGCAACTGCGGCAACCTGTCCTCGGCGGTCGGCCCCTTCGCCATCAGCAACGGCCTGGTCGATCCGGAACGCGTGCCGCGCGACGGCGTCGCCGTGGTCCGCATCTGGCAGGCCAACATCGGCAAGACCATCGTCGCCCACGTGCCCATCAGCGGCGGACAGGTCCAGGAGACCGGCGACTTCGAACTCGACGGCGTGACCTTCCCGGCGGCCGAAGTCCAGCTCGAATTCATGGACCCGGCCGCCGAAGAGGAGGGCGCGGGCGGGTCCATGTTCCCGACCGGGAACCTGGTCGACGAGCTGGAGGTCCCCGGCGTCGGCACCCTCAAGGCGACCATGATCAACGCCGGCATCCCGACCATCTTCGTCAATGCCGAGGCGATCGGCTATACCGGAACCGAGCTGCAGGAAGCGATCAATGGCGACCCGCGCGCGCTGGCCATGTTCGAGACCATCCGCGCCCACGGCGCCCTGCGCATGGGACTGATCGAGCGCATCGAGGACGCGGCCAAGCGCCAGCACACGCCCAAGATCGCCTTCGTCGCGCGCCCGGCCGACTACCTGGCCTCGAGCGGCAAGCCGGTGGCCGCCGGCGAGATCGACCTGCTGGTGCGCGCGCTCTCGATGGGCAAGCTGCACCACGCCATGATGGGCACGGCCGCGGTGGCGATCGGCACCGCCGCCGCCATTCCCGGCACCCTGGTCAACCTCGCGGCCGGCGGCGGCGCCCGTCAGGCGGTGCGCTTCGGCCACCCCTCGGGCACGCTGCGGGTCGGCGCCGAGGCGGTCGAGGCGAACGGCGAATGGAGCGTCAGCAAGGCGATCATGAGCCGCAGCGCGCGCGTGCTGATGGAAGGCTGGGTGAGGGTGCCGGGCGACGCCTTCTGAGCGGGCAGGGGCACTTGTGGTGTTTTTTCCTCATGTGCCTTCCGGTTGTAGAGAGTTTGCCAATTCTCGGCTATGATTGAAAATTGGCAATTTCTCTTGAGCAACAGCACAAGTAGCCCCGACAATGGATCGCTTCCCGACCGACACGAAGCTGGCGCCGCCGGACGGCGCCTGCGCGCACGAGCAGCCCGATGTGGAAGCGGCGGCCTTGTGCCGCCTGGTGCTGGAGCAGCGCGCCATCCTCGAGAACGCGCCGGTGGGCATCGCCTTCACGATGCCGGGAGAGATCAAGTCCTTCAACCCGCGCGTGTGCGAGATGTTCGGCTACCGGCGCGACGAGCTGCTGTGCCTCAAGCCCATCCACATCTTCCCCTCGCCCGAGGCCTACCAGCAGCTGACCGGCGAGGCCTATGAAGTCCTGGCCGCCGGCAAACTCTACGAACGCAGCGAATTCCCCTTCCGCCGTCGCGACGGCAGCCTGTTCTGGGCCCGCCTGCGCGGGCGCGCGGTCGATCCGCGCGACCACGGCGCGGGCACGATCTGGATCATCGAGGACGTGACCGAGACCCGCCAGGCCCTGAACGAGGTCGAGGCGATCATGAACAATGCCTCGGTCGGCATCATGTTCACGCGCGAGCGCGTGATCCGCCGCTGCAATCCGGCTTTCACCGCGATGTTCGGCCTGACCGAGGCGGAGGCGCTGGGCAGCAGCACCCGCATCCTCTATCCGGACGAGAGCTCCTTCCACGAACTCGGCGAGACCGCCTACCCGCAGCTCGCCGGCGGGCTGCCCTTCCGCACCGAGACGACCATGCTGCGCAAGGACGGGGCCGCGATCTGGGTGCAGATGATCGGCTACCAGGTCAACCGCGACGAGCCCGAGCAGGGCACGGTGTGGCTGCTGGAGGACCGTACCCGCGAGAAGAACGACGAGCAGTCGCTGCGCGTGGCGCTGATGGAGAACCGCGCCATCCTCGACAACGCCGTGCTGGGCATCGCCGTGGTCGAGGATGGCCGCACCCTGCATTGCAACCGCAAGATGGAAGAGCTGTTCGGGGCCGAGGCCGGCGCCGTCGACGGCTTCACGGTGCGCTCCCTGTATCCCGACGACGCCGGCTGGTCGGCCGCGCGCGCGCTGGCCGCCGCCGACTTCGCGGCCGGGCGCGTGCACATGTCGGAACAGCAGCTGGTGCGGCGCGACGGCACGCGCTTCTGGGCGCGCCTGTCGGGCCGCCCCTTCGACCTGTCGCAGATGAGCGGGCGCAGCGTCTGGGTGATCGACGACGTCACCGCCGAGCGCGAGGCGGCCGACGCCATCCGGCGCGCGCGCGACGAGCTCGAGGTGCGGGTGGCCGAGCGCACCGCCGAACTGGCCGGCGCCAACGCCCTGCTGCAGGAAGAGATCATCGAGCGCCGCCAGGCCGAGGCGCGGGTGCACCACATGGCCTACCACGACAGCCTGACAGGGCTGCCGAACCGCGCGCTCCTGTCGGACCGGCTGGATTGCGCGATCCGCGCGGCCCACCGCGGCGGCCGCAAGCTGGCCCTGATGTTCATCGACCTGGACCGCTTCAAGAACATCAACGACACGCTCGGCCACCTGACCGGCGACCACCTGCTGCGCGAGGTGGCCAAGCGCCTGGTGGTGGCGGTGCGCGAGAGCGACACGGTGGCGCGCCTGGGCGGCGACGAGTTCGTGGTGCTGCTGCCCGAGATCGAGGCCGGCGGGGAATGTGGCCGGGTGGGCGACAAGATCATCGAGGCGCTGGCCTCGCCTTTCCCCTTCGAAGGCCACAGCCTGCACATCTCGCCCTCGATCGGCATCTGCGTCTATCCGGACGACGGCGAGGACACCGAGACCCTGATGCGCCATGCCGACGCCGCGATGTACCACGCCAAGGCGGCGGGCCGCAATAACTACCAGTTCTTCACCCAGCGCATGAACCAGGCGGCGGCGCGCCATTTCGAGCTCGAATCCAGCCTGCGCGGGGCGCTGGCGCGGCGCGAGTTCGAGCTGCACTACCAGCCGATCATGGACACCGCCACGCGCCGCGCGCGCGCGCTGGAAGTGCTGCTGCGCTGGCGCAGGGGCGGGGAGACCCTGGTCGGGCCGGACGAATTCATTCCCATCCTCGAGGAGAGCGGCATGATCGTGCCGGTCGGCGAGTGGGTGGTGCGCAGCGCCTGCGCCCAGCTCATGGAGTGGCAGCGCGAAGGCCTGGACGTGGTGCCGCTGGCGATCAACCTGTCGGCGCGCCAGTTCATGCACCACGGGCTGATCGACGCCATCCGCCGCATCGTGCAGGACACCGGGATCGACCCAAAGCTGGTGGAATTCGAGATCACCGAGACCGCGCTGATGCAGCACGGCGGCCAGACGCTGGAGACCCTGCGCCAGATTAACGCGATGGGCATGTCGCTCTCGATCGACGACTTCGGCACCGGCTATTCGAGCCTGGCCTACCTGAAGCGCTTCCCGGTCCGCAAGATCAAGATCGACCGCGCCTTCGTGCGCGAGCTGGACGTGAGTTCGGAAGACCGCGCCATCGTGGCGGCGGTGATGGCGCTGGCCAACAGCCTGCAGCTGTCGGTGGTGGCGGAGGGCGTGGAGACCGAATCGCAGTACGCCCTGCTGCGCTCCTTCGGCTGCCAGTTCGCCCAGGGCTATCTGTTCGCGCGGCCGCTGCCGGCCGCCCAGGTGGGCGCCTTCCTGGTCGCCTGAGCGCCCTGGCGGCGCTTCAGTCGGCGAGGGTGGCCACGACCGGCGCGTGGTCGGAGGGCTGCTCCCACTTGCGGGTCTCGCGGTCGATGCTGCAGGCGGTGCAGCGCTTGGCCAGCTTCTCGGACAGCAGGATATGGTCGATGCGCAGCCCGCGGTTGCGGCGGAAGGCCATCTGGCGGTAGTCCCACCAGCTGTACTGTTTCTCGGGCTGCTCGAACAGGCGGAAGGCGTCCGCCAAGCCCAGTCCCATCAGTTCCTGCAGGGCGGCGCGCTCGCGTTCCGAGAAGTGGATGCGGCCTTCCCATTCGGCCGGGTCGTGCACGTCGCGCGCCTCGGGCGCGATGTTGTAGTCGCCCAGGATCGCGAACTGCTCGTGCGCGCGCATCTCGGCCGCCACCCATTCGCGCAGCGCGGCCAGCCAGGCCAGCTTGTAGACGTATTTGTCGGAATCGACTTCCTGGCCGTTCGGCACGTAGGCGCAGATGAAGCGCACGCCGCCGATGGTGGCGGCCAGCAGGCGCTGCTGCTCGTCCTCGAAGCGCGGGTTGTTCCTCACCACGTCCTCGATCGGGAGTTTCGACAGGATCGCCACCCCGTTATAGGTCTTCTGGCCACTGAAGGCAACCTGGTAGCCGGCTTCGTTGATTTCGGCCAGCGGGAACTTGTCGTCGGTGAGTTTGGTCTCCTGAATGCAGAGCACATCCACGGGATTGGCGGCGAGCCATTGCAGCAGATGGGGCAGGCGGACTTTCAGGGAGTTGACGTTCCAGGTGGCGATTTTCATGTTTCAAAGGAAAGGCGATCAGGGCCGACATGATAGCCGAAGGAGGGCAGGGGCGGGGGCCTCACCCTCGGCAGCTTTCCCGTACGCCGTATTTTCCTGATCCGTGTATTCTATTGTCCCGCGTAGAAACTATGCTCTCAGGATAATATGTCCGAGGAGAGAGCAATATTAAGCAAAATACAACAGACGATTCTATTATAAATTAATAGAATATTAAAAAAAGTTGCTTAATCAGGGCGATCGCGTTATAAAGACGTTCGTAAAACAATAAACGAGTCTGTGTAGCATTTAACGATGTTGCACTCAGGCATAAGTTAAGTTGCAGCTCAGCAACTTTAGCTGTACTATTTGTGGATTGAAAGAGCGTGTTCGGCTGCTAGGCTGTGACAGCATGGTCGCAACCGTGCCCCAGTGGCAAAGTGGTACTATTTTGAAATCTTATTTTTCGATAGTAAATGAACCCGAACGCAGATTTGAAAAGGACTGAAATGCGCAGTGCATTTGAAGCATGGGCCCAGCGCGAAGGCCATATCGTTCGCCGCCGGGAAGACAAGCCCGAGGAATACCTCGTTTATGAAACCCAACGCCGCTGGGTCATCTGGCAGGCCGCCCTGACGCATGGCGCCAAGGCAGCAGCCGAGACCCCGTCGAAGTTCGCCCCGTCGGAGCAGAAGCCGGCCGCGATCGAGCCGGACGAAGCCGCGGTGCGCAACCGCGTGCTGAACGAGGTGCTGGACGCGTTCAGCGAACTTGACGAAGCCGCCGGCATGGAAGGCGTGCTCAAGGTCATCCAGGGCCTCAAGAAGAAGCAGAAGGCGCTGGCCGAGAAGGCCTGATGCGCTACCGCCACTACAAGGGCGGAGTGTACGAACTGGTCTGCGAAGCCGTGCTCGAAGCCGACCATACGCCCGTCGTGGTCTACCGTGGCCAGGACGGCGCCGTGTGGGTCCGACCGCGTGCGGCCTTCTTCGAGACCATCGAGGTGGATGGGCGGCGCATGCCGCGCTTCGCGCCGCTGGACGCGGCGAACGGTACGGCTCCCGCCACGCCACCCGGTACGGCTCCCGAGACGACTCCAGGCAAGGTGACTGGCAAGGTTTCCGCCCCAGCCGCCTGACGCACCTACATCGAGGCAAGGCGCCTGGTACGGTTTCCGCCCCCAGTCGCCTGACGCACCTACAGTTTGGACCGCTTCCTGCCGTTAAGGAGGAATGAGGCCAACCCAGGTGCATTCCATGTCCCACCGTAATACCCCCTTGTTCCGCTCCCTCGTCCTCGGCGCTTGCGCGCTGCTGGGCGGGTGCGCGACCCTGTCCGAATCTCCCCAGCAGCAGCTCGAACTGCATGCGATTCTCGACCACCGCGAGGTGGGTGGGGTCGGTTGCCTGCTGAGCAACGACGTCGGGCGCTGGTACGTGGTGGCGCCGGGGCGGGTAACGGTCACCCGCAGCACGGCCCCGCTGCAGGTCAGCTGCAAGAAGGAAGGCAAGGGCAGCGCGCGCGAGCTGTTCGCCTCGCGTGCGGACACGTCCAGCCTGATCGGCAACCTGGTGATCAGCGCCGGCCTGGGCGTGCTGGTGGACCGCCATTCGGGGGCCGGACACGCCTATCCCCAGGTCCTGACCGTGCTGATGCAGCCAGCGCCGGACCCGGACGGGGTGGGGGAGCCGGCGGTCGAGAGCCGGGTGTTCTGAGGCGCCGCCATGAAAAAAACAGCCCCGCAAGCGGGGCTGTTTTCATTTGAAACAATATTTCACCGAGCTGCTCCCGATGAAAGAAGATTTCACACGCGGTTCATCAGGAAGGTGGTCAGCAGCGGCACCGGACGGCCGGTGGCGCCCTTGGCGGCGCCCGACTTCCAGGCGGTGCCGGCGATGTCCAGGTGGGCCCAGGTGTACTTGCGGGTGAAGTTCTCGAGGAAGCAGGCGGCCGTGATCGAGGCGCCGCCCGGGGTGCCGATGTTGGCCAGGTCGGCGAAGTTCGACTTCAGCTGCTCGTTGTACTGCTCGCCGATCGGCAGGCGCCAGGCCACGTCGCCGGTCTGGCGGCCGGCGTCCAGCAGTTCCTCGGCCAGGGCGTCGTGGGCGGCGTCGTGGCGGGTGAACAGGCCGCTGGTGTGGTGGCCCAGGGCCACGATGCAGGCGCCGGTCAGGGTCGCGACGTCGATCACCGCGGCCGGCTTGAAGCGCTCGGCGTAGGTGAGGGCGTCGCACAGGATCAGGCGGCCTTCGGCGTCGGTATTCAGGATCTCGATGGTCAGGCCGCTCATCGAGGTCACGATGTCGCCCGGCTTGGAGGCGCGGCCCGAGGGCATGTTCTCGCAGGCCGGCACGATGCCGATCACGTTGAGCTTCAGGCCCATCTCGCCGATCGCGCGGAAGGTGCCCAGCACCGAGCCGGCGCCGCACATGTCGTACTTCATCTCGTCCATGTTCGGACCCGGCTTGAGCGAGATGCCGCCGGTGTCGAAGGTGATGCCCTTGCCGACCAGGACCACCGGCGCATCCTTGGACTTGCCGCCGTTGTGCTTCAGGACGATGAACTTGGGCGGCTCGTCGCTGCCCTTGGCCACCGACAGGAAGCTGCCCATCTTGAGGGCTTCGAGCTGCTTGCGCTCCAGGATTTCGACCTGGAAGCCGAATTCGCCCGCCAGCTTGCGCGCGGTGTCGGCCAGGTAGGTCGGGGTGCAGACGTTGGGCGAGAGGTTGCCCAGTTCCTTGGTCAGGTTCATGCCGTTGGCGATCGCGATCGACTGCGCCAGGGCGGTCTTGAGCTGGCCGGCTTCCGGGGCCGCGATGACGATCTTGCGCACGCCGCCAGGGGCCGCTTCCTTCTTGCTCTTTTGCGCGTCGGTGCGGAATTCGGCCTCGTTGGCCGCGATCACGGTGGTGCGCAGGGCCCAGGCGGCGTCGCGCTCTTTCACTTCACCCAGCGGGAATGCGATAATGGCATCCTGGCTGCCGAGGGTGGCGAATACCTTGAGCGCCGCAGACACGGCGCTGGAGTAGTTTTTCTCGGTCAGGGAATCGTCCGCCCCCATGCCCACCAGCAGCACGCGCGCAGCGGCCACGCCGGCCACGCCGCGCAGCAGCAGGGTGGAGCCGGGCTTGCCGCTGATGTCGCCGGACTTGAGCGCCGCAGTGATCGCACCGTTGACGTCGAGGGCCTGGGCGGCCGCCGACAGCTTCTTGTTCTCGAACACCGCTACCGCCACGCAGCCGGTCTTTGCGGCGGCCAGGGTGTTCTTGGTGTCGAATGCTTTTATGCTAAAGTCCATTGGATTCTCCGTTTCGATGTTCTGGCGGCGGACCAGGTGATGGAGCCATCACTTTTCCGCCGTGCCTAACCTGCAATTATATCTATTGAATGATCTTTCGACGCGCCCTGCAACGTGAATTGGCCAGTTCGGCCGGCGCCACCTTCACGGTGCTGTTCACCGTACTGCTCACCTGGACCCTGATCGCCATCCTCGGCCGGGCCGCCGGCGGCAAGGTCGCGTCAGGCGACGTGCTGGCGCTGATCGCTTTCCGCAGCACCGAACTGCTGCCCACCATCCTGATCCTCACCGGCTTCATCGCCGTGGTGGCCACCATCACGCGCAGCTACCGCGATTCCGAGATGGTCGTGTGGTTCGCCTCCGGCCAGTCGCTGCTGGGCTGGATCCGCCCGGTGCTGACCTTCGGCCTGCCGCTGGTGGCCCTGGTGGCGGCTCTGTCCCTGGTGGTCACGCCCTGGGCCAAGATGAAGAGCGCCGAGTTCACCGAGCGCTTCCAGAAGCGCGAAGACCTCAAGCGCGTGGCCCCCGGCCAGTTCCGCGAATCGAGCTCCAGCGACCGCGTGTTCTTCGTCGAGCGCAGCACCGAGGGCGCGACCGTGGTGCAGAACGTCTTCGTGAGCAGCGTCAACGGCAAGGACCACTCGGTGGTGGTGGCCAAGGAAGGCGTGATCGAGACCGACGACAAGGGCGGCCAGTTCCTGGTGCTGTCCAACGGCCGCCGCTACCAGGGCGTGCCGGGCCAGGCCGATTTCCAGTCCATGGAGTTCGAGCGCTACAGCATGCGCGTGGCGACCCAGGTGCCGGTGCTGGGCGCCGACCTGCCGGTCAGCGCGCTGTCGACGCCGGCCCTGCTGGCCGCGCCCAACCGCTACACCATGTCCGAGCTGCTGGGCCGGATCTCGGCGCCCATTGTCTGCCTCGTGCTGATCCTGCTGGCGATCCCGCTCGGCTTCGTCAACCCGCGCGCCGGCTCCTCGGCCAACCTGATCCTTGCCCTGCTGATCTTCTTCACCTATAACAACCTGGTGCGCCTGGCCGAGGCCAGCGTCAAGCAGGGCAAGGCCGCCTTCGGCATGGCCTGGTGGCCTCTCCACCTGGCCATGATCCTGGTGGTGCTGGCGCTGTTCGCCTGGCGCCTGAACGTCAACGGGCGCTACCATCCGCTGGTCCTGCTCAACAGCTGGAAGCGGCGCCGCCTGGCCGGCCGCGCGCAGCCAGCCGCGCGCACGGAGGACACCGCGGCATGAAGATCCTGCAGCGCTATTTTGCGATCAATATTTCGCAGGCCGTGGCCTTCGTGCTGGTGGCCTTCCTGGCCCTGATCGCTTTCATGGACCTGACCAGCATCCTGCCCTCGGTCGGCAAGAACGACTACGGCATCGGCAGCGCCTTCCTCTACGTGCTCCTGCTGGTGCCGGGCCACGTCTACGAGGTGATGCCGGTGGCGGCCCTGATCGGCACCATCTACACGATGGCGCAGTTCGCCTCCAGCTCCGAATTCACCATCATGCGCGCCTCCTCGATGTCGACCATGCAGGCGGCCGGCATGCTGTTTAGAATCGGCATCGTGTTCGTGGCGATCACCTTCGTGTTCGGCGAGCTGATCACGCCGCGCACGGCCCCGGTGGCCGAGCGCCTGCGCCTGCAGGCCAAGGGCGGCAGCATTTCGGGCGAGTTCCGTTCCGGCGTCTGGACCAAGGACAGCGTGCACGAGGAGGGCGTGCGCGGCAAGATTGTCGGCACCCGCTTCTTCAACGTGCGCGCGATCCGTCCCGACGGCTCGCTGGAAGACGTGCGCCTCTACGAATTCGACGCCAACATGCGCATGCGCGCGGTGATCACCGCCGCCCACGGCAGCTATGGCGGCGACAACACCTGGCGCCTGCGCGAGGTCACCGAGACCACCTTCAGCAACAGCCGCGAGCTGCCCGCGCCGGGCGCCCCGGTGCCGGACGGGCAGACCGTGCAGAGCACCTATGGCCAGGAGACCGCCGCCAGCGCCACCCGCAAGCTGGCCGAGCTGAATCTGGTGTCCGAGATCACCCCCAAGATCCTGTCGGTGTCGCGCTCGGACCCGGAGCGCATGTCGGCCAACGAGCTGGCCGTCTACACCCGCCACCTGGCCGAGAACCGCCAGGAGACCGACCGCTTCAAGGTGGCGTTCTGGAAGAAGCTGATCGACCCGCTGTCGATCTTCGTGCTGATGGCGCTGGCGCTGCCCTTCGCCTACCTGCACACCCGCAGCGGCGGCGTCAGCCTGAAGATCTTCATCGGCATCATGATCGGGGTGAGCTTCATCCTGATCAATTCCCTGTTCTCGCACCTGGGCGTGCTCACCACCTGGCCGGCCTTCATCACGGCGGCTGCGCCCAGCATCCTGTTCCTGCTGCTCGCCCTGGGGGCGCTGTGGTGGGTGGAGAGGCATTGATGAAACGCGGTCTGGTCCTGTTCGCCCACGGCGCCCGCGCGGCCGCCTGGGCCGCCCCTTTCGAGCGCCTGCGCGACGCCAGCCGCGCGCGCCTGCCCGAGGTCGAGGTCGAACTCGCCTTCCTCGAACTGATGTCGCCGCGCCTGCCCGAGACCGTGGACGCGATGGTGGCGCGCGGCATCCGCGAAGTGACCGTGGTGCCGGTCTTCCTGGGGCAGGGCGGGCACCTGCTGCGCGACCTGCCGGAGCTGGCCGAGGGCCTGCGCGCTGCCCATCCTGGGCTGCGCCTGGACGTGGCCGGGGCCATCGGCGAGGACCCGGGAGTGCAGCAGGCGATGCTCGACTATTGCGTGCGTTCGCTGGGCTGAGACGCACCGAAGCAAGATTGGCAGTTCAGCCACATGTGCTGATTTTCGTGCAATTTAGCTGATTTTCTGCTCATTTTCCGTTGGTTTCCCGCCATATTGCCGTACGGAATTTGTATTTCCTTCTTCCAATAAAAATTGACGTAGTGCATCATGGCCTGACATGACCGTGCTTTCGCGCGGCCTTCTCCAGGAACGAATTCACCCCATGAGCACCGACATCGATTACGCCCCTACCGGTATCCTCGACGACCGCGACACCCTGTTCACGACCTTGCGCAACGGCGATCTGGCCGCGACCATGACGGCGATCGACACCGGCCTCCTGACCGGCGGCCGCTGGTTCATCGACGCCCAGCACAACCCCGGCCTGTTCAGCATCGTCTACAACCCCGCCACCGACACCTCGGCCCGCCTGGTCGTGGCCGACGCCAGCCAGTTGCCGGCCGCCGGCGGCTCCACCTCTGTGACGGTGCACTACTACGACCGCTACCAGATCGACGGCTCCGGCAACCCGCTCCCGGGCCGCGGCTTCGCCGAGACCCTGGTCTTCACCGTCGAGCCGGGCACCACGCGCGAACTGGACCGCTTCGGCGCCGACCTGTCCCTGGGCGCCGCATCGGGCAGCGCCAATCCGGCCCTGGCCACCCTGTCCGACGGCGGCTTCGCGGCCGTCTGGCAGGGCGCCGACCAGGCCTTGTGGGCCCAGTTGCGCGACGCCGTCGGCAATGCGCGCGGCGCCGCCTTCGCCCTGACGCCCAGCGCCGATGGCGTGCCCGAAGGAGCGCCCAGCGTGGCGGCCCTGGACGGCGGCCGCTTCGTGACCGCCTACACGGTCGGCGCCGGTGCCGACGCCCGCATCGCCTACCGCATCGTGGACGCGGCCGGCAAGGCCGGCCCCCAGCAGTTCGCCGACGCCGGCGCGACCGGCGACAGCGCCATGCCGGACGTGGTGGCCCTGCAGGGCGGTGGCTTCGCCCTGGCCTGGCGCGCCGGCGGGCAGGTGCACGTGCGCAGCGCCGACGCCGCCGGCAACCTGGGCCCGGAACAGGTCTACGGGACCCTGGGCAGCGCCTTCAGTCCGGCGCTCGCCGCCAAGGGCGCAAGCTACGTCGTGAGCTGGGGCGAAATCAACGACGGCAACGTCTACCTGGCCCAGAACGGCGGCCCGGTGATCCTGGCCAGCGGCGACGGCTACGCCGCCAGCATCGGCACCGCGGCCCCGCTGCCGGAGCTGAGCGTCCTCAAGGACGGCAGCATGGTGGTGGCCTGGGACAGCTACCTGAACTCGCCCTTCGGCTTCGGCGTCAGCGACATCTTCTTCCAGCGCTTCGACGCCGCCGGCAACCGCCTGGGCGCGATGGCGCAGGCCAATCTCGACAGCGGCGGCGGGCGCTACGACGTCTCGGTCACGGCCCTGAGCGACGGCGGCTTTGCCCTCGCCTGGCAGTCGCAGAGCGGCGACTTCGACGGCAACGGCATCTTCGGGCGCCGCTTCGGCGCCGACGGCAGCGCCATCGACGCGCGCGAATTCGCCATCAACGAATCACGCGCGGGCGACCAGGCCAGCCCGGTCCTGAGCGCGCTGGCTAACGGCGGCTTCGCCACGGCCTGGATCGACACCCAGGCCAACGGCGCGGTGCAGGTCGAAGCGCGCGTCCTGGAAGGCGCGCTGGCGCCGGCGGCCAGCGCGCCGGCCGCCGCGGCGCCCGAGCTCGTGACGCCGGTCGTCACCGCGCCCCTGGCTGTGGTCAGCAAACCGGCCCCGGCCCCCGCCGCGAGCGCAGGGCTGGCGCCCTCCGCGGGTGCGGGCGCATCGGCCGGCGGCAGCGCCGGCGCGAGTGCGGGCGGCGCCGCAGCCACCTACGGCAGCGACCGGAGCAACAGCTTCAAGGCCGCCGCGGGCGACCACAAGATCGACGGGCTGGGCGGCATCGACAGCATCAGCTACGGCGGCGCCAGGTCCATGTTCGCGATCACACGCGAGGCCGGGGCGGCCATCGTCAGCGACCGCAAGGGCGGCAGCGGCAGCGACACCCTGGTCAACGTCGAGCGCGTGCACTTCAGCGACGTGTCGGTGGCCCTCGACATCGAGGGCGTGGCGGGCCAGGCCTACCGGCTGTACCAGGCCGCCTTCGACCGCGCGCCGGACAAGGCCGGCATGGGCTACTGGATCAAGATGATGGATGGCGGCGCCAGCCTGGAGAGCGTGGCGGCGGGCTTCGCCGCGAGCAAGGAGTTCGCCGACCTGTACGGCGCCGACGCCAGCGACGCGCGCTTCGTCGAGCTGCTGTACCAGAACGTGCTGCACCGCCAGCTCGACGTCCCGGGGCGCGACTACTGGCTAGGGGCCCTCGAGCAGGGCCAGGGCCGCCAGCAGGTGCTGGCCTTCTTCAGCGAAAGCGGGGAGAACCAGACCCAGGTGATCGGCGCGATCCAGCACGGGATCGAGTTCACGCCCTGGGGCTGAACCCCGGGCGCAGGAGGAGGGCGCCTAGTCGCCCTTCTGGTGTTCGCGCCGCGCCAGCGCTTCGCCCAGCATGACCAGCACCGGCCCGTGGCCGGGTTCCAGGCCCTGGGCCAGGTCCTTCAGGGAGAGGCGCAGGATGCGCTGGTCGGGGCGGCTGCAGTTTTCCACCACCACCACCGGCAGGTCGGGGCGGCGTCCTTCGGCCAGCAGGCGCTCGGCCGTGGCGGCCGCCTCGCGGCCGCCCATGTACTGGACCAGGGTATCGGTTTCGGGAAGGGCCGGATGATCAGGCTCGTCGGGCGCGGTGCTCGAGGTGAAGAAGGCGACGCTGCGCGCCACGCCGCGCTTGGTCAGCGGCTGGAGGGTGGCGGCGGCGGCGGCCACCGCGGTCGTGATGCCGGGCACCACCTCGACCTCGATGCCTTCGGCTTCCAGCGCGCGCAGCTCTTCGTCGGCGCGCCCGAACAGCATCGGGTCGCCGCCCTTGAGGCGGACCACGTGGCGGTATTTGCGGGCGCAGTCGACCAGCTGCTGGTTGATCAGGGTCTGGGCGGTGGAACGCTGGCCGGAACGCTTGCCGACCGAGATCTTCTCGGCCTGGGCGCACAGGGCCAGCATCTCGGGGGTGACCAGGGCGTCGTAGAGCACCACCTCGGCCTGGGCCAGCAGGCGCGCACCGCGCACGGTGATCAGGTCGGCCGCGCCGGGGCCCGCTCCCACCAGGTAAACTTTGCCCAAGGCCCCCATGCAGATCCTTTCTAGAACTATTGCTCCAGACGGATCATACCTGCTGCCACGGTCTGGTGGGTCACTTCGTCGATCAGGATGAAGGCGCCGGTGGCGCGGATCTCGTCATAGGCGTCGGCCGCCAGCGGCTGCTGCACGGTCAGGCCGATGCGCGCGATGTCGTTCAGCTTCAGGCCCTCGGCAGCGTGGCGCTGCTGCGTGTTGACGTCCAGGATGCTGTCGACCCGGGTCACCTTGGCGGCGGTCTGGCGGGTGCCGTGCTTGAGCCAGTACTTGCGGCGCAGGTCGAGCGGCTCGTCGGCCATCCAGCAGACGTCGGCCACCACCTGCTTGAGCAGGGTCGCCGGCTGTTCGCTCGAAGACAGCACGTCGCCGCGCGACACGTCCACGTATTCGTTCAGCACCAGGGTCACGGACTGGCCGGCCGCGGCCGACTGCAGCGGACCGTCGAAGGTGACGATCTCCTTGACCGTGGCGGCCTGGCCCGAGGGCTGGACCACCAGCTTGTCGCCCACCTTCACCTGGCCCGATTCGATGCGGCCCATGTAGCCGCGGAAGTCGTTCGCCTCGTGGCCGTTGTGGCGCGCCACCAGCTGCACCGGGAAGCGGAAGGGCGCGGCATGCGATTCGTCGTAGACCGAGAGCGATTCCAGCAGCGCGATCAGGGTCGGGCCTTCATACCAGGGCATGTTGGCGGACGCCTCGACCACGTTGTCGCCGGCCAGGGCCGAGAGCGGGATCGCGGTCACGTCCTTCAAGCCCAGCGACTGCGCGAATTCGCCGTAGGCGGCCACGATGCGCTCGTAGACGGCGCGGTCGTAGTTCACCAGGTCCATCTTGTTGACCGCCACGATCACGTGCTCGATCTGGAGCAGCTTGGCGATGGTCGAGTGGCGCTTGGTCTGGGTCAGCAGGTCCACGCCGCCGTCCTCGCGCAGCTTCACCTTCGACACGTCGACCAGGATGATCACGGCGTCGGCGGTCGAGGCCCCGGTCACCATGTTGCGGGTGTACTGCTCGTGGCCCGGGGTGTCGGCGATGATGAACTTGCGCTTGGGGGTGGCGAAGTAGCGGTAGGCCACGTCGATCGTGATGCCTTGCTCGCGCTCGGCTTCGAGGCCGTCGGTCAGCAGCGAGAGGTCGATGGTGTCGCCCACGGTGCGCTTGTGCTTGGCGCGCGAGACGGCGGCCAGCTGGTCGGCGAAGATGCCCTTGCTGTCGTACAGCAGGCGGCCGATCAGGGTGCTCTTGCCGTCGTCGACGGAGCCGGCGGTGATGAAGCGGAGCAGCCCGCTTTGGGTCAGTTGTTCGGTCATGGCGTTCATCAGAAATAACCCGCTTTCTTGCGTTTTTCCATCGAGGCTTCGGAAGTCTGGTCGTCCATGCGGGTGGCGCCGCGTTCGGTCACTTCGGTCACCGCGGTTTCGGCGATGATCGCGTCCACCGTGTCCGCATCGGAGGCGACCGGGCAAGTGCAGGAGATGTCGCCCACCGTGCGGAAGCGCACGGTGCGGGTCTCGACGCTTTCGCCTTCGCGCGCCGGGGTCAGAGGGGTCAGGGGCACCAGCAGGCCGTTGCGCGGGATCACCTGGCGCTCGTGGGCGAAGTAGATCGAGGGCAGGGCCAGCTTTTCGCGGGCGATGTACTGCCAGACGTCGAGCTCGGTCCAGTTCGAGATCGGGAACACGCGCATGTTCTCGCCCGGATGGACGCGGGTGTTATACAGGTCCCACAGTTCCGGGCGCTGGGCCTTCGGATCCCACTGGCCGAATTCGTCGCGGAAGGAGAAGATGCGCTCCTTGGCGCGCGCCTTTTCCTCGTCGCGGCGGGCGCCGCCGATGCAGGCGTCGAAGCCGTGCTCGGAAATGGTTTCGAGCAGGGTCACGGCCTGGGCCGCGTTGCGCGAGTCGGTCTGGGGGTTACGCAGGCGCACGGTGCCGCGCTTGATCGATTCCTCGACGCTGCCGACGATCAGGCGCTCGCCCAGTTCCGCCACGCGCGCGTCGCGGAAGGCGATCACTTCGTCGAAGTTATGCCCGGTGTCGATGTGCACCAGGGGGAAGGGGAATTTGCCCGGACGGAAGGCCTTCTCGGCCAGGCGCAGCAGCACGACCGAGTCCTTGCCGCCCGAGAACAGGAGGGCAGGGTTGCTGCATTCGGCCGCCACTTCGCGCAGGATGTGGATCGCTTCCGATTCCAGCAGGTCGAGGTGACGCGCATTCACGTCGCTCAGCAGTGCTTGTTCAATCACGGTAGTCATGTTCTGCCTGTTCTTGGTTGCGGCCTAGGCGGCCACGGATTTGATGCGAATGAGTTTGCCGTCGACCACGTGCAGCCCGCATTCCTTGGACTCGGGGTTCTCCCACCACCAGCGGCCGGCGCGCACGTCCTCGCCCGGCTGGATCGCGCGGGTGCAGGGCTCGCAGCCGATCGAGGGGTAGCCGCGGTCGTGCAGGGCGTTGTAGGGCACCGCGTTGGCGCGCAGGTAGTCCCAGACGTCCTGCTCCGACCAGTCGGCCAGCGGGTTGAACTTCTGCATGCCGTGGGCGGCGTCATCTTCCTGCACCGCCAGTTCGGCGCGGGTGCTCGACTGGGCGCGGCGCTGGCCGGTGATCCAGGCGCGCTTGCCGCTGAGCGCCCGTCCAAGCGGCTCGACCTTGCGCACGCGGCAGCATTCCTTGCGCATCTCGACGCTGTCGTAGAAGGCGTTCAGGCCGTTCTGGGCCACATAGGCCTCGACCGCCTCGGGCTGCGGACGGAACAACGCGATCTCGTAGCCATAATTTTCCTTGACCTTGTCGAGCATGGCCAGGGTCTCGGCGTGCAGGCGGCCGGTCTCGAGCGAGAAGATGCCGATCGGCAGCTTGTTCTTGAGGATCAGGTCGGTCAAGACCATGTCTTCGGCCGCCAGGCTGGACGCGAACACGGCGGGCGTGAAATCGCGGGAAATACGCTCCAGGATCGCGGTGGTTTCTTCCACGCGATGGTGCAGGTCGCTCATGCTGGACTCCTAGATGCCGGCGCCGACGTCGCGATGCTCGGGCGCCAGGTCGCGCTGGGCGCGGCGGAACAGGGGCACGGGCTGGTCGACCGAGGCCTGGTAGGTTTCCGAGAACACCGACAGGCCCTTGAGCGCATCAACGATGCTGCGGTCCTGGCGGGTCGCGTAGGCGTCGAAGCCGCAGCGGTGCATCTGGAACAGCTGGTCGCGCAGCACGTCGCCGATCGCGCGCAGCTCGCCCGCGTAGCCGAGGCGGCGGCGCAGGTTGAAGGCGATCGAATAGCCGCGGCCGTCGGAGAATTTCGGGAAGTCGACCGCGATCACGGCGAAGCGGTGCAGGTCGTCCTTGATCTCTGCAGCGAGCTGGTCGGGGGCGAACCACACACCCAGCGCGGGGCGGTCGGCCAATGCATTGCGCTGGGCCTTCCACACGGCCAGGGGGACGATGATCTTGCCGGCCGGGACCTCGACGGTCTCGGGCGCCGCGTCCTCGCCCAGGCGCAGCACGCTCCAGTCGTCGTCGACGATCTCGCGGCCCTTGATGATCTGTTTGTGCGCCTGCAGTTCGAAATTAGGCATATTCGTCTTCCCCAACCAGTGCGCCGCCCTTGATCGGGGTGGCATAAACGTGTTCCTTGAACGGCGTGATGCCGATGCGGCCGACGGTGTCGACGAAGCGCTCGCCTTCGATGCGCTCGCGCACATAGACTTCGAGCAGGCGGCCGATCACTTCCGGCATCTGGCCAGCGGAGAACGAAGGCCCGATGATCTTGCCGATCGCGGTCTCGTTGCCCTGGGCGCCGCCGATCGACACCTGGTACCACTCGCTGCCGTCCTTGTCCACGCCCAGCACGCCGATGTTGCCGACGTGGTGGTGGCCGCAGGCGTTGATGCAGCCCGAGATGTTCAGTTCGATGTCGCCGATGTCGTGCTGGAAGTCGAGGGAGTCGAAGCGTTCGGCGATGGCGGCCGCGATCGGGATCGACTTGGCGTTGGCCAGCGAGCAGTAGTCGCCGCCGGGGCAGGCGATGATGTCGGTCAGCAGGCCGATGTTCGGCGTCGCCAGGCCCTTGGCCTTGACCTGCTGCCACAGCTCGAACAGCTTGCTCTGCTCGACGTCTGCCAGCACCAGGTTCTGCTCGTGGGTGACGCGTACTTCGCCAAAGCTGTAGCGGTCGGCCAGTTCGGCCACGAAGTCGAGCTGCTCGGCGGTGGCGTCGCCCGGCGGCACGCCGGTCTTCTTGAGCGAGAGCACCACGGCGGCATAGCCCGGCACCTTGTGCGGCTTGACGTTGCGGTTGACCCAGTTGGCGAAGGCGCGGTTGTCCGGGTGGGCGGCCAGCACGTCGCTGTCGTCCAGGCGGGCGTAGTCGTGCGGCTGGAACCACTTGGCGACGCGCTGGAATTCTTCTTCGGTGATGGTCTCCGGACCATCCTTCAGGTCTGCCCATTCGGCTTCGACCAGGCGGGTGAATTCCTCCACGCCCAGGGCCTTGAGCAGGATCTTGATGCGGGCCTTGTACTTGTTGTCGCGGCGGCCGAACTGGTTATACACGCGCATCACGGCTTCGGTATAGGTGAGCAGGTGCTTCCAGGGCAGGAATTCGCGGATCACGCTGCCGATGATGGGCGTACGGCCGAGGCCGCCGCCAGCCATGAACTTGAAGCCGACTTCGCCGGCCTCGTTGCGCACCATGGTCAGGCCGATGTCGTGCACGGCCACGGCGGCGCGGTCTTCGAGCGAGCCGTTGATGGCGACCTTGAACTTGCGCGGCAGGGCGATGAACTCGGGGTGGAAGGTGCTCCACTGGCGCAGGATCTCGGCGAAGGGGCGCGGGTCGATCAGCTCGTCGGCCGCGACGCCGGCGTATTCGTCGGTCGTGATGTTGCGGATGCAATTGCCCGAGGTTTGGATCGCGTGCATCTCGACCGAGGCCAGGTCGGTCAGGATGTCCGGGGTCTGTTCCAGCTCGATCCAGTTGAACTGGATGTTCTGGCGGGTGGTGAAGTGGCCGTAGCCGCGGTCGTACTTGCGCGCGATGTGCGCGAACATGCGCACCTGCTGCGAGGACAGCAGGCCGTAGGGCACGGCGATGCGCAGCATGTAGGCATGGCGCTGCATGTACAGGCCGTTCTGGAGACGCAGCGGGAGGAATTCTTCTTCCGTCAACTCACCGTTGAGGCGGCGCTGAACCTGGTCGCGGTATTGCGCAATCCGTTCGCGCACGATGAGGTGGTCGTAGTGGTCGTAGCGGTACATGTTCTCGTCCAGAAAGAATGGATGTGTTGTCCACCCATTAAAGTATTCTCGATAATACGGACCCGTCGCTATATTCCAAACTACGAAGAATTTATTTGCTTATATGCGCAACCCGAATAAGCATCTTAAAATAGCGTCTGCTGCCAAACTGACAAATCACGCCGAATGAATCTTCATCAACTGCGCTTCGTGCGCGAGGCCGTCCGCCAGAATTACAACCTGACCGATGCCGCCAAGGCCTTGTTCACTTCCCAGCCGGGGGTGTCGAAGGCGATCATCGAGCTGGAGGAAGAGCTCGGGGTCGACATCTTCACCCGCCACGGCAAGCGCATCCGCGGCCTGACCGAGCCCGGGCGCCTGGTGCTGCAGTCGGTCGAGCTGATCATGCAGGAGATCGACAGCCTCAAGCGCATCGGCAAGGAATACGCGGCCCACGACAGCGGCAGCTTCACCATCGCCACCACCCATACCCAGGCGCGCTACGTGCTGCCCAAGGTGGTGCAGGGCTTCATGCAGAAATTCCCCAAGGTGCGTCTGTCCCTCTTGCAGGGCAATCCGCGCCAGATCGCCGACATGATCAAGAACGACCAGGCCGACCTGGCCATCGCCACCGAATCGATCACGGCGGTCGACGGCCTGGTGACCCTGCCGGCCTACCAGTGGGAGCACGTGGTGGTGGCCCCGCCCGAGCACCCGCTGTTCAAGTCGCGCGCCGTCTCGCTGGAAGAGATCGCCAGCTACCCGGTGATCACCTACGACGCCGCCTTCGCCGGGCGCAGCAAGATCGACCACGCCTTCGCCCTGCGCAACCTCAAGCCCGACGTGCTGCTGGAGGCCATCGACGCCGACGTAATCAAGACCTATGTGGAGCTGGGCATGGGGGTGGGCATCATCGCCAGCATCGCCTTCGACCCCGAGCGCGACCGCAACCTGCGCGCGCTGCCGGTCGGCCACCTGTTCGGCATGAACACCTCGCGCGTGGCGATCAAGCAGGGCGCCTACCTGCGCAGCTATATCTATACTTTCATCGAGCTGCTGGCGCCCACGCTGAACCGCAAGATGGTCGAAGCCGCCATGCGCGGCGGCGACAACTACGAAATCTGAGTATCAACCCATGCAACAAGGAAGCACGATGAACAAGGACGCGGTCGCCGCCTATTACGCACGCAACGCCGAGCGCTACGACAGCCTGGTCGAACAATCCGAGGAACGCCAGGAAGACCTGCAGGAGGCCGGCGAACAGCTGGCCACCCTGCTCAAGGGCCACCGGGTGCTGGAACTGGGCTGCGGCACCGGGGCCTGGACCGAGATGATCGCCCAGGGCGCGGAATCGGTGCTGGCCACCGACGTCAACGAGGAAATGCTGGACGTGGCGCGCGAACTGGGCGAGGGCCTGGCCAACGTGAGCTGGCGCCGGGTCGACGCCCTCGACCTGCCGGCCGACCTGAGCGGCTTCACGGCGGTGTTCATGGCCGGCCTGTGGTCGCATTTCACGCGCGACGAGCAGGACCTTTTCCTCGCCCAGCTGAAAAAACGCCTGGGCAAGGACGTGCTGCTGGTGCTGGTCGACGACGAATACATCGAGGACGAGAGCCCGACCATCGCGCGCACCGACGCCCAGGGCAACACCTTCCACATCGTCACCGACGAGGACGGTTCGCGCCACGAACTGGCCAAGAGCTACCCGACCGACAGCGCGCTGCGCAAGCGGGTGGGCGCGGTCGGCAAGGACCTCAAGATCGCGCGCTGGGAGTTTTACTGGGTGCTGACCTGCAAGCTGAAATGAGACAGGGGCCTTGCGGCTGGCGCTAAACGCTCTACAATATCTTTTTGTTAAAGATGCTGTTGGCCGTATTTCATTTGCCCTGACCGTTTTGCGCCGTCTGAAATTCATTCTCGCCTTGTTCGCCTGCCTGCTGGGCTGGGCGAAGCCCGTGCTGGCGCTGGACCCGTCCATGCGCCTGGACGCGCTCTATCACGACATCTGGCGCGAAAAGGAAGGGGCGCCGCGTGAGATCGAAGCGATGGCCCAGACCGCCGACGGCTGGCTGTGGCTGGGCACGACCTCGGGCCTGTACCGTTTCGACGGCGTGAAGTTCACGCCTTTCGCGCCGCGTGACGGCGGGCGCCTGCTCGGCGCCAGCATCACGGTCCTGCTGCCGCGACCCAATGGCGAACTGTGGATCGGCTACACCCTGGGCGGCCTGTCGGTGGTGCGCGACGGCAGGCTCGAGCACGTCTCGGCGAAGCCGGGCGAGCCGATCGGCGCGACCTTCGCCCTGGCCTTCGACGCCGAGGACAGCCTGTGGGTCGCCTCGTCCAGCGGCCTGTTCCGCTACCGCGACGGCCGCCTGGAGCGCGTCGGCGCGGACTGGGGCTTCCCCGGCAACTACGCCGAATACGTCTACCACGACCACTACGGAAGGCTGTGGGCCTCCGACGGCAAGCAGATCTTCCTGCTCGACCGCGCGCAGCGCCGTTTCGCGCCGGTGATGGCGACCACGCGCTATCCGATGCTGTTGGCTTCGCCCGACGGGCGCATCTGGGCGCTGGCCGGCAACGCGATGCAGGTCTTGCCGGCGCCGCCCGGCGGCTGGCGTCCGCGTCCCGAGTCGCGCCTGCGCTCGAGCAGCTTCCAGAGCCTGTTCGACCGCGATGGCAATTTTTGGAACGGCAATTGCCCTGTCGGGCTGTGCCGCATCCTGCCCGCCACCTGGCGGCGCGAGCGCGAGCGCATTTTGATTGGCAAAGGCGAGGAGCGCTTCGATCAGCCCTGGCAGATGAGCAGCCTGAACGTCCATTCGATGATGGAGGACCGCGAGGGCAACCTGTGGGTGGGCACCATCGCCGGCGTCGAGCGCCTGCGGCCAAACAAGCTGCGCCACGTGCCCTTCGACGAGCAGACCGAGAACGCCTACCTGGTCGAGGACGGCGACGGCGTGCTGTGGGCGGCCACCACCGGCATGGACGACCTGGGCAGGCTGTGGCAGGTAAGGGACGGCGTGCCGGTGGCGCAGGAAAGCGATCAGAAAGTCTACCTGGTCGCCGTCGGCAAGGATGGCAGCGTGCTGCTCGGCGGCGGCGAGCGCATCGAGCGGCGGCGCGGCGAGCGCGTGCTGGCGACCTATTCCTTGCCTGCGCGCGGGCCGAAGGACCCAACCCGCAATTTCGTGGTGATGGTGGCGGACGACGGCGACGCGTTGTGGGTCGCGATCGCCGGCCGCGGCCTGTTCCGCTGGCAGGACGGGGTCTGGCATCCGCCCGCGGCGCACCCGCAGATCAAGGGCCCGACTTCCTATGGGCGCGACGCGCGCGGACGGATGTGGTTCGGCCTGCGCAACAACCGCCTGCTGATGCGCGCCGAGGACGGCCGCTGGCATGCCTTTGGCGAGGAGCAGGGCATCAATGTCGGGCCGGTGCGTTTCATCGACATGCAGCATGAGCTGGTGATCGCCGGCGACTTCGGCGCGGCGGTGCTGCGCGGGAATCGTTTTCATCCGCTGCTGGCCGACCGGCCGGAGCTGCTGGCGGGCGTGTCCGGCCTGGCGGTCACCCTCGATGGCGACCGCTGGCTCAACACCGTGCGCGGGCTGGTGCACGTGCGCGCCGAGGACTGGCGCAGGTCGATGCGCGACGCGAGGCTGCCTTTGCGCACTACCGTGTGGAACGGACTGGACGGCTACCCGGGCAGCGCCGAGACCGTCTCGCGCGGACGCACCGCCCTGGTCGCGCGCGACGGCAAGGTCTGGATCGTGACCACCGAGGGCCTGGCCTGGTTCGATCGGGGCCAGTTGTGGCGCAACCCGGAAGCGCCGGCGGTGGAAGTGCTGGCCCTGCAAGCGGACGGCGTGTCCTACCGGCCGGACGAACTCGCCGCTTTCCCGTCCGGCACCGAGCAACTGCAGTTCGACTACACCGCGCTCAGCTACACGATGCCGGAGCGCGTGCGCTTCCGCTACCGCCTGGTGGGCCTGGACCATGACTGGCAGGAAGTCGGCACACGCCGCAGCGCCTATTACACCAACCTCGGGCCCGGCAACTACCGCTTCGAGGTCGGCGCCGTCAACGAGGACGGCGTGGCCAGCGCCGTCGCGTCCACGCCCGAGTTCTCGATCCGTCCGCACTTCTGGCAGACCGCCTGGTTCGCGCTCCTGTGCGCGAGCGCGGTCGCGCTGGCGGCCTGGCTGCTGTACTGGCTGCGCATGCGCCAGGTGCAACGCCAGTTCCAGGCCCGTCTGCGCGAGCGCCTGCACGAGCGCGAGCGCATCGCGCGCACCCTGCACGACACCTTCCTGCAAAGCCTGCAGGGCCTGGTGCTGCGCCTGCAGTCGCTGGCCCTGCGCATGGAAGCGGGCAGTCCCATGCGGCGCGAACTGGATAGCGCGCTCGACCTGGCCGACAAGGTCATCGCCGAGGGCCGTGACCAGGTGATGGACCTGCGCCTGGACGAGGCCGTCCCCTCCCTGGCCCAGGCGCTGGCGGAGGCCGCGGACATGCTCAGGGAGGGCAGCGGCGTGCGGGTGGCGGTGCGCACCGAAGGCGCCTGCGTGCAGCTGCCCTGCGCCCTGCATCTGGAGGTCTTCCACATCGCGCGCGAGGCGATCGCCAATGCGGTGCGCCACGCGCGCGCCAGCCTGATCGAGATCGACCTGCGCTGCGAAGGGGGCGAGATGCTGCTGGCGGTGCGCGACGACGGTATCGGGCTCGACCCGCAGGTGCAGGCGAGCGGCCGTCCCGGCCACTGGGGCCTGGTCGGCATGCGCGAGCGGGCCGACAAGATCGGCGCGCGGCTGGCGATCCGCAACCGGCCGGGGCGCGGCACCGAGGTCGTGCTGCGCCTGGCCGACGTCGCGATCACGCAAGAGCAGGCGCCGGAGGATCGCGACGCGGCCCTGGCCAGCGTCTCGACGATGTCCTGAAAGCAGGGCAGATCGATCGCTGCCCGAGGTGTCATTGCTATAATGCAATAACAATCACAGACGCCGCAGCGGCGCCCACCATGGACCACATCGCATTCGTATCCGACCCGGAGGTCTCCGGCTTCATCGACTGGCTGCGCGCCAGGGCCGACGGACTGCCGGTCCGTTTCGACATCGCGTCCTCGCGTTACGTGCCGGGAGGCTTGCGCAGGGAGGTGGCGGGCCTGGAGGCGGCGCTCGGCTGCTACACCTGGCGCACCGTCGAGACCGGAGACGGCGACTGGGCATCCACCAAAGCCTTTTTGAAGCAGCTCGGTCTTGACTTGAGAAGCGCGCTGGAGGCGGCCGACCAGGATGCGGTGCTGCGCATCTGCCTGCAGATCGTCGGCTGGGGCGGCGACCGCAACGGCGCGGCGGGCGCCAGGCCCTTCCTCGAAGGCCTGCATGCGCAGGGGGCGCTCGGCGCCTGCCTGAGCGGCGCGAGCGGCGCCTTGCGCCTGGACGCGGCCCGTATTCTTCCCGGCTGGCAGCCGGTACGAAAAATGAATTCGATGCTCACCAAGGTCCATGCGCTGGCCGCCGACGATGGCTTGCCGATCTACGATTCGCGCGTCGCCGCGGCGCTTGCCACCCTGGTGGAAATGTGGCGCCGCGAGCGCGGCGATTGGTCGCGCAAGCCGCCGGCCGCGCTCGCGTTTCCGGCCACCATACCGGGACGTACGGTGCGGCATGCCTATCCCGACGCGCGCGGCCCGGGCCTGATGTCCTACGAACAGCGGCACGAGGCCGCCACCGCGCACAAGTGGAGCAGCGCCAAACTGCGGCTGGGCTGGCTGATGCGCGCGCTGCTGGAACGGCATCCGGCGCTGTTCGCGGCGCAGGGCCGTCTGGCCGACCGCATGCACGCGTTCGAAGCCTCGCTGTTCATGATCGGCTCCGACGTCCGCTGCCTGAGGCCGCAGGCATGAGGCGGCCGACCCACGCCAACCTGGCCAAGCTCGCGGGCGAGCCGCCGTCGGTGCGCTATTGCAGTGGCTCACCCTGGCCGCTTGGCAATCCGCGTCACTTCAAGCACCTGTGGCAGCTGTTCAGCGCCGAGAGCCCGTGGGAAGACGATGACTTCTTCGAGCATGCGCCGCTGCTGTGCGGGGCTGACTTCCTGCGCGAGGCCGAGCGCCTGGTGCAGGCCGGCCTGACCTGCCTTGTGTATGGCCAGCGCCGGCCGCGCCTCGACCCGACCCATCCCTGGGATCGCAGCGGCCCGCGCTGGCAGAACGCGATCTTCGCACCGTGCTGGGACGACGATCCCGATCCGGTCTATCACGAGGAGCACAGATGAACGCCACTTCCCTCACACCGCCGGACGAGATGCTGGCCGAGGTCCGCGCCGTGCACGGATGGGTGCGCGAGCTGGTCGCCACGCCGCAGACGGTGCGCTGGCACTGGCCGACCTTCTATCTGCTGTACGTCGACCTCGACCAGCTCTCCGGGCTGCTCGAGCGTATCGCCGGCAGCCTGGAGGCGGAGCCGCTCGCGCTGGCGGGCGGCGACGCTCAAACGCTGACCCAGCGTGAGCGCGCCGACTGGGTGGAGGAGGCTTGTTCGCCCCTCGGCCCGGCGCTGACCTCGCTCATCCACCGCCTGTGGCAAGTGTCGCGCAATACCCTGTGCCACCTCGAGGACGCGGCCCTGCGCGAGCGCCTGCGCGCGCACCTGCAGCCGAAGAGCGAGTGGTACCAGAGCTTGCGCAGCGACTACGCGACGGGCAGGGCGACGCCCGATGGCGCCGTGCTGGAGCGCACCGTGCTGGTGGCCGACCCGGCGCCGCGCGGACGCATCCACGATCCGGGGCCGCTGCTGCGCTACCAGCGTTTCGACATCGGTACGCAGGGCGCGTGCGCCGCGCTGGCGCAGGCGGTGCGGGACGTGGGGGCGGAGCAGGCCGAGGTCTGGAAGTCGATGAAGGAACTGCTGCTCGCGCACTGCCGCATCGAGGATTTGATCTACCCAAGCTCGGTCTGATTCGGCGAGCAGCGCCAAAAAAAATGCCGGCGCAGCCGGCATCTGAGCGGCCCGCCCGGACGGGCGAGCCTGCGGTGCCCGTGACGCGCAACGCAGGCCGCGCGTCCGGTGGACCGTTCTTAGAACGAGTGACGCACACCCACGGTGAACACCGACGGATCGGCGCCCAGGGCGGTCGCCGGCGGGGTCACCGCGGTCGACGAGGAGCTGATGCCGAACACGCCGCGGTTGTTATTGCGCAGCTGGGCGTAGGTGGTGTAGATGTTGGTGCGCTTCGACAGCGAGTAGGTGTAGGCCAGCGACACGGTGTTGCCCTTGGCGCCGGTCTCGATCTTCTGCTGCTGGAAGTTGATGAAGAACTTGTTCGGGCCGGTCGCGTAGGAAGCGCCGATGTTGGCGTTCTTGTACTCGTTGTTGGCGCCGGTCTGGTCGGCCACCAGGTAGTTACCCTTGATCTCGAAGTCGCCGAAGGACAGGCCCGCGCCAACGCCCCATTCCTTGTCGTCGCCGGTCGCCAGGCGCTCCAGGACGTGGTAGCCGCCGCCGACGTAGAAGCCGCCGTTCTTGTACTCGACCGACACGCCGCTCAGGTCGCCCGACGGATCGACGGTGCGCTCGCCGGCCGAGTAGGCGGCGTTGACGGTGAAGCCGGCCAGGCTGTTGCTCTTGTAGTTGACCGAGTTGGCCAGGCGGCGGGTCAGGCGGTTGGTGGCGAAGGCCGACAGGTTGGAGCCGAACATGCCCTGGCCCAGGATGTCGGTGGCGGCAGCCACGGCGGCGATCGGGCTGTACTCGCGACCGACGGTCACGGTACCGAAGTTGCCCTGCAGGCCGACCACGGCGCGGCGGCCGAACAGCGAGGAATCGGCGGCGCCGGTGTCCAGGGCGACGCCGGCTTCGATGTTGAACAGTGCCTTCAGGCCGTTGCCCAGATCTTCAGTACCGCGGAAGCCGATACGGCTGCTCGACTGGTTGCCCGAGTTGATGACGGTGCGGCGGTCTTCGCCCGGTGCATCGGTATCCTCGACGGCAATGGCGGCGTCCATCACGCCATAGACCTGAACGTTGGTCTGGGCTTGAGCGAACAGCGGGAAGGACGACACCAGTGCGGCGGCCAGGAATTTATACTTCATGAAGATCTCCAGTTTGGTTTGGACAAGATGTTGAGTTGGCAAGTCAACTCAGATCGACCGGGATCTTATCGAGGCAATATGTCTGCTTGATGACATTCAGTCCATGTTGTTATTTCGCAATAGCAAGTTTTTTCCTGCCTTGCGTGCGTCTCACACCAGGTGGCCGGCGACCGGCAGCACGATGTCGATGCGGGTGCCGGGCGGCTCGTCGCCGCTGATCGCGATCTCGCCGCCCATGTTCCACACCCGTTCGCGCATGCCGACCAGGCCCAGCGACTGCGCCTTGTCCATGTCTTCGTCGCGGATGCCGCGGCCGTCGTCGCGGATGGTGACCAGGAGCTCGTCGTTGGAGCGGTAGAGGTTGAGCAGCACGTTGGCGGCCTGGGCGTGGCGGGCCACATTGGTCAGCGCTTCCTGGACGATGCGGAACACCGCCGTGCTGGCGGCGTCGTCCAGGCGCAGTTCGGATTCGTCGGCCAGCAGGGTGCAGGCGATGCCGTGGCGTTCGACGAAGTCCTCGCGCAGGCCCTGCAGCGCGAAATAGAGGCCGCCTTCGTCGAGGGCGCGCGGCCGCAGGTTGGTGGCGATGCGGCGCAGCGAGGCGATGGCGGTGAGGAGGTTGGCCTCCATGCCGAGGACCAGGCGGGCCCCCGGCTCGGGCAGGTCGACGGTGCGGCCCAGCAGGGTCAGGTCCATGCGCAGCGAGGCCAGCAGCTGGCCGAGGTCGTCGTGCAGCTCGCGTGCGATGTGGGTGCGTTCTTCCTCGCGGATGGTCTGCAGGGCGGCCGAGAGCTGGCGCAACTGGTCGTGCGAGCGCGCCAGGGTCTGCTGGACCAGGTGGCGCTCGGAGACGTCGCGCAGGATCACGGTGTAGATGTCCTGGCCGTCGTGGCGCACGCTGGAGATCGAGCCTTCGATCGGGAACAGGTGGCCGTTGGCGCGGATGCCGGTGACGGCGTAGTCGGTGGCGCGCCGGCCGGCGCGTCCGCTGCCGGCGGGGAAGTAATCGAGCGGGGTGCGGGCGGCCGGGACCGGCGGCTGGATGTAGCGCTCCAGCGGGCTGCCCTGCATGGCGCCCACGCTGGTGGCGAACATGGCGGCCGCGGCCGGGTTGGCCAGCAGGATCACGTTGTGCTCGTCGATCGAGAGGATGGCGTCGCTGGCGTTCTGGAGGATGCGGCGGCCGTTGACGCGGGTCTCGTCGAAGGTCGGCGTGCCCTTGCGCCGGGCGCGCACGCGGCGCATGGCGGCGGCCAGATGGCCGGCACAATAGCCGCCGAGGAAACCGGCGACCAGGGCCGCCTGGCGCGGGGCGCGCCGGCGGTAGGTGGGGAGCGGGGTGCTGCGGATTCTGCCCATGCGTGGCCCGGAAAGACGTGGGGGTGGGCCTCTACAGTACCGGGGAAGATCGGCGAAGGTGTTGAGGGGGGCTAAGGCTTGGGGGGAGAGGACGCGCGCGGGTGTGCGGCGAACTTGGGTTCCGGCGTGGCCGACCAGGCCTCCGCCGGAACGACGGGCTAGGGTAGCGTGATGAAAGCCGGCCGCGACCCGCCGGCTGAAAGTTGCGCGGACGCGCCGTCGGAGGCTAGCCGGGCGAGCGCGTCATACGCAGCCGGTCGGCACGCAGCCGCAAAAGCATTGGTGCGCAGCAGTGAAACCGCCATTCCCGACATCGTCCGGAATGGCTGCCGGCGCAGGTCCGAATACAGGTTTGCATGCGCGCCGCTGACGCGACGCCGCAAGCCTCACATCTGCTTGAACAGGTGCAGGAAACTCCGGCTGACTTCCAACTTCTCTGGCCGGCCTTTGATCTGGACCAAATGCCGGCCGCGGATATCCCGCGTCACCCCTTCGATCGCATTCACGTTCACCAGGGTCGCCCGGTGGATCTGCCAGAACAGCGAAGGATCGAGCTCCTCGGCCAGGTCGCGCACCGGCTTGCGGATCAGGGCCTCGAAGGAGGCCGTCTGCACGCAGGTGTATTTCTCGTCCGAGCGAAAGAACAGGATGTCCTCCACGGGGATCATGCGCAGGTCCTGGCCGATGCTGGCCTGGATCCATTGCAGGTGCTTGGGCTTGGGCGCGGCGATCTTCTCGGCCAGCTGGGACAGCATGGCGGTCACGCTGTCGTTCACGCTCGCGCCCGGTTTCTCGAGACGTTCCTTGAGGCGTTCCACCGTGATCTTCAGGCGCTCCGGCTCGGTCGGCTTGAGCACATAGTCGATCGCGCCGCGCTCGAAGGCTTCCACGGCGTACTGGTCGTAGGCGGTGACGAACACGATCTGGCTGCGCTCGCCGATCTCGCGCGCCGCTTCCATGCCGGTCTTGCCGGGCATGCGGATGTCGAGGAAGGTCAGGTCGGGCCTGAGCTGGTCCACCAGCTCCACCGCCTCCTCGCCGTTCTTGGCTTCCCCCAGGATCTGCAGGTCCGGCCACACCTCGGACAGGCGCATGCGCAGCTGGTCGCGCATCAGTCTTTCGTCATCGGCAATAATCGCAGTAGGCATGGTCTTCTCGTCGCTCTCTTGGGGTGACAATTATTCAACGAATCCGGGAGACAGGCAAGCTCGTCCCCGGCCTTACTTCGACAGCTGGTAGGGCACCTCGATGGTGGCGATCACGCCGCTCGGGCTGTTGGCGCCGATGTGCAGGCTGGCGGCGTCGCCGTGCAGCAGCTTGAGGCGCTCGCGGATGGTCGCCAGGCCCAGGCCGGTGCCGTCGCTGGGCACCACGCCGAAGCCGACCCCGTCGTCGGTCACCGTCACGCGCAGCTTGCTGTCCACCACGTCGGCGACAATCTTGAGGGTGCCGCCCTCGGGCTTGCACTCGAGGCCGTGCTTGATGGCGTTCTCCACCATCGACTGCAGCATCATGGGCGGGAAGGCGGCGCTGCGCAGGCCCTCGGGGATCTGGAGGTCGACCGTGAGGCGTTCCTCCATGCGCATCTTGAGCAGGTTGAGGTAGGCCTTGACCATGTCGACTTCGCGTCCCAGCCCGGTGACCACGGCGTTGTCGCGCATCTGCGGCAGCACGGCGCGCAGGTACTGGATCAGGCTGCGCTGCATGGCCGAGGCGCGCGGCGGGTCGACCGTGATCAGGTGCTCGACCGAGGCCAGGGTGTTGAACAGGAAGTGGGGCTCGACCTGGGCCTGCATCATCTGCATCTTGGTCTCGGACAGCTGGCGCTGCATCGCCTCGCGCTCGGCGGCGGCATTGGCGACCTGGGACTGGGCCTCGGCGCGCTTCTTGCCGCCGACCAGGGCCTTGGTGCCGAACAGGGCCAGCACCAGCAGCAGGACGAAATTCATGAACCAGGTCGAGGCCTGCTTGTGGTAGCGCGACACCTTCTGCTCGGCCGCGTCCTCGACCGCGGCCTCGATCGCGTTGGAGAGCTCTTCGCCGATCTGCGGCGGCAGCTCGATGTGGACCGAATCGCCGTTCGGATGCACGCCGGCCTGGGTGGGCGAGGGCGGCGACGGGGGAGACACCGGCGATTCCGGGGATGCGGGCGCCTCCGGCGCTTGCGGGGCGGCCGGCGCTTCCGGCGCGGCGCCGGGACGCGACTTGCGCGGATTGAAGTGGATGCCGCTCTCGTCGATCATGATGCTGGCGTCGCTGCGGCGGCCGGCGTCGCGTTCGGCGCGCGCGATCTCCTCCGCGGCCGGGCGGTTGAACAATTCTTCCTGCAGGATGCCGCCGGCGGTCAGGGTCAGGGCGGCGAACAGGAAGAATTTCCACCACGACAACTGCGTGACCCAGGTGGCCACGGCGTCGAAGCAGCGGTACAGCCAGGTCAGGATGCTCGAAAATGGATGCTGGTTGGTGCTGCGTGATTGCATATCGTGGTCGTTTTCTCTTACTGTGCGTCCCGCACTTGGCGCCTCGCGGCGACCGCCAAAGGATGAGTGTAGCGCCTGGCGCACTGTTGGCATTAGGAAAAGCCCTTTCCTCGCCAATCCGACTGTTGGGATGTTGCAACTTTACCCCCAGGCCGCCCTGTCCGCCACACTCCTGCGACAGTCTGCAGGAATCGGGGAATGGACGGCGCAACCCCGGCGGAATGAGTTGGCTCAATAGCTACCTTTTGGAAACATTGCAAGGTATGATGATTCCGCCCGTCCACGCGGTTCCGGCCGACAGTGCCGGACCCAGTCTTCCACCGATGATGAAAGGGTGTGCCGATGTCCGCAGTTCCTGGAAAATTCCGCCTCGTTACCCGCAGCGACTTCGACGGCCTGGTGTGCGCGGTCCTGCTCAAGCATCTCGACCTGATCGACGACATCCTGTTCGTCCACCCCAAGGATATGCAAGACGGCAAGATCGCCATCACGGGGCGCGACATCACGACCAACCTGCCTTACGTGGCGGCGGCCCACCTGGTGTTCGACCACCACCTGTCCGAGACCCTGCGCAACAGCGGCCGGCGCGACAACCACATCATCCACCCCGAGGCGCCCTCGGCGGCGCGGGTGGTGTACGACCACTACGGCGGCGCGGCCAGCTTCCCGCCCGCCTGGGCCGACATGATGGAGGCGGTCGACAAGGGCGACGCGGCGCGCTTCTCGCGCGCGGAAGTGCTCGACCCGCAGGGCTGGAACCTGCTCAACTTCCTGATGGACGCCCGTACCGGGCTGGGACGCTTCCACAACTTCCGCATTTCGAACTACCAGCTCATGATGGCGCTGATCGACCACTGCGCCACCCACACGATCCCCGAGATCATGGCCTTGCCGGACGTGCGCGAGCGGACCGCGCTGTACTTCGAGCATAGCGAGCTGTGCAAGGAACAGATCCGCCGCTGCGCACGGGTGCATGGCAACCTGGTCGTGCTGGACCTGCGCGACGAAGAGGTGATCTATGCGGGCAACCGCTTCATCATCTATGCGCTGTTCCCGGAGACGAACATCTCGATCCACGTGCTGTGGGGCGTGAAGCAGCAGAACACGGTGTTCGCGACCGGCAAGTCGATCCTGAACCGCAGCTCCAGGACCAATATCGGGGCGCTGATGCTGGAATACGGCGGAGGCGGACACGAGAACGCGGGCACCTGCCAGGTGTCGAACGAGATGGCGGACGAGGTGCTGGGCGCCCTGATCCAGAGGATCACCAGCGAAGGCTGAGAAACGCGGCAGGCGCGACCGGCCTTGCCGCGGTCCGCGGTCCGCGGGTCCCGGCCCCCGGCCCGCACCGCACCGCAGCGGGAAGGCTCAGGCCCTTTGCGCCAGCATCTGCTGCGCCGCCTCCGGCGCCAGCGGCTCGCTGAACCACATGCCCTGCAACTGATCGCACCCGTTCGCCCTCAGGAAGGCCACCTGGGCCTCGGTCTCGACCGCTTCCCCCACCACCTTCATCTCCAGGTTGTGCCCGATGTCGATCAGGGTCTTGGCCAGCGAAGCCCCGGCATCGCCCCCGATCCCGTGCACCGCGGCCTTGGCCAGCTTCACCTGCCGCACCGAGAGCTGCTGCAGGAAGGAGATGTCGGACAGGCCGCGCCCGAACTCGTCCACCGAGAGCAGTGCCCCGACCTCGCGCAGGCGGCTCGCCAGCTCGCGTCCGATGCCCGGGTTGCGGATCAGGTCGGCCTCGGGGATCTCGATCTCCAGGCTGCCCGCCGGCAGGCCGTGGCGCTCCATGCAGGCGGCGATGCCCGCGATGAAGCCGGGGCGGCTGTATTCGCGGTGCGAGACGTTGACCGCCACCGGCAAGCCGGGGAAGCCGGCGTCGCGCAACTGGCGCCCGAAGGCGCCGGCGCGGTCCAGCACCCAGTTGCCGATCTCGACGATGCGCCCGCTTTCCTCGGCCTCGCCCAGGAAGCTGGCGGGCAGCATCACGCCGTGCGCCGGGTGGCGCCAGCGCAGCAGGGCCTCGAAGCCGCGCACCTTGCCGTTGCGGGCGTCCATGCGCGGCTGGAACAGCAGGAACAGTTCCTCGCGATCGAGCGCCTCGCGCATGCTGTCGGCCAGGGCCGCGCGCGCCTGGCTCGCCAGGCTCATCTCGCTGGAGTAGAAGTGCACCCCGCCGCCATGGTGCTTGGCCTGGTACATGGCCATGTCGGCGGCGCGCACCAGTTCGGCGGGGGTGTGGCCGTCGGCCGGGAAGCCGGCCACGCCCAGGCTGGCGCCGACCGGGATCTCGTTGCCGCTGAAGGAAACCGGCATCACCAGCGCGCGCCGCAGGCGTTCGACCATGCGCAGGGTGAAGCGCAGCGAAGGCTGGTCCACCAGCACCAGCACGAATTCGTCGCCCGACAGGCGCGCCACCGTGTCGCTGTCGCGCACCGCCGATAGCAGGCGCCGCGCCACCACCTTGAGCACCACGTCGCCGGCGTCATGGCCGAAGCCGTCGTTGATGGCCTTGAACTTGTCCAGGTCGACCAGCACCACCGCCACCATGGTCTGGTGGCGCTGGGCCAGGTGCAGGGCGTGGCCGAGGCGGTCCCACAGCAGGTTGCGGTTGGCCAGGCCGGTCAGGGCGTCGTGGTTGACTTCGTGTTCCAGGTGCTGGGTGCGCTGCCGGGCGGCGGTCACGTCGTTGATGATGCCGATGAAATGGGCCACCTCGCCGTGCTCATTGTGCACCGGCGTGATGCTCAGGTCGTTCCAGAACAGCTCGCCGTTCTTGCGCTGGTTGCGCAGCACCACTTTCACGGAACGCAGTTCCTTCAGCGCCAGCCCGATCTGGGCGCGCTCGTCCATGTCGAGGCCGGGCGCGGCCATGAAGCGCGAGTCGCGGCCCTTGATCTCGTCGAGGCGGTAGCCGGTGATGCGCTCGTAGGCCGGATTGACGTATTCGATCGGGTGTTCCGCGCCGATGCAGCCGGTGATCACGATGCCGTTGCTGGCCGCGTGCAGGGCGCGCTCGTAGAGGCGCATGCGGCGCTCGCGGTCGCGCCGCTTCGAGATGTCGATGCCCATGCCGAACAGGTAGTCGCGCCCGCCGCAGGAGATGCGCGCCCCGCCCAGCAGCATGGGCGTCAGGCGCCCGCTGCGCGAGACGTAGTCGGCCTCCATCGACACCTCGTGGCCCTCGTCGAACACACGCCGGATGTTCTCGGCGGCGCGCGAGCGGTCACGCAGCTCGAACATGTCGAGGACCTGGGTAGCGGCGACTTCGTTGGGCATCATCTCGCACAGGCGCTCGAGATTATGGTTCCACAGCACCAGCCGGCCGTCGCGGTTGATGGCGTAGAAGGTGCCCGGCAGCAGTTCGACCACGCTCGCGAGCGGCGTCAGGCCGATTCTTTCGCTTTCTTCGGTGAGGGCGACCGGAGCCGGCAGCGCGCTGGCGACCCAGGCGCGCGGCGCGGCGCTGCCGGCGTACAGGCCGGTGAGCCGCAGGACGGCCCAGCGCCGTCCGCCGCCGCCCGTGTGCAGCAGGACCTCGCCGCCATGGCTGGCGGCGAGCTGGCCCCAGCCGGGGCTGCCGCCGGCCAGCAGGCGCGTCAGCGGCTGGCCGACGGCCTCGTCCGCGTTGATCCCGAACAGGGCTTCGCAGGCGGGATTCCAGGCGCTGACGCGGCCCGCGTCGTCGGTAAGGAAGCTGACCTGCTCGGAGACATCGAGGCTCGGCATGTGTCACCTCTCGCACGGAGGGCGTGGAGAGGCCAGCTTACACCGGTTTTGACAGGGCCGCGTTGCGCGGGCGTGCGGCGCACTGCCGCAGTCTGCACTAGTGGAGGATGCCGACGGCGAGCTCGGCCCAGGTCAGGAGCAGGGCGCCGAGCAGCGCGGCGCCGAGCAGCTTGCGCTGGCGCGGCGCGCGGACCAGGCGCGACAGCAGGACCCAGGCGGACCCGGCGCCGCCCAGCAGCAGGCCGGCGGCCAGGAAGTCGCCGGGGCCCCAGTTCATCTCGCGCGTGAACTGCATGGCCACCAGGGGCAACAGCAGCAGGCAGGCGGTGACCAGGGCCACGCGCAGGAGGTCGGCGCCGATGGGGCGCTGGGGGTGGGCGAGCTTCGGGGTCATGGGCGTCTCCGTGATCTGGGCGGTGTCGGCGGGGGATGCCGAAATAGTAGCGCAGAAGGAGAGAGAGGGCCAGCGGCCGCGTCGAACTGGACGCGGCGGCTGCACGTGGGATGGTGGCTATGCTGGGCCCGTCGCCCCGCCGTGGCGGGGCGAGGGCAGGGGGCGATCAGGCCGCGACGATGTCCTGCTTGGGCGGCAGCGCGATTTCGTTGTTGACGCTGAACTGGTAATCCTTGAACACGTGCTCCGCCGACAGGATCTGGTAGTTGCCGTCCGCCAGGCGGTGCGTGGTGTCCTTCAGGCGATAGGTATAGTGCCCGCAGGTCCAGCAGTTGAAGTTGCGCATGTGGGTGCACAGGCAGGTCTTGTCCATCACCACGATGTGCTTCGAGTCCGGATTGGCCTGCACTTCGCGGTTGTAGGAGTTGATGTAGGCGCAGTTGCCGGTGGCGTCGAGCAGGTAGCCGTAGGATTCGCAGCCCGGACGGATGCCCGAGCCGATCGCCGGGGTGTTCTTGAGCATGCGCATCGGATAGCCGGTCGGCGACAGGCCGTTGACCTCAATGTCTTCTTCGCTGGCGCGGAAGTATTCCTGCTTGACGTTGTCCGGCAGGCCGCATTCGTGGGTGACGGTGAAGCGGGTCGCCACCTGCACGCCGCCCGCGCCCTTTTCGAGGAAGCCCGCGGCGTCGCTGCCGGTGAACACGCCGCCGGCCGCGATGATCGGGATGTCGAGCTGCTCGGCGCGCATGAAGGCATGGATCTCGTCCATGATGGTGTGCAGGTCGTACTGCTTCCAGTCATCGATGCCGAAGCCCAGGTGGCCGCCGGCCAGCGGGCCCTCGACGATGATGTAGTCGGGCAGGCGATCCAGGCGCGAGACCTTGCGCAGGAAGAGCTGCAGCGCGCGCACGGAGGACACGATGATGCCCAGCTTGGCGTCGCGGAAGCGCGGGTGGTCCTTGATCAGCTCGAAGGAGCCCAGGTGCAGGCCGGCCGACAGGGTGATGCCGTCGATGCCGGCGTCGAGCGCCGAAGCCAGGCGCACGCGCAGGGTTTCCTTGGGCGCGTTCATGGTCAGCTTTTCCATGCAGTTCACGAAGACCAGGCCGTCGCCCTTCTTCGCTTCCATGGTGGCGCCGACGTGGAGGCGGGTCGCCTCGGCCAGGCGGTCGAGGTCGAACTGCACCACCGCCTTGTTCATGTTGTTGATGTTGAACTTGTAGAGCTTCGTCTTGTCTTTGACGAAGGTGGTGTCGAACTTGCGGTCGGACACGTCCTGCACCATGGCGTCGGAAATATGGCCGATGCCACCAAGGCGCGCCGCTTCCAGCGCCAGTTCGGACGTCGAGATATCCACGCCCATTCCGCCGATCATGATGGGCACGTATTCCTTGTTGCCCAGTCGTAAGCGGAAATCATCTACACGTTTCATTGCTATCCTTAGACTACCTGATCTCTACGGGGTACCGCGTCGGGCACAGGGTAGAAAGACGTGTGCACACGCCCTCCATTCTACCCCAGCGAAAAGCCGCATGGCGCGAGTCGCCACGGGATATTGTCCCGTACAGACGGCGTCTAGCCGGCGCCAACCGGCGTGGGCGACTCAGTCGCGGAAGTTGTTGAACGCCAGCGGCAGTTCCTGCACGTCCTTGCGCAGCAGGGCCATGGCGGCCTGCAGGTCGTCGCGCTTGGCGCCGGTGACGCGCACCGACTCGCCCTGAATGCTGGCCTGGACCTTCATCTTGCTTTCCTTGATGACCTTGGTGATCTTCTTGGCGTCCTCGGTCTCGATGCCGTTGCGCACCTTGATGACCTGCTTGACCTTGTCGCCGCCGATCTTCTCGACCTTGCCTTCGTCCAGGAAGCGCACGTCGACCTTGCGCTTGGACATTTTGTTGATGAGCACGTCGCGCACCTGGCCGAGCTGGAAGTCGGAGTCGGCGAACAGGGTCAGTTCGCGTTCCTTCTGCTCGACCTTGGCCGAGCTGCCCTTGAAGTCGAAGCGGGTGGTGATCTCCTTGTTCGACTGTTCGACGGCGTTCTTGACTTCGACCATGTCTGCTTCGCAGACCACATCAAACGATGGCATGGCTGTTCCTTTTTCTGTAATGCAATTAGACGAATCCCTCTATTTTAGCCGACAACCCTGCTCAGCGGCGAGCCGATTTGCCAGTCAGGCAAGGTAAGGCGGCTTGTGCGGTTCTTGTGCCACTATAATGAGGCGAAAAAACACCATTCCGCCATGCATCCAGACCTGCCTCTCCTCCACGACCAGCCGCTCGACGCCCTCAACACCTTCCGCATTCCGGCGCGCGCGCGTCATTACATCCGGGTGACGGGCGCGCGGCAGCTCGATTTGCTGCGCGCCGATCCGTTCCTTGCCGCCATGCCGCGCCTGGTGCTGGGCGGCGGCAGCAATCTCCTGCTCACGCGCGACGTCGAGGGCGTGGTGCTGCACATGACGGGGCAGGGGCGGGAGGTGCTGGGCGAACAGGACGGCAGGGTGCTGGTGCGCGCCCAGGCCGGCGAGAACTGGCACGGCTTCGTGCAGTACACGCTGGAGCAGGGCCTGGGCGGGCTGGAGAATTTGTCCCTGATCCCGGGCACGGTGGGCGCGGCCCCGATCCAGAACGTGGGCGCCTACGGGGTCGAGACCAAGGACGTGTTCCACAGCCTGAGCGCCTACGACATGGCCAGCGGCGAGCTGCGCACCTTGAGCGCCGCCGACTGCCGTTTCGCCTACCGCGACAGCATTTTCAAGCACCCGGAGGGGCGTGAGCTGGTGGTGCTGGACGTGACCTTCGCGCTGCCCAAGGACTGGACTCCGAACCTGCGCTACGCCGAGCTGGCCCAGGCCGCGCGCGAGGCCGGGCTGGAGCAGCCGAGCCCGCGCCAGGTCGGCGCGCTGGTGGAGGCGATCCGCCGCCGCAAGCTGCCCGACCCGGCCGAGATCGGCAACGCCGGGAGCTTCTTCAAGAACCCGGTGGTCTCGCGCGAGCACTGCGCGCGCCTGCTGGAGACGTATCCGAACCTGGTGCACCATGCCCAGCCGGACGGCAGCGAGAAGCTGGCGGCGGGCTGGCTGATCGACCAGTGCGGCTGGAAGGGTCGCAGCATGGGCGCGGCCGGGGTGTATCCGAAGCAGGCGCTGGTGCTGGTCAACCTGGGCGGGGCGCGCGGCGAGGACGTGGTGCGCCTGGCCGAGGCGATCCAGCGCGACGTCGAACAGCGCTACGGGGTAAGGTTGGAGCCGGAACCGGTATTCGTCTAGGGGACAGCTCATGATGAAGGCGATTGTTACCGGCCACACGCGCGGACTGGGCGCCGCGGTGGCGGCCGAACTGGTGCGGCGCGGCGTGACCGTGCTGGGCCTGGCGCGCGCCCATGCGCCTGATGCCGGTGTGGAGCAGGTCGCGCTCGACCTCGCCGATCCGGCCGCGCTGGCGGCCTGGCTGGAGGGCGAGGCGCTGCGCGCTTTCCTGGCCGGCGCCGATACCGTCCTGCTGGTCAACAACGCGGGCACGGTCAACCCGGTCGGCCCCCTGGCCGAACAGGATCCGCTGCAGGCCTTGCGCGCGGCCACCCTCAACGTCGGCGCGCCGCTGGCCCTGAGCGCGGCCGTGGTGCGCGCGGCGCCGGGGGCCGAGCACCGCATCCTGCACGTGTCCAGCGGGGCGGGGCGCAGCGCCTATCCGGGCTGGAGCGTCTACTGCGCCACCAAGGCCGCGCTCGACCAGCATGCGCGCGCCATCGCCCTCGACAACGATCCGAAGGTGCGCGCCGTCAGCCTGGCGCCGGGCGTGGTCGACACCGACATGCAGGCCGAGATTCGCGCCACGCCGGACCAGCGCTTTCCGCTGCGCCAGCGCTTCGTGGACATGAAGGACAGCGGGGTGCTGGTCTCGCCGCCCGTGTGCGCGCGTGCGCTGGTGGACTACCTGCTGGCGCCCGGCTTCGGCGGCGAGCCGGTGGACGATCTGCGTAACAGGGCGGGGCGCTAGGCGGGCAGTAGGGCGGTCAGTTAGGCGGGCAGTTGGGCGGGTAGCTAGGCGGGCAGTTGGTCCGGCAGCGCAGCCAGCCCGTGCAGCTGGCGCGCGCGCCGGCATTTGTCGTCGCCGATCTCGACTTCGCGGCAGGGCTGGGGGCGCTGTTCGTAGACGCCGCAGGCCATCGGGCCGGCTTCGCCACGGCCGAGGGCGATGCAGTGCGGGCGCGCGGCGTTGGTGCCCTTCATGCAGGAGAGATGGGCGGTGAGCTGCTCGGTATAGGTGTCGGGCAGGGGGAGCGCTTCGGTCCAGTAGAAGGACACGCGGTAGCTCTTGCAGCAGGCGCCGCAGGCCAGGCAGGGATTGTCCACGGGAGCGTTCATGGACGCCGATTGTAGCGTGGGCGTGTGGGGTGGGGAAGGGGCGCGCAGGAGGCTAGACCAGGGTGAGGTAGAGGTCTTGCCAGGCGGGGTTGGTGGATTGGATGAGCTTGATTTTCCAGGCGCGCGGCCATTCCTTGATCTGCTTTTCGCGGGTGATCGCCGCGGTGATGTCGGCGTGTGTTTCGTACCAGACCAGGGTGTGGACCTTGTACTTCTTCGTGAAGCCCGGGACGAAGCCGCTTTTGTGTTGCCAGATGCGTTTGATCAGGTCGGAGGTGACGCCGACGTAGAGCGTGCCGTAGGGGCGGCTGGCGAGGATGTAGACGAAGGAAGTTTTTTCCATAGTGGTATGGTGGCGCCGCCAGATGGTGGAGGGGCTGCGGGGGCGCAAACAAACTTGGGTCCCGGCCTTCGCCGGGACGACGTTCTACGTCCAACAATGGAATATCGTTCGCTGTTCCCTAGATGGGACGGATTGCAGGGCCACGGACGGTAGCAGTACTTCCCCAGCGTCGTCCCGGCGAAGGCCGGGACCCAAGTCGGTCGCATACCGGCACTGTCGACCCCGACCCCGACCCTTCGCATACCGAAAAAAACCGCAATAAAAAAGCCGCCCGAAGGCGGCTCTCTCTCACGGCCTCACAGCCCGCGTACTGATTAAAAAAGCCGCCCGAAGGCGGCTCTCTCTCACGGCCTCGCAGCCCGCTTACTGCCCACGTTTGGCCCGCGCCTTCGCCGCGATCCGCATGCGCAGCGCGTTCAGCTTGATGAAGCCGCCCGCATCCGCCTGGTTGTACGCACCGCCGTCCTCGTCGAAGGTCGCGATGTTCATGTCGAACAGCGAATCGGTCTTCGAATCGCGCGACACCACGATCACATTGCCCTTGTACAGCTTCACGCGCACCCAGCCGTTGACGCCCTTCTGGGTGTGGTCGATCAGGGTCTGCAGCGCCACGCGCTCCGGCGCCCACCAGTAGCCGTTATAGATCAGCGAAGCGTAACGCGGCATCAGGTCGTCCTTCAGGTGCGCCACTTCGCGGTCCAGGGTGATCGACTCGATCGCGCGGTGGGCGCGCAGCATGATGGTGCCGCCCGGGGTCTCGTAGCAGCCGCGCGACTTCATGCCGACGTAGCGGTTCTCCACCAGGTCCAGGCGGCCGATGCCGTGCTTGCCGCCCAGGCGGTTCAGCTCGGTCAGGACGGCTGCCGGCGACAGGCGCTTGCCGTTCAGGGCCACGATGTCGCCCTGCTCGAATTCGATGTCCAGGTACTCGGCTTCGTTCGGCGCCTGCTCCGGGCTCACGGTCCAGCGCCACATCGATTCCTCGGCTTCCGCACTCGGGTTCTCCAGGTGGCGGCCCTCGAAGGAAATGTGCAGCAGGTTGGCGTCCATCGAGTACGGCGCGCCGCCGTTCTTGTGCTTCATGTCGATCTCGATGCCGGCTTCTTCCGCGTACTTCAGCAGCTTCTCGCGCGACAGCAGGTCCCACTCGCGCCACGGGGCGATGATCTTGACGTCCGGCTTGAGCGCATAGGCGCCCAGCTCGAAGCGCACCTGGTCGTTGCCCTTGCCGGTCGCGCCGTGCGAGACGGCGTCGGCGCCGGTCTCGTTGGCGATCTCGATCAGGCGCTTGGCGATCAGCGGACGCGCGATCGAGGTGCCCAGCAGGTACTCGCCTTCATACACGGTGTTGGCGCGGAACATCGGGAACACGAAGTCGCGCACGAACTCCTCGCGCACGTCGTCGATGTAGATGTTCTCCGGCTTGATGCCGAACTTGAGCGCCTTGGCGCGCGCCGGCTCCAGCTCTTCACCCTGGCCCAGGTCGGCGGTGAAGGTGACGATTTCGCACTTGTAATTGTCCTGCAGCCATTTCAGGATGACCGAGGTGTCGAGGCCGCCGGAGTAGGCGAGAACTACTTTTTTGATGTCGCTCATGGGAGTTCCAGTGATGAAGGGGGAGGTGGTGGTATAGATGGTCAGCTGGCCGCTTGGGACCGTCCCGCGGGCGGGACGGACGGCCAACGATCAAACTCGGGGGTGGTAAAAGAAAGCTTAATTATCCTCGATACGGCCGAGCAGCAGGTACTCGATCAGGGCTTTTTGCACGTGCAGGCGGTTCTCGGCCTCGTCCCAGACCACCGACTGCGGGCCGTCGATGACCTCGGCCGCCACTTCCTCGCCGCGGTGGGCGGGCAGGCAGTGCATGAACAGGGCGTCGGGCGCGGCGCGCGCCATCTTGGCGCCGTCCACGATGAAGCCGTCGAAGGCCTTGAGGCGCTCCGCGTTTTCCTTTTCGTAGCCCATGCTGGTCCAGACGTCGGTGCTGACCAGGTGCGCGCCTTCGCAGGCGTCGGACGGGTTGTCGAACAGGGTGTAGCGCGAGGTCGAGACCAGTTTCGGGTCCAGCTCGTAGCCCTTGGGGGTCGAGATGTTCAGGTGGAAACCGAACACTTCGGCCGCCTGCAGCCAGGAGTACAGCATGTTGTTGGCGTCGCCGATCCAGGCCACGGTCTTGCCGCTGATCGGACCGCGGTGCTCGTAGTAGGTGAAGACGTCGGCCAGCACCTGGCAGGGATGGTGCTCGTTGGTCAGGCCGTTGATGACCGGCACCCGCGAATGGGCGGCGAAGCGCTCAATGATGTCCTGGCCGAAGGTGCGCACCATGATGATGTCGCACATGCGCGACATCACCTGGCCAGCGTCCTCGACCGGCTCGCCGCGGCCGAGCTGGCTGTCGCGGGTGTTCAGGTAGATCGCGGCGCCGCCCAGCTGGTGCATGCCGGCCTCGAAGGAGAGGCGGGTGCGGGTCGAGCTCTTCTCGAACACCATCACCAGGGTGCGGTCGACCAGCGGGTGGTAGACCTCGTAGTTCTTGAACTTGCGCTTGATGACCTCGGCGCGCTTGATCACGTATTCGAACTCGTCGCGCGTGAAATCGGAGAACTGCAGGAAATGCTTGATCGGAGTGGTGCCTGGCATGATGGTATCTGCTCGCTGTTATCCCTTGGATTATAAGGGTTTTGCTTGCCGTTAGGGAAAGTGGGACAAATCGGCAAGCATACCGGATTATTTCGCCAATGAATGGATGTTTGATGTCCATTCATCCGGTCAATACATGGGCTCAGTACAGGGTCTGGGACGACTCGTGCAGCAGTTGGGCGTAGAGCTCGTGGCGCATCTTCGCGATCTTGCCCTCGGCCACCGCGGTCAACACCGCGCACTGGGGCTCGGCCAGGTGGCGGCAGTTGTAGTACTTGCAGCCGCCCAGGTAGGGCTTGAACTCGACGAAGGCGCGCTCCAGCATGCCCTCGGTCAGGTGGTAGAGCCCGAATTCCTGGAAGCCCGGCGAATCGATGATCGAGGCGCGTCCCTCGCCCGGGCCGTCCAGCCAGTAGAGGCGGGTGAAGGTGGTGGTGTGCTTGCCGGTGTCGAGGGCTTCCGAGATTTCGCGCACCGCGATGTCGGCGTCCGGCACCAGCAGGTTGATCAGCGAGGACTTGCCCATGCCCGACTGGCCGATGAAGATCGAAGAGTGGCCGTCCAGCAGCGGCCTCAAGGCCGCCACGGTTTCCTCGGGCCTGGCCTTGGCCGAGACCTCGTGCAGGGGATAGCCGAGCCCGGCGTACACGCCGGCGCGTTCGCGCGCCCGCGCCAGGTTGTCCTCGACGTCGACCTTGTTGAGGATCAGGTGGGCCTCGATCCCGGCCGCCTCGCAGGCCACCAGGGCGCGCGACACCAGGTCGTCCGCGAAGCTGGGCTCGGTGGCGACCACGATGAAGAGGCGCGAGATGTTGGCCGCCAGCAGCTTCGACTTGTACTGGTCGGAGCGGTAGAGCAGGGTGCTGCGGTCGGCGATGCGCTCGATCACGGCCTGGTCGTCCGAGGTCTTCTTGAGGATCACCACGTCGCCCACGGCGACATTGGTCTTCTTACCGCGTGTGACGCATTGCAGCTTTTCGCCATCGGCGTCGGCCAGGTAGTGGCGGCCGTGGGCCGCGATGATGGTGCCGGTCAGCGCGCTCATGCCGAAGCTCCCGCGCGGTACAGGGCATCGCAGCGGGCCGCGCAGATCAGGTCGTTCTTCGTGATCGCGTTGCCGGCCGAGTGGGTGGTCCAGCTCACGCCGCAGCGGCCGTAGCCGACCCGCAGCTCGGGATGGTGGTGCTGGCCGTCGGCCATGGTCGCGACCGCGTTGACGAAGGCGATGGTGGCGCGGAAGTTCGGGAAGGCGTACTCGCGCTCCAGGCTGCCGCCGGCCACGCGCCAGTCGGGAACCTGGGGCAGCAAGGCCTCGATGGCGGCGGGCTCCAGGGCTTGTGCGTTGCAAACGCAGTGGCTGTCGGCGAGCTTCATGCGGCCGCCATGGTCAGGTGCTTCACCCGCACCGAGGCCGGCGGATGCGAATCGTAGAAGGCCGAGTGCAGCGGGTCCGGGGTCAGGGTCGAGGCATTATCCTCGTACATCTTGACCAGGGCCGAGACCAGGTGGCGGTAATCGGTGTGTTTCGCCGCGAAGGCGTCGGCCTCGAACTCGTGCTTGCGCGAAGTGATCGAGTTGAGCGGCGCCAGCACGAAGGTGAACACCGGCAGCACCAGCGCGAACAGGATCAGGGCCATGCCGTCGTTGGAGGCGTTCATGAAGGGCTGCACGCCCAGGCCGGTATAGAACCAGACCTGGCCCTTGAGGTAGCCGAGCAGGGCCAGGAAGGCCAGCGAAAGCGCGAACATGACCACGATGCGCTTGAGGATGTGGCGCAGCTTGAAGTGGCCGAGCTCGTGGGCCAGCACCGCCTCGATCTCCTGCGGCTCGAGGCGGGACAGCAGGGTGTCGAAGAAGACGATGCGCTTGTTCTCGCCGAAGCCCGAGAAATAGGCGTTGCCGTGGGCGCTGCGCTTGCTGCCGTCCATCACGAACAAGCCCTTGGAGGCGAAGCCGACGCGCGCCATCAGGCCCTCGATGCGCTCCTTGAGGCTCATGTCGGTGAGCGGGGTGAACTTGTTGAACAGCGGCGCGATGACGGTCGGGTAGAGCACCATCATCAGGAGCTGGAAGCCGCTCCACACCAGCCAGGTGTAGAACCACCACAGTTCGCCGCTCTTTTCCATCAGGGTGAGGATGACCCACAGCAGCGGCAGGCCGATCACGGCGCCGACCAGGGCGCCCTTGAGCTGGTCAGACCACCACAGGCGCGGCGTCATCTTGTTGAAGCCGAAGCGCTCCTCGAGCACGAACTGGCGGTACCAGTCGAGCGGCAGGTCGAGCAGGCCGGAAAGGATGGCGAACGCGATCACCAGCGCCATCTGGTGTACGATCCCCGGGCCGGTCCACTGCAGCAGGACCACCGACAGCAGCTGCAGGCCGCCCAGCAGGGTGAAGCCGACCAGGATCACCCCGCTCCAGAACATGTTCACGATGCCCAGGCTGGTCTTGGCCACGGTGTAGTCGGCCGCCTTCTGGTGCGCCCGCAGCGGCACCTTCTCGGCGAATTCGGCCGGCACGCTGGCGCGGTGGCGCAGCACGTGGCGGATGTGGCGGTTGGCCAGCCAGAAGCGCAAGCCGAGCGTGAGCAACAGAAAAACGACGAACAAAACCGAAAACCCGAGTGAAGACATGTGTGCCTGTGAGAAAATGCAGGATTAAATTGCCAAATCATCCAGCAAAGTAGCAAAGAGAGAATTATGTCACAAGCCACCCAAAACGCCGCACCTGTCCCTGCCCAGCGCCCGAACGAGTTCAACCTGGTCTGGGTCGACATGGAGATGACCGGCCTCGATCCGGACAACGACCGCATCATCGAGGTCGCGGTGGTCGTCACCGACGCCGACCTGAACGTGATCGCCGAAGGTCCGGTGTTCGCCGTGCACCAGAGCGACGAGACCCTGGACAAGATGGATAACTGGAACAAGGGCACCCACGGCAAGTCGGGCCTGATCGACCGCGTCAAGGCTTCGACCGTGGACGAGGCCCAGGCCGAAACCGAGCTGATCGCCTTCCTGAAGCAGTACGTCCCGGCCGGTAAGTCGCCGATGTGCGGCAATTCGATCTGCCAGGACCGCCGCTTCATGGCGCGCGGCATGCCCAAGCTGGAAGCCTTCTTCCACTACCGTAACCTGGACGTCTCGACCCTCAAGGAACTGTGCCGCCGCTGGAAGCCGGAGCTCGCCTCGGGCTTCAAGAAGCACCAGAAGCACACCGCGCTGGCCGACATCCTCGAGTCGATCGAGGAGCTGCGCTACTACCGCGAGCACTTCATCAAGCTGTAAGCAGGGGCGTAACCGGCCGGCTGCGCCGTAGTCTTGAACCGCTGCGCGCGCCGGTTAGCGATAACTCTGCCCTACATGCATAAAAAAAGGGCAGGGCATTGTCCGGGAGTTATGCGACAATCGGGACCATGGCCCCGTTCACTTCTGGTTCCGCGGGCGACAGCCAGATGCCTGGGCTGCTGCGCAGCCATGACTGGTCGTCCAGCGCGCTCGGACCGCCCTCTACCTGGCCGCCTGCCCTCAAGACGGCGGCCGACATGATGCTGCACTCGTCCTTCCCCATGTTTGTCGCCTGGGGACCCGAGCTCGTCTTCCTCTACAACGACGCCACCATTCCCTTGCTGGGCGAGCGCCATCCGGCCGCCCTCGGCGCCCGCCTGTCCGAGGTCTGGCCCGAGATCTGGCAATACCTGGTGCCGATGGTCGATCGCGCCCTGTCGGGCAAGCCGGTCTACCACGAAGACATGGAGCTGAGCCTGCGCCGGCGCGGCTATGTCGAGCGCGCCACCGTCACCTTCTCCTTCGCCCCGCTGCACCTGGCGGGCGGCGATGTGGGCGGGCTGTTCTGCACCTGCATCGAGACCACGGCCCGGGTGCTGGCCGAGCGCCGCGCGGCCTTCGAGCTGCGGGTGTCGGACGCGATCCGGCCGCTGCTGGATCCGGAAGAGGTGATCGAGACCGCCAGCGGCCTGCTCGGGCGCGAGCTGCGCGCCGCGCGCGTGCTGTACGCCGAAATGAGCGACGCCAGCGGGAGCTTCTCGGTGCCGCGCCTCTGGACCCAGGACGGCCGGCGTCCCCAGTTGCGGCCCCAATTCCAGCTCGACGACTTCGGCCCCGCCATCGCCGCCGAGCTGCGCGCCGGCAGCGTGGTGCGGATCGACGACAGCGCCCGCGACGTGCGCATCGCCGGTTTTCGCAGCGCCTACGTGGCCGAGCGCATCGGCGCGCTGCTCACCGTCCCGCTGGTCAAGCGCGGCCGCCTGATCGCCTGCCTGGCGATCCACACCCCGCACCCGCGCCACTGGAGCGACCACGACACCCGCCTGGCGCGCGACGTCGCCGAGCGCACCTGGTCGGCGGCCGAGGCCGCGCGTGCCCAGGCCGAGCTGCGCGAGGAGCGCGACCGCAGCCGCTACATCTTCGACGCCATCACCGAGGGCTTCGCCCTGTTCGACCGCAACTGGACCATCCTGCAGATGAATGCCGAAGGCTTGCGCATCTGCGGCCTGGAGGCGGGCCAGGTAATCGGCCGCAACCACTGGGAACTGTTCCCCGACTCGACCGACACCGAAGGCGGACGCATGTACCGCGAGGTGATGCGCAGCCGGGCGGCCGGCAGCGTCGAGGACTGTCGCGTGTTGGAGGGCGGGCGCCGGGTGTGGACCGAGATCCGCGCCTACCCGACCCGGGACGGCGGCATCGCCTCCTTCTTCCGCGACATCACCGACCGCAAGCTGGCCGAGGACAAGCTGATGGAGGCCGACCGCCGCAAGGACGAGTTCCTGGCCATGCTGGCCCACGAGCTGCGCAACCCGCTGGCGCCGATCAGCGCCGCCGCCGAGCTGCTCAAGCTGGGCGCGCTGGACGAGCAGCGGGTGCACCAGAACAGCACCATCATCGGGCGCCAGGTGCGCCACATGACGCGCCTGGTGGACGACCTGCTGGACGTGTCGCGGGTGACCCGCGGCCTGATCACCCTGGCGCGGGTGGCGGTGGACGCGCGCGTGGTGGTGGACGAGGCGGTCGAGCAGGTGCGGCCGATGATCGACGCGCGCGCCCAGCAGCTGACGGTGCGCCATCCGCCGCATGGCGCGGTGGTGCTGGGCGACAAGGCGCGCCTGGTGCAGGTGGTGGCCAACGTGCTGGGCAACGCCAGCAAGTACACGCCGGAAGGGCGGCGCATCGACCTGCGCGCCGAGGCGCTGGGCCCGCGCCTGGTGCTGTCGGTGCGCGATGAAGGCATCGGCATGGACCGCGAGCTCACCGGCCGGGTGTTCGACCTGTTCACCCAGGCAGAGCGCTCGTCGGACCGCTCGCAGGGCGGGCTGGGCCTGGGGCTGGCGCTGGTCAAGCACCTGGTCGAGCTGCACGGCGGCACGGTGGGCTGTTCCAGCCCGGGCCTGGGGAAGGGCAGCACCTTCGTGATCACGCTGCCCCTGGAGCACGACGCGGTCTTGGCCGAGGACTTGCCGTCCGCGCCGAGCGTGCCCGTTGCTGGGCGGCTGAAGGTGCTGGTGGTGGACGACAATGCCGACGCCGCCGAGATGCTGGGCATGCTGCTCGCGTCCCAGGGTCATGAGGTGGTGATCGAACACGATTCGCTGCGCGCGCTGGAGCGGGCGCGCAGTGTCAGGCCCGACGTCTGCCTGCTCGACATCGGCCTGCCCGAGATGGACGGCAAGGAACTGGCGCGCCGCCTGCGGCAGCAGAGCGAAACGCGCGAGGCGCTGCTGGTGGCGGTGACCGGCTACGGGCGGCCGGAAGACCGCGAAGAGGCCTTCGCGGCCGGCTTCCAGCACCACCTGGTCAAGCCGGTCAATTTCGATCACCTGCTGCAGGTGCTGGACAGCGTGCGTGAGGGGCAATCGGCGGCGTAGGCCCTGATGGTGTTCAGTTAGCAGAAAAAACGTCGCCCCGGCGAAGGCCGGGGCCCAAGTTCTCCTGCGCAGACGCGCATGCAAATTGGGTCCCGGCCTCCGCCGGGACGACGTGCGGGCGCTAACTTAACGACATTACGGCATAGGCATCCCTTTGCTATATCACGTCGTTCCCGCCTTCGCGGGAAGTCGTAGGCGCCAGTGGCGCGTACGACGAGATAAGTTGGGTTCCGGCCTTCGCGGCAACGTCAGCGCATCTGCGTGTAATTCACTGGCACGAAGCGATAACCCTTGCCTTCGCTGCGCAGGTGCCCCAGGCCCGGAAACGCCAGGTGCGCCCCGCCGATGAGGTACTTGCCCTTGACCGCCGCATCGAAGGCCCGCTTGCGCGCCTGCGCCGAGGCCTTCTGGTCGCTGTCGAAGGAAATCGTCACGCCCGGCTCGGCCATCTGCACCGCCGCCACGTGGATCAGGTCGCCGATCAGGACCAGCTTCTCGCCCTTGCTCTCCACCACATAGGTCATGTGCCCCGGCGTGTGCGCGCCCGTGCCCTGGGCGCGGATGCCCGGCAGCAGTTCCACGTCACCCTCGATGGCCTTGAACTTGCCGGCCTTGACGTAGGGCTGGATCGCGGCCATCGCGGCCTGGAAGCCGCCCTTGTCCTCCGACTTGTCCATGTTTGCCTGGCTCAGCCAGTAGTCGGCCTCGCGCTTGCTGGCGCGCAGGACCGCGTTCGGGAACACGATCTGGCTGTTGTTCACCAGGCCGCCGACGTGGTCGCCGTGGAAGTGGGTAATGTAGATCTCGTCCACCTGTTCCGGGCTGTAGCCGGCCGCCTTCATGTTGGCCACCAGCCGGCCCAGGGTCGGGCCGAAGAAGCTGCCGGCGCCGGTGTCGATCAGCACCAGCTTGCTGCCGGTGTTGACCAGGAAGGCATTGTCCGAGGTTTCCAGCGGGGTCTTGAGGAAGTGCTTGGCCAGGGTCGCCTTGGTCTTGTCCTGCTTGTCGGCCAGCAGCTGCTCGACCGGCAGGTCGACCGTGCCGTCGGACAGCGGGGTGACCTCGAAGTCGCCCAGCATGATGCGGTACCAGCCCGGCGCCGGGCTCTTGGCCATCGGCGCTGCGGCCAGGGCCGCGCCGGAGAAGCAGGCGCCGGCCAGGGCGGCAACCAGGAGGGAGGTGGCGGTGCGCTTGAAACGGGTCATCGTGAAGTCCTTGTCTTGATCGTTGCGCAAACTGTGAATGTTGTGGATCTTACATGATTGCCCGGCGGAATACTGGAATCAGGCTATCACCCAGAGGAGCCATGCGCGCACCTGTCCGGAGCATCCTGCACCGAATTGGACGAGTCCGCACCAAGTATGTGCAAATATGATGTAATAGAAACCTTTGACATCCATCATTTGCGCGATGCTCGACGACTTCCTCCGCCGCCTGCGCCGTCCTCCGCCGCATCCCGTCGCCTTGCCGCCGCAGGGCCAGGCGCGCGCCGCCTTCGGCGCGCTGCTGGGCCTGCTCCTGTCCGGCGTGCTGAGCCAGCTGGCCCTGACCTATGCCGCGCCCGGCGCCCACATCGCCTGGCTGATCGCCCCGATGGCCGCCTCGGCCGTGCTGCTGTTCTGCGTGCCGGCCAGCCCGCTGGCCCAGCCCTGGCCGGTGATCGGCGGCAGCATGGTCTCGGCTTTGACCGGCGTCGCCTGCGCCCAGCTGGTGCCGGACACGATGCTGGCGGCGCCGCTGGCCGGCGGCCTGTCGATCGTGGCGATGTTCCTGCTGCGCTGTCTCCACCCGCCGGGCGGGGCGGTGGCCATGACCGCGGTGCTGGGCGGGGCCGCCGTGCAAGAGGCCGGTTTTGCCTTCGCGCTGGCGCCGGTCGGGCTGAACGCGGTGCTGCTGACGGCGGCGGCGCTGGCCTACAACCGCCTCACCGGCGCCCACCACGCGCACGCGCCGGCCCAGCCTTCGACGGTGGCCGACGAGGACATCGACGCCGCCCTGGAGCAGTTCGGCGAAGCGCTCGACGTCAGCCGGGCCGACCTGGCGACCATCGTCAGCGAGGTCGAGCAGCATGCAGCCGGGCGCCGGGCGCGCGGCCTGTGTGCGGGCGAAGTGGCCTCGCCGCCGGTGGCGCGCCTGGCGCCCGAGCAAAGCCTGGAGACGGCGCGAGAACAGCTGCTCAGGCATGGGGTGCCGGCGCTGCCGGTGGTGGACCGCGAAGGCCGCCTGCTGGGCCTGCTGACCCAGAGCCAGCTGCTGCGCGCGGCCTCGGAAAGCGAGGCGCGCAGCATGGGCGCGCGCGCCCGGCTGGCGCTGGCGTCCCTGGGCGGCAAGCGCGCCGGCCGTTGCGTGGGCGACCTGATGACCTCGGGGGTGGCGGTGGACGCCGCGCGCCCGGCGTCCGAGGCGGCGGCCCTGGCCGCGCGCCACGGACTGGCGCGGGTGCCGGTGGTGGATGCGAAAGGCCGGCTGGCCGGCATGACCGGGCCGGCCGAGCTGCTGGCGGCCCTGCACGGCCTGGGGATGGAACAGGTGGCTTGAAGCCGCTCAGGCGTTCTCGGCCCCGCAGCACTTCTTGTACTTCTTGCCGCTGCCGCAGGGGCAGTCGTCGTTGCGGCCGACCTTGGGCTCCTCGCGGCGCACGGTCTCGACCGGCGCCTTGCGGCGCGTCAGCCAGTAGCGGTGGATGGCCGGCAGGTTGGCTTCGACCTGCAGCGCCAGCTGGTGGGCCTTGAAGGGGTCTTCGACCTCGGCCAGTTCCTCTTCTTCGATCTCGTCGGCGCCCAGCAGGTAGAGCGGACGCATCAACTCGCCGATCTCGGATTCCCAGACCTCGTCCCAGGAACCCGGGCGCAGTTCCATGCCCTCGCAAAAGCCCCAGCACCAGGCCTCGGCGTCGATCAGGCTCTTGCCCTCGACCTCGTGCTCAACGAACAAGGGCTCGAAATCCTTGGGCGCCACCTCGAAGGTGATCAGGATTTCGTTCATGAAGCGCATGATCTGGTTGATCACGCGTTCTTCTTCCTTGGCGTTCTTCCACTTGGGCGCGCTCTTGCCGTCCTCGCCCCAGACCCGCGGCAGCCACTCGGCCGGCATGATGGATTCGGGGCCGATGGCGATGGCGGTCAGGTAGCCGTGCAGGGTGTCCATCGTCATCGCGTCGTCGGCGCAGCGGTCGGACAGCAGGAAACGGTCGAGTTCGTCGAACTCTTTGTCGGAAAGGGGTTGTTCGAGATGCATGGGGGACTCTTGTTGCGTTGAAGCCGCCAGTGTAACGCCTGCGGCCCGCGGCGGCGGAAAAATCGTGCCCGGCACGTTCGCTCGCCGCCGCTTACAATGCGTGCATGGACAAACCCGATTCCCTTGCTTCTCATCCTTTCTCGCGTCTCGATCCGCAACTAGTGCTGGAGGCGCTGGAAAGCGTCGGCCTGTACGGCGACGGCCGCCTGCTGGCGCTCAACAGCTATGAGAACCGGGTCTACCAGGTGGGCATGGAGGAGGGGCCGCCGGTGGTCGTCAAGTTCTACCGTCCCGAACGCTGGAGCGATGCCGCCATCCTCGAGGAACACGCCTTCGTGGCCGAGCTGGAAGCGGCCGAGGTGCCGGTGGTGCCGGCCCTGACGATCGCCGGCGCCAGCCTGCACACCCACGCCGGCTTTCGTTTCGCGGTCTTCCCGCGCCGCGGCGGGCGCGCGCCTGAGCTGGGCGACCCCCGGGTGCTGGAATGGATCGGCCGCTTCATCGGCCGCATTCATGCGGTCGGCGCGGTGCGGCCCTTCACCCAGCGGCCGGCGCTCGATCCGGCCAGCTTCGGCCGCACGCCCTACGAGTGGCTGCGCGAACGCGACTTCCTGCCGCCCGAGCTGAAGGCGACCTGGTGCAGCGTGGCCGAGCAGGCCCTGGATGGCGTGGCGCGCTGCTACGAGCGGGCCGGCGAGCTGCCCCTGCTGCGCCTGCACGGCGACTGCCACGGCGGCAACGTGCTCTGGACCGACGACGGCCCGCACTTCGTCGACTTCGACGACAGCCGCATGGGCCCGGCGGTCCAGGATCTGTGGATGCTGCTCTCGGGCGAGCGCCAGGAGATGGTGGGCCAGATGAGCGATGTGCTGGCCGGCTACGAGGACTTCTGCGAGTTCCACCCGCGCCAGCTCTACCTGGTCGAGGCCCTGCGTACCCTGCGCCTGATCCATTACTCGGCCTGGCTGGCGGCGCGCTGGGACGATCCCGCTTTCCCGGCGGCTTTTCCTTGGTTTAATACGCAACGTTATTGGCAAGACCGTATCCTCGAGTTGCGCGAGCAGGTGGCGCTGATGGACGAGCCGCCGCTGTGGCCGGTCTAGCCTACAGCGTGTCGCTTGCGCTACGGCGCTCATGCAATGCGCATGTTTGCATGCAAAGGTGAGGATCCGCGTATCTCGAATGGCTATGCCCCTGTTAAGGTGGCGGCTTTTACGGGAGGCCCATGCGCACCATCATCACTTTCATGCTGCTGGCGGCCTGCGGTCTGGCGCAGGCCCAGCAGACCGAATACGAACTGAAACGCGACACCCCGCCCACCGGCTCGCGCATGCGCGTCGCCGGCGCCAAGTCCTCCATTCCCTTCGATCAGCCCTGGGAAAAGCTCAGCCGCGAGCAGCAGGCCGAGATCATGGCGCCCTACGAATCCATGGGGCCGGGGGACGAGCCTCCGTATCCGCTCAACGGCACCAAGAAGATCTGGAACGCCTTCGTCAAGGCCAGCGACCTCATGCGCGTGCACGGTCACGTGCGCATCATCGTGGAGGTCAATGCCGAGGGTAAGGCCACCTCTGCCCAGGTCTACGCCACCCCGGACGAGCGCGTTACCCGGTACGTCGCTTCGGTCATGATGAACGAGCGCTACAAGCCGGCGCGCTGCAAGGGCCAGCCCTGCGCCCAGCAGTATCTGTTCGACGGCGACTGGTCGTTGTAAGGAAGAACTGGGGCGTTTTCCCGGTCCAGTTCCGCGTGGCACGCGCGGGAGATTTCCCGGATAATGGCCGGGACCCCTCCCGCCTCCGGGACCGCTGCGAGAAAGACCATGGAACCCCTCACTCCCAAACCTGACGATGCCGACTTTTTGATCGACCTGTCGCACGCCGCCAGCCCGGCGCCCGCGCCGGATGCGCCGGCCGAGCCCGCGCCGGCCCAGGGGGCGCCCCAGGCAGCAGCAAGGAGGGGGCCGCTCGAGATGCGCGAGATCCAGGAAGCGATCGCGCGGGTGGAAGCCGAGGCCAAGGCCAACGTGGCGGCCGAGAGCCGCGCCCATGCCGAGAACCGCGCCCGCACCCTGGCCGAAGAGCGCGCCGCGATGGACGCCGCCGCCGCGGCGGCGGCGCTGGCCAATGCCCAGGCTTCGGAAGAGGCGATCGCGGCCAACCGCGACCGCCTGGAATCCCTGCGCGCGGCCGCCCAGGCTTCGGCCGAGCGGCTCGAAGCGATCCGCCAGGAAACCGCCGAACTGCGTGAACGGGTCCGCACCGAGACCGAGATCCGCCTTGCCGCCGAGGCACGCTCCCGTTCCGAGGAAGAGGCGCGGCGCCGCGCCACCCAGCACATCGAGGCCGAGAACGAGCTGGCCGCCAAGGCCGCGCGCGCGGCCGACGAGCTGCTGGCCCAGACCGAGCAGGCGCGCCTGCAGGCGGCCGAGCGCATGGCGGCGGTGGAAGCGGCCACGGAAGAGGTCCTGCACAACGCCAGCGCCGACGCCCGGGTGGCAATCCTGGCGCGCGAGCGCGAGCGTGCCGAGCGCGCCGCCCGCGCCACTGCCGAGAAGCTGGCCCAGGCCGAGGCCGAGGCCCTCGAACTGACCCTGCAGCGCGAGCGCGCCGATCAGGTTGCCCTGGCCTCGGCCTTCGCGCGTGCAGCGGCCGAGGCGCGCGCGCTGGAAGAGGCGCGCGCCCTGGCCCATATCGAACAGGAGCGCGAGGCGATCGCGCTGGCCCAGGCCGAATCCGAACGCGTGGCGGCCCAGTCGCTGCGCATGCGCCTGCAGACCGAAAAGGAATTGCGCGACGCCGCCACCCACCGCGAGCGCCTGGAGCAGATGGCCGCCGCCAGCGCCGAGGCCCGGCGCGAGGCCGAAACGCGCATCCTGGCCGCGACCGAGGCGCGCATCGAAGCCGACCGCAAGCTGCGCGAGGTGTCCGAGGACCGCGCGCGCGCCGAGGAAGAAGCCAGCCAGCAGGCGCAGGCCCGGTTGGAAGCCGAGGAGCTGGCCGCCCAGGCCGCGCGCGAGCGCGCCGCGGCGGACGAGGCCGCATCGCGGGCGGCCCAGCGCCAGGCCGAGGAAGAACGGCGCCAGCGCGCGCTGGCAGAGGAACGCGAAGCCCACATCCAGGCCGAGCTTGACGCGCGCGCGGCCGCCAACGCGGCCGAAGCGGCGGCGGTGGCCGCCCTGGCCGAGCAGGCGGATCTGCAGCGCCAGGCGGCCGATGCCGCCGCCCGCCGCGCGGAGGAAGCCGTGCGCCTGGCCGAGGCAGAGCGCGAGCGCGCCCAGGCCGAGGAAGCGGCCCTGGCCCAGTTGCAGGAGAAGCTGGCGCTGGAACGGGAGCTGGCCGAGACGGCCCGGGTTCGGATGCAGCATGAAACGGAGGCGTCCGAGCAATTGCGCATCCAGTTGGACGCCGAGCGTCGGCTGGAGGCGGCCGGCCGCGCGGCCTGGGAAGCCCAGCAGGCCCAGGCACGCGCAGCGATCGAGGAAGCCGAGCAGGCCGAGGAGGCCGCCGGCGCCCAGCAGGAACAGGCGCGCCGGGCGGCAGAACTGGCCCAGGCCCAGGCCGAGCGGGCCGAGGTCGAGCGGCGCCAGCAAGAGGTGACCGAGGAAGCGATCGTGGCCGAGCGCGCCGCGACCCAGGCTGCGCGCGAATCGCTGGCCCTGGTCGAGCGCAAGCTGGCGGCCCAGCGCCAGCAGGCCCAGGCCGACACCCGCGCCAACGAGGCGGCGGCCGCGCGCCTGGCCTCGGAGCATGCCGCCGCCCAGGCGGCCGAGGCGCGCGCCCGCGCCGAGGAAGAGCAGGCCAGGATCGCGCGCGAGCGTGAGCTGGCCGAAGCGGCGGCGATGCAGGCGGCGGTGGAGAAGCGCGAGGCCCAGCGCGCCTTGCTCGAGCACGCGCAGGCGCATGCCGAGATGCAGCGCAAGGCGGCCCAGGCGACCCGCCAGATGGCCGATGCGCGCAAGCATCTGTTGAACTTGGAGAGCAAGCACCATGAGGAGCAGGCGGCTGAACTGGCGGCGACTCAGCGCACCATCGGCGAGCGCAAGCAGGAGGCGAGCTACCGTTCGGTGTCGGCCGACCTGACGCGCGAAGTGCTGGGGCGCCTGAAGCAACCGTCGGCGCCGTCCTCGGCGACCGAGGCGGCGGCCCGGCTGGCGGATGCGATCGCGCAGCAGCGCGGGTTCAAGGAGTAGGGCGGCGACGGGCGGGCTGGCCAGTGCTGATTCAACATCATTTCGCCAGCTTTAGTCCGTCACTCCACCGGCTTTAACCCGTCATTCCACCGGCTTTAACCCGTCATTCCACCAGCCCCAAAACCGTCATTCCGGCGAAGGCCGGAATCCAAGTTTCTTCGCACAGAGCTAAAGGACGCCGAAGTGGCCCCGCACGCAAACTTGGATTCCGGCCTTCGCCGGAATGACGGTTTTGGGGCTGGTGGCGAATGTTTACTGTTGACTGCGGACTGCCGACTGCGGACTGCCGACTGCGGACTGCTGACTGCTGACTGCTGACTGCTGACTGCTGACTGCGGACTGCGGACTGCGGACTGCGGACTACGGACTGCGGACTGCCGACTGCCGACCGCACCCTAACGGTCGGCTTACTGCGCCGCCGGCGCCTCGCTCGGCGACACCGGATTCACGGGTCCGGTCGAGGCCTTGGTCGCGAAATACTCGGTTTCCCCAAAGCAGCTGGTCGGCACCCCACGGTGCTGTTCATACGTGATCTGCACCCGCTGCCCGATCGCGTTCTGCAACTGCTTGACCACCGCCTCTTCCCGCACAGTGAACGCAAAGCGCTCCGGAATCGCCCCCGGCATGCTCGACAGCAAAATCTCGCCTTCCCAGGTCTTGCACAGCCAGCCCTTCTTGGAGAATTTCTGCAGGTAGCCGGCGCGCTCGCCTTCCGAATACGACCAGCTCAGGGTGAACCAGGTGTAGAGCGCGAACAGCACGAGCAGGGTGGCGATGACGGACAGCAGGATGGCGGTAGCGCGCTTGGGCATGGTCATGGTCGAAATACGAAGGTCCAGTAAGGATTGTCAGGATGGCAGCATGGTTGCCGCGCCCATTCTGCCATGGACGAGCGCGGACACCAAACGTGCGCGTCAGCCGGCCGGGTGGGCGAGTTCCTCGGCTTCCATGCGGCGCCGGTAGCGGACCGAGGACCACAGCGACACCATGATGAAGGCCAGGCCCGACAGCCCCGTGAACCACTCCGGGATGTGGTAGTGCACGCTGGCGAACATGATCATGGCCAGGATGCCGATCGCATAGTGCGCCCCATGCTCCAGGAACACGAACTGCTGCAAGGTGCCTTTATAGACCAGGAACACGGTCATCGAGCGCACGAACATGGCGCCGATCGCCAGGCCCAGCATGATGATGACCACGTCGGTGGTGATGGCGAAGGCGCCGATCACGCCGTCGAAGCTGAACGAGGCGTCCAAGACTTCCAGATACAGGAAGCCGCCGATGCTGCCCTGGGAGATCATGGTCCCGACCGTGGGATCTTCTTCCTTGCTCTCGAGCAGGCCGCTCAGCCATTGCACGCCGATGTAGATCAGGACCCCCACCACGCCGGCCAGCAGCACCGCCAGCTTGCGCGCCTCCGGCATCAGGCTCATCGAGAACAGCACGCCGAGCAGGGTCAGCAGGATGGCCAGGCCCTCGCTGCCGTACTTGCCGACCTTTTCCTCGATCCAGCCGAGCCAGTGCAATTCCTTTTCCTCGTCGAACAGGAAGTTCAGGAAGACCAGGGCCAGGAAGGCGCCGCCGAAGGCCGCAACCTCGGCGTGGTGCTCGGTCAGGTGACGCGAATATTCATCCGGGGTATTCAGGGCCATCTGCCAGACGTCGAGCAGGCCCAGGCCGGTGGCGACCGCGACGATGACCAGGGGGAAGAGCAGGCGCATGCCGAACACGGCCACCAGAATGCCGACGGTAAGGAAAAGCTTGCGCCAGAACTCGTTCCAGTTGCGCAGAACAGACGCATTGACGACGGCATTGTCGAAGGAAAGCGACACTTCCAGTACGCCGAGAATGGCGGTGATCCATAGCGCCTGGAGCAGACCTGCCATCCCATTGCGCTCGAAGCCCCACCAGCCGGCCACTGCCATCAGGACCACCGTGACGATGATCGACCACCGGAAATGCTGCATTGGATCCCCTTGTCTGTGTTGTTCGAGTAGAGGAATATTACTGCTCCAGACACAACGCAGGCGCATCGGAAGGTCGCCGCGGAGGCTTGCATCTGAGATAATTCCGCGTGGCATTTTCGCACGAAATTCGTTATCTGGAAATTTATGGAATTTATCTACCTCGTGACCCCGGTACTGACCTGGATGGTGGTCGGTCCGATCAAGTTTCTCATCACCAGCGCACGCCAGCGCCGCTGGGCGTTCAACCTGGTCGGGAACGGGGGCTTTCCGAGCAATCACAGCTCGGTCGTGACCAGCATGGCCACCCTGATCGCCCTGCGCGAGGGGATGGGCCATCCGGCGTTCGGGGTGGCGGTGACCCTGGCCTTCATCGTGATGATCGACGCCAACAGCCTGCGCCAGCACGTGGGACGCCACGCGGTGGCCATCAATCGCCTGCATGAGGGCAAGACCGACTACGTGATCCTGCGCGAGCGCATGGGCCATACCCTGGTCGAGATCGGCGGCGGCATCGCCACCGGCATCGGCATGGGCTTCCTGATCAACGCCGTCCTGGGCGGCTGAGGCAAGCCCTCCGGGGAGAACCGAGGAGACAAGCGGGTGGGGGAGGGGCCGGGCGGACGTCCGGCTGTCCGAAAACCGTCCGCCAAGGGGTAAAACCGGGGTCGTTTCAAGCGGGCTGGAATGCAGCTCATCGCCAAAAAACGCATTTCATCCCACGAATTCCGCAAGTCGCAGGTTCGTCAATTGACGGGGGAGGGGCACTCCTGAATACTGCGCGCTGGCTGTATATATTCTAATTTTTACAAAGCTTACCGAGTCCATTTCCGGAGAACCACAACATGCTGCGCAAACCACTACTCGTTCTAGCCATCGCTTCGGCGCTCGTTGCCTGCGGCAAGGAACCCGCCAAGGGCCCCGGAGCCCAGGCGAAGGACAACAAGCCCACGCAGCTCACCGTGGCCCCGGAGGACGTGCTCACCGTCCAGACCGACTCGATTTCCTCGGGTCCGGTGATCACCGGTTCGATCCAGCCCGAGCGCCGCGCCGACCTGCGCGCCGAGGTCTCGGCCATCGTGCTCCAGGTGCTCAAGGAGAACGGCGAGCCGGTGCGCCGCGGCGACGTGCTGGTGCGCCTGGACGAAACCGCGATCCGCGACACCATGCTGTCGGCCGAGGAGGCCCAGCGCGCCGCCAACCTGTCGCTGGAGCAGGCCAACCGCCAGCTCGAGCGCCTGAAAACCCTGCGCGCCTCGGGCATGACCTCGGTGAAGGCCCTGGACGACGCCGAAATGGCGCGCAACAACGCCCTCAGCGAGCTGTCGGCCGCCAAGAGCCGCGTCGCCAGCGCCCGCCAGCAACTGGCGCGCACCGTGGTGCGCGCGCCCTTCGACGGCATCGTCTCGGACCGCAAGGTATCCAACGGCGACACCGCCAACATCGGCAAGGAACTGGTCAAGGTCATCGACCCGAACAGCATGCGCTTCGAGGGCCGCGTCTCGGCCGACTCGATCGCCACCGTGAAGGTCGGCCAGAAGGTCAACTTCCGCGTCAACGGCTACGGCGAGCAGCAGTTCGCCGGCGTCGTCAAGCGCATCGACCCGGCCGCCAACGCCGTGACCCGCCAGGTCGAGGTGCTGGTCGAGTTCGCCGACAAGGCCCAGCCGAAAGTGGCCGGCCTGTACGCCGAAGGCCGCGTCGACGCGGTCTCGAGCGCGGCCCTGATGCTGCCCGAGGCGGCCCTGGTGAAGGCCGGCGACAAGACCTATACCTGGCGCGTCAAGGACAAGACCCTGAGCAAGGTCGACCTGGTGATCGGCGCGCGCGACCAGCGCACCGGCAACTTCGAAGTCAAGCAGGGCCTGGCCGCCGGCGACGTCGTGCTGCGCTCGCCGACCTCGAACCTGAAGGACGGCCAGAAGGTCGACCTGGCCTCGGCGCGCGTCGCCAGCGCCGCTCCGGTACAAGGAAAATAAGAACATGTTCCTCTCCAATTTCAGTGTCAAGAACCCGGTCGCGACGGTCGTCATGATCGTGGCGATGATGGCCTTCGGCCTGCTGGCCCTGTCCAAGCTGAAGGTCAACCAGAACCCGGACGTCGAGGTGCCGATCATCGTGGTCGACATCCCGTATCCGGGCGCCTCGCCCGAGACCTCTGAGCGCGAGATCACCAACCGCCTGGAAAAGCAGATGCAGGCGATCCAGGGCGTGACCGAAGTCAATTCCAACTCCTACGAAGGCGGCGCTTCGATCTGGATGGAATTCGACTTCAACCGCAACCTGATCGAAGCCTCGGACGACGTGCGCAACGCCATCGCGGCGGTGCGCTACAAGCTGCCGGTCGAGATGCGCGAGCCTATCCTGCGCCGCATCGACCCCTCGGCCGAGCCGGTGATGTCGCTGGCCCTGTCGTCCAGCACCCAGAGCCACGCCGAGATCTCGCGCTATGCCGAGGACGTGCTGGCCGACAAGTTCCGCGCCATCGACGGTGTCTCGACCGTGAACGTCAACGGCGCCCTGCGCCGCGAACTGTCGGTCCTGCTGCGCGCCGAAAAGCTGCGCGAATTCAACGTGTCGGTGGCCGACGTCACCAACGCCCTGCGCACCCAGAACACCAACGCCCCGGTGGGCAAGCTGCGTAGCGAGCTGGACGAGAAGGGCATCCGCCTGGTCGGCCGCATCGAGCGTCCGGAAGACTTTTCCCAGGTGGTGGTCAAGCGCAACGGCGACCAGATCGTGCGCCTGAACCAGGTCGCCGAGATCCGTGACGGCTACGCCGACATCAACAGCCTGTCCATGCGCAGCGGCAAGCCGAACGTCGGCCTGCAGATCTCGCGGTCGCGCGACGCCTCGACCGTGTCGCTGGCCAAGAAGGTCCACGAGGTGGTCAAGGAAGCCAACAAGGAACTGCCCAAGGGCACCGAGCTGGAAGTGGTGCGCGACGGCGGCGAAGACGCCCAGAGCAGCCTGAACAACGTGATCGAGGCCCTGGTGCTGGGCGCGATCCTGACCATCTTCGTGGTGTACGCCTTCCTGAATTCCTGGCGTTCGACCCTGATCACCGCGCTCTCGCTGCCGACCTCGGTGCTGGCCGCCTTCATCGCCGTCTGGCTGTGCGGTTTCACCCTGAACTTCATGACCCTGCTGGGCCTGTCGCTGGCGATCGGCGTGCTGATCGACGATGCGATTGTGGTGCGTGAAAACATCGTGCGTCACATGGAACTGGGTTCCGACCGCCGCACCGCGGCCCTCGAAGGCACCGCCGAGATCGGCATGGCCGTGGCCGCGACCACCTTCTCGATCATGGCCGTGTTCATTCCGGTGGCCTTCATGCCGGGCATCTCGGGCGAGTGGTTCGCGCCCTTCGCCCTGACCGTGACCTGCTCGGTGATCGTGTCGCTGTTCATTTCCTTCACCCTCGACCCGATGCTGTCGGCCTACTGGGGCGACCCGCCGGGCCACCACAACGCGCCCAAGAAGGGCATCGGCAAGGCGCTGGACCGCTTCAACCACTGGTTCGACCACCAGGCCGACCGCTACGGCAACGTGATCGCCTGGGCGCTGCACCACCGCAAGTGGATGGCCGCGATCGCCGTCGCCAGCTTCGTGGGCGCGATCGTGCTGCACGCCAAGTTCGGCGGTTCGAGCTTCCTGCCGAAATCTGACTACGGCACCATCATGGTCGAAGTGCGCACCCCGGCCTCGTCGAGCCTGGAATACTCGCGCCGCAAGGTCGAGGCGGCCGCCGAGCTGGCGCGCCAGATCCCCGAGACCGAGGACACCAACAGCAACGTCAACCTGAGCGGCGGCCGTGTCTACGTCGACATCGGCAAGCGCAGCACCCGCAAGCGCGGCGCCGCCGAGATCGCCGCCGACCTGCGCCAGCGCGTGAGCCGCCTGGTGGGCGCCGAGTACACCGTGATCGACGACCTGAACGGCAACGGCAAGCCGGTGCAGATCGAGTTCATGGGCCCGGATTCGCGCAAGCTGATGGAACTGACCAATGCCTACATGGAGCGCCTGCGCGCCGAAGTGCCGGGCGCGGTCGACGTCACCCTGTCGGAGCAGGATCCGAAGAACGAGCTGCAGATCGTGCTCGACCGTGGCCTGGCCAATGCGATGGGCATCTCGATCAACGACGCCGCCCAGTCGCTGCGCGTGGCCTTCGCCGGCATCGAGGTCGGCGACTGGGTCGACCCGAGCAGCGAGACCCGCGACGTCGCGGTGCGCCTGCACCCGGACGACCGCGTCAACACCGACAGCATCGAGCGCCTGCCGATCGCGGTGTCGGGCACCGGCATGATGGTGCCGCTGGAGCAGATCGCCAGCATCACCATGGGCAAGGGCCCGTCGGCGATCCGCCACAAGAACGGCGAGCGCATGATCACCGTGTCGGCCAACGCCGAGGGCCGTTCGCCGGGCGAAGTGACCGCCGACGCGCTCAAGCTGGCGCGCAGCTTCGACTTCCCGCCGGGCTATGGCCTGTCGCTGGGCGGCGCCGGTGAAGACCAGCAGGAAGTGTTCACCGAGATGGGCATCGCCCTGGTTTCGGGCATCGGCCTGATGTACCTGATCCTGGTGATGCAGTTCGGTTCCTTCACGGCGCCGATGGGCGTGATGCTGTCGCTGCCGCTGTCGCTGATCGGCGTGGTGCTGGCCCTGATGCTGACCAAGAACACCCTCAACCTGATGAGCCTGATTGGCGTCATCATGCTGATGGGCCTGGTGGCCAAGAATGCGATCCTGCTGCTGGACGCCGCCCGCGCGCTGGAGAAGGAGGGCATGGACCGCGAGGAAGCGCTGATGCAAGCGGGCCGCAAGCGTCTGCGTCCTATCCTGATGACGACCTTCGCGCTGATCGCCGGCATGCTGCCGGTGGCGCTGGCCCTGGGCGATGCCGGCCAGTTCTACCAGCCGCTGGCGATCGCGATCATCGGCGGGACGATCACCTCGACCTTCCTGACCCTGCTGGTGGTGCCGACCTTCTATGACAGCATCGAGATCGCGCGCGACCGCATGCTGGCCAAGTTCGGCCGCCGCGCCGAGCGCATGAACCCGGCCTTCGCCTTCATCATGACCTTCGTCGAGGCGGTCCTGACCATCGTCATGGTGCGCTTCGTGTTCCGCATGATCATGCGCCTGGTCGGCATGGCGACCGGCCGCGGCCGCGGCACGCCTCAGCCCGCATGATGCCCAGGCGGGCTCCGGCCCGCCTGTCGTTTTCCGGACGGCCAGCCTGCGGGCTGGCCGCTTTTTTTTCTGTGAGGAGCAGGAAGAAGGAAGAGCCTAGGTTCTGCGGTGAGGAGCAGGAAGAAGGAAGTGCCTAGGTTTTGCTGTGAGGAGCAGGAAGAAGGAAGAGCCTAGGTTTTGCGGTGAGTAGCAGGAAGAAGGAAGAGCACTAGGGGAGAGGGAAAACACAGGGGGGGCAAGCAACCGAAGTCACGCCGCTTGCTCCTGCGGCGAACCCCACCAACGTCATTCCGGCGAAGGCCGGAATCCAAGTTCGTCGCGTACCGACTGCGTTTGAAGTTGGTTGCAACGCGAGGAAACTTGGATTCCGGCCTTCGCCGGAATGACGTTGTTTTGTAGAGCGTGAATGCAGGCGCTGTCGATGCCGGACGCGCCGATGCGGCGATGCGGCGATGCGGCGATGCGCCGATGCGCCGATGCGCCGGTGCGCCGACGTGACGACCCATTTCAATCAAGCGCCGACGTCCAACGCCAAAAACCCGAACCTCGGCCCAAAGCCAGCCCTGCCGGACTGGCAATCGACCCTGTCGGGTGAGAAACACGCAGACGCGTTCGGGGAACGCGGTGGCGGGGCCAGCAAGGGCAGGCCCCGCCCGTTTGCGTTCGGCGGCTTAGCCGCCGGTGGTGCCGCCGGTGGTGCCGGTGCCCGAGCCGGTGGTGCCGGTGCCCGAGCTGCCCGAGGTGCCGGTGCCAGTCCCGGTGCCAGTGCCAGTACCGGTGCCAGTGCCAGTGCCCGTGCCGGTAGCGTCGGTGCCGGTGCCGGTTGCGCCAGTGCCAGTTGCGCCGGTGCCGGTGGCATCGGTGCCGGTGGTGCCGGTGGTGCCAGTCGTGCCGGTGGCGCCAGTGCCCATGTCGCCGGTCGCGCCGGTGGTGCCGGTGCCGGTGGCGCCGGTGCCGGTGTCACCCGTGGTGCCGGCGGTGCCCGAGGTCGAGCTCGGCGAAGTCGCCGAGGTGTCGCCAGCGGTACCAGCGGTGTCGTTCTTCTTGCAGGCGCCCAGCATGGTAGCCAGGAGAGCTGCAGTCAGCAGGATTTTTGGTGCCTTGGTCAAAGCTTTCATTGTTTATACTCCTCGTTCACGTCTATCTTGTGCCGAAGCCTCCAGGTGAGGCGCTGGAGGGACAACGGCGCCAGTTCAGTTCCTCCATGGGCGACATGCCCGGCGGTGGAACCATCAGGGAACCGACGCAATACGCGGCCCCGGTCAGTGCACGAATCCAGCGTGGAATTTAGACTGACCGCCAGGCGGCCAGTTCGCCGGATTGCACACTTCTGCTTTTTCCGCACTACCGCATGCGGAACTCGTCAGGAGACGACGCCAGGCGCCGCCTCCTGCCCTCCCGGCACTGGCCGGATGGTCTTGTCGCCGGCGGCGGTTTGCCCGCCGGTCTGTTCCAGCAGCGCGGGAATTTCCTGCGAAATTTCCCGCGCCAGGTATCCAAGCGTGCCCATGCGCTCGGCCAGGCGGTCGCCGGCGCGCGCGTGCAGGGCCACGCCCCAGCAGGTCGCCTGTTCCAGCGGCGCGCCGCGCGCCACCAGCCCGGCGATGATGCCCGCCAGCACGTCGCCCGAGCCGGAGATGGCCAGGCCGATGTTGCCCGCGCCTTCGTGCTGCCAGAAGCTGCCGTCGGGCGCGGCGACCACCGTGCGCGCGCCCTTGAGCGCCAGCACCGCGTTCCAGTCGCGCGCGCAGGCCAGGGCCAGCGGGTCGGGATGCGCCACGATGTCGGCCTTGTCAGCGCCGGTCAGGTGGGCCATCTCGCCGGCGTGCGGGGTCAGCACCACCGGGCGCTCGAACCGGTAGGGACGCCCGGGCGGCCAGCCGGGCGGCGGATGGCGCAGCGCGCCCATGGCGCAGGCGTCCAGCACGACGCCGACCCTCGCCGCGTCCATGCGCGGCAGCAGGGCGTGCACCAGCCTGGCCGTGCAGGGCTCGTCGCGCATGCCCGGCCCGATCAGGATGGCGTCGATGCGCTCGGCCAGCGGATCCAGGCGCGCGACGGCGTCGAGGCTGAAGCCGTCGCTGGCGTGCTCCTCGAGCGCGATCACGCGCGACTCGGGCATGGCCAGTGCCACCAGCTGGGCCACGCTGGCCCCGGTGGCCACGGTCAGCTTGCCGGCGCCGGCGCGCAGCGCGGCCGTGGCCGCGAGGATGACGGCGCCCGGCATCTCGGACGAGCCGCCCAGCACCAGCACGTGGCCGCGCAATTCCTTGTCGCCCTCGGCGTCGGGCCAGGGCAGGGGCCAGCGCGCCAGCAGGGCGGCGTCGATGTCGTGCACGGCGAGGGCGCGAACGGTCGGATCCATGGGAATGGCCTCATGCCTTCGGTGCGGCGGGCAGGTCCTTGCCGGCGGTGATCGGGGTCCCTGCGGCTTCCAGCGGGGCGACGAAGTTGACCAGGCGTAGCACCAGGTCGCCGCGCTTGCCGGCGGCCGGGTCGAAGCTGTACGAGGTGACCGAGCAGTTGGGCACGTCGCCGGCACGGTCGTGTTCGAGGATGGTGGCCTCATCCAGGTGCTCGAACAGGTATCGGAAGCAGTTCACCGTCACCTGGTGGGCGACGATCAGCACGCGCTCGCGGCAGAACTCGCGTTCCATGGTATCCATCACGCTGCGCAGGCGCAGGATCACGTCGCACCAGCTCTCGCCGCCCGGCGGGCGGAAATAGAACTTGCCGACGTGGCGGCGCTGCTCATACAGGTCGGGATAATGGTGGGCGATGCCGTGCGTCGTGAGGCGGTCGAGGATGCCGAATTCCTTTTCGCGCAGGCGCTCGTCGGCCTGCACCTCGAGCATGCGGCCGCGCTCCAGGCGCTGCAGCAGGATGTCGGCGGTTTCGCGCGCGCGCCGGTAGGGAGAGTGCAGGACCACGTTGGGCCGCTGCTGCGGCGGCAGCGCGGCGAACCACGACGCCAGGGCCTCGGACTGGCGCATGCCCAGCTCGGACAGGGGCACGTCGACGTCGCGTTCGGCGATGTCGATGTGATGGCCGGCGGCGGCTTCCGCCAGCTCACGCGCGACATTGCCGGCGCTCTGTCCATGCCTGACCAGCCAGATTTCCTGCGGCCACTTTTGTTCCATCACCAGCCCGTCGTTGATATTGACATGGCGTCATCATAGACGGATTCTGCGGCGCGTCAGCGCACGATTGCGGCCTTTCCAGACAGGCTCTTCACGATGTCGGCCTGCTCTTACATCCTATTGAAAACAAGCACTTATGCGTGCTCAGCAGTTTCTAGACCGCTTGTTCTTCGCTGTCCAGATTGATTTCCGCGTCGCTATGAAACACCCGCATGTCGGTCTCGCCGAGGACCCGGCTGGTGACCGTGCCGGCCGCGATCGAGCCGCTCACATTGAGCGCGGTGCGGCCCATGTCGATCAGCGGTTCGACCGAGATCAGGAGGCCGGCCAGCGCCACCGGCAGGTCCATCGCCGACAGCACAATCAGGGCCGCGAAGGTGGCGCCGCCGCCGACCCCGGCCACGCCGATCGAGCCGAAGGCGATCACCGCCAGCAGCGGCAGCAGGAAGGAGGCGGACATCGGATCGATGCCGACCGTGGGCGCGATCATCACCGCCAGCATGGCCGGGTAGATGCCGGCGCAGCCGTTCTGGCCGATGGTGGCGCCGAAGGAGGCGGCGAAGTTGGCCACGCCTTCCGGCGTGCCCAGGCGCGCGGTCTGGGTCGCCACGCTCATCGGGATCGCGCCGGCGCTGGTGCGCGAGGTGAAGGCGAAGGCCAGCACCGGGAAGATCTTGGTCAGGTAGCGGCGTGGATTGAAGCCGGCCGCGCCGACCATCAGGAGGTGGACGCAGAACATCAGGGCCAGCGCGCAGTAGGAGGCGACCACGAAGCCGAGCAGGTTGAGGATGGTGTCGAGGCTGGAGCCGGCCACCACCTTCGCCATCAGCGCGAACACGCCGAACGGGGTCAGGCGCAGCACGAGGGTCACCATGCGCATCACGATCACGTGGGCCACGTGCACGAACTGGCTGAAGGAGGCGAACACCTCGGGCTTCTTGCCGGCGATGCCGGTGGCCGAGATGCCGATGAAGATCGAGAACACGACCACGGCGATGGTCGAGGTCTTGCGTGCGCCGGTCATGTCGAGGAAGGGATTGGCCGGGATGAAGGACAGCAGCATCGAGGGCAGCGAAATCTCCTTCGCCGCCGCCAGGTTGCCCTGCAGGTACTCGCCACGCGCCACCTCGGCCGCCGAGGCGGTCAGGCCCACGGCGGACAGGTCGAAGAGGCGCGCCATCAGGACGCCGATCGCGGCCGCGACCACGGTGGTGACGAGCAGGATGCCGATGGTGAGGAAGCTGATCTTCCCGAGCGCGCCGGCGGTGCGCAGCTTGAGGATGGCCTGGACGATCGAGACCATGATCAGGGGGATGACGATCATCTGCAGCAGCTTCACGTAGCCGCTGCCCAGCACGTCGAGCCAGGCATTGGTGGCCGCGATCTCGGGCGAGGGCGTGCCGTACACCGCCTGCAGGCCGGCGCCGAGCAGCACACCCAGGCCTAGGCCGGCCAGCACCCGCTTGGTGAAGGAGACGTGGGCGACCTGCATGCGCCACAACAGGAGGCAGACGAGGAAGGCGATGGCCAGGTTGAGGATCAGCGGCAGGGTCATGTTGTCGATGTTTTATAGCACTACAGAACAATCGCAGCATTCTATAGGCAAACTGCTGTTACCGCTCTTGCCACAGTCTTGCTGACCCGATGCGCCGTTCGTTTCCGACAGCGGGGGCCGTTGTTGCAGCGCAGCGACGAAACGATAGCAATACATCAGGTATATCGCAAAGGAAACATTTCCAAGGGCCCCAACCGGAATTCTCGTTTCTATAATTCAATGAACCTTCTTGAACAAAATGGATCCAGAACATCCACCTACGCCATGTTAAAAAATCTGAGCATCAAGTCGCGTCTCATCTTCGTCATCGGCTTCCTGGCCCTCGAACTGATTGCCGGCGCGATCATCGGCATCTACAACCTCGGCATCGCGAATACCGAACTCAAGCAGATGTACGACAAGCGCCTGATGTCGCTCGGCCAAGTCGGGAACGTGGTGCAGCTGATCACCACCAACCAGTTGAACGTGGCCAAGGCCGTGCTCGTCGAGGACGCCGCGCTGCGCACCAGCCTGATGGCCGAGGTCGACGCCAACGCCGCCCAGATCACCAGGTTCTGGGACGAGTACAAGGCGGGTCAGCTGAGCAGCGAGGAGCGGGCCCTTGCGGACGCCTTCACCGAATCGCGCAAGGCCTTCCTGGCCCAGGGCCTGCGCCCCGCCGTGGCCGCCGTCCGCGCCAATGACAATGCGACCGCGCAGCAACTGCTGACCGGCCCGATGGTCAAGCTGTTCAAGCCCATGCAGGAGCAGGGCAGGAAACTGGTGGACCTGCTGCAGGCCGAGGCCAAGGCGGAGTACGAGCGCTCGCAATCGACCTTCGAGCTGGTGCGCATGGTCTGCCTGGCTGGCCTGGTCCTGGGCCTGGTGATGGCGGCGGTGCTGGGCGTCGTGCTGGTGCGCGCCATCGTCGTGCCGATCGAGAAAGCGGTGGCGATCGCCGGCGCCGTCGCCGCTGGCGACCTGACCCAGCGCATCGAGGTCGACGCGCGGGACGAGACGGGCCGCCTGCTGCAGGCCCTGAAGGACATGAACGATTCGCTGGTGCGCATCGTGAGCCGGGTGCGCGACGGCACCGACACCATCGCCACCGCCTCCGGCCAGATCGCGGCGGGCAACCTCGACCTGTCTTCGCGCACCGAGCAGCAGGCCGGGTCGCTGGAAGAGACCGCGTCCTCGATGGAAGAGCTGACCAGCACCGTCAAGCAGAACGCCGACAACGCGCGCCAGGCCAACGCCCTGGCCACCTCGGCCTCGGAAGTGGCGGGCAAGGGTGGCGCGGTGGTGGAGCAGGTGGTGCAGACCATGGGCGCGATCAACGCCTCGGCCACCCGCATCGTGGACATCATCGCGGTGATCGACGGCATCGCCTTCCAGACCAATATCCTGGCCTTGAACGCGGCGGTGGAAGCGGCCCGCGCTGGCGAGCAGGGCCGCGGCTTCGCGGTGGTGGCGGGCGAGGTACGATCGTTGGCCCAGCGCAGCGCCGCGGCCGCCAAGGAGATCAAGGCCCTGATCGACGACTCGGTCGAGAAGGTGCATCACGGCTCGGCCCTGGTGGACCAGGCCGGCGCGACGATGGCCGAGATCGTGCAGAGCGTGGGCAGGGTGACCGACATCATGGCCGAGATCACGGCCGCCAGCCAGGAGCAGACCGCCGGCATCGAGCAGATCAACAGCGCGGTCACCCAGATGGACCAGGTGACCCAGCAGAACGCCGCCCTGGTCGAGCAGGCCTCGGCCGCGGCCCAGTCGCTGCAGGAAGAGGCCCGCGAACTGGCCCAGACCGTGGGCACCTTCAAGCTCGACGGCATGGTGCAGGCGGCGCCACGGCGCGCGGCCCCGGCCCCGGCCGGCACGGCGGTGGCGCTGACCGCCAGGCCGGCCAAGCCGGCCAGGCCGGCGCGCGCCACGACGGCGGCTGCGGCCGCGGCGCCGCGCAAGCCTCCGAAGGCCGAGGCCGCAACCGCTTCGGAGGGATGGGAAGAATTCTGAGCCGGCGCGCGCCACAATGAAGAACGCCAACCCACGGGTTGGCGTTGTCGTTTTTGCGGCCGCGCGCGCCCGGACGGCCGGGCAGGGCGGGCAGTCGGGGCGGCCGCGCGAGGCGGCGCGTGCTGTTACTCGAAGGCGATGACGAGGGCCGCGAGGCCGATGCACAGTCCGGCCGCGACGGTGACCCGCTGGCGCAGGCGGCGGCCGCTGTCGACGATACCCTTGGCAAAGGTGCGGCGCGGCGCGCGCGGATCGCTGCGGTCCACGGTCGCGGTATGGATATGCGCGTGTTGACGTTCGAGGTGTTCGGTTTCCATGTTCTCTCCTGGTTGCCGTCTCGGTTGGAGACTGGCAGGGTTCGTGGCGCGCAGGCGCCGTGATTCGGTGCGCGTGGAGCGGGCCCGGCGAAGGCGCGGATGGCGCTCGCCGGGCTCAGGCATTCCGGGCCTGGGCCTGCCCGCCGTGGACGGCAGGGTAGCTAGCGATATGGAGGTGACCGGCATGTCGACGCGCCAGGGCGCGCGTCGGGCGCCGGGCGGGGTGATGCGAATGAATGCGTGACATGCGGTGCCAGTTCTCAGCTACGGTTCGACGGCCCGGCAGCACAGCAGCAGCGACACACTGGCGCTGGCGCTCGGGTGTTATGCATTTTACATCCCACTCGTCCAAAGGCAAGAGGCGCACGTTAGGCGCGGCGCCATGTCATGGGGAGTGTTCGGTCCATCCTAGCACGCGGAACGAGATACGGAAGATGCCCTAGGGAAATTCGCGAAAAAAAACCGCAGTTTGTCGACTTGTGTCAAACCGGTGTGGCAAACGCGCCACGCTCAGGCGCCGGGCCTCTCCGGCGCAGTGCGCCCCTCTTCAGCGGCGCAGGAAATCGAACAGGGCGGCGTTCACGCCGGCAGGGTCCTGCCAGGGGGCGAAATGGCTGACATCCTGCAATACCACGAGTTGGGCGCCAGGGATGGTGGCCGCCAGGTAGGCGGAGTGCGCGCGGCTGATGAATTCGTCATGGTCGGGCGCCACGATCGCGACGTGCCCACCGCGGATGGCGGCGAGCTGGGCGTCGGTGTAGTCGGGTTCGCCGGACTGCATGGCGCGCACGGCGGCGCTCAGGGCCTCGAACCGGCTCGGGTCCGGCGCGATGCTGGCGTAGTCGCTGGCCAGGCGCGGGCCGACCAGCGGCAGGATGGGCGAGGCGACCGGCGGCGTGATGAAACGCGCATTCATGTTCGGTCCCAGCGCGAAGACCTTCCCGACGCGCCGCGGATGCCGCATCGCGATGATCAGGCCGATGTTGGCGCCGTCGCTCCAGCCTGCGACATCGGCCTGGCGCAGCTTCAGGCTGTCCATCACCGCCAGCACGTCGTCAGCCATCAGCTCGTAGGAGAGGGCCTGGGGACCGAGCGTGCTGCGGCCGTGGCCTCGGCTGTCGACCAGGATCACGCGGCGTCCGGCCTTCACCAGGGGATCGACCTGATTGCCCCAGCCGAGGCTGCTGGCGCGGCCGCCGTGCAGCAGGATGATCGGCTTGCCCTTGCCGATCTCGCCGAACCAGATGCTCGCGCCGCCGCGTTCGACGCGGCCTTCCCGCGCCAGCGCGGGCAGGGGCGCTGGCAGCGGCAAGGTTTCCCAGCGCGGGGTTTGCGCCAGGGCGGGTGCCGCGGCGAAGGAAACCAGGAGGGACAGCAGGGTGGCGAAGAGCGTGAGAATGGCGGGCATGGCGGGGGCGGCGCTGAAAAAAAATGCCATGTTAGCGCCGGCCCCGGCGCGCCCCCATCTACCCTACGAGGTGCATCCGCCTCATGCGCTCATGGACCGACCGGGGCGAGGACCAGGCGCGGGTCGTTGGTGATCGCGATGAGCATCATGCCGTCGCCCGATACCACCATCTGAGCGGTGAGGATGTTGCGTGCGTAGCTGGCCAGCTTGAAGCTGGCCTGGATGCTGCCGTCGGGGCGATGCACCCAAACATCTTCCGGCTCGTAGACGCCGGAGATGCCGCAAACCACGCGGCCGTCGCTGGCCACCTTGATGTTGTTGGGATAGGCGCTACCGCCGGCCAGGCTGCCGCTGTCTTCGAGCGTCACGGTGTCGAGCATCCCGCAGCGGTAGGGCGAGCCGTTGGCGATGTAGAGGCGGCTGCCGTCGGGGGTGATGGCGATATCCTGGCCGTTCGAGCGCGAGCGCACATTGGGGCTGAAGATGTCGTAGGGCTGCTTGCTCAGGCTCAGGACGCCGTCGCCGACGTCGCGGAAGGCCATCCGGTAGGCTTCCACGGTCGAGGGGCTGAAGCCGGTGTTCTGGGTATACAGCATGCGGCCGTCGGCGGTGGCGCTCAGCGAGGCGTCGATGTAGCCGCTGTCGAGGCGCTTGCCGGTCGCCGCCACCCAGGCGCCGCCGCCGCCGATCATGAGCACCTGCACGCCGTCAGGCCGGGCCACGATCATGTCGCGCGCCGGCTCGTCGATGTTGTTGTCCTTGTAGGCCGGCCAGCTGTCGACCTTGGCGAAGGTCGCCAGGTCGAACACCTGCACCACGCCGGCGTTGTTGTCATGGGCGTACAGGCGGCCGCCGTCGGGCGCCACCGCCATGGTGCGGAAGGCCGCGCCCGGCGCCGACAGGGCGCCCAGCTTGCGGCCGGTGTAGACGTGGTAGACGTCGATCGTCGATTCGCCCGCGTGGGCATAGACGTAGGGGCGTAGCGGATCGGCAATGACGCGCTGGTAGGCCTGATCGAAGGAGGTGACGGCCGAGGGCGTGGCGCTGCCCTTCCACAGCGCGACGCGGATGGTTTCGGCGCGGCTGATGCTTGGCGCGGAGGAGCGCAGGGTGACGGTGGCGTAGCTGATGGTATTGGCCGGCAGCGATTCGGGACGGGCCGAAAGGTTCAGCGCGCCGCCGGTGGTGCCGCTCGGGGTGACGTCCAGCCAGGGCTGGTCGGACTGGGCGGTCCAGGCCACGCTGCCGCCCAGGTTGTCGCGGATCGGAACGCTGCGGCTCAGGCGCGACCAGCCCGGGGTGGCGGTGAAGGCCACGCCGGTTTCGAGCGCGATCAGCTTGTGCGGGGCGACGCCCAGCGACACCGGCACCGACTTGCTCTGGCCGTCGGCGGTGGTGATCTGGACGGTATCGGTGTACAGGCCGGGCGCCAGGCCATCGGCGTGGTAGCTCAGGTTGACGGTGGCGGGGCCGGTGCCGCTTGCGGGGCTGAGCTTGATCCAGCCGGCCTTGCTGCTGGCGGTCCATTTCAGGCCGGGGCCGGCGATCGCGATGCTGGCCGTGGCCGGCTCGAGCTTGCCGGCGTTGACGGTCGGATCCGTATTGCCGCTGGCGGTGGCGCCCAGCGGCGGCGCGCTGATCGTGATGTCGAAGGGCAGGGCGACCGGGGAACCGGGGAACTGGGTGCTGCAGCCGGGGTCGCGGCACAGCATCACCGTGAAGTTGCCGCTGTAGCGGCCGAAAGCCACCGTGGGCGAGGTCTGCAGGATCACCTGGTAGGAGGTGGCCGAGATCTGGCCGAGTTGCACCTGGGTGGAGATCACGCCGGTGCTGTCCTGGATCACCGCGTAGACGCCGCTGGCGTTGGCGAAGTCGGCGGGGCGCTTGACGGTGGCGGTCAGCATGAGCTGCTTGGCTTCGCCGGCCATCGCGGTTCCGCTCAGGGTGGCGGGCGAGAAGCTGACGGCATCGCCGGTCGGGGTGGAACCGGCGGAGCCGTTGCCGCCGGCGCCGCCGGCGCCGCCACTACCGCCGCCGCAGGCGGCCAGGCTCAGTGTGAGAGAAAGCGCCAGGACCGAAGGCCAGCGCAAGAAAAGAGTACGGAAAGAAGAGGACATGGAAGCGAGGCGAGCGGAACCGTCAGAGCGGCCGAAGGAGTGGACAAAAAGCTACCAGTTTATCGATAGCATTGTGCTCTGGTCCACAAATATTTCGGACATACAACTAATTAACAACGGTATGGCGCGCTGCCCCTGCGCTCGCAGCCCCGCCGTCACCCGCCCTGCATGCGCGGGGCGGGCGCGGCAGGGCAAGTCGGCTCAGCGTGCCCCATGCAGGCGGAAGCGGATCACGCCAGCGCTGACCTGCTGGCCGGCGCGCATGCCGCCGAACAGCCCGTATTCCTGGCCGCCCAAGGGAATGAGGCCGCGAAAGTCCATGCCGGCTTCCGGCAAGGGCGCATGGGACTGCCACAGGCCGCGCGCCGGATCGAAGCTGAACACCGCATCCGAGGGCTGGGCCGGCAGCTTGTCGTAGCCGATGCCGTTGTAGTTGTAGGCGCGCGGGCTGCCGCCCGCGAACAGGATGCGGCCGGCGTCGCCGACCGCGCCGGCGCGGTAGAGGGGCGGCCCCGGATGCGCGGGCAGGCGCTGCCAGACGATGCTGGCAGGCTGCTGCGGATCTAGCTTGCCCTGCCAGCATTCGTCGGCCATCGCGAACACGTTCTTGCCGTCGGCGCCCTTGGCGGCGCTCACGCCGTCGCAGACCACCAGGGTATCGCCGACCAGGCCGCCCGCGTGACCGAAGACCGGCGTGCCGGGGTAGGGCGTGGCCCGCAGCCATTGGCGGGTCTCGGTATCGTAGATCTGCACGTCCGCCACATTGCCCTTGTCGTGCCAGCCGCTGACCAGCACGATCCAGCGCTCGCGCCAGGGCAGGGCCACGCTGTCGTCGACCGGCACCGGCATGCGGCTTTCCTGTTCGAAGCCGCCGCTGGAGGGAAGGAAGCGCAGGATTTCCGGCGTGGACACCTCCTCGCCGCGCGGCGAGACGGTGTAGCCGCCGATCAGGTAGACCTTGCCGCCCACGGTCAGCGCCGCGGCCGCCAGGCGGCCTTCGGGGACCGGGATCTCGCCCACCCGGCGCCAGCGCCCGTTCTTCAGGTCGAGGGCATGGACGTCGCGGGCGATATCGGCATGGGTCTTGCCGGGGCCGAGACCGTAGAAGGTGTAGACCTGGTCGCCGGCACGGGCGACCGCCCAGTTGGCGCGGGGCGCGGGAGCGTTGGGCTGGGCGAAAGCCGTGTTCGAGACCAGCACGGCGCCAAGGATGAAGTAGCGGAACATGAAGGGATGCGAAATAAGGAAAAAAACCAGGAGCCTGGGGCCGGCCGGGCGCCGGCGCGACCGTTATCATAGACGAGATCGGCAACCCGGGCCGACGGTGGGGCGGGGCGACGCAGGCGCGGCGCTTCGGCAGCGCCACGCGGGAAGCAGCATCAGGCGCTCATGGCAAGCGTCGCTGCCCGAAAACAAAAAAGGCGTCACGATCGCTCGTAACGCCTTCTTCGCTGATTCTGGTAGGCCGTGCTGGGCTCGAACCAGCGACCAACGGATTAAAAGTCCGCTGCTCTACCAACTGAGCTAACGACCCGAAAGAAGCAAGATTATAGGGGGCGGCACCGATGCTGTCAAATACCCATCCCGCCTATAGGGAACTTATTTCAGGGATGCCAATCGGTCGCGGGCGGTCTGGGCCGCGGTCGAGGACGGGTACCTGGAGACCAGCTGCTGCAGCGCCGCCCTGGCCTTCTTGTTGTCCTTCAGCAGGGCATAGCTGCTGGCGATGTTCAGCATGGCGTCCGGCACCTTGGCGCTGGTGGCGTAGTTCTTGGTCAGAGCTTCCTGGGCCACGATGGCGTTCTTGTAATCGCCCAGCGCGTAGTAGGCGTTGCCCAGCCAGTACTGCGCGTTCGAGGCATAGGCCGACTCCGGGTAGCGGCGCACGAAGTCCTGCAGCGCGGCGGCGGCGGATTTGTAGTCGCCCGACTGGAACAGGGCGGTGGCGTTGTCGTAGGCGGTTTTTTCGGCCGGCATCACCTCGGCGGTCTGGCCGTCGATGGTTTCCTGGCGCGGCTCGAGCTTCTTGATGCGCGCGTCGAGGTCGGCGTACAGCTGCTTCTGACCGTTCTGGGCCTTGGAAATCTCGTTGGTGAGCACCTCGATCTGGCCGCGCAGGCGCGCCAGCTCCTGCATGGTCTGCTCGTGCTGGTTGAGCATCTCGAGGGTCGCGCTCTTGTCCGCCTTGCCATCGAGGCGGCCTTGCAGCTCGCGCGTGATGTTGTCGACCTTAGTGCGCAGGTCGAGGATGGCTTTGCGCGCTTCGTCGTCGTCGAGCAGGCCGGCGGACGCCTGCAGCGGCATCCAGGCCGCCAGGAACAGGCAGGCAAGACGGGACGGGGTCAGTTTGATCATGGCGTTGCTCTTTCTACGAATTCGGGAAAGCGGTTGCAGAGATAAAAACGGGGCGGTAGCAGTCTGCACTGCTGTCCGCCCCGCTGTCAATCGACCGTCTTAAACGACAGTGCGATTACTGGTAGACGATGTCGGCACGGCGGTTTTCAGCCCAGGCCGCTTCGTTGCTGCCGGTTGCCTTCGGCTTTTCTTCGCCCAGCGAGACGGCTTCCATCTGGCCGTCGGCCACGCCCAGGGTGCCCATGGCGCGACGCACGGCTTCGGCACGCTTCTGGCCCAGGGCCAGGTTGTACTCGGTGCCGCCGCGTTCGTCGGTGTTGCCCTGGATCAGGATCTTACGCTGGGTGTTCTTGGTCAGGTAAGCCGAGTGGTTCTCGACCACCGGACGGCCGTCGTCGCGCACGACGAAGCTGTCGAAGTCGAAGTAGATGCTGCGGTTGGCCAGCACGCCCTTCGGATCGTTCAGCGGGTCGACGGTCGCGGTTTCGACCGGTTTCACTTCACGGGTGTCCGGCTGGGCAGCCACCGGTGCCGGTTCCGGCGATTTTTCGACAACCGGGGTCTCGTTCAGCTTGGTCGACGAGCAAGCGGCCAGCAGGCTTGCTGCCGAGACGATGAAGGCCACACTCTTGAAGTTGCGCATGGTTATTCTCCTGTTCTGGTAAAGGTTTGTGGTCGTTACTTCGTTACTTCATGAAGGGACCCCAGCTGGGCTCCCGAATGTTTCCCGCTTTGGTGGTTAAGCGTTGCTTGACCCGTCCATCCACCGAGACCACGGCCAGCGAGGTTCGCCCGCCGCCTTTGGTCGCATACATGATGTACTTGCCGTTAGGCGAAAAACTCGGTTCGGTGGCCCCATCGGCCAGGCGAAGTTCCTGGCCGCTTGCCAGGTCCATCGCGTATAAGGAGAAGCCGCCATCGCGTTGCGAGATCCAGGCCAGGGTTTTCCCGTCCGGCGACACGCGCGGGCTGATGTTGTAGTTGCCGTTGAAGGTCACACGGGTGGCGTTGCCGCCCGATGCGCCCATCTTGTAGACCTGCGGACCGCCGCTGCGGTCGCTGGTGAAGTAAATCGTCTGGCCGTCGGCCGAGTACTGGGGCTCGGTGTCGATGGCGTTGTTGGTGGTCAGGCGGCGCAGGCCGCTGCCGTCGGCATTGACGGTGTAGATCTCGGTATTGCCGTCCTTGGACAGGGCCACCGCCAGGGTCGAGCCGTCCGGCGACCAGGACGGCGCCGAGTTGTTGCCCTTCTGGTTGGAGACCTTGGTGCGGCGGCCGGTCATCAGGTCCTGCAGGTAGACCACCGGCTTGCGGTCTTCCAGCGAGACGTAGGCGACCTTCAGGCCGTCCGGCGACCAGGCCGGGGAAATGATCGGTTCGCGGCCGTGCACGGCCACCACCTCGTTCTCGCCGTCGGCGTCGGCCACGGCCAGGCTGTACTGGCGGCCGGCGCGGTCTTCCTTCACGTAGGCGATGCGGGTCGAGAAGATGCCTTTCACGCCGGTCAGCTTCTCGTAGACGTCGTCGGCGATGCGGTGGGCCTGCAGGCGGGTGTACTTGGGCTGGACTTCGCCGCCCATCTGCGAGATGGCGCCGCCCTTGACGGTGTCGAACAGCTTGTAGCGGATCGCGAAGCGGCCGTCCGGCTGGCGCGCCACGCTGCCGACCACCAGGGCGTCGGCGCCGCTGGCCTTGAAGGCGGCCAGGTCGATGCTGGCGTTCTCGCCGATGGTCTGGCGGGCGTCGATGACCTTGAACACGCCGCTGCGCTCGAGGTCGGCGCGGATGATGGCGGACACCTGGTCGGGGGCCACGCCCTCGTCGGCGAAGGCGGCGACGGCGACCGGGATCTGGTTGCTGCCCACGCCGGCGATCTCGACGCGCAGCTGGGCCTGGGCGGTGCCCATCAGCAGGGAAGCACTAAAGAGCAGAATGTGGAGTTTTTTCATAGTTCACTGTTGAAAATGGGAGCGCGGCTCAGTCGAGGTCTTTCATGGAGAAATTGACTTCGAGGTTACGCTCTACCGTACCATCTTTCTTCTTCGGGAGTGGGGACGCTTTGCGGATGCCGTTCTCGACCGCGCGGTCGAATTCCGGCACGCCGCTGCTCTTGGCCAGGCGTACCGACATGATTTCGCCGGTCGGCAATTGGTCCACCTTGAACACGGCCTTCGGGTTGCCCGGCACGTCCAGGTTGCCGGCGTAGGTCGTGTTGCTCTTGATCTTGGCCGTGATGGCGGCGACGTAGCCGCTGTCGGCCTTCGGCGCGCTCGACTTCTCGGCATTGCCGCCGGCGCCCATGGCGCCTGCGATGCGCTTGAGTTCCTCCTGGCGGAATTTCTCCAGCTTGGCGGCTTCGGCTTTCGCGGCGGCGGCCTTTTTCTTCTTCTCTTCGGCCAGCTTCTGTTCTTGTTCCTTCTTCTTGGCCTCGGCTTCCTTCTTGGCGGCCAGTTCCTTTTCCTTGCGCTCGGCCTCTTCCTTCTTCTTCTGCTCGGCCAGTTCCTTCTTGCGCGCTTCTTCCTGCTCGCGCTTCTTCTGTTCGGCGAGCTCGCGCTTCTCCTGTTCCTGCTGCTTCTTCAGCTCTTCCTTGCGCTGCTTCTCGCGCTCGAGGGCAATGTCCGGCGGCGTCGGCGCAGGCTGCTCCACCGGCGGCGGTTCGACGGCGCGCGGGGTCGGCAGGGGTTCGGGCTGGGGAGGCGGCTCGGGAGCGGGTTCGGGCGGCAGTTCCTGCGCGGCGGCGGTCTCGACCTTGACGTCCCAGACCTCGGCCTCGACCGCGACCGGCGTATTGCTCTGCCAGCTGATGCCGAAGTACAGGAAAGCCAGCAAGACCGCGTGCACGCCCACTGCCAACAGGAAGGATGGCAGGCGTTTCGGTTCGGGCGGCACGTAGTACGGCGCGCCGGCGGCTGCAGGCTTCATGCTCGAGGTCACTTGGTAGCGAGTCCCACGCGGGTGATGCCCATCTTCTTGGCTTCGGAAATCAGCTGGATCACGTCATCGTATTTGCTGTCGCGGTCGCCTGCAATCAAGACCGGGTAATCGGGATTTTCCTCGTGCAGGGCGCGCAGGCGCTGGAGCAGGGCGGCGCGGTCGGCGACGTCCTCGTTGGCGACCTTCTGCTTGCCGCCCACGCCGATCGACAGCTTGCCTTCCGGCTGCACCTGGATCTGGATATAGGTATCCGGCGGCAGCGCCGACTTCTCGGCGCGCGGCAGATTGACCACGCTCGGCGCCTCGTTGGCCGGCACCGCCATGAAGATGATGAGCAGCACCAGCATCACGTCGATGTAGGGTACGACGTTGATCTCGGCCTTGAACTTGCGGCGCCGGTTGCCGCGCATGCTGCTGGAGAAAGCCATCCCGGGTCCCCTCGATCAGCGCGCCTGGCGCTGCAGGATGTTCGAGAATTCCTCGACGAAGCTCTCGAAGCGGTTCGCGAGGCGGTCGATGTCGTGCGTGAAGCGGTTGTAGGCGACCACGGCCGGGATCGCGGCGAACAGGCCGATCGCGGTGGCGATCAGGGCCTCGGCGATGCCGGGGGCGACCACGGCCAGGGTGGCCTGTTGCACGTTGGCCAGTCCACGGAAGGCGTTCATGATGCCCCACACGGTGCCGAGCAGGCCGATGTAGGGGGAGACCGAGCCGACCGAGGCCAGGAAGTTCAGGTGGGTGTCGAGCATGTCCAGTTCGCGCTGGAAGGAGGCGCGCATGGCGCGGCGGGCGCCGTCCAGCACCGCGCCCATGTCGAGGGCGTCGCGCGAGGCCTGCTTGCCCTTGATGAATTCGCCCATGCCGGCCTCGAAGATGCGGGCCAGGGGGCCGCTCTGGTCGCGCTGGCTGCTGGCGCTCTGGTGCAGGGTGTGCAGGTTGCCGCCGGCCCAGAAGCTGCGCTCGAACTGCTCGGTCTGCGCGCGCGCGGCGCGGATCGTGAACAGTTTGCGGAAGATATAGGTCCAGCTCACCACGGACAAGGCCAGCAGTAAGGCCATGATCAGTTGCACGAGGAAGTGGGCGTTGCTGATCAGGGCGATAAACGAAAGGTCTTGGGTCGCGGTCATGGGTGAATGTTGTTTATGTGTTCAGGCGGCGCACTATGCGGCACGCATTTTATCAGCGACATGTTCCGGCAGGGAACGGGGACGCATGCTGGCGAGGTCGACGCAGCCGACCTTGACGATGGCGCTGGTCAGCAGCGTGTCGCCGCGCCAGGCCTGTTGGGCGAACTGGACCGATGCGCGGCCGAGTTTCTCCACCGTGGTGCGGATGTTCAGTTCGTCGTCCAGGCGCGCCGGGGCGTGGTAGTCGAGCTGCGCGCTCTTGACCACGAATCCGGCGCCTTCGGCGTCGAGCAATGCTTGCTGGGCAATGCCGGCAGCGCGCAGCCATTCGGTGCGCGCGCGTTCGAAGAACTTCAGGTAATTGGCATAAAACACGATGCCACCGGCGTCGGTGTCTTCGTAATAGACCCGGACTGGCCAGTCAAAAGCTGAAGGCATTTCCCCTGCCATTAAATGTAAATAGGAAACATTTTACGCGATTTCTGCCTGAATTATGTACGCTAACATACATAAAAAGACAAAAACGCCCCTGCCTCTGCCATCAGGCATGCATGGGTGGGCAGTAGTAGACGTGAAACAGTGCCTGAAGACCAATGACTGTAACACTTTCTCACAAATTGAGAGCGCGCGTTACATGGGCGGGTGGAGGAGCGTAGACGTACACGGGAGCAGTTAGCGTAATGGTGTTGACTTAGCAGAAAAGCTGTCGCCCCGGCTTAGCAGAAAAACCGTCGCCCCGGCGAAGGCCGGGGCCCAAGCTTGTATGCACGGCTGCTCCCGCAAACTTGGGTCCCGGCCTTCGCCGGGACGACGTTCTGGAGCTAACGGCTTCAGATTTAGCCTTGGCTACGCTTGATGGCGAAGGGGGAGAAGCCCTGGCAGGTCGGCATCAGCTCGATGAGGTTGACGTTGACGTGGGGCGGCAGGGTGGCGATCCAGTAGGCGGTGTCGGCGATGTCCTTGGCCGTCAGCGGGACCGTGCCCTCGTACACCTTGGCCGCGGCCGCGTCGTCGCCCTTGAAACGCACGTTCGAGAACTCGGTGCCGCCGCACAGGCCGGGCGCCAGGTTGGTGGCGCGCACCCCGGTGCCGACCAGGTCGGCGCGCAGGTTCAGCGTGAACTGCTCCACGAAGGCCTTGGTCGCCCCGTACACGTTCCCGCCCGGATAAGGGTAGTGGCCGGCCACCGAACCGAGATTGATCACCAGGCCGCTGCCGCGCGCCACCATGTCCGGCAGCACGGCGCGGGTCATCGTCACCAGCCCCTGGCAATTGGTGGCGATCATGGTTTCCCAGTCTTCCAGCGGCACTTCGTGGGCCGGGGCGGTGTTCAGGGCCAAGCCGGCATTGTTGATCAGGACGTCGATCGGCTTCCAGTCTGCCGGCAGCGCGGCCAGGGCGGCGTCGATGGAGGCTCGGCTGGTCACGTCCAGGGTCAGCGGCAGGGCGGCGTCGCCCAGTTCGGCCGCCAGCTCGGCGATGCGCTCGGCGCGGCGCGCCGCGAGCACGACGCGGTGGCCATTGCGGGCGAAGACGCGCGCCATCTCTGCGCCGAAGCCGGCCGAGGCGCCAGTGATAAATACGATCATGGTGAAGGTCCCTTGCGGCGTATAAGACTGGAAATTGTAGCCGAAACGACATCGCGCTGCCGGGCGCCGCCGAGGTGGCGCCCGGGGCGGCCTGCCTGCGGCCGTGTCAGCCGTTTCCTTGCCCTAAGAGGGCGAGATCACATACAATCCATAGTCCCTACGTCTCACGTAACTGGCGAAACACCGTGCGCCCCGGCCCCTGGCCCTGGCCCGGCAAGGTGGAGTCCCACCGGGGAACCTGAGACGTCACTCGCCGTTCGCCTGGGCAGCCATTCAACTGGTTCGCGCTTGACTCTGTCGCGCGGCAGCCCGTTTGCATCCGGCTCCCGCCCGCGCTTCAAGGCTTGCCCGTTGCCTGGTTTACTATCGATTGGAGTTTTACATGTTTGCAAAAAACCATACGCTCGCCAACATCGACCCGGAACTGTGGGATGCCATCCAGAAGGAAAACGTTCGCCAGCAAGACCACATCGAACTGATCGCTTCCGAGAACTACACCTCGCCGGCGGTGATGCAGGCCCAGGGCTCGCAACTGACCAATAAATATGCCGAAGGCTATCCGGGCAAGCGCTACTACGGCGGCTGCGAATACGTCGACGTCGCCGAGCAGCTGGCGATCGACCGCCTGAAGGAACTGTTTGGCGCCGAAGCCGCCAACGTCCAGCCGAACTCGGGCTCGCAGGCCAACCAGGGCGTGTTCTTCGCCATGCTCAAGCCGGGCGACACCATCATGGGCATGTCGCTGGCGGAAGGCGGCCACCTGACCCACGGCATGGCCCTGAACATGTCGGGCAAGTGGTTCAACGTCATTTCCTACGGCCTGACCGCGCAGGAAGACATCGACTACGAGCAGATGGAACGCCTGGCGCGCGAGCACAAGCCGAAGATGATCATCGCCGGCGCCTCCGCTTTCTCGCTGCGCATCGACTTCGAGCGTTTCGCCAAGGTTGCCAAGGAAGTGGGCGCCTATTTCATGGTCGACATGGCCCACTACGCCGGCCTGATCGCCGCCGGCGAATACCCGAACCCGGTGCCTTACGCCGACTTCGTCACCTCGACCACCCATAAATCGCTGCGCGGCCCGCGCGGCGGCATCATCCTGATGAAGGCCGAGTACGAGAAAGCCATCAACTCGGCGATCTTCCCGGGTATCCAGGGCGGTCCGCTGATGCACGTGATCGCGGCCAAGGCCGTGGCCTTCAAGGAAGCGCTGTCGCCGGAATTCAAGGCCTACCAGAAGCAGGTGGTCAAGAACGCCAAGGCGCTGGCCGAGACCCTGACCGAGCGCGGCCTGCGCATCGTGTCGGGCCGCACCGAATCGCACGTGATGCTGGTCGACCTGCGTTCCAAGGGCCTGACCGGCAAGGAAGCGGAAGCCATCCTGGGCCAGGCGCACATGACCTGCAACAAGAACGGCATTCCGAACGACCCGCAGAAGCCCTTCGTCACCTCCGGCATCCGCCTCGGCAGCCCGGCCTTCACCACCCGTGGTTTCAAGGAAGAAGACGCGGTCAAGGTGGGCCACCTGATCGCCGACGTGCTGGACAACCCGCACGACGCCGCCACCATCGAGCGCGTCAAGGGTGAGGTCAAGAAGCTGACCGACAAGTACCCGGTCTACGAGGCTTGAGGTCCCGGGGCCGGTCCTGCCGGCCCCTTTTTTTGCATACCCCGGCGCCATGAAATGTCCCTTCTGCCAGCATGAAGACACCCAGGTCCTCGATACCCGCGTTTCGGAGGAGGGGGATTCCATCCGGCGCCGGCGCCGTTGCACCAAGTGCGACAAACGCTTCACCACCTATGAGCGGATCGAGCTGTCGATGCCGATCATCGTCAAGAAGAACGGCAGCCGTACCGAATTCGAGTCGAGCAAGCTGCGCGGCAGCCTGATGCTGGCCCTGCGCAAGCGCCCGGTCGCGGCCGAGGCCATCGACGGCGCGGTCGCATCGATCGAGGAAAAGCTCCTGACCAGCGGCCGGCGCGAAGTCGACACCGGCTATGTGGGCGAACTGGTGATGCAGGAGCTCAAACGCCTGGACAAGATCGCCTACATCCGCTTCGCCTCGGTGTACAAGAATTTCGAAGACCTGGACGAGTTCCAGCAGGCCTTGGCCGAAGTCGGCCATCCACGCAAGCAGTAATCCCTCACTTCGTCCGCGCATGCTCCGACCCTGACCAGGGGCGGGGCGCCTGCGTTCGGCCTTGCGATGCAGGCTGCGAGCGCCTCAACAAAAAGTTCCCTTCAGCCCGGCGCTTGCGCTTGGCTCACCTCATCGCAGCGTCCGCCACGCCGCCTACACTCGCAGCTCACAGGATCAGTCCGTTCCGGGGAGGTGGGAGTGCAGGCATATCGCGGCGATACGTCCAGCCCAGGCTTCACGCTGGTGGAAGTGCTGGTGGCGCTGTTCGTCCTTGCGGTCGGCGTGGTCGGCGCCGGCGCCGCCCAACTGGCGGCGGCGCGCACGCGTCAGCAGTCAGCCTTGGCTGCGGAAGCCGCTCAGCTCGGCGCCGCGCTGGCCGCGCGCATGCAGGCCAACCCGGCGTTCGCGAGTGTGCCCGACGCCGCCAATCCCTATCTCGCCCTCGACTACGAGGCCAGCGATGGCCCGCCCGGTGTGCCGCCCGCATCCTGTTACGGCGCGTCCGACTGCGCTCCCGCCGCGCTGGCGCAGTTCGACCTGCATGCGGTGCGGCAGCGCGTGCACGACGCCTTCCCTGGCGGGCGCGTCCTCGTCTGCCGTGACGACGCGCCCTGGGACGAGGCGGCGCGCCGCTACCGCTGGAGCTGCAGCGGCAGCGCGGACGCCCCCATCCTGATCAAGTTCGGCTGGAGCGGCACGGGTGACGCGCCCGCTCATGTGGGCATGCTGGCGCCATGAAGGGCTGTGTTCGACACCAGCGCGGGTTGACGATGGCCGAACTCCTGGTCGCGATGACGCTCGGCCTGGCGGTGCTGCTGGGGGCGGGCAGTCTCCTGATCGGCAGCAGCCGGGTCTACGCGGCCCAGACCGAAGCCGAGGCCATGGACGAGGCCGGCCGCTACGCATTGGAGGCCGTTGCCCGCGCGGTGCGTCAAGCGGCTCACGTGGACTGGAGCGCGGCCTCGCCGCCGGCCCCGGAGGCGCCGGCCAGGATCGCTGGGCTGGACGCGAGAACGGTGTCCCGCAACGGCGCCGGCATCGGAACCGGCCTGCTGGAGGCGGTCAACGGCAGCGACGTGCTGGCGCTGCGCTTTCCCGGCAGTGGCGCGCCGCCCGACGGCGACGGCGGCACGGTCGACTGCGCCGGCTTTCCGGTGCACGCCGACGAGGAAGGCTGGAGCATTTTCCACGTGGCGCGCAACGCCCAGGGCGAGTCTGAGCTGCGTTGCAAATACCGTGGCAAGAGCAACTGGTCAGCCGACGCGGTGGCCGGTCGGGTCGACGGCTTCCAGGTGCTGTACGGACTGGACAGCGACGGCGACGGCGCACCCAACCGCTACGTCCCGGCGTCGACGCTCGCCGCCCTCGACGCGGGCCTGGCACTGAACGGCGCGAGCGAAGCCGAGCGCGAGAAGGACCTGCACCGGCGCACGCATTGGAAGAAGGTGGCGAGCGTGCAGGTGGCGCTGCTGCTGCACGGGCCGCTGCTCGATCGCGAGGCGGGTGCGCACGCGGTGTACAGCCTGTTCGGCCCGGACCATGCCGAAGCGCACGCCGGCGACGACCCCGGGACCCGGCTCACCGAAGCCGAACTGGCGCGACCAGGAGTGGGGCGGACGACGGCCGCGCGGATGCGCAAGGTCTACACCACCACGATCGCCTTGCCGGCGGCGGCGCCCTGAGGCTTGCATGGATGCGACGAGGAAGTTCACGCCGGATTGCCGCCGCGAGCAGGGGGCGGCCTTGCTTACGGCAATGGTGCTGATGCTCGCGGTGCTGATGACCGGCCTGGCTGGCGCTCGCAGCGCCCTGTACGGCGCGCGCGCCTGCGCGCACGAACTCGACCGGCTGCTGGCCCTGCGGATGGCGGAGGCGGCGCTGGCGGACGCCGAGCGTGACATCGAAGGCGGGACCGACCCCGGTTCCGCGCGCGCCGCTGCCTTCGCCACGGGCTTGACGACCGCCTTCGCGGCCGCCTGCGAGGGCGGCGCACCCTACGACGGCCTGTGCGCCCCTGAGAGCGAACCGGCGCGGCAGGTCGAGCGGATTGCGGCCGAGGACGGCCCAGCGGTCTACTTCGGCAGCTTCACTGGCCGCTACATGCCGCAAGGCGAGGGCGGACTGCCGGTGCAGGCCCCGCGCTACCTGATCGAGCTAATGCCGGCGCGGGGCGCCGGACACCTGTACCGCATCACGGCCCTGGGCACCGGCGCGTCGCCGACGACACAGGCGGCGGTCCAGGCTTATTACCGCAAGCCGGCGACGGCGGGCACGCCGGGCAGGCGGATCGGCTGGCGCGAGATCGGCAACCTGGCGGCGCTGCGCGAGGGGGCAGGATAACGAGTTCAGGGAGGGGAGGATGAGGAAAGGGATCGGTGGATTCAGCCTGGTCGAACTGATGGTGGTGATGGCGATCGTTGCGCTCCTGAGTGCCGTGGCCTATCCGGTGTACTCCGACCATGTGCGCAAGGCGCGCCGGGTCGAGGCCCAGCTGGCCCTGGTGGACACGATGCAGAAGCAGGAGCAGTACAGGGCGCAGCACCATACCTACGTGGCGTTCTCGGCGGACGCGGAGGATCCGAATGCGGGTCAGTTCCGCTGGTGGGTCGGGCGCGAGGCCGCATCCAGCGCCTATGAGATCGACGGCTATGCCTGCGCGGGGCAGACCATTGTCCAATGCGTCGAGCTGCGCGCGCGGCCGGGGACCGAGAGGGTCAAGGCCGGGCATGAGGACCCGGAATGTGGGGCGCTGACTTATGACAGCGTGGGGCGGCAGACATCAAGCGGGACCTCGGACAAATGCTGGCCTTGAAGCGGCGACCATCGCGGTACGGCGAGTGCGCGCACACAGCCCGTCGTTTCCGCAAAGGCGGGAACCCAAGTGTACGTTTTGTGGCGCCCGCGCGGATCGTGGCCACGCGCACAAACTTGGGTCCCCACCTTCGCGGGGACGACGGGCTGAGGTGCGGGGAATACGGTTCGAGGTACGAGCAGCGCGCACAGCCGGCCCGTCGTTCCCGCGCAGGCGGGAACCCAAGTTCACGTTTCCTGTCGCCAGCGCGGACCGTGGTCACGCGCGCAAACTTGGGTCCCCGCCTTCGCGGGGACGACGGTTTAAGGTGCGGGGACGAGGGTTTGAGGTGCAGGGATGACGGTTCAAGTTGCGGGAAGTGTTCGCATCTTCTACGTCGTTCCCGCGAAGGCGGGAACCCAAGTTTACTTTTTGTGCCGCCAGCGCGGGCCGTGACCACGCGCGCAAACTTGGGTCCCCGCCTTCGCGGGGACGACGGTTTGAGGTGCGGGGATGACGGTTTGAGATACGGCGAAGACGTTTCGAGGTTCGGGGATGACGGTTTGAGATACGGCGAAGACGTTTCGAGTTGTGGGGACGCCGGTTCTAGGTACGAGGGGGGCGCACAGCCGTCCCGTCGTTCCCGCGAAGGCGGGAACCCAAGTTCACGTTTCGTGCCACCGGCGCGGACCGTGGTCACGCGCGCAAACTTGGGTCCCCGCCTTCGCGGGGACGACGGTTTGCGGTGCGGGGACGACGGTTTGGGGCGCGGGGAGGGCGGTTTGAGGTGCGGGGACGAGGGTTTGAGGTGCGGGGACGCCGGTTTGAGATGCGAGAGGCACGTTAAGCTGGCTCGTCGTTCCCGCGAAGGCGGGAACCCAAGTTCGCGTCCCCTGCCGCCAGCGCGGACCGTGGCCATGCGCGCAAACTTGGGTCCCCGCCTGCGCAGGGACGACGGTTTGCGACGCGGTTTTTCGCTCGCCGAACTCTGCGTCGTCCTGGCCGTCGCCGCCATTGCCGCCGCCGTCGCCGCTCCAAATTTCCACGAGCTCATCCGCAGCCAGCAGTTGCACGCCGCCGCAGGCGACTTCTTCGGCGCCGTAGCCCTGACCCGCGCCCAGGCCATCGCCCGCAACGAAGCCGTCAAACTGGTCCCGAACGACGAGGCCGGCCAGGACTGGACAGCCGGCTGGACCGTCTTCGTCGACCGCGACGGCGACCGCACACCCGGCGAAGGCGACGACATCCTGGCCAGCCATCCGCCGCTGCCACCCGGCCTGCGCATCGACTTTTCCTTCCCCTCCAAGACGCCTGCGCACTACATCGCCTACAATGGCGCCGGGCGCAGCTGCAGCGACACCAATCCCGCAGCTTCGCGGCCGGGCACCCTCTCGCTGTTTCACGGCGACCATGTCCGGCGTATTAAAATCAACATGCTGGGGCGTGCCCGCTTGTGCAATCCGGCGCGCGAACGCGGCTGTGAAGGCGCCGAAGCGCCGCCCTGAAGGAAAGGTCAACGTGACGAAGGACAGCGTAGCAATCCGCAGCGATGCCGAAGGCATGGCGCTCGCCCTGGAATGGGCCGCGAAGGGCATCTACATCACGGCGCCGAACCCGCGCATCGGCTGCGTGATCGTGCGCGACGGCGTCGTGATTGGCGCCGGCCATACCCAGCGCGCAGGTGGCCCGCACGCCGAAATCGAGGCCATGCGCGATGCGCGCGAACGCGGCCACGATGTGCGCGGCGCAACCGCCTACGTCACCCTGGAACCGTGCAGCCACCACGGCCGTACCCCGCCATGCTCGAACGCCCTGATCGAAGCCGGCCTGGGCCGGGTTGTGGCGGCCATGGTCGATCCCAATCCCCTGGTCGCCGGGCGCGGCCTGGCCCAGCTCGAAGCCGCCGGCATCGCCGTCAGCTCCGGCGTCCTGGCCGAGGAAGCGAGCGAACTGAACATCGGCTTTTTCTCGCGCATGCGCCGCGGCCTGCCCTGGGTGCGCCTGAAGGTGGCCGCCAGCCTGGACGGCGTCACCGCGCTCGACAACGGCGAGAGCCAGTGGATCACCGGTCCCGAGGCGCGTGCCGACGGCCACGTTTGGCGCGCCCGCGCCCAGGCCATCGTTACCGGCATCGGCACCATCAAGGCCGACGACCCGCAACTGACCGTGCGCGGCGTCGACACGCCGCTGCCGCCGCGCCGGGTCGTCATCGACAGCCGCCTCGAGATTCCGCTCGCCGCCCGTATCCTGCAGGGCGAACCCTGCTGGATCGTGGCGGCCGTCCCGAACCCCGAGAAAGAGGCCGCGCTGGCCGCCGCCGGCCACGAAGTCATCCACCTGCCGAACCCGGGCGGGAAAGTCGATTTGCCGGCCCTGATGCGCGAGTTGGGCCGGCGCGAAATCAACGAAGTCCATGTCGAGGCCGGATCCAAGCTGAACGCCTCGATGGTGCGCGAAGGCTGCGTGGACGAACTGCTGGTCTACCTGGCCCCGAGCCTGATCGGGAAAGGGCAGGGCATGTTCGAGCTGCCAGCGCTGGCGCGCCTGGCCGACAAGCGCGAGCTGCGCTTCCATGGCGTGGCCCAGGTCGGAAGCGACCTGCGCATCCTGGCCAGATTCACGAATACCGAGAACCAACATTAAGGAAGAGACGTATGTTTACTGGAATCGTCGCCGCTGTCGGCAACATCACTTCCGTCACGCCGCTGGCGGGCGGCCTGGACGCGGGCGTGCGCCTGGCGGTCGACGCCGGCCCGCTGCCGCTGGCCGACGTGGCCCTGGGCGACTCGATCGCCATCAATGGCGCCTGCATGACCGTGGTCGAGAAGACGGACAAGACCTTCACCGTGGACGTGTCGCGCGAAAGCCTGAACAAGACCGTGGGCCTGGACGCGCCGGGTGAGGTGAACCTGGAGAAAGCCCTGACGCTGGCCGAGCGCCTGGGCGGCCATCTGGTCTCTGGCCACGTCGATGGCCTGGGCACCGTGCACAGCTTCGAGCCGGTGGGCGAGTCGCGCGAACTCGTCATCGATGCGCCCCGTGAGCTGGGCAAGTTCCTGGCCTATAAAGGTTCGGTCGTGGTCAACGGCGTGTCGCTGACCGTGAACCGGGTCGAGGATCTGGATGCGGGCGCGGGCAAGGTCTGCCGTTTCTCGATCAACCTTATTCCGCACACCATCGAAGTCACCACGCTCAAGCATCTGCGCGCTGGCTCCAAGGTGAACCTGGAAATCGACCTGATCGCGCGCTACGTGGAGCGCATGCTCTCGGCCCGAAATTAATCGGCACCAAGCGGCGGGAGCCCGTTCGATGTCGACAAGCCATGACGACCTTGGAAGCCGTGGGGAGGCCGCTGTCGATGCTTGCCTGCGTCGGCCTCTGGGGAAGGGGGCAACGATTCAATTCCGTCCACGGTTTCTTGGAGAGAAGGCGGAGTTAATGGATTTTCTGGTGTTGCTGATCAGGGATGGAAAGGCGTTTGGTCCGCACTTCTTCTTGCAGGTAAAAAGTACATCCACTAAGGCCGACGTCGGTGACCTTTCCATCGCCGCCCGCTTCAGTGCGGATGAAGTGCAACGCATCGCTCAGTGGAAAGCTCCTGCCTACCTGGCGGCAGTCGACGGTTCGAACGCGCGGCGCGAGCAGGTGTATATTCGGGGTATCGATTCTGATCGCCTGACTGGGATCGCAACAGTACCGCGGTCGCAGAATCTCAACGACAAGGCGGTCCGGAAAGCACTGTATGACGAGGTCGTCCAGTATTTTGCGAGTCGGACGCATTCATTTACCTCGACCTTGAGTTAGGAAGCGGAGTGGCACAGCAAAGGGAGGGCAGTGCGGTGGCTGACGAAGAGAACGACCATGACCAGTTTGCGGCGTCTCTGCTTGCGCTGACATTGATCCGCAACGGCTACCTGACTCAAAAAGAGGTCCGGGTGGGGCGCGGTCGCACTGCTGATCTGCTCGTGAGTAAGGAGATGCAAGACGGTAGCGTCGATCGCTTCGCCGTTGAACTCAAATGGGTGAGTTCGCCGACTCAGGTCCAGCAGATCGGCGAAGACCTCCTTGCGCAGCGCAAGGCCTTGTCAGCCCTGTTGGGCATTCCGGTCTACGGCGCTTTTGTCATTGGTGACGGAAGCGAAGTACAGGTAGACGCTGAACTCGAGTCGAGGATGCTGTACTCACCCGAGGATATGCGCGTCTTGACTCTCCAGCCGACCTGAGCTGCCAGGCTTGTTCCACCTTGATCGCCCGAAAAGAAGGACGCCCCGTCCTCAGTTGCCTTCGCCAGTAGTCGCCACCCGCGCCGCCGCCGGCTTCTCCGGGTTGAGCACCACCTGTACGTAGTTGCCGGTATCGAGATAGCGCCGCGCCGCCGCCTGCAAGTCCTGGGCGTTCAGGGCCTGCACCTGCTTTTCCACGTCCAGGATCGAGGCCGGGTCCAGCCCCTCGGTGAGCGAAGATTGCAGGTGCGCCACCCAGTAGCCGTTCTCGCGCAGCGAGCGGCGGTGGTTCTGGATCCAGTTGGTCTTGACCTTGTCCAGGTCGCTCGCTTCCGGCCCCTGCTCCTGCAGGCGGCGGATCTCTGCAAAGGTCGCCTCGATCACCTTGTCCACGTGTTCCGGCCCGGTCGGCAGGCTGATGCCGATCGAGTAATTCCCGTAGGGGATCTTGCTCAGCGCGCCGCTGGCGCCGCCACCGTAGATCATCGCCATCTTCTCGCGCAGCACCTCGATCAGGCGCAGGTTCAGCACTTCGACCAAGGCCGACAGGCGCAACTGCTCGGCCTCCGAGAAGGGCGCCTGGCCGGTGAAGTTGAGCGAGATCGTGCTCTTGGGCTCGGTGCCGCTGCGCACCTCGCGCTTGACCACGCCCGTCACCGGGCGCAGCCCGACGTCGCGGAAGGCGACCGGGATGTCCGGCGTCGGCAGGCTGCCCAGGTAGGTCGCCAGCAAGGGCTTGATCGCCTCCGGGTCGAAGCTGCCGACCACGATGAAGCTCAGGTCCTTGGCGCTGGAGAAGCGCTGGCGGAAGATGTCGATGCTGCGGTCGAGGTCGATCTTGCCGTACTCGTCGGCCTGCAGGCTGCGGGGCGCCCGCGGATGGCCGTTGTAGAGCGCCGAGACCACCGCGTCGCCGAAGCGCTTGCCAGGCTGGCCGTCCTGGTTGCGCGCCAGCTCGGCCTGCTTGCCGACGTAGGTGCGGAACAGGTCCTCGTCGCGCCGCACGCCGGCGAACTTCAGCCACAGCAGTTGCAGCATGGTCTCGACGTCGGAGGCGCCCGAGGCGCCGGCCACCACGTCGGTATAGCTGCCCAGGCCGACCGTGACGCCAGCCGCCTTGCCGGCCAGGATCTTGCGCATGTCCAGAGGGCTGAAGTCCTTCACGCCCATGCTGGCGACGATGGCGTTGGCGAAGCGGGCGTTCAAGATGTCCTGGTCGCCGAACAGGCTCTGGCCGCCGAAGCGCGCCGCGCTCAGCATCACCTGGTCGTTGCGGAAGTCGGTGGGCTTGAGGATCACCTTGACGCCGTTGGAGAGGCTCAGGTGGGTCAGGCCCAGGGCCTTGTCGTGACGCTCGGCCACGATGCTGCCGGGCTTGGGCGGCTTGTCCATCAGGCGCGCGGCCACCGCCTTGTCGTCGTGCGGCAGCACCGGCTGGCGCTCGGCCTCGGCCAGCGCCGCCAGCAACTGTTCGCCGCTCGGGGCGCCCGGCTTGTCGACGCCGGTGTAGAGCACCAGCTTGCCCGAGTCGGCGGGAATGGTGCGGCGCGCATAGTCGTTCAGCTCGTCGAGCGTGATGCCGGGCACCAGCTCCTGCACGTAGCGGTATTCGAGATCGATGCCGGGGATCGCCTCGTGCTGCAGGAAGTTGCGGATGTATTCGGCCGCATAGGTGGCGGAATCGCTCTTGGCGCGCTCGTTCCAGGCCTGCTCGTAGGTGCGCATCAGGTTCTTCTTGGCGCGCTCCAGTTCGTGCAGGCCGAAGCCGTGCTGGCGCGCGCGCTCGTTTTCCTGCACCAGGGCGGCGATCGCCGGAGCCGCGCCGCGCGGGCCCAGGGCGGCCGAGGCGTTGTAGGAGTGGTAGCGCGGGGTCAGCTTGCCGAGGGCGCTGCTGGCCCCCAGGTAGGGCGCCTCGGGCTGCTGGGCCAGCTCGGACAGGCGCTGGTTGAGCATGGCGCCGAACAGGGCCTGCACCAGGTCGTCGCGGTAGGCGCGGATGGTGCCGGCCTCGCTCACCGGGCGCAGCGGGTAGCGGATCAGGACCGAATTGCCGCTCGCTTCGTGGTCGAGCACCACCAGGGCCTCGGTGTCCTGGCGCGCCGGAATGGCGGCGTACTCGCGCGGACGCGGCTTGGCCGGGTTCTTGAGGCGCGCAAAATGGGTCTTGATGAACTTCTCGGCGCGATCGGGCTCGATGTCGCCGACCACCACCACCGCCATCAGGTCGGGACGGTACCAGTCGCGGTAGAAGCGGCGCAGGGCCTCGGGCTTGAAGTCGCGCAGCACTTCCTCGCGCCCGATCGGCAGGCGCTCGGCATAGCGCGAGCCGTTGAAGATCTTGGGATAGATCTGCTTGCCCATGCGGTCCGAGGCGCCTTTGCCAAGACGCAGTTCCTCGAGCACGATGGCGCGCTCTTTTTCGATGGCCGCGTCCTCGAAGCGCACCCCGTGGGCCCAGTCCTCGAGCACCTGGAAGGCCTTGGCCACGTTGCGCGGCTGGTCGGTGGGAATCGGCAGGATGTAGACGGTTTCGTCGAAGGAGGTGTAGGCGTTGAGGTCGGCGCCGAAGCCGACCCCGATCGACTGCAGGTAGGACACCAGCTCGTGCTTGCGGAAATGGGTGCTGCCGTTGAAGGCCATGTGCTCGACGAAGTGGGCCAGGCCGCGCTGGTCCTCGTCTTCGAGGATGGAGCCGGCCTTGACCACGAGGCGCAGCTCGAGCTTGCGTTCGGGGCGGGCGTTGCGCTGGATGTAATAGGTGAGGCCGTTGGCCAGCTTGCCGACCTTGACCTGGGGACCGACCGGAATCGGCTCGTCCAGCCTGAGCGCGGCGTGGGCCAGCGAGTGCGCGAACAGTACCGCGGCCAGGCACAGGCCGCGCACGAAATTGTTGCTCATTGATTCATTCCGGTGATGTGATCGGATCCATTCTACCGCGCCCGGCCGCGCGAAAGGCCGGCGCACCGTTGAGTCAGGACAGGATGCTCCCTTGCGCCAGCAGGGCCGCCATCTGCTCGGGCGGCAGCGGGCGGCTGTACAGGTAGCCCTGCAGGGCGTCGCAGCCGAGGCCGTCGAGGAAATCGCGCTGGCCGACGGTCTCCACCCCTTCGGCCACCACCGCCAGCGCCAGGCCCTGGGCCAGGGCCACGGTGGCCTGGGCAATGGCCGCGCTGCGCTGTTCGCAGGTGATGTTGCGGACAAAGGTCTGGTCGATCTTGAGCTTGTCGAGCGGGAAGCGCGACAGGTAGGCCAGTGAAGAATAACCGGTGCCGAAGTCGTCCAGCGAGAGCGAGACCCCGATTTCCCTCAGCTCGGCCATCTGGTTTTCGGCCAGCGCCGTCTCGCCCAGCATCACGCTCTCGGTCAATTCGACTTCCAGCCAGCGCGGCGCCAGGCCGCTGTCGGCCAGGGCGGCGCGCACCGTGGCCGCCACGGTGCCGGCCTTGAACTGGCTGGCCGAGACGTTGACCGCGACGCGCACCGGCGGAAGGCCGGCGCGCTGCCATTCCACCGCCTGGCGGCAGGCCTCGCGGATCACCCATTCGCCGATCGGGTGGATCAGGCCGGTGTCCTCGGCGATGGGGATGAAATCGGTCGGCGAGATGGCGCCGAAGTCGGCGCAGTGCCAGCGCAGCAGCGCTTCCATGCCGACGATGCGGCCGTCGCCGCGTGTTACTTGCGGCTGGTAATGCAGGGCCAGCTCGCCGCGCGCGACGGCGCGCCGCAAGCGGGTCTCGAGCGCCAGCCAGCGCAGCGCCTCGGCGTTCATTTCGCGCTTGAAGAAGCGGAAGCCATTGCGCCCGGAATCCTTCATGCTGGCCAGGGCGGCGTCGGCCGCCTTGAGCAGGTCGCCCGGACCCTGGCCGTCGCGCGGATGGATGCTGATGCCGATGCTGCCGGTGACCACCAGGTCGTGCCCGCCCACGGTATGCGGCTGGGCGATCGCCTCGATCAGGCGGCGCGCGCAGACGATGATCTCCTCGGTGTCCTCGCAGCGGGTCAGCAGCAGCACGAATTCGTCGCCCGACAGGCGCGCCACGGTGTCGGTGGGTCCGGCCAGGACCGCGGCGCGGCGCGCCACTTCGCGCAGCACGGCGTCGCCGGCGGCGTGGCCCAGGCTGTCGTTGATGCGCGAGAGGCGATCGACGTTGAACAGCAGCAGGGCGAGCTGGCTGCCGCCCTGGCGCGCCGCTGCCAGCGCCTGCTGCAGGCGGTCGTTGAACAGCGAGCGGTTGGGCAAGAGGGTGAGGGCGTCGTGGGTCGACAGGAAGTCGAGCTGGTGGTGGGCGGCCTTGAGGTCGGACAGGTCGGTCGACACCGCGACATAGGCGCTGAGCTTGCCGGCATCGTCGCGCACCGCGCTGATGCTGGTGTGGGCCGGGTAGATTTCGCCATTCAGGCGGCGGTTCCACAGCTCGCCGCGCCAGCGGCCGTCGCGCTCCAGGCAGGTCCACAGCTCGCGGTAGAAGGCGTCGTCGTGGCGGCCGGAGCGCAGCAGTCGCGGGTTCTGGCCCAGCACCTCGGCCTCGCGGTAGCCGGTGATCTGCTCGAAGGCGGGATTGACGGCCACGATGCGCGCCTCGGCGTCGGTCATCAGGATGGCTTCCTGGGTGCTGTCGAACACCTGGCGCGCCAGCTCCAGCCGGTGTTCGCTCTCGCGCAGGGCGGCGTCGGCCTCGGCGCGCGCGATCGCTTCCAGGCGCAACTGGGCGGCATGGCGCTGCACCACGTCGTACAGGTTGAGGTTTTCGTAGGCCACCGCGAGCTGGGCGGCGAGGGTGGTGGCCCAGCGCTCTTCCTCGTCGCTGAAGGGCTGGGCGCCGGGGCGGCGACCGCAGTACAGCCAGCCGTGCAGGTGGCTCGGGTCCTGGACCCGCAGCCCGAGCAGCTGGCCGAGTTCCGGGTGGCCCGCGGGCAGGGTGGCCAGCAGGGCGTCCTCGCGCCCCAGGCGCAGCGGCGCGCGGGCGCGCAGCAGGGCGCCGGGCAGGCGGGTCTCGTCGAGGGCGCCTGGCGCCAGCAGGGCCTGATCCATGCCCTCGGCGCCGAGCTCGCGCACGCCGCGCTCGGTGCTGTCGAGCAGGCACAGCGCCGCGACGTCGGCGTTCAGCACGCGGCGGGCGGCGTCAAGGAAGGCGGCGGCCAGGGCCTCGATCCGGCGTTCGCCGACCAGGGTCAGGCACATGCGCTCGAGCTCGGCCAGGCGCGCCGACAGATCGGCCGGCAGGGCGCGCGCGACCTCGCCCGCATCCGGAACCGCGGCCGGCGGCGCCGCGCCCAGTTCGTTGTTGACGGCTTCGAGGATCTGCTGCGGGTCGGCCGGCTTGCTGAGCACGGTGGCCACGCCGCAGCGCGCCGCCATCGCCTCGGTCTCGCGCTGGGCGTAGACGGCCGAGAAGAAGATCACCCGGGTGGGCGCCAGTAGCGGATCGGCGCGCAGCTGCTGGACGAACTCGTAGCCGTCCATGGTGGGCATCAGGATGTCGGTGATGATCAGGTCGGGGCGCTCGGCGCGCGAGAGCGCAAGGGCGCGTGCGCCGTCTTCGGCTTCCAGCAGCCGGTGACCGCCGAAACCCAGCAGCGCCAGCAGGTAGGCGCGGTTGCTGGGCCGGTCGTCGACGATGAGAATGGTCGACATCGGCTCAGCGTCCGGCGGGGAAGGGGCCGGTCAACGTGAAATGTGGAACTACCATCATGGCAACTCCAAAAAAAGCCGCCGTGCGCCGATGTCGGGGGCGCCGGCCATGCGGCCATCATAAGCGAGCCCAAGCCGGCATAGGCGAGTTGTTTCGCACCGATATGCAAAAGATTAACAATTTATGCTTCAAGCATTGGCTACCGTTGTGAAATGGAAACGTAGTTGCATATGATCACGTCAATTCCAGAGCTTCTCTGACGGAAGAGGCGGAGGGAAAGCCGGTTGAAAACCTGCAAATCCTTTAAAATATCGGATTACGCACAACCGTCCCGTTTCAAGGAAATCCGTATGTCTATCTCCAGCACCGAGGAAATCGTTGCCGAACTTCGCGCAGGCCGCATGGTCATTCTGGTCGACGAAGAAGACCGCGAGAACGAAGGCGACCTGGTGCTCGCCGCCGATTTCGTCACGCCCGACGCGATCAATTTCATGATCCGTTACGCGCGCGGCCTGGTCTGCCTGACCCTGACCGAGGAACGCTGCGACCAGCTGGCGCTGCCGATGATGACGTCGAAGAACGGGACTTCGTTCGGCACCAATTTCACGGTCTCGATCGAGGCGGCCGAAGGCGTGACCACCGGCATCTCAGCGGCCGACCGCGCGCGCACCATCCAGGTCGCGGTGGCCAAGGATGCGGGCCCGGACGACCTGGTGCAGCCGGGCCACATCTTCCCGCTGCGCGCCCAGAAGGGTGGCGTGCTGATGCGCGCCGGCCATACCGAGGCGGGCTGCGACCTCACCGCGATGGCCGGCCTGACCCCGGCCTCGGTGATCTGCGAGATCATCAAGGAAGACGGCACCATGGCGCGCCTGCCGGACCTGATCGAATTCGCCAAGGAGCACAAGCTCAAGATCGGCACCATCGCCGACCTGATCCACTACCGCAGCCAGAACGAATGCCTGGTCGAGCGCGTCGCCGAGCGCACGCTGTCGACCGAACACGGCGAATTCACCCTGGTCGCCTTCCGCGACACCCCGAGCGGTTCGGCCCACCTGGCCCTGGTGCACGGCGAGCAGGACAAGGACAAGGAAGCCCTGGTGCGCGTGCACCAGCCGGTGTCCCTGCTCGACCTGCTGGAGAACCGCGCCACCACCCACTCCTGGGACATGGCCTCGGCCATGCGCACCATCAAGGCCAGCGAGCGCGGCGTGCTGGTGCTGCTGAATTGCGGCGAGAGCGCCGAGCAGCTGTTCGCCCAGTTCGAGCCGCCGGTCAAGGGCCGCGCCAGCGCGCGCGCCGCCTCGATGGACCTGCGCACCTACGGCATCGGCGCCCAGATCCTGCGCGCCCTCGGCGTGGGCAAGATGCAGCTGCTGGCCAATCCGCGCAAGATGCCGTCGATGACGGGCTTCGACCTGGAAGTCACCGGCTACCTGCCGTGCCCGGCCCTGTGAAGCGACGCGTTACCATACTTATCAACCAATACGAGAGAAGAAGAGGCCAGCCATGACGGTAGGAACTTTTGAAAGCAATCTGGCAGGCGAAGGCCTGCGCATCGGTATCGTGCAGGCCCGTTTCAACGCCGACGTCGGCCACGGCCTGCTGTCGTCCTGCCTGGCCGAGCTCAAGCGCCTGGGCGTGGCCGACGAGGACATCCTGCACGTGACCGTGCCGGGCGCGCTGGAAGTGCCGCTGGCCCTGCAGAAGATGGCCGAGACCCAGCAGTTCGATGCGCTGGTGGCGCTGGGCGCGGTGATTCGCGGCGAGACCTATCACTTCGAGCTGGTGTCGAACGAATCGGGCGCGGGCATCACCCGCATCGGCCTGGACTATGGCATGCCGATCGCCAACGCGATCCTGACCACCGAGAACGACGAGCAGGCCGAAGTGCGCATGGCCGAGAAGGGCCTGGACGCCGCGCGCGTGGCGGTCGAGATGGCCAACCTGCTGATCGGGCTGGAAGAGCTGTCGGCCGAAGAAGAGTAATCAGAAAAGGTATACGAATGACTGACAAGAGTATGCATGCCAACCCCAGCAAGAACCGCACGCCGCGTCATCGCGCGCGCGAGTTCGCGCTCCAGGGGCTGTACCAGTGGCTGCTGAATAACGAGGCGGCGCGCACCGTCGCCACCAACATCCGCGGCGCGCACGGCTTCGACAAGGCCGACGGCGAGTTCTTCGCCAAACTGCTGAACGGCGCGATCTCGACCTCGGTCGAGCTGCGCGAATCGATCGCCCCGCTGATCGACCGCCCGCTCACCGAGCTGTCGCCGATCGAGCATGGCGTGCTGCTGCTGGGCGCCTACGAGCTGAAGAACCACCCGGAGACTCCCTACCGCGTCGTGATCAACGAGGCGGTGGAGCTGACCAAGTCCTTCGGCGGCATCGACGGCCACAAGTACGTCAACGGCGTGCTGGACCGCCTGGCCTCGAGCCTGCGTCCGGACGAGGTCGCGGCGGACAAGCGCGGCTGATCGCAGCACGCTCTGCTATATATATAGTGCGAAAGCCACCGAGCGCGAGCCGGTGGCTTTTTTCATGGCGCGGCGCCACTTGATCTGGCGCGGTGCGGGTTGATCTGGCGCGGTGCGCGTCGACTCCCCGAGCCGTCCGGCCAATCGGCGCGGACAGCGCAAAAAAAACCACCGCCGAAGCGGTGGCACGTGAGGAGTGCGTTGCGGCTTACAGGCCGGCCAGGACTTCCGACGCCTGTTCCGGCGCGGGCGCCGGGGCAGGGGCGGGAGCCGGCGCCGGGGTGGCTGCCGGCTCGGCCGGCTTGCTCACCATGACCGGCTGCGGCGTGGGCACGGTGCGGGTCGGCACCTTGTGGCCCTTGGCGACCTGCTTCAGGCGGTTGTACTCGGCCAGGACTTTCGAGCCATAGCCGGAATCGGTTTCCAGGTCGGCGGCGCCGACGTAGGTCTTGAGACCGCCCTCGACCGAACCGGTGCGGTTCACGTAATCCTTCAGGATCAGGGCGCCGACGCGGATGTTGGCGACCGGATTGAGGGCCGCCTGCTGGCCGCCCACCTTCTCGAACTTGTCGTGGTGGACCTTGGCCATGACCTGCATCAGGCCCTTGGCGCCCATCGGGCTTTCCGCGAAGGGGTTCAGGCCGGATTCGATCGCCATGACCGCGAGAATGAGCAGCGGGTCGAGCTTGACCTCGTGCGCCGTCATGTAGGCGGTCGAGACCAGCATGTTGGCCGCGTCGCTGGCCACGCGGTAACGCTTGGACAGCCAGTCGGTGACGAACTTCTGCTGCTTGCTGCTGCCGGCCACCGGATGGGCGGCGGGCGCGCTTTCCTCGACCACGGCTTCGGCCGTCGCCTTGAGCACCGGGGCGGGGGCTGCCGCGCTTGCGACAGCGACTTTGTCCTGTTGCGGATGGAGCAGTTCCGAGACGCGCTTGGCGACGTCGTCGTTGGTGTACAGCAGTGCCAGTGTTGCGATGGCGGTGAGACCGAATGCGGTCAGGGTGTATTGTGCAGTCGTTAACAGACCGCGTGCCGCTTTCGTCACGGAAGACCACGTGACTGGCTGGCTGGCCATGGATTGTGCGGACCTTGCGCCCGCGATGATACGATGCATCATCGAATCTCCCTTTGTCGCGGCAAAAACGATCCCGTTCGGAGCGCTCAGGCGCTTCGGTGGATGGTCTTGTGCCGTGCATCAGAAATATCGTCTGTCGCCGCGCAGCGGTCGACGGAACGCCGTGATTGCTTTGCTTCAGCTGGTGTGACCGATAATGACCGGAACCAGTAGCTCAACAACTGTCTCGGGGAAGCGGGCAGACGCCCTAAGAAAAACACTCCTCAAAAATGTCATGTGGGGCCCCGACCCCGTGAATGCATGAGAACAGCTAGAATGATGTCAAAAATGACTCGCCTGCCTCATCAAGTAGGGTGGATTGTAGGGGCGAGCTTATATCAAGTCAACCCTAGCACGAGTCGCTCTTATTACTTTTAGTTCTGACTTTTGACCACCCTGTCGAGAAAGCTCAGCAATATCAACCACTTGGCGAGGCGGCTTCACGCACCTCTTCCAGTCGAAAATCGATCAAAAACTTGATGAAATATACAGATTTACGGGATTTCATGGCCCAGCTCGAAAGCATGGGCGAACTCAAACGTGTCGGAATCCCGGTTTCGCCCCACTTGGAAATGACCGAGGTCTGCGACCGCACCCTGCGCGCCGGCGGCCCAGCCCTGCTGTTCACCCAGCCCACCGGGCACCGCATGCCGGTGCTGGGCAATCTGTTCGGCACCCCGCGCCGGGTGGCGTTGGGTATGGGCGCCGAGGATGTCGGCGAGCTGCGCCGCATCGGCCACGTGCTGGCCCGGCTGAAGGAACCCGAACCGCCGAAGGGCTTCAAGGACATCATGGACCTGGGCTCGCTCGTCAAGGCGGTCTGGGACATGGCGCCGAAAGAAGTGCGCGGCGCGCCATGCCAGGAAGTGGTGTGGGAAGGGCAGGACGTGGACCTGGGCAAGCTGCCTATCCAGCACTGCTGGCCGGGCGACGTCGCGCCCCTGATCACCTGGGGCCTGGTGGTGACCAGGGGCCCGAACAAGAAGCGCCAGAACCTGGGGATCTACCGCCAGCAGGTGCTGGGGCCGAACAAGGTGATCATGCGCTGGCTGGCCCACCGCGGCGGCGCGCTCGACTTCCGCGAACACGCGCTGGCCAATCCGGGCAAGCCCTATCCGATTGCGGTGGCGCTGGGCGCCGACCCGGCCACCATCCTGGGCGCGGTGACGCCGGTGCCGGACACCTTGTCCGAGTACCAGTTCGCCGGCCTGCTGCGCGGTAGCCGCACCGTGCTCACCAAGGCGATCGGCAGCGAGCTGCAGGTGCCTGCCTCGGCGGAGATCGTGCTGGAAGGGCATATCTATCCGGACGCGAACCATCCCTCGGGCTTCGAGCACGCGCTCGAGGGCCCGTATGGCGACCATACCGGTTATTACAATGAGCAGGACAGCTTCCCGGTGTTTACGGTGGACCGCATCACGATGCGGCGCGACGCCATCTATCACTCGACCTACACCGGCAAACCGCCCGACGAGCCGGCGGTGCTGGGCGTGGCGCTGAACGAGGTCTTCATTCCGCTGCTGCAGAAGCAGTTCAGCGAGATCACCGACTTCTACCTGCCGCCGGAAGGCTGCAGCTACCGCATGGCGGTGGTCCAGATGCGCAAGCAGTACGCGGGCCATGCCAAGCGCGTGATGTTCGGGGTGTGGAGCTTCCTGCGGCAGTTCATGTATACCAAGTTCATCGTGGTGGTGGACGAGGATGTGGACGTGCGCGACTGGAAAGAAGTGATCTGGGCCATCACGACCCGGGTCGATCCGACGCGCGACACGGTCATGGTGGACAACACGCCGATCGACTACCTCGACTTCGCCTCGCCGATCAGCGGGCTGGGCAGCAAGATGGGGATCGATGCGACCAACAAATGGCCGGGGGAGACCAACCGCGAGTGGGGCACGCCGATCGTCATGGACGAGGCGGTGAAGCGGAAGGTCGACGAGATCTGGGGGCAGTTGGGGATCTGAACGTCCTCATTGCTGTTAGCGGGACGTCGTCAGTGTTGGCAAGACGTTGTTAGTGTTGGCAAGACGTCGTTAGTGTCAGCAAGAGGCCGTTAGTGTTAGCGAGACGTCGTTCCGGCGCAGGCCGGAACCCAAGTTTGCCTGAACGGCCGCGCACGCTAACTTGGGCCCCGGCCTTCGCCGGGGCGACGGTCTTGCGGCTGAGGGCAGGGTGATGCCTGGGTGGCCGCCCGCCGTACATCATTGTCAGCAAAACGTCGTTCCGGCGAAGGCCGGAACCCAAGTTTGCCTGAACGGCCGTGCACGTCAACTTGGGCCCCGGCCTTCGCCGGGGCGACGGTCTTGCGGCTGAGGGCGGGTGCTGCTCGAGTGGCTGCTCGCCGCTTTCCGAGCGTCTTCATGATCTCAAAGACGCGATACTACCGGGGTGCCTCCCGCCGTTTCCCAAACGCTTGACGGTGGGGTATAATGACCGCTGGCGGGCCCCTGCGCATTGTGGCATGGTTTACCTGGTCAGGTCGGGAACGAAGCAGCCAAAGCCGTTCACCGCAAGTGCCGCAGATCAGGCTCGCCTCTTATTACCCTCCGCATCCTCCCGTTTCACCTCCCAAAGCAGTTCTTCCAGTCGCCGGTCGACCTGTCCGCGCACAGACCCATCGGTATGCCCTGCGCATTGTCTTAATTGCTTGTCGGCAGCCCCTCAGATTGTTCGCGGCAAGGCCCAACTGCGGTAAAATCCCGGCATGTCCTATCAAGTCCTCGCCCGCAAATACCGTCCCAAGAACTTCGAAACGCTGGTCGGCCAGGAGCACGTGGTCCGTGCGCTGACCCATGCGTTGAGGACTGGCCGCCTGCACCACGCCTACCTGTTCACGGGCACGCGCGGGGTCGGCAAGACCACCCTGTCGCGGATCCTGGCCAAGTCGCTCAACTGCACCGGCCCGGACGGGCAGGGCGGTATCACGGCCGAGCCTTGCGGGCAGTGCGAAGCCTGCCGCGCGATCGACGCCGGCCGCTTCGTCGACTACATCGAGATGGACGCCGCCTCCAACCGCGGCGTGGACGAGATGGCCCAACTGCTGGAGCAGGCGGTCTACGCGCCGAGCAATGCGCGCTTCAAGGTCTACATGATCGACGAGGTGCACATGCTCACCAACCACGCGTTCAACGCGATGCTGAAAACGCTCGAGGAACCGCCGCCCCACGTCAAGTTCATCCTGGCCACCACCGACCCGCAAAAGATCCCGGTCACGGTGCTGTCGCGCTGCCTGCAGTTCAACCTCAAGCAGATGCCTCCCGGCCACATCGTCGGCCACCTGGAAAACATCCTAGGCCAGGAAGGCGTGAGCTTCGAACAGCCGGCCCTGCGCCTGCTGGCCCAGGGCGCGCACGGCTCGATGCGCGACGCGCTTTCGCTGACCGACCAGGCGATCGCCTATGCCGCCGGCCAGGTGACGCTGGACGCGGTGCAGGGCATGCTGGGCGCGCTCGACCAGTCCTATCTGGTGCGCCTGCTCGACGCCCTGGTGGCCCAGGACGGCGCCGACCTGATGGCGGTGGCCGACGAGATGGCCAGCCGCAGCCTGTCCTACAACGGCGCGCTGCAGGACCTCGGCACCCTGCTGCACCGCATCGCCCTGGCCCAGAGCGTGCCGGCAGCGGTGCCGCAAGACCTGCCGGAACTGAACGACATCCTGCGCCTGGCCCAGGCCTTCGATCCCCAGGAAGTCCAGCTGTATTACCAGATCGCCGTGCACGGACGTAACGAGATCGGCCTCGCGCCGGACGAGTACGCCGGCTTCACGATGACCCTGCTGCGCATGCTTGCCTTTCGTCCCGGCCAGGGCGGGGCGGAAGCCCCGAGCCTAGCCGCGCCCGCCGCCAGCGCCGCACCCGCGCAGCCCGCGCGCGCCGCCGCCGCGGCCGTGGCCAGCCACGCCGCCGTCGCGCCGCGTCCTGCCGCGCCGGCCCAGGCCGCACCGAGCGCTCCGAGTGCGCCACCGGCTCCCGCGCCGGGCCCCGCGCCCGCAGCGCCCGCAGGCAATGCCGCCGGCGCCCCCGCGATGACCTCGGCCCGCGCGGCCATCAATGCCGCGCTGGAAGCCGCGCGCGCCGCCTCGAACCGTGGCGGTGGCGGTGCTGCGCCCAAGCGTCCGGGCGCTGAAGCGCCCGCTGCACCGGCCGCGCCTGCCGCCCAGGCCGCCACACCGGCGGCGCCGAGCGCGCCCAGCGCACCGCCGGCTCCGCCCGCAGCGCCGCCGACCAGCGCTTCCATGCCGCCAGCCCCGGCCGCGCGCCAGGCGCCCGCCGCGCCGCAGGCGGCCCCGCCCTGGGAGGGCGGCCAGGCGCGCGCCATGGCCGCGCCCCAGCCGGCCATGCGCCAGCAGCAGCCGGAGCAGCAGCAGGCCGACGACGAGCCGCCCGCCTGGGTCACCGAATTTTCCGACGACACCGCCGTCGCCGCCGAAGCCCCGGCCGTGGTCGCGCCGGCGCCCGCGGTGCGCGCGCCCAGCGCGCCGCCGCACGCCTACGTCATCACGCCCGTGCCGGAGATCGGCTGGGACGGCAACTGGCCGGCGCTTGCCGGCAGCCTGCCGCTGCGCGGCGTGGCCCAGCAACTGGCGCTGCAGACCGAACTGGTCGGCTGCAGCGTGAACGACCGCGCCGTCATCTTCCGCCTGCGCGTGCCGGTCGACACCCTGCGCGCCAGCGGCAACAGCGAGAAGCTGGCCGCCGCCCTGCAGGAACAATTCCCGGATTTCCGCGTCACCGTCGACACCGAGATCGGCCCCGTGTGGTACACCGCCGGCGCCGAGCAGAAGGCGGCGCGCGAGGAACGCCAGCGCCAGGCCGAGGCCACCGTGGCCCGCGACCCCTTCGTGCAGCAGATGGAGCGCATGTTCGGCGCCTTCATCGTGCCGGGCTCGGTCAAGCCGACGGCGTCCTGAACCCTTAACCTATTTGGAGAAAACCACCATGATGAAGAACCAGCTCGCAGGCCTGATGAAGCAAGCCCAGGCCATGCAGGACAACATGAAGAAGGCGCAGGAACAGCTGGCTCAGATCGAGGTCGAAGGCCAGTCGGGCGCCGGCCTGGTCAAGGTCGTGATGACCTGCAAGAACGACGTCAAGCGTGTCAGCATCGACCCCTCGCTGCTGGGCGACGACCGCGACATGCTGGAAGACCTGGTGGCCGCGGCCTTCAACGACGCCGTGCGCAAGGCCGAAGCCACCGCCGCCGAGAAGATGAGCGGCCTGACCGCCGGCATGCCGCTGCCGCCCGGCTTCAAGATGCCGTTCTGAGCTTGAGCAAGCACCACGGCCATCGTATCCTGGATGAGCGCGCCGGCAAGGGCCGGCCTGGTCTACAGTAGGCGCCATGTCCAAGTCCCTCGAGTTTCTTACCGAAGCCCTGCGCCGCCTCCCCGGCGTGGGCCCGAAATCGGCCCAGCGCATGGCCTTCCACCTGCTGCAGCACGACCGCGAAGGCGCGGCCCTGCTGTCGCGCGCGCTCTACCAGGCGGTCGACACGGTGCACCATTGCGCCATGTGCAATACCTTCTCGGACACCGAGGTGTGCGACCTGTGCAGCGACGCGGAGCGTGACCGCGCGCTGCTGTGCGTGGTAGAAACCCCCGCCGACCAGCTCATGATCGAACAGACCCTGACCTGGCGTGGCCTGTATTTCGTGCTGATGGGCAGGCTCTCGCCGCTGGACGGCATCGGTCCCAAGGACCTGCACCTGGACAAGCTGGTGGCGCGCGCCACCGATGGGCAGGTGCAGGAGGTGGTGCTGGCCACCAACTTCACCAACGAGGGCGAAGCCACCGCCCACTACATCAGCGAGATGCTCAAGGCGCGCGGCCTGAAGGTCAGCCGGCTGGCGCGCGGCGTGCCCGTGGGCGGCGAACTTGAGTACGTCGACGCCGGCACCATCGCGCGCGCCATGATCGACCGTAGAAGCGCATAATGGTTGTAACGACAACCCGGTAGCCACAAGCAGTCGATGCAGCAGAGCTGTGCGTGCGCGCAAGCCTGGACCGTCTGGCGCTGCTACTGTGTGCACTTTCAGCGGACCCGACATGCATCTCGTCGACATCACGATGTTCTACGCCGCCGAAGGGGGCGGCGTCAGCACCTACCTGAACGCCAAATCGCAATGGCTGGCGCGGCACGGCCAGCTGCGCCATACCATCATGAGCCCGAACGTGGACGAGGGCGGCGACATCCCCTCGCTGGTGCGCGTTCCCGGCGTGCCGCTGCCCGGCATCAACGGCTACCGCATGCCGGTCTCCGTCACCGCCATCGCGCGCCGCCTGCGCGCGGCCGGGCCCGACCTGGTCGAGGTGGGTGACGCCGGCCACAGCGCCTGGGCCGCCCTGCGCCTGCGTGAGCGCCACGGCGTGCCGGCCATCGCCTTCTACCATTCCGACCTGCCGCGCCTGGTGGACAACCGCTTCGGCCACGCCGCCGCCCAGGCGGTGCGCACCTACCTGGTCCACCTGTACCGCGAATTCGACCTGGTGCTGGCCCCCAGTCGCCTGATGGTGGAGCAGCTCGACGCCATGGGCGTGAAGGGCGCGCTGCACCAGCCGCTGGGCATCGACAGCGAAGTGTTCCGGCCCGAACGCCGGGTCGAGACCCTGCGCGCCGAACTCGGCCTGCCGCCGAACGCGCGCCTGCTGGTCTATGCCGGACGCTTTACCCAGGACAAGAAACTGTCCCTGCTGACCGAGGCCGTGCAGAAGCTGGGCGCACCCTATCACCTGCTGATGGTGGGCGGCGGGGCCGAGCCGCCCCTGCACGAGCGCATCAGCGTGCTGCCTTTCCAGCGCGACCAGCGCGAGCTGGCGCGGCTGCTCGCCAGTTGCGACGTGCTGGTGCATCCGGGCGATTGCGAGACCTTCGGCCTGATCGTGCTCGAGGCCATGGCCTGCGGCCTGCCGGTGGTGGCCACCCTGGGCGGCGGGGTGGCCGAGCTGGTCGACGAGCAGTCGGGGCTGCTGGCCCAGCCCAATTGCGTCGACAGCCTGGCCGCCGCCATCGAGGCCATCTACGGGCGCGACATGGCGGCCATGGGGCGGCATGCGCGCCACAAGACGCGCGAATACTTCGACTGGAACCAGATCTTTCCGCAGATCATGCGGCGCTACCACAGCCTGCTCGGCATGGGCCAGGCCGCCGCCGCGCCCCTGGAAGGCCTGTATGTCACCGACTGAGCCGGCGCTGTGCGTCTCGATCCACGACGTGGCCCCGGCCACCTGGGACGAGTGCGCGCGCCTGGCCGCCGCGATCCGCGAGGTCGCGGACATTCCGCTCACCTGGCTGGTGGTGCCCGACTACCACCGCAGCACGCATCGCGCCGGCGCGCCCGAGGCCATGGAGGAAGGGCTGGACGCCGCCCTGGCGCGCGGCGACGAACTGGCCCTGCACGGCTACACCCACCTCGACACCGGACCGCCCGCGCGCGGCTGGCGCGAGCGCATCCTGCGCAGCGCCTATACGCGCGAAGGCGAATTCGCCGCGCTGCAGGAAGCCGAAGCCGCGCGCCGCATCGACCTCGGCCTCGACTGGTTCGCCGCGCGCGGCTGGCACACGAGCGGCTTCGTGGCCCCGGCCTGGTTGCTGGGCGAGGGCGGCTGGCGCGCCCTGCGCCGCTTCGACTTCGCCTACACCACCACCTTCACGCGCTTTCATGCGCTGCGCGAGGGCGAGCCGCTGGCCTCGCTCTTTTCGCCTTCGCTCGTCTACGCCGCGCGCAACCGCAGCGGCCGGCTGTGTTCGCCGCTGTTCGCCGAGACGACGGCGGCCATGCTGGCGCGTGCGCCGCTCGTGCGCCTGAGCCTGCACCCGCCCGACCTGGGCCATCCGCGCCTGCTGCGCGACGCCCAGCGCAAGGTCGAGCAACTGCTGGCGCGGCGCAGCGCCATGACCAAGGCCGCCTTCGCCGCGCTGCTTACCAGTAGGGTCCCCAGTAGCCCGCTCCCCGCCAGTACGGCGATCCCCAGCCCCCATGGTAGGGCGACGCATCCCCGAGACGCCGCAGCTCCTCGCGCATGCTGAGCTGCAGCACGCACTGGCGCCAGGGGTCGGTGTTGGCGCCATAGCCGAGCCGGGCGCAAGCGGGCCCGTAGACGACGATCTGCTGCTCCATGTCGGCCTGCATGCGGGCTACCCGCTCCTGGGGCGTGCTGGCGCAGCCCGACACCACGCCGGCCAGGCAACCCGCGGTGGCCGCTGCGACGGAAAGGCGAAGCGGGCGTCCTGCCCGGCGCATTCCCGCGACGAAATTAACCTGCATGCATGCTCCTCCCGCGTCCTGCGATGACGCACTACCAGCATAGGCAGCCCGCCGCGCCCACTTCTGCGCTGCATCAATAGTGTTCGGGAGCGCCCCAGGCCAGCGTCACGCGCTTCCGACGCGCATCGTTCGCCGGGCGATAGGTTTTTCTGGCAAGATACGCCCCCTAAAAACATGGAGGAGACACATGCGCAAGCGTGGATGGAAGACCTGGACCATGCGCGGCCTGGCGGCGCTGCTGGCCCTGGTGCTGCTGGCGCTGGCCGGGGCCTGGCTGTACCTGCGCGCCAGCCTGGCGCAGCTCGACGGCGAACGCAGGGTGGCCGGCCTGAAGGCCGAGGTGAGGGTGGAGCGAGACGCCGACGGCGTGCCCCTGATCAGCGGCGCCGATCGCGGCGACCTCGCCTACGCCACCGGCTTCGTGCACGCCCAGGAGCGTTTCTTCCAGATGGACCTGCTGCGCCGCACCGCCGCCGGCGAGCTGGCCGAGCTGTTCGGGCCGCGCGCCTTGCCGCTCGACCAGTCGCGCCGCCTGCACCGTTTCCGTGCCCGCGCCGACGCGCTGCTGGCGCGCCTGTCCGCGTCCGAGCGCGCGCTGCTCGCGCGCTACGTCGCCGGCGTCAACGAAGGCCTGAACGCGCTGCGCGCCCAGCCCTTTGAATACGCCCTGGTCGGCGCTCAGCCGCGCGCCTGGAGCGCCCAGGATTCGCTGCTGGTGATGTGGGCCATGTACATCGACCTGCAGGACAGCCAGGCCCCGCGCGAGCTGGCGCGCGGCTGGATGCGCGAGAACAGCGACGCCGCCCAGCTGGCCTTCCTGCTGCCCGACGCCAGTCCCCTCGACGCCACCCTCGACGGCGTCGCCGCCAGCGCGCCGCCGCCGCCGCTCCCGCCGCGCGCGCCGCGCTGGTGGGGCGCCGCGTCCCAGACGCCGGTGCGGCTCGCCGGCGCCGATTTCACCGACGCGGTCGGCAGCAACAACTACGCGGTGGCCGGCAGCCGCAGCAGCACCGGCGCCGCCATCGTGGCCGACGACATGCACCTCGGCCTGCAACTGCCCAACATCTGGTTCCGCCTGGCGCTGCGTTTCCCGGACGGCGCCGGCGGCCAGCGCCGCCTGGTAGGCGTGACCCTGCCGGGCGCGCCGCCCTCGCTGATCGTGGGCAGCAACGGCAAGGTGGCCTGGGGCTTCACCAACAGCTATGCCGACCTGCTCGACCTGGTCGAGCTGGACACCGACCCCGCCCGGCGCGGCCAGGTGCGCACGCCGGCCGGCTGGGAGACCCCGCGCGAGCACCTCGAACTGATCGCCGTGAAGGGGCAGGAGCCGGCCCGCTTCGTGGTGCGCGAGACCTCGATCGGGCCGATCCGCGAGGCGGGCGGACGCCAGTACGCGGTGCACTGGGTGGCCCACCATCCGGAGGCCCTGAACCTGAACCACCTGCGCCTGGAGAGCGCCGCCAGCGTCGACGAGGCGCTGGCGATCGCCGCCATCGACGGCATCCCGGCCCAGAACTTCGTCGCCGGCGACGCCGCCGGCAACATCGGCTGGACCATCGCCGGCGTGCTGCCGCGCCGCGCCACGCCCGCGCCGGTGGCCACCTTCCCGCTGGCGGCAAGCGGCGACGCCCCGACCTGGGACGGGCTGCTGCCGGCGGCCGACTACCCGCGCATCGTCAACCCGAAGGACGGCCAGATCACCACCGCCAACAACCGCCAGCTGATGGGCGAGGGAGCCGAGCGCATCGGCGACGGCGGCTTCGACCTGGGCGCGCGCAATCGCCAGCTCGGCGAAGCCCTGCGCGCCCTCGGCCCGAAGATGGACGTGCGCCAGGCCGCCACCGCGGCCCTGGACGACCGCGCCCTGTTCATGGCCGAATGGCGGCGCCGCGCGCTGGCGGCGCTGGACGCCAGCGCCCTGAGCGGCCACCCGCAGCGGGCCGAGTTCCGGCGCCTGCTGGAAACCAGCTGGGACGGCCGCGCCAGCGTCGGCTCGCACGGCTACCGGCTGGCGCGCGACTACATGTGGGCGCTGCACGAGCTGCTGTTCGGGCAGGCGAATGCGGCACTGAAGGAACTCGATCCCCAGGCCAGCGCGGCGGCGGCGGCGCGTCACTGGCCGCTGATCATCGCGCGCCTGCTGGACGAGCAGCCGCCGGGCTGGCTGCCGGCCGGCCAGCCGAGCTGGCAGGCGCTGCAACTGGCTGCGGTGGACCGTGTGATCGCCGCCATCGCCAAGGAAGGAAAGACCCTGCAGGAGGCCACCTGGGGCGAACGCAACACGGCAAACGTGGCCCACCCGATCAGCATGGCCGCGCCGGCGCTCAGGCCCTTCCTGGCCGCGCCCAGCGACCGCCTGCCGGGCGACTCCCACATGCCGCGCGTGGCCGGGCCGAAGTTCGGCCAGTCGCAGCGCATGACGGTGTCGCCGGGACGCGAGGAAGAGGGCTTGTACGCGATGCCGGGCGGGCAGAGCGGGCATCCGCTCTCGCCTTACTTCCTGGCCGGGCACGCGACCTGGGCCGAGGGCGGCGCCACGCCGCTGCTGCCGGGGCCGGCCCGGCACACGCTGCGCTTCGTGCCTTGAGGCCTACTTGGCGGGCAGGGCCAGCGGCAGGCTGCCCAGCATCGCGGTGATCGCCTCGGCGTTCGAGGGGTGGCCGAGGTAGTAGCCCTGCACCATGTCGCAGCCATACTCCTCGAGCAGCAGGAGCTGCTCGCCGGTCTCGACCCCTTCGGCCACCACCACCATCTTGAGCCCGTGCGCCATCGCGATGATGGCGCGGGTGAAGGCCGCGTTCTCCGAATCCTGGGGCAGGCCGCTGATGAAGCTGCGGTCGATCTTCAGTGCACGCACGTCGAAGCGCTTGAGGTAGTTCATCGACGAGTAGCCGGTGCCGAAGTCGTCGATCGACAGGAACACCCCGATGCCGCGCAGTTGTTCCAGCGTGACCAGGGTCGCGCGCGCGTCGTCCATCAAGGTGCCTTCGGTCAGCTCCAGCTCCAGCAGGCGCGGCTCCAGGCCGGTGTCGTGCAGGGCCGAGAGCACGATCTGCGACAGGTTCTCGTCCTTGAACTGCTTGGCCGACAGGTTCACCGCCATGCGCATGGTGCGCCCGGTCAGGCGCTGCCAGGCGCGCGCCTGGCGGCAGGCGGTGCGCAGCACCCATTCGCCGATCGGCACGATCAGGCCGGTTTCCTCGGCCAGGGGGATGAACTCGGTCGGCGGCACCAGGCCGCGCTCCGGATGGCGCCAGCGCACCAGGGCCTCGACGCCCACGATCTCGCCGCTGGCGACGTCGCGCTGGGGCTGGTAGAGCAGGTAGAGCTCGTCGTTCTGCAGCGCCTTGCGCAGGCCCACTTCCAGCTTCACGTGGCTCATGATCTGCATGGTCAGCGACGAGCTGTACAGCTTGGCGTTGTTCTTGCCGCAATTCTTGGCGTGGTACATGGCGGTGTCGGCGTACTTGAGGAGCGAGCCGCAATCGTCGCCGTCTTCCGGGAACAGCGAGATGCCGATGCTGGCGGTGACGAAGATCTCGTTGCCCTCGATGAGGAAGGGCCGCCGCATCGCTTCCTTCACCCGGTGCGCCACGTTGAGGGCGTGCTCGACCCGCTCCAGGTCGGGGATCAGGATGGTGAACTCGTCGCCGCCCAGGCGCGCCAGGTTGGTGGCGCGTTCGGCCGAGCCGTCGCCGCGCGAGACCAGGTCGCTCGGGCGGGTGGTGTCGCGCAGGCGGTCGGACACCATCTTGAGCAGCTGGTCGCCGGCGTTGTGGCCCAGGGTGTCGTTGATGCGCTTGAAGGCGTCCAGGTCCATGAACAGCACGGCGAACTTCTTGTTGCCGATCTTGGAGCGCTGCAGCTCGCGCTCCAGGGTCTCGAGGAAGGCCTGGCGATTGGGGATGCCGGTCAGGCTGTCGCAATAGGCCAGGCGCCGGATCTGCTCTTCGGCGCGCTTGCGTTCGCTGATGTCGCGCACCAGGCCCAGCACCTGCGAGGCGCTGGTGGCCACCAGGCGCGCCTCGAAGTGGTGGACTTCGCCGCAGTCGAGCAGTTCGTACTCGACCGAGCGCACCTGCTGGGTGGCCAGCACCGCCTTCATCTGCTCCAGCATGCGCGCCGCGATGTCCTCGGGCAGCACGTCGCCGACGTGGCGGCCGACGTAGTTGCGGTCATGGCTGCCGGGTGCCGGCCGGCCCCGTCCACTGCGTTCCTGGCCGGGCTCATAATCGAGGTAGAAGCCATCCGCGTTCATGCGGAAGAAGGTGTCGGGAATGGCCGCCAGCACGGCGCGGTTCTGGGCGTCGGCGATGCGCAGGCGGGCGATGGCGTCGCTGGCGCGCAGCACATAGAGCACGCGGTGCCCGAGGATGGGCCAGTTGATCGGCTTGGACACGAAATCGGTGGCGCCGGCCTCGTAGGCGTGGGTGACGGCTTCCACGTCGTCGCCGCCGGTGACCATCACGATCGGCACCGAGACGCCGTCGCGCTCGGCCTTGCGGATCTCGGCGCAGGCGCTGAAGCCGTCCATGTGCGGCATGTCGACGTCCATCAGGATCAGGTCGGGCTGCCGGCTGCGCGCCAGTTGGACGGCCTCGCGGCCGTCGGCCGCCTCGATCGCGTCCAGCCCGACCTGGGCCAGCATCTCGAGCATCAGCAGACGCATCACCGGATCGTCGTCGGCGACCAGGACCGTCCCGCGCTGGGATTGGGAAGAGGCTGGCATGCTAGGTTTCCTTTTCTAGGAGGGCGTGAAGCGACTGGCGCACCGAGAGGTAGTCCCGCTCCATGTCAGCGAAGAGCGGGGCCGCGCCGTCGACGCCGCCGGCGCGGCCGATCTGTTCGAGGTCGCGGCACAGCGCCGCCACGCGGCTGGCGCCGACGTTGGCGCTGGCCGACTTGAGGCTGTGGGCGACGCGGCGCAGGGCGTCGGCGTCGCCGCCCTTGATCGCCTGGCGCAGCGCGGCCAGCTGGCGCGGGGAGTCGCTGATGTAGGCCGCCACCACCTTGTTGACCAGGGCGTCGCCGCCCTCGCGGCTGAGGGCGCGGATGTTCTCCAGGGCCGCCATGTCGACCGGGTCCTGGCGCGCGGCTTGGACGGGCGGCCGCGGCGGCGTCGGCGCCGGCGCCGCCGCGAAGGCGGCCAGCGGGGCCGGGCGCGGCGGCTGCGCCGGCAGGGGATCGTCGTGGTGGCGGCTGGCGCTCAGCGGCAGCGCCACCCAGCGCGCGATCACGGCCGCCAGCTGCTGCTGGGTGAAGGGCTTCGAGAGGTAATCGTCCATCCCGGCCGCCAGGCAGGCTTCGCGGTCGCCCTGCAGGGCGTTGGCGGTGATCGCGATGACCGGCAGGGTGCGGGCGCGCCCGGCTTCGCGCTCGTGGCGGCGGATCGCGCTGGTGGCGGCGAAGCCGTCCATCACCGGCATCTGGCAATCCATCAGCACCGCGTCCCAGCCGCCTTCGCGCACCGCGTTGAAGGCTTCCTCGCCGTTGCGCGCGCAGTGGGTCTCCAGCCCCAGGCTTTCGAGCATGGCCTTGGCCACTTCGACGTTCACCGGGTTGTCCTCGGCCAGCAGCACGCGCCGGGCGCGCCGGCCGGGCGGCGCGCGGCCGTCCGCGGCGGGCTGGCTCGCGGCCGGCAGGGCGGCGCCGGGCCGGGCCGGGGTCTCGATCGTCTGGCCGTGAAGGCGGGCCGCGCGCATCGCCAGGCAGGCGTAGAGATCGGCCGCGCGCGCCGGCTTGACCAGCTGGTAGGCCACGCCAGCCTCGCGCCGCTGCACTGGATCGGCGGCCAGGCGCTCGGGGCTGAGCAGCACCAGGTGGGTGTGGCGGGCCGCCGGCTCGGCGCGGATCGAGGCGGCCAGGGCCAGGCCGCTGGTCTGGGTCAGTTCCATGTCCAGCACCGCCGCGTCGTAAGGACGCCCGAGGCGCGCCGCGCCCAGCAGGCGCTCGTAGCCGGCGGCTGCGCTGGCGGCGCCGTCGCAGGTGGCGCGCCAGGCTTCGAGCTGGTGCACCAGCTCCTCGCGGGTCAGGTCGTTCTCGTCGATGACCAGCAAACGCAGGCCCTCCAGGCTGTGCTGCTGGCGGCCCGGGGCGTCGGGCGCGTCGGGGTCGACGCGGCGCTTGTCGAAGCTGACCGTGAACCAGAAGATCGAGCCGCGCTCGGGCGCGTTGTCGACCCCGATCGCGCCGCCCATCAGTTCCACCAGCTGCTTGGAGATCGCCAGCCCCAGGCCGGTGCCGCCGTACTTGCGGGTGGTCGAATCGTCGGCCTGGGAAAACGCGTTGAAGATGCGCGCGCGGGCCTCGCGCGAGATACCGATGCCGGTGTCGTGTACCTCGAAGCGCAGCATGGCCGATTGCGCGTCTTCGCCGGCCATGCGCACCCGCGCCAGGATGCGGCCCTGGTCGGTGAACTTGATCGCGTTGCCCAGCAGGTTGGCCATGATCTGGCGCAGCCGGTTCGGGTCGCCGCAGATCGCCACCGGGATGTCGTTGGCGATGTCGAAATCGAAGCCGATGCCCTTGGCTGCGGCCTGCGGGGTGTAGACGTTGTGGATGTCGTCCAGCAGGTCCCAGAGGTTGAAGTTGATGTACTCGATGGTCAGCTTGCCGGCCTCGATCTTGGAGAAGTCGAGGATGTCGTTGATGATCACCAGCAGGTGCTCGCCGGAGCGCTTGACCAGGGTGGTGTAGTTGCGCTGGGTCTCGGTCAGTTCGGTGGCGAGCAGCATCTCGGTCATGCCCAGCACGCCGTTCATCGGGGTGCGGATCTCGTGGCTCATGGTGGCCAGGAAGGCGCTCTTGGCGCGGCTCGCCGCCTCGGCCGCGTTCTTGGCTTTTTCCAGCTGCTCGGTGCGCACGCCGACCTGGCGTTCCAGCTCGTCGCGGTGGTGCAGCAGGGCGGCGCCGCGGTCCTGGATCTGGGCCATCATGGTGTTGAAGCTGTCGATCAGGGTGCCCAGTTCGTCGCTGCGCTTGTGGCTGATGCGCAGGCTGTAGTTCTGGCTGGTGGACACCTTCTGGGCGGCCTGGATCAGCTTGGTGACCGGTTCCAGGATGTTGCGCTTGAAGCGGCCGGCCAGGATCAGGGCCACCGGCATCGAGGCCGCCATGGCCAGGCCGATCACCGACAGGCTGGCGAGGATGTCGAGCCACATCGGCAGCAGGTCGGATTCGATCATCACCACGCCGACCGCCAGCTCGCCGCTGCGCACCGCGTGGTAGACCCGCATGTGGCGCGACCACAGGGCGCGGCCTTTGCGGTTGGCGTCGGCCAGGGATTCGGCGTCCAGGCCGTCGAGGGGGGCGAGGGCGTGTTCGTCGCGGTCTTTGGCGAGGTAGCGGGCCAGGGGCTGGCCGAGGCGGTCGTAGAGCACCGCGCTGGAGATGCTGCGCTGGGCCTCGAGGGCGGCCAGGGTGGCGTTGGCCTGGGGACGGTCGACCAGCAGCAGGGCGTTGGCGCTGGCCGCGCCGATGACGCGCGCGAAGGAGGCCAGTTGCATGGCCTCGTCCTTGCGGTGGTTGATCACCGAGCTCACGGCGAAGGCGGCGAACACGAACAGCAGCGCGGTCGCCGTCGACAGCAGCGAGATCATGGTCAGCTTCCGGTTCAGGCTGGAGCGCTCGAAGTTCGGCATTGCGGTTCCCGCAGGCGAGGGCGAAGTGGACCCGCCACGGGCGCGGCGGGTCCTCCTTTGCGGAATGCAAATTCCCGCAAGAAAAAAATATACGTTCAAGGGGCAAGGGGGATTTTGCGCAGAGTCAAAGCGGGAAGGGCTGCCTCACTTCTGCAGCAGCCATAAACCGTCATCCCGGCGAAATTTGGATTCCGGTCTTCGCCGGAATGACCTTTTAGAGCCGCAGGCTCGTAGTTGGTGAGGCCTTGGGCACGACGCAGCGGGAAGGGCGCCAGGCCTCTTCATGCCCTGCGGCTACCGCACGTCATCCCGGCGAAGGCCGGGATCCAAGTTTGCGCGCATGTCGGATATGGCGAACGAAGTGGTCTGCGGAGAAACTTGGATTCCGGCCTTCGCCGGAATGACGTTTTTGAGCCGCAGGCTAGTAATTGGTGAGGCCTTGGGCACGACGCAGCGGGAAGAGCGCCAGGCCTCCTCATGCCCTGCGGCTTCAGCACGTCATCCCGGCGAGGCCGGGATCCAAGCCTCACTAGGGCCCGCAGCGTTGAACCGTCATCCCGGCGAAGGCCGGGATCCAAGTTTGCGTGCGTATTGGATATGGCGAACGAAGTGGTTTGCGGAGAAACTTGGATTCCGGCCTTCGCCGGAATGACGTTTGAGGGCCGCAGGCCGGTAGTGGGTGAGGTGGTGGGCAGGGGCCGCGGAGATGACGCATGCGACGTCAAAAACAGAAGGGGACGCTTTCGCGTCCCCTTCATCAAGCATCAGCAGCAGGTCGCCCGCTTGCCGCCATACCGTGCGTCCTGGCGCTCACGGAAGAACTCCTCGTAGCTCATCGGCGTCTGGTCCGGATGGGTACGTTCCATGTGGGCCAGGTAGGTGTCGTACTCCGGCAGGCCGACCATCAGGCGCAGACTCTGCCCGAGATACTTGCCGGCCTGTGCGAGCGAGCCGAACATCACTGCACCTGCGGGGCGGACATCGCCACGTACGGGGTTTCCTTCGCGGTCGGCGCGTTCGCGTTGCGCGCCGCCAGCACCGTGCGCACGCCGTACACCAGCACCGCCAGCACCACGAACATGAAGAAGCCCGCCAGGGTCGCATCCACGTAGTCGTTGAAGATGATGCGCTCCATCTGCTCCACGGTCTTGGCCGGCGCCAGCACCTCGCCGGCATCATGCGCGGCCTGGAACTTGTTGGCGTGGGCGATGAAGCCGACCTTCGGGTTGGCGTCGAAGATCTTCTGCCAGCCGGCGGTCAGGGTGCAGGCCAGCAGCCACAGGGTCGGCACGATCGTGACCCAGGCGTACTTGGCGCGCTTCATCTTGAACAGCACGCAGGTGCCCAGCATCAGCGCGATACCGGCCAGCATCTGGTTGGCGATGCCGAACAGCGGCCACAGGGTGTTGATGCCGCCCAGCGGATCGACCACGCCCTGGTACAGGAAGTAACCCCAGGCGGCCACGCACAGGCCGGTCGCCAGCAGGTTGGCCGGCAGCGATTCGGTGCGCTTCAGGGCCGGGGCGAAGGCGCCCAGCAGGTCTTGCAGCATGAAGCGGCCGGCGCGGGTGCCCGCGTCCACGGCGGTCAGGATGAACAGCGCCTCGAACAGGATCGCGAAGTGGTACCAGAAGGCCATCATGGCCTGGCCGCCGATCACGTTCGACAGGATGTGGGCCATGCCCACCGCCAGGGTCGGCGCGCCGCCGGCGCGCGAGATGATCGAGTGCTCGCCGACGTCCTTGGCCATCTGGTCCAGCGCCTCGGGAGTGATCACGAAGCCCATCTGCGACACGGCCGCAGCGGCCGACTGCGCGGTGGTGCCGAGCACGGCGGCCGGGCTGTTCATCGCGAAGTAGATGCCCGGGTCGATGGTCGACGCGGCCACCAGCGCCATGATGGCGACGAAGGATTCCATCAGCATGCCGCCGTAGCCGATGAAGCGGGCGTGGGTCTCGTTCTCGATCATCTTCGGGGTGGTGCCCGAGGAGATCAGCGCGTGGAAGCCCGACACCGCGCCGCAGGCGATGGTGATGAACAGGAAGGGGAACAGGTTACCCGACCACACCGGGCCGGTGCCGTCGATGAACTTGGTCACGGCCGGCATGCGCAGGTCCGGAGCCACGAACACGATGCCCAGGGCCAGCGCCACGATGGTGCCGATCTTGAGGAAGGTGGACAGGTAGTCGCGCGGCGCCAGCAGCAGCCACACGGGGATCACGGAAGCGATGAAGCCGTAGCCGATCAGCATCCAGGTCAGTTCGGTGCCGGTGAAGGTGAACATCGGGCCCAGGACCGGCGAATCGTGCACCCACTGGCCGCCGACGATGGCCAGCATCAGCAGCACGAAGCCGATCAGCGAGACTTCGCCGATGCGGCCGACGCGGAAGTAGCGCGAATACAGGCCCATGAAGAGCGCGATCGGGATGGTCGCCATCACGGTGAAGGTGCCCCACGGCGAGCCGGTCAGGGCCTTCACCACGATCAGGGCCAGCACCGCCAGGATGATCACCATGATCATGAAGGTGCCCAGCAGCGCGATCATGCCCGGGATCTCGCCCATTTCGGACTTGATCAGGTCACCGAGCGAACGGCCGTCGCGGCGGGTGGAGAGGAACAGCACCATGAAGTCCTGCACGGCGCCGGCGAACACGACGCCGGCCAGGATCCACATCATGCCGGGCAGGTAGCCCATCTGGGCCGCCAGCACGGGGCCGACCAGCGGGCCGGCGCCGGCGATCGCGGCGAAGTGGTGCCCGAACAGCACGTACTTGTTGGTGGGGACGTAGTCCAGGCCGTCGTTGTACTTGTAGGCCGGGGTCTGGCGTTTGGGATCGAGCTGCATCACCTTGCTGGCGATGAAGAGCGAGTAGAAGCGGTAGGCGATCAGGTAGACGCAGACCGCGGCCGCGACGACCCAGACCGCGTTGATGGTTTCGCCGCGCTTGACCGCGACGACCCCGAGCGAAAACGCGCCGAGGACCGATAGCGCGATCCAGCCCAGCGCGTTGGTGAGACGATTCATTGGTGGCTCCTCCGAAGTGGATTGATGCTTCTGGTTCGCCGGTGGGTTCCGGCGGTTTTTTGACAGCTTATATCACTGCATCCGCCGAGTATCTTGCACTATTGGTAGGCCCGCAAGCGCATGATTACGGAGGTACTACGTACTACTGCGTAGGCGGGATGCGGCTGGCGGACGTAGAATGCGCACATGCAATTTCCGAAGGTGAGCGGCGAAGGTGGGCGACATATGCGGCTGAGACAGAAAGTGATCGTGCTGGCGATCGCGCCGCTGATCGTGGCGCTGTGCGCGATCGCGCTCTACGTGCGCCAGCAGGGGGTGACCCTGGCGCAGCAGCAGCGCGCCACCATCCAGCGCGCCTACCTGGCCAGCAAGGAGGCCGAGCTGCGCCATTACGTGGCGCTGGCCACCCAGTCGATCGACCACCTGGTGCGCTCCGGGCGCAGCGACCCGGCCACCCTGGAGGAAGCGACCCGCATCCTGGCCAACCTCAACTATGGCGACGACGGCTACTTCTTCGTCTACGACATGCAGGGCAAGAACATCATGCACCCGCGCCAGCCGGAGCTGGTGGGCACCAGCATGTGGAACTGGCGCGACGACCAGGGCCAGCCCACCATTCAGCACCTGATCGCACGCGCGGCGGAGGGCGGCGGGCTGCAGCGCTACCGCTGGGTCAAGCCTTCCACCAGACAGCCGGCGCCCAAGCTCGGCTACGTGGTGCCGATCGCGAACTGGAACTGGATGATGGGCACCGGCATCTACCTCGACGACGTCGAGGCGGCCCTGGCCCAGATCGACGTCCAGCAGTCGCGCAACATCGAGGAGACCCTGCTGTGGATCGCCGGCTTCGCGATCCTGGCCGCGCTGACGGTGGCCAGCGGCGGCCTGGCCCTGAACATCAGCGAACACCGGGTGGCCGACGCCAAGCTCAAGGCCCTGGCCCAGCGCGTGGTGGAATCGCAGGAAGAGGAGCGGGCGCGCCTGTCGCGCGACCTGCACGACGGGATCAGCCAGGCCCTGGTCTCGGTCAAGCTGCAACTGGAGGCGGGCATCATCCGCCTGGGCGGCGACGAGCTTCAGCGCCAGCAGGCCAAGGTGGGGCTGGAGCGCACCGTCGAGCAGGTGAAATCGGTGCTGGGCGAGGTGCGCCGCATCTCGCACGACCTGCGTCCGACCCTGCTCGACGACCTGGGCCTGGCGCCCGCGCTCGACCACCTGGCCAGCGAGTTCGGCGAGCATGCCGGCACCCCGGTGCATTTCCGCGCCGAGGGCCAGCTCGACGGCCTGCCCGAGATGGTGGGCACGGTGCTGTTCCGGGTGGCCCAGGAGGCGTTGACCAACGCCGAACGCCACGCCGGCGCCAGCCGCATCGAGATGGCGCTGCTGCGCCGCGGCCGCGCCTTGAGCCTGGAGATCGCAGACGACGGCACCGGCTTCGACGCCGACAGCGTGGCGGTGCATCCGCAGCGCGGCATCGGCCTGCGCAACATGATGGAAAGGATGGAGGCGATCGGCGGCAGGCTGGCGATCGCTTCCTCGGCGGCCGGCACCCGGGTGCTGGCCAGCATCGACCTGGAGGAGGGGGCATGAGCGCCGATCTGGTGAAAATCCTGCTGGTGGACGACCACCCGCTGGTGCGCGACGGGCTGCGCGCGCGACTCGAAGCCTCGCCCCACCTGCGCGTGGTGGGCGAGGCCGGTTCGGCCCAGGAAGCCATGGAACAGGCAGGCCGCTGCCAGCCCGACCTGGTGCTGATGGACGTGAACATGCGCGGCGGCAGCGGCATCGAGGCCACCCGCTGGCTGACCGAGCGCTACCCCGGCATCGCGGTGCTGTTCCTGTCCATGCACGACAAGCCCGAGTACGTGAGCCAGGCCATGCAGGCCGGCGCGCGCGGTTATGTGCTCAAGGACGCGCCGGGCAAGGACATCGTGCTGGCCATCGAGACCGTGATGGGCGGCGGCATCTACTACAGCGCCGCGCTGGCGCGCCAGCTGGCCAGCCCGCAGGCGGCCGACAACCAGCTCACCTCGCGCGAGCAGGAAGTGCTGCGCCACATCGCGGCCGGGCAATCGAACAAGCAGATCGCGCGCGAGCTCGACCTGTCGGTGCGCACGGTGGAGACCCACCGCCTCAACATCAAGCGCAAACTCGGCATCGAAGGGCAGGCGGAACTCATCCGTTTCGCCGTCCAGCGGGCCGGATTTGAAGAAAATTCGTAATACATACCAAATACATACCGATTCCGTATCCGCAGGGGAACACTTGGGTTGCTTTATATCAATCGCTGCAATAAGATTGAATGAATAACTGATTAGAAACATTTCCATGGCTGCGCTGGACACTGTATCAATTCCGCTGGTTGCTATCGACCCGGTCGCCAATGCGCAGAACGAGTGGGTGGCGCTGTGCCTGCGGCTGCAGCCCGGCGCCGACTTGCCGGCGCGCCTGCAAGCGCTGTTCGGCACACCCGATTTGCTGGCCGCGATCGCCCCGCTGGATGGCCTGTTGATGATAGCCAGCCCGGCCGCCTTGACGCCGCCGGTGCTGGCCCTGCTGCCGGCCAACCGCATCGGTTTCGTGGTCCCGGCCGCCGCCCTGGGCCAGGACGGCGCGGCGCGCCGCCTGGCCGAGCTGCACGAGTACGGCTACCGCGTCTGGCTCGACGGCGAGGCGCCCGAAGGCGTGAAGGCCCCGGCATCGCTGCGTTCGGTGGCGCGCGACTGCAGCCAGGACGCGCCGGCGCCGGGCCGCCTGGCGGCCCTGTTCGGCCCCCATCTGGCGCGCGGCGTCGGCTCGGCACTGCGCTTCTCGCAGTGCGAGAACGCCGGCTTCGACTGGTTCGCCGGCGACTATCCGTACGACCCCGACGCGGCTCCCTCGCCGGGCGACGACGGCAGCTCGCGCCGCCGCCTGCTGACTTTACTGGGCCTGCTGGCGCGCGACGCCGATTCGCGCGAGCTGGAGATGCAGCTCAAGCAGGACCCCACGCTGTCCTACCACTTGCTCAAGCTGGTGAATTCGGCGGCCTTCGCGGTCAGCACCCAGATCACCAGCTTCAACCAGGCCATCAACCTGCTGGGCCGGCGCCAGTTGCAGCGCTGGCTGCAATTGCTGCTGTACGCGCGCCAGCAGCCGGACGGCCCGCCGAATTTGCTGCTGCCGCTGGCGGCGCGTCGCGGCGCCCAGCTCGAAGCCCTGTGCAAGGCCGGGGGCGGCGACCGCGATGCCCAGGACCTGGCCTTCATGACCGGCGTGTTCTCGCTGCTCGACCGGCTGCTGCGCATGCCGATGGGCGAGATCGTGACCGACCTGTGCCTGCCGGACCACGTGTCCGGGGCGCTGTTGCAGCGCTCCGGCACCCTGGGCGGCTGGCTGCGGCTGACGGAAATCGACCCCACCGACGACGACCTGCAAGCGGCGGGCCTGGACGGCGGGGCCTGGTGGAGCAGCCAGCTCCACGCGTATCACTGGGCGATCCAGGTGGCCCGGAATGTCTGATATGCACGAGGTTGTATCGGTTGACTTTGTCGGCGGTACGACCGCCGTGTGCGATGCCGTGATCCGCCTGCGCGGCGAGGCGCTGACCCAGGAACTGGGGCGCATTATCCGCGACCTGCTGAGCAGCCCCGTGGGGCGTTTCGTCGCCGGCCCCGGCGGCGTCGAGCCGGGACAGGCGGGCGGCAACTATGGCAATGCGCTGCGCCACGCGGTCAGCGCGGGCACCGAGCAGTTCGGCTATTACGAGGTGTCCGGCCGCGACTACTGCGACGGCGACTATCGGCAGATCGAAGCCATCGCCAAGCTGACCGCGCACCTGATGCAGATGCAGGCCCTGGCCCAGCGCTCGACCCATGCCTATGCGCAGATGGAACTGCAGCTGGCGCACCAGTCGCAGATCCTGGACCAGATCCACGAGTCGGTGCTGACCATGGACCAGATGGGCTACATCACCAGCTGGAACCGTGGGGCGGAAGAGCTGTTCGGGTATTCGGCGCTGGAAGCGATCGGACGCAACATCCTGTTCCTCTACGCCGACGAGGAAGAAGGCTTCCACGACGTGTTCGCGGAGCAGGGCGGGCGCATGATGGAAGTGCGGCGCCGGAAGAAATCGGGCGAAGTGTTCTGGGCCAGCCTGTCGCTGTCGCCGCTGCGCGACCTGGCCGAGCGGCCGATCGGGCTGATCGCCTACCTGACCGACATCACCGAACGCAAGCAGGCCGAGGAAAGGCTGCATCACCTGGCGTATTACGACGCGCTGACCGGGCTGCCCAACCGCACCCTGTTCGGGCGGCTGGTCGACCAGGCCCTAATGGTCGCGCAGCGCAACGAGGCCCTGGGCTGCGTGCTCTTCCTCGACCTGAACCGCTTCAAGCGCATCAACGACACCCTGGGGCGGCGCATCGGCGACGAACTGCTGCGGCAGGTGGCCCAGCGCTTCCGGGACACCCTGCGCGACGAGGACGTGGTGGCGCGGCTGTCGGGCGACGAGTTCGCGGTGGGGCTGTTCGACATCCGCCAGCACTTCGAGGCGACCACGGTGGCGCAGAAGCTGCAGGCGGTGCTGGATGCGCCGTTCTACATCGGTGGGCAGGAGCTGCGCGTGGGCGCCAGCATCGGCATCAGCGTGTATCCGCAGAACGGCAACGATGCCGAGACCCTGCTTGGACTTGCCGACATCGCGATGGAGCGGGCCAAGAAGGGCGAGGCGAATCCGGACCGCAGCGTGGCCTTCTACAGCGACGACATGAACCAGGGCATGCAGGAACGCATGCGTATCGAGACCGGGCTGCGGCATGCGCTCGGTAACGGGGAACTGATTCTGTACTACCAGCCGAAGTTCGAGATCGGCAGCGGGCGCATCGTCGGCGCGGAGGCGCTGGTGCGCTGGGTGCATCCGCAGCGCGGGCTGGTGCCGCCTGGCGAATTCATTCCGCTGGCCGAGAGCACGGGCTTGATCGTGCAGGTGGGGGAGTGGGTGCTGGAGCAGGCCTGCGCGCAGGCGGCGGTGTGGCAGAGGGCGGGCTTGCCGCCATTCAGGCTGGCCGTGAACGTGTCAGCGCGGGAGTTTACGCAGTCGCTGCCGGCGCGGGTGGCGGATACGCTGGCGCGGTATGCGCTCGATCCGTCCTGGCTGGAGCTGGAGATCACCGAGAGCACGCTGATGCATGACTTCGAGCGGGTGACCGGGATCATGGACCGGCTCACCGCCCTGGGGGTGGCGCTGTCGCTGGACGACTTCGGGACGGGGTATTCGAGCCTGTCGTACCTGAAGCGCTTCCCGATCCATACCCTGAAGATCGACCGCTCGTTCACCACCGGGATCCCGGGAGATCAGAGCGATTGCGCGATTGCGGGGACCATCATCAGCATGGCGCGGCAGCTTGGTTTGCGCGTGATCGCGGAAGGGGTGGAGACAGTAGATCAGCTCGACTTCCTCCGCGACTCGGGCTGCGACGAGGTGCAGGGCTACCTGTACAGCAAGCCCTTGCCGGCGTATGACTTCGAGCGGAGCTTGCGGGACAACTGGCTGCTGCTGAGCTAGGCTGCGTGGACGAGAAGAGGGTGGCCGGTGCAGATGAATTATGTATAATGCCGGTTCCTCAAAGGAAGCGTGGCCGAGTGGTTGAAGGCAGCAGTCTTGAAAACTGCCGACGGGGGAACCCGTTCGTGAGTTCGAATCTCACCGCTTCCGCCAGTATCTAGAATAAGCCCTTGATAAAAAGGGCTTTTTTTATTGCGATCACACTTAACCACCATCGTACCCATGGCGGTGCGGTTCTTACTAGCAATCACTGATGAGTCACATTACAGACCAAAGTGGTAAACAGTTCATAGGGCAGCCAGAGTTAGAGCGGTTGCCTCCTTGGGATCTGTTGAGAACCGCTACTCTTGTCGAAACAGTGTTTGGTTTAGGTCAGAGTGCCCTGGTGAAACCTTGTCTGCGATCAATCGTAGATAGGCAGCACTTCGCCAAGTACCACTATCGTGAGACGAGCCGCCTACTTAAAGCTTTTCAGCGTAGGTATTTAAAGGATGGGCTGCTATGGGCACTGGCCGATGAAGATGACCGAACAAGGCTAATGTTTGAGCGACTCATGGTTGCAGCAGGGGCGCACGTTACGGCGTGTGTTCAAGCAATACATGCAATACCGGATATATTGGCGAGTAGCGTCTACTTCGGATATGGCATGAATTTGTCCCCCTATGCGCTGTCAGATCGAAACGTCAATATCCAAAGAGTTATCGGTGTGGCCATGAAGATGTCTGGTTGCGAGCGGATAGTAGAGTTGCTTCTTCGTGTAAGCAGCGGTCCGGATTACGAACATCTCTCTGCTCTATCGAATCTCAGTAAGCACCGCACGGTAATCCGATCTATACTGAATGAGGACCAGACGGGTGCTAGAGAAGAATTGCATGAGTTCCACATCGCTGCTTTTGAAAAGCTTACGGAGAACGGGGTAAAAAATTATCCGCAAGTGTCGTTATCGGATCTGCTCAAACCGGAATTTGAGAGGTTAAGTAAGTTGGTAGTCGAGATTGGCCTTGAGCTTAATAACAACCTCGAGAACTTATCTAAGAATTCGCAGGTATCGCCATTATTATCGCCTTGACCGGAAGGAAGATGACAAAGAATTCTCAAATCGCTAGTTTTCTCACGTATTACTTTGAACTTCCTACGGCGCCACAATATGCGGTCATGCTCAAGGGTCGCTGGGGCACAGGCAAGACTTTTTTCATAAAGAAAAATATTGCAGCGCTTGGGGATACGCGTAAATCACTTTACGTCAGCCTGAACGGTGTCAGCAGTAAAAAGGAAATTGAAGATGAGTTCTTTAGGCAACTTCATCCGATCCTGACATCGAAAGGCATGCGACTAACTGGTCGTATTTTGAAAGGCGCTCTTAAGACTACTCTTAAAATTGACCTTGATCAGGATGGTAGAGATGATGGCACTGCCACGGTTGGTATTCCAGACATTAATATATCTGAATATTTAGATAACCCTGCTGGTCTTGTTTTAGTATTTGATGACCTTGAGCGTTGCGATATCAAAATTCCGGAGATCCTTGGTTACATCAACTACTTTGTTGAGCATCACGGATATAAAGTTTTGGTAGTGGCAAACGAAGATGAAATAGTTGAGCGCGAGCAGGCGAACCCTCAGCAGCATGCGAACTATTTCCGAATCAGGGAAAAACTTATAGGTAAGACGTTTGAAATTGAGCCGGACTTAGACTCAGCACTTAGCGAGTTTCTTCTTGAGATCTCCCAGGCTGATGCACGAACTTGTGTTGAGTCGAACCACCAGTTCGTCCGGGATCTTTACCTCGCATCTAAATATCAGAATCTGCGTCATCTACGTCAAGCGTTACTAGATTTTGCGAGATTAGTAGATGTAGTCAATCCTGCTAGGCGGAATCAGGACATGCTCAAGAGCATATTGGGAACATTTCTAATCTATTCATTTGAGATTAGGGCTGGCAATCTTCATGCAAAGGAAATCGAAGGCTTGATGAGTGGTTGGATGCAAGCAGCTATCAAAGGCGATGCAAGCAAGTTAGCAACATTGCGTACAAAGTATGTGATGTTTGATGCTCTCGACAACGTATTGCCAGAATCCGTATGGGCGGAAATACTTGATAGTGGTCTTATACCCGTTAGCTCGGTTAATAAGTCTATTCTTGAGAGCAGATATTACGCGAAGCGAGAGGACAGACTCGACTGGCTGCGCCTGTGGGATGCGTTCGAACTATCTGATCAGGAATTGGATTCCGTCATTAAAGAGGCTGAAGCGAAACTCAAGAATTTTGAATATGAAATAGTTGGACATCTTAAGCATATAGTTGGGGCGCTTCTTCAATTATCTGCGATTGGCATTTATCCTGTTCCACCTTCAGAAATTGTGTCTATAGCTAAGAAAAACATTGATGTAATGCGGAAGCGAGACAATTTGCTTCGTAACGAACCACTAGGTGAAGTTCTTAGCAGCTTCGGTTGGGCAGGGCGAGGATTTCATGGTAAAGAATTGCCTGAGTTTTCGGAGATCAGCCAATATATCAAAGAGGCAGTCGAGTTGGCGAGAAAAGAGTCGCTTCCAAAAATTGCCAAGGAATTAATTGAGGTTTTGAAAACTGATCCTCAGAAGTTTGCTCGATATTTAACGCTTAGCAATCATGAGGGTAATAAGTATTATCAGACTCCAGTTTTGGCACATGCAAATGTCGAGTTGTTTGTAGATGCCTTGATGGGCTTGAGTTCACCTTCGCTTAGCACTATTGTTTATACGATGGAGAGCCGCTACGATCATTTCAGGGCCGAACTGGTAGAGGAAAAGCCATGGCTAGAAAAGCTTGCAGAGCAGCTAAAAGAAAAATCGGGTGAAAGATCGGGAAAAATGTCTGGCCATTGGTTGAACTCTCTACGAGAAAAGGTTTTGGATGCGGCAGCAAAGCTAGGTGATCACGCACCTGAATAAAGTTAGCACTAGTTGTTTGCTCTAGTCGGTAGTCGCTTTGAGGAGTGCGGCCTGTTTGGCAATAGTGCCTCGGCTGCAACTGACTAGCGCCATTATTTCGCTCCAACTGGACACGCCCGCTTTGAGGTGTTTTTGGATCAGAGCGTTGCGCTCAATATTCTCTGCGCGCCCCTGGTACTTACCGGCGGCCTTCGTCTTTTCTACGCCCGTTAAGGTTGGTATATTATAAGTGGTCTATTAATATCGATCTGGTATGAGTGGTGCATTTTTATTTGCTAGCCTAACCTTAGACTGGCTGGAATGGTTCAGTTGGGGCATACTCAAATTGAACCAGGCCGGTTCAGTCGTGCGCGGTTCTGCAATGCAGATGTAGAGCTTTAACAGCAACTCGTCTACACTGCCCAGCTTCTTTCAACCCTCAGCCGAAGGCTTGCGATCTTTAACTATGGAACTTACTCTCACTGATGGGATTGCCGGACTGGCACTTCTTGTTTCGGTTCTTTCTGCCGTCTCTGCAAGCAACTCAGCGAACAGCTCCGAGAGGTCGGCGGACAGCGCTGCTCTGGCAAACCATCTCGCTCAGCACAACGAGCGCTTGACGATTTACAAGAGCCTCCAAAAGTTCAACTTTGAGTTGCACTCGAAAGGCAACACCCTGCCTGATGAGGCTTTATGGTCGTTTTTCGACGCCGCAAATATTAGCGAGTTCTACTATCCCCAGCGGGTTTCTAAAGATTTGCTGGATATTGCTGACGCGGCCAACCAGTACCTAGCGATGCGCGATCTTTGGAAAAGTCATCGAGAACCCCCAGCGGATTTGGACAAGGCAAGAGCCGCGCTCGAATCGTTAAATGAGCAAGGCGCTGTTCTGCGTAAGATGTGCAAAGAGTGCGATGAGAGTCTGCGTGCATTCCTACGTATGGAGCCAAAGGCTGAGGGTTGAGAGCGCCTCAGAGTGCATTCATTGCATCGTCATTTGTTTGGTAGGTGATCGACAATTAGCGCCAGCAGTCATCGTGCCGGTACTGCTCAAATTTCCGGGCCTTATAGACAACTGTCGGACAAGTTCAGGTCGACTTCTGGAAGATGTTTGATTGAAGACAGCAACAGGGTACAAACACTATTTCTTATAGCCGTCAATTTTCTATAAGGATTGGTTTTGAAATGTACCGGGCTGTTCAACGAAGGGTATCAGGACAAACGCCTTTTTTTCTAAGGCTACCCGCCCTCTTAGGAAATGATGTGTCGCTAATTGAATTGCCCCGGCTTTGGCGGAGGCCGGTTAGTGTGAGTCAGGCCGGAATGGCTTGACTGCTCAGTTGCTTGTAATAGTTTGCCTCAGCTTCGGCTGGCGGTATATAGCCGAGCGGCTCCAGCAGTCGATGGTGGTTGAACCAGGATACCCATTCCAGCGTGGCCAGCTCGACGGCCTCACGCGTTTTTTAGGGAGTGCGGCGATGGATCAGTTCAGCCTTGTAGCGCCCATTGATCGTCTCGGCCAGGGCATTGTCGTAACTGTCGCCTTTGCTGCCCACAGACGGCTCGATGCCGGCTTCTGCCAGACGCTCGCTGTACTTTATGGATACGTATGGCGAGCCCCTGTCGCTATGACGCGCCAGCCGACGATGCGCCGGGCGAAAATGTCGATGACGAAGGCCACGTAGACGAAGCCCTGCCAGGTCGAGACGTATGTGAAATCGCTGACCCACAGCTGGTTCGGCCGCGGTGCTTTGAACTGGCGGTTGACTCGGTCGAGCGGGCAAGGTGCCTTCGCATCGGCATCCGTCGTGCGTACGACCTTGCCACGCATGACGCCACGCAGGCCGGCCTTGCGCATCAAGCGCCCCACTGTGCAGCGGGCCACCTCAGTTCCCTCACGTCGAAGTTGGCGCCACACTTTGTCGGCGCCGCAGACCTGCAGGTTTGCTTGCCAAACCCGCTCGATGTCGACGCTCAGTACATCGTCACGCTGGACTCGTGCACAGCGCAACGCCGGGTTGCGCTGCTGCGCTGCATAACGCCGGTAGCCCGACGGTGCGATCTGCATCAGCTTGCAGATCGGCTCGACACCGTAGGCATGGCGATACTGGTCGATAAATGTCCTTACGGCTCGAAGTGGCGGCCGAGCCCCGCCTGGGCGAAAAACGCACTCGCCAAACGCAGGATCTCGTTTGCCTTGCGCAACTCGCGCACTTCGCGCTCCAGGGCCTTGATGCGCTCTTCTTCGGCAGTGGTCGGCCCTGCACGCTGGCCGGTATCACGCTCCTGCTGGCGTACCCAGCGACGCAGCGTTTCAGTGGTGGAAAATCAACAGTTTATGGCCGTGGGAATTTTCCAGCGCGAAATTTAACTGTAAGATCGTATGCCGAAGGAACAGAGACGGAGGAGCAGTGAAGAAGATTGATTTGCACATCCATACCGTAGCGACAATCAGCGATGCACCGTTCGAATTCTGCTTGGAGTCATTCGTCCGATACGTGAGCGACGCAAAGCTCGCCGCCGTCGCCGTGACAAACCACGATGTGTTTGATGACGATCAGTTTAGACAAATTAAGCATTCCTTAGGCATTCCGGTTTTTCCTGGCATTGAGGTCAACTTGGCGCAAGGACACGTGCTCGTGATTGCGGATGGCTCAGACATCGAAGGTTTTAAAGAAAAATGTGATCGTATCTCTCAGAAAGTTGTTGCGATTGGAGACAGCGTTACATTTGAGCAATTTCAAGCTATCTTTGGCGACCTAAGTCGCTACATCATTATTCCTCACCTAGATAAAAATCCTGCTATACAAGGTACGACATTAGAAAAATTGCTTCCGTTTGTAACTGCTGGTGAGGTCGACAGTCCGAAGAAGTTTATACGCGCGATAAAGGATGATACCAGGCCGACGCCAGTCTTGTTTAGTGATGTTAGAATCCGCGCGGACAAGCCAAAGTATCCGTCAAGACATACCTACATCGACTGTGGGGCTGTTACTTTTGATGCCATCAGATTATGCCTATCCGACAAGCAAAAGGTGGCGTTATCCGAGCGAGATGGAAATAATCTGTGGCCGGTGTTTCTCAACGGGCAAAAGATTTCAACTGGCCTAAATATTCTACTCGGGGAGCGTTCTTCGGGGAAGACGTACACTCTTAACAAAATTAGAGACAACATTGAAAGTTCAAAATATATTGATCAATTCTCGCTGGTTCAGCGTGATGATTACGGTGATGAAAGGGAATTTCAAAATGACCTCCAAAAAAAGCGGGGCTTGATTAGTGAAGAATACCTCGGTCCATTTAGAAATGTTCTAAATGAAATGATAAATATTGATCTGTCGTCTTTAGAGCGGCGACTAGATCGATACTTGACTAGTTTGCTTGCATCCGCAGCTGAGGCCGATAGACAGGACGCTTTTTCCAAGGTGTGCCTTTATAAGGAGGCAGAGTTCAATGTGGGGGAAGCGGCTACCTTGCATGAGTTGATCGAAGCGGTTCGGAAAGTTGTCGAGAATGTTGAGTTTCGCTCCGTTATTGATAAATATGTTAGCCCCGCTGCTCTGCAGGCGCTTATGTGTGAGCTCATCGATGTCGCGCGCCAAAGAGCATTCGACGGTAAGAAAAAGCGGATTGCGAATGAGCTACTAAAGGACATAAAGCAGCAGCTTTCGCTTAGGACATCAGCAACGCAAATTGAAGAGATTGATCTGTATGACTATAAAATCTCAATATCGAAAGTCCATAAGTTTCGCGAAATCGCTAAGAATCTTCGTGCGGAATCGACCATTTCTACGGAGTCAATTCAAGGATTTAAGGTAGAGGCTAAGAAGATGCCATTTACTGGGGCGCTGGAGATTAGAGCAGCGTCGGGAACGAAGCTCGCTTTCAGTGATGCTTATAAGAGATATGACGACGCTTACGCATATTTGCGTGAATTGATTAAAATCGATGGATGCAATCGCTCTGAGTTGTACAAACTTTTCGTAAGAATAGACTACCAGATTCTGAATAGTCATGGCTACCCTGTGTCGGGTGGCGAACGCTCCGAGTTCCGCCTCTTGCAGAGCATCATGGATGCTAAAGACTACGACATCCTTCTAATTGATGAGCCAGAATCGTCATTCGATAATCTTTTCTTAAACAGCGATGTCAATAAGATTTTGAAGAGCCTTTCGCAATTTATGCCAGTTGTCGTCGTAACACATAATAGTACCGTTGGGGCATCAATCGGTGCAGATTATGTCCTGTATGCTAGCCGAGTGGTGGACGACGGAGGCGTAGTGTATCGCATCTATTCAGGGCACCCTTCCGATAAGGTACTTTCAACTGTGGACGGGAAAACAATCAGTACCCACACAGTGATGTTGAATGCGCTCGAGGCTGGTCAGAAAACTTATTTGGAAAGGCAGAGGCACTATGAGATTATTGAAGATTGAAAATGGTCAGGGTTATTTTAGGCGACAAGACGGCGAGTATTCCGCGCTTGATAAGATTTCCAAAGACGACCTTCTGAACTTAATTGATTGGGCGCTCAGCCAGGAGATTCAAATAGATGCGTACGATGAGGTTTCGCTGAAGAATCAAGCCCATCAGATCATATACAAGAGCATCGGTGATAAGCTGATCGAGCTAACTAACCGACGCGAGGAATTCCGAGACGATTCTGCACAGCTTTTTCAAGCGGAATATGAAAAATATCGGCCAATAGGCCAAGCGCGCTGAGATGCCGTGCTCCGCGCGATTATTTGGGGAGGCAATGATCGCCCTGATGAGTAGACCCAACGAGCCTGTCAGGGCCTTTGTTTGCCGATGACGAATGGTATCTTGGCTAGTTTTGGCGATTCAATAGGACCTGTACGCCAGTACGCAATGTGTTATGTACTTCGGCCACTGCATCCGTCTCACTGATTAGCCGTTCAATATCGAAGGCACATGCGAGCGACTGCACTGTCGCCCGATACTGAATATTGTTCGCAGCCAAGCCGACACCCTCAAAGCATGCGCTAGCCTCCACCTCGACACCGTCGATCGCAATGTTCATACGCTTCGCTTCGCGATACAAGTCATTGCAGTAGCAAGTGGCCAGCGCCAGCATCAGAAACTCGCCCCCATTCACTGCGGAGCCCGAGCCCTCCGTTTTGGCCGGTATGTCGAGCGAGCGCACCACCCCAGCCGTGCTGACTGTCACCTCATGCGTTGCCGAGGAATTGCGAACCTTAGCCGAGATCTCCATTGCCCCTCCACTGATAGGTCAAGCGTATTCGAGTCTCCATTATTCCCTAACTCAAACCCAAGGTCCTCAAGCTTTCGACGGCACCATACGCCCCCGTATCGGTCGTTCAACCGATTTCGCCCCCATACCCCCCTCCCTATACTGGCTTCACTAACCAACCAGCCCACAGGGAGACCACCATGAACACCATCAAATCCTCGATCCGCCTGCTCGCCGTCGCCGCCGCCTTCGCCGCCACCGGCGCCCAGGCTCAATCCACCGACGCCGCCCACGCCCACCACGCCAAGCCCTCGGTCGTCATCGTCCACGGCGCCTTCGCCGACGGCTCCGACTGGTCGAAAGTGATCCCGCTGCTGCAAGCCAAGGGCATCCAGGTCACCGCCGTGCAAAACCCGCTGACCTCGCTGGCCGACGACGTCGCCGCGACCCGCCGCGCCATCGCGGCCCAGCCGGGCAAGGTGGTGCTGGTCGGCCACTCCTGGGGCGGCACCGTGATCACCGAAGCCGGCCAGCACGACAAGGTCGCCAGCCTGGTCTACGTGGCGGCCTTCGCCCCGGACGCCGGCAAGTCGACCGTCGAAACCGGCGAAGGCTACCCGGCCGCTCCCGGCAGCAAGCGCTTCGTGGCCGATGCCGAAGGTTTCCTGAGCCTGCCCGAAGCCGCGATGCGCGAAGACTTCGCCCAGGACGTGCCGGCCAAGCAGGCCGCCATCATGACCGCCACCCAAGGCCCGATCCAGGCCAAGGCCTTCGCCGACAAGGTGACCCACGCCGCCTGGACCAGCAAGCCGTCCTGGTTCATCGTCGCCTCGCGTGACCGCATGATCGACCCAGGCCTGCTGCGCGCCATGGCCAAGAAGATCAAGGCCACCACCACTGAACTGCCGGCCAGCCACGTGCCCCAGCAGTCGCGTCCGGCCGACGTGGCCAAGGTCATCCTCGACGCGGTCGCCGCGACCAAGTAGGTCTCTCCCCGCCGTGGCTCGTGATCCGGGCCACGGCAGGCGCCGCCGGACCTGGGTCATACCCCCGACAGAACCCGTCTGCCGCCCCGGCAGCGCCCTCGTATTGCCTGTGCGGCGCACCCGCATGCCGTCCCGCTGGGACGGCGCTCCTTTACCCACCTTAGAAAGCACATCATGAGCCATCCCAACGCCAACGAACGCGAGTTCGCCGACGAGGTGCGCCGCAATCAGGCAACCCAGCTCGTCACCCTCAAGACCTATTTCGACTTCATCGTGTGCGGCGCCGGTTCCTCCGGCTCCGTGGTCGCCGCCCGCCTGGCCGAAAACCCCGGCGTGCGCGTGCTGCTGCTGGAAGCCGGCGGCAGCGACGAGATCGCCAGCGTGATCGAACCGGCCCAGTGGCCGCTCAACCTGGGCACCGAGCGCGACTGGGCCTTCACGGCCGAGCCGAACGCCCACCTCAATGGCCGCGCCATCCCCATGAACATGGGCAAGGTGCTGGGCGGCGGCTCGAGCATCAACGTCATGGTCTGGGCCCGCGGCCACGCCAGCGATTGGAATTCCTTCGCCGCCGCCGCCGGCGACGATGCCTGGAACTACGAATCGGTGTTGGAGATCTACCGCCGCATCGAAGACTGGCACGGCCCGGCAGATCCGACCCGGCGCGGGCAGGGCGGTCCGGTCTACGTCGCCCCGGCAAGCGACCCCAAACCCACCGCGACCCTGATGCTGGAAGCGGCGCGCTCGCTCGGCATCCCCACCTTCGACAGCCCGAACGGCGCGATGATGGAAGGCGACGGTGGCGCGGCCCTGCACGACCTGCGCATCCGCGACGGCAAGCGTCTGTCGGTGTTCCGCTCCTACACCTACTCGAAGATGGCCCAGCCCAACCTGACGGTGCTCACCCATGCGCTGGTCTCCAAGCTGACCTTTGAAGGCAAGAACGTGACCGGCGTCGAGGTCCTGCTGGACGGCCGCAAGCAGTGGTTCGGCTGCACCCGCGAAGTGGTGCTGTCGCTGGGCGCGGTGAATACTCCGAAGTTGCTGATGCAGTCGGGTATCGGCCCGGAGCAGGAACTCAAGCGCCACGGCATCCCGGTGCGCCAGCTCCTGCCGGGCGTCGGCCAGAACCACCAGGACCACGTCAGCTTCGGCTGCATCTGGGAATATGCCGAGCCGCAGGAAGTGGGCAACGGCGGCTCCGAAGCAACGCTGTACTGGAAGAGCGACCCGTCGCTGGACGCTCCCGACATGCTGCACTGCCAGGTGGAGTTCCCCGTCCCCAGCGCCGAGAACGCGGCGCGCGGCGTGCCCGAGCATGGCTGGACGATGTTCGCCGGCCTGGCCCACCCCAAGAGCCGCGGCCAGCTGCTGCTGTCCGGTCCGAATGCGACCGACGACATGATCATCCAGGCCAATACGCTGTCCCATCCGGACGACCTGAAGGCGGCCTTCGCCAACGTCGAGATGTGCCGCGCGCTGGGCAATGCCAGTGCCTACCGCGGGCTGGTGAAGGGCGAGTCCATGCCCGGCAACCTGAACCGCGAAGGCATGGAGCGCTACCTGCGCGATGCGGCGGTCACCTACTGGCACCAGTCCTGCACCGCCAAGATGGGGCTGGATCCGATGTCGGTGGTGGATGGGAAGCTGCGGGTGTATGGGATCGGCAATCTGCGCATCGCGGACGCGTCCATCATGCCGCACATCACGACCGGCAACACGATGGCGCCGTGCGTGGTGATCGGCGAACGCGCGGCTGATGAGATCAAGGCCCAGTACCGCATCTAAGGTCCCGGCCGGCGCGCCTTATATCCGCGTCGGCCAAATATTCATCCAGCAAAATCAAGCACTTACCGATGGGCTATAGTCGCTGATTCGTTAGCAACACAAGCACTGGCTCTGTTGGCAACAAACGGATAAGATGCTCGTAGCCCTACGGTAAGTAATCCCGCAGGAAACAGTCGCGCCCGGTGCGCGGCATCACAGGTTAAAGGAGTCCAGTTCAGAGCTCTATGCCACTGAGCTAGCCTTAAAACCGTCGTTCCGGCGAAGGCCGGAACCCAAGTTTGCGTGCGTGGCTGCGCAACTCAACTTGGGTTCCCGCCTTCGCGGGAACGACGGTGGGGGGCTAACTCAATGGCACCAGGCTCAAAGCCAAGTTTTGTGCGTTGTCGATCCAGTCCAAGCATTTCGTTCGTGTACCTACAACAATCACAGGAGACATACGATGAAGAAGGGCATGCAGGAGTCGAAGCAGGAGTCGCAGCAAACCGTCAGCACCCGCAGGAAGTTTCTGGGCACCGCAGCCGCCGCAACGGCCGCCGCGGTCCCGATGATCGCGACGGCGCAAACGCCGAAGCAGATGCGCTTCCAGAGCACCTGGCCAAGCAAGGACATCTTCCACGAATACGCACTGGACTTCGCCAAAAAGGTCAACGACATGACCGGCGGCGAGCTCAAGATCGAGGTGCTGCCCGCCGGCGCCGTCGTCCCGGCCTTCGGCCTGCTGGACGCGGTCTCCAAGGGCACCCTCGACGGCGGCCACGGCGTCATGGGCTACAACTACGGCAAGCAAAGCGCCATCGCCCTCTGGACCTCGGGCCCCGCCTTCGGCATGGACGCCAACCAGGTCCTGGCCTGGCACAAGTACGGCGGCGGCAAGGAGCTCCTGGCCGAACTCTATAACAGCATCGGCGCCAATGTGGTGTCCTTCCTCACCGGCCCCATGCCCACCCAGCCGCTCGGCTGGTTCAAGAAGCCCATCACCAAGCAGGAAGACCTCAAGGGCCTGAAGTTCCGCACCAACGGCCTGGCGATCGACATGTTCACCTCCATGGGCGCCGCCGTGAACGCGCTGCCGGCCGGCGAGATCGTGCCGGCCATGGACCGCGGCCTGCTCGATGGCGCCGAGTTCAACAACGCCAGCTCCGACCGCGTGCTCGGCTTCCCGGACGTCTCCAAGGTCTGCATGCTGCAGAGCTTCCACCAAAGCTCGGAGCAGTTCGAGATCACCTTCAACAAGACCAAGTACAACGCGCTCCCGCCCCAGATCAAGGCCATCATCGAGAACGCCGTCGAAGCCGCCTCGGCCGACATGTCCTGGAAGGCGGTCGACCGCTATTCCAAGGACTACCGCGAGCTCCAGGCCAAGCAGGGCGTGAAGTTCTACAAGACGCCCGACGCGGTGCTGCAGGCGCAGCTGGCGATCTGGGACCAGGTGGTGGCCAAGAAGGGCGCCGACAATCCGCTGTTCAAGAAGGTCGAGGCCTCCATGCGCGCCTTCGCCGAACGCGCGGTGAAGTGGGACATGGACACCAACAACCCGCGCCGCATGGCCTACAACCACTACTTCGGCCGCAAGGCGCCACCGAAGAAGGCGTAACAGACCGCATGCAGTGACCACGCCGCCCCGCTCACCCCGGGGCGGTCTTTTGTGACGACCTGGAGCAGCGTCATGCAGAATCTACTGTTTTTCGTCGACCGCATCAGCACCTGGGTCGGCCAGGCTTTCGCGTGGCTGATCGTGGTGCTGACCTTCCTCATCAGCTGGGAAGTCTTCGCCCGCTACGCCCTGAATGCGCCCAATCCCTGGGCCTTCGACCTGATGATCATGATGTACGGGGCCTCGTTCATGATGGCAGGCGCCTACACGCTGGCCAAGAACGGCCACGTGCGCGGCGACGTGCTGTACAGCTTCTTCCCGCCGCGCCTGCAGGCCGGCCTGGACCTGCTGCTGTACATCGTGTTCTTCATCCCCGGCGTGGTGGCCCTGGTCTGGGCCGGCTACACCTACGCCGCCGAGTCCTTCGCCATCCGCGAGCACTCGACCCTCACCGCCAACGGCCCACCCCTGTACCCCTTCAAGATGGTGATCCCCTTCGCCGGGGCGCTGCTCCTGCTCCAGGGCTTCGCCGAGATCGTGCGCTGCGTGATCTGCCTGCGCCAGGGCGACTGGCCGCCGCGCGAACGCGACGTCGAGGAAGTCGATGTCGACAAGCTGAAGGCCTCGGTCCACCTGGAAGAAGGGAAGGCGCCATGAAAAAGGAAATCTGGTTCGGCCTGTCGATCCTGATCGCCATCGTGATCGGCATCTTCGCCCTGCTGCCGGCGCCGTCGGAGATGACCAACGGCCACCTGGGCCTCCTGATGCTGGCCCTGGTGGTGGTCGCCATCATGCTGGGCTTCCCCACCGCCTTCACCCTGATGGGCATGGGCGTGATGTTCGCCTGGTTCGCCTTCCACAGCGCCGACCCCGACACGGCGGTCCAGCTCACGCTGGACCTGATGGTGCAGCGCGCCTATTCGGTGATGGCGAACGACGTCCTGATCTCGATCCCGCTGTTCATCTTCATGGGCTATTTGGTCGAGCGCGCCAACCTGATCGAGCGCTTGTTCAAGAGCCTGCACCTGGCCATGGCGCGCGTGCCGGGCTCGCTGGCGGTGGCCACCATCATCACCTGCGCGATCTTCGCCACCGCCACCGGCATCGTCGGCGCCGTTGTCACGCTGATGGGCCTGCTGGCCCTGCCGGCCATGCTCAAGGCCGGCTACAGCGTGCGCCTGTCGGCCGGCTCGATCACGGCGGGGGGCTGCCTGGGCATCCTGATTCCGCCCTCGGTGCTGCTGATCGTCTATGGCGCCACGGCCGGGGTCTCGGTGGTCAAGCTCTACGCCGGGGCGCTGTTCCCGGGGATCATGCTGGCCGCGCTCTACGTCGGCTACGTGATCATCGTGGCCAAGCTCAAGCCCTCCGCCGCTCCGCCGCTGTCGGCCGAGGAACGCATCGTCGCGCTGCCGCCCTACACCCGGGCGATCCCGAACGCCTACGCCAAGCCCGCCGTGCCCGGCCTGCTGGCCGCGATCAAGGGCAAGCGCGCGGCCGAGGTGCCGACCCGCACCCTGATGAACAACCTGTTCGTGGCCCTGCTGCCAGCCCTGGTCTTCATCGCCGTGATGGGACTGAGCTACCGCATCGTCACGGCGCCCAGTGCTCCGGCGACGGAACTGGTGGCGATGGACGCCGCCGACAGCTTCGACAGCACCTCCGGCTCCGACAGCGGCGGACTTGAAGAACCGCCGGTCGAAGGCGGCCTGGCAGAACCGCCGGTGGAAGGCGAACTGGCCGAGCCGCCGGTGGAAGGCGGAGTAACCGAGCCGCCGGCAGAGGAGGGCGCTGCTGCGGCGCCTGCCGCGCCGGCTGCGGCGGCCGAGACCGCGCAGCCTGCCGCCCAGTCCGCCCCGGCCGCCGAAGAGCCGGCCGCGCGGCCCGCGTCCAAGACCTTCTGGATCGTGCTGGGCGTGGGCGCGCTGGCGCTGCTGCTGTTCTACGTCTATTTCAGCGTGGCGCGGCTGGAGATCTTCAAGATGCTGCTCGGTTCGCTGTTCCCGCTGGCGCTGCTGATCCTGGCTGTCCTCGGCAGCATCGTGTTCGGGCTGGCCACGCCGACCGAGGCGGCGGCGATGGGGGCGCTGGGCGGCATGATCCTGGCGATCGCCTACCGCCGCTTTAACTACGGCCTGCTGCGCGAATCGGCCCACCTGACCGCCAAGACCAGCGCCATGGTGTGCTGGCTGTTCGTCGGCTCGAGCATCTTCTCGGCCGCCTTCGCGCTGCTGGGCGGGCAGGAGATCATCAACGCCTGGGTGCTGGGGATGGACCTGACGCCGGTGCAGTTCATGATCCTGGCCCAGGTCATCATCTTCCTGCTCGGCTGGCCGCTGGAGTGGACCGAGATCATCGTGATCTTCATGCCGATCTTCGTGCCCCTGCTGGCCCACTTCAACATCGACCCGCTGTTCTTCGGCCTGCTGGTGGCGATGAACCTGCAGACGGCCTTCCTGTCGCCGCCGGTCGCCATGTCGGCCTTCTACCTGAAGGGCGTCTCGCCGCCGCACGTGACCCTGAACCAGATCTTCCTGGGCATGCTGCCCTTCATGGCGATCCAGGTGCTGGGCGTAATCCTGCTGTACACCTTCCCGGCCATCGGGATGTGGCTGCCAGGAGTGCTGTACAAGTAAGCGCAGCAGCCGGCCCGGCGCCCTCTGGGTGCGCCGGGCCGGTATCCGGATGTGGCGATTCTGTTGCTGGGTATTACATTGCACCGCAACATGAGCGATAATAGCGCCCGGAGACAGTATTACAGACCCGATTTCCCATAAAAAACATATCAGGCCGAGCTAGGCCCGGGGATCGCTTTTGTTTTATTGAACGCGCAAAAGAATGAATGACTACCTCCGGTTCTCCTGGAATCGTGCGCCCGCTGTCGCCGCGCCTGAAGTAATGATCAAGCCCCACTCCCTGCTGGACGATGTCTACGGCATCGCCGTCGGCGTCCTGTTCGCCGCCATCGGCATCCTGTTGCTGCAAGTCGCCGGCCTGATCACGGGTGGCGTGGCCGGGATCGCGCTGCTGGTGTCCTATCTCTCGGGCTGGCAGGTCGGCCAGCTCTTCCTGCTCATTAATATCCCGTTCTTCCTGTTCGGCTATTTGTTCATGGGCGCGCGCTTCACGGTCAAGTCGCTGATCGGCAGCGCCCTGATCATGGCGCTCCTGAAGCTGATCCCGAACGGGCTGGTGATCGGCCACATCCACCCGCTGGTGGCGGCCCTGACCGGCGGCACCTTCTGCGGCATGGGCATCCTGGCGCTGGCGCGCCACGGCGCGGGCCTGGGCGGCACCGGTATCCTCACCCTGTGGCTGCAGAAGAAGTACGCCATCAACGCCGGCCGCACCCAGGTGATGATCGACAGCGTGATCATGCTCTGCGCCCTGGGCCTGGTGGAACCCGGCCGGGTCGGCTGGTCGGCCGTCAGCGCGGTGGCCATGAGCAGCATGGTCATGGCCTGGCACCGCGCCGGCCGCTACTACGGCAGCTGATCCGCTCCCGCGCCTCCAAATAAAAACGACGCTGGCCGCTTGCGCCCAGCGTCGTTTTTCGTTCACCCTCGGATCAAGGCTTGGCGCTGGCCGCCGCCACCTTGGCTGCGTCGATCTCCGGTCCCAGCGGATCCTTCTTCGGCTCGGCCTTGCCGTTCTCGGCGAAGTCCATGATCAGGTCGCTCTCCGGCGCATAACGCTTCCAACGCGGCAGCTTGCCGCCGTTCGGGTCGCTCTTCTTGGCGAAATTGACCAGGTAGGCGCTCATCGACTTGCCCATGCCGATGTCCTTCTTCGTGCTCTGCTCGCCGTACTTGATGTCCACCGTGTCGAAGAAATAGGGGATGTCGGTGGCGTGGCGCGCGCCCGGCTGGCCGATCGAATCGGCGACGTAGGAGAAGCGGTAGGCGTACACCGGTACGCCGTGCCTGGACAGGGTCGCGGCCAGGCTGCGCGCGCCCGCGACCATCCAGCCGGTCTTGCCGCCGATGTCGGCGCTGGTGGCGCCGATCATCACCGGCACCTTGTGGAAACGCCCGCCCGCGAAGGCCGCGCCCGACTCCACCGCCAGCTTGCCGTCGGCGAAGGGGCCGAGGTAGGTCGGCGCCGGCGGCATCGCGCGGTTGGCCAAATTCATGCCGTCGACGACCTGTTCGCCGGACAGGGCGCGCAGCTTGTCCAGGGCCTGCGGGTCGTCCGCCGCGATGCCCTTGCTGGCCGCGAAGTTCACGCCGATCTGTTCGACCGCCGCCAGGCCCGGGTCCTGGCTCTTGCCTTCGCCGCCGGACAGCACCACGGCCTTGGCGAACAGGCCCTCGGCCATCGGCGAGGTGAGCAGGGTGTTGACCGACATGCCGCCCGCCGATTCCCCGATGATGGTGACGTTGGCCGGATCGCCCCCGAAGGCCTTGACGTTGCGCTTGACCCATTGCAGGGCCGCGAGCTGGTCCATGAAGCCATAGTTGCCGACCAGGGCGCCGTCGCCGCTTTCCCGGGTGAGCTGCGGGTGGGCGAAGAAGCCGAAGCGGCCCAGGCGGTAGTTGAAGCTCACCACCATCACGCCCTGCTTGGCCAGCGGCGCGCCGGAATAGGTCGGCGGCGAGGAGCCGCCATTGACGAAGCCGCCGCCATAGATCCACACCACCACCGGCAGCTTGGCCGACTTGGCCTTGGCCGGCTTCCAGACGTTCAGGTAGAGGCAGTCTTCCGAGGGGGCGGTGCCGAGCGGGGCGGCGTCGCTGGGGAAGGGCAGCTGCATGCAGTCGGCGCCGTAGCTGGTGGCCTGGCGCACTTCGGTCCAGGCGGCGGCCGGCTGCGGCGCGCGCCAGCGCAGCGCGCCTACCGGCGGGGCGGCAAATGGGATGCCCTTCCAGCTTGCCACGCCGCTCTCGACGCTGCCTTGCACCGGTCCGCTGTCGATACTGACCAGCGCGGACTTGGAAGCCGCCGCGGATGAGGGGGACATGAAGGCGGATGATACCGCTAACACGGCAAGGGAAAGGCGCGGGTTGAACAGCATTGGGTCTCCTGGGAGTTTGTTATAGACAGAGTGAAACTCGGAGGGAAGCGCTCGGCCTGGTGCGGGACGGGCTTCCTCAGCAGATCGATCCTAATCAGCCCTAGGCGAAGCGTCAACGAAAACTTCGGCGACGCGTGGGTCTGGGCGCTTGGCGTCAATTTCGTCAGTTTTGTGTAAGCGAAACGCCAATGTCCCGCCTTTTCGACGCAAAAAATTGATGTATTTGAGCAACTGATGTGATTTTTCGATAGTTTCCATCCTACAATGAGCGTTATCAAATTGTATGTACGCGCTGGGCTGTGTCGACCAGCGCACCACGAAAAACGATCAGGAGACAGGGATGCTGAAGCGAATCGATGCGAGCGAACTCAAGGTGGGGATGGCCATCCACGACCTCGATTGCGGGTGGATGGAGCATCCTTTCATCCGTAGTCGCTTCGTGTTGCGCGACGAGGCGGAAATCCGCAAGATCCGCGACGCCGGCATACGCGGCGTGGTGATCAACTGTCGGCTCGGCCTGGATGTCGAGGATGCCCCGTCGCTCGCGCAGGCCAGCGCCCAGACCGAGGCCGAGGTCCAGTGCGTCGCCGCAGCCGCCGCTCGCGTCCTGCCCCAGCGCGCCAGCCTGGAAGAAGAGCGCGGCCGGGCCACCCATGTCCGCAAGCAGGCGATCGAGCTGGTGCGGAATGTCATGCAGGATGCGCGGCTGGGCAGGGCGGTCGAACTCGATCGCGTGACGCCGGTGGTCGAGAACGTGACCGAATCCATCCTGCGCAACAGCGGCGCCCTGATCGGCCTCTTGCGCATCAAGACCAAGGACGACTACACCTTCCTGCATTCGGTCAGCGTGTGCGCGCTGCTGGTCGCTTTCTGCAGGTCGCGCAAGCTGGACGATGCGACGACGCGCGAGGCCGGCATCGGCGGCCTGCTGCACGACACCGGCAAGGCGCTGGTGCCGGACGCGATCCTGAACAAGCAGGGCCGCCTGACGGACGAGGAATTCGCCATCATCCGTCGGCATCCGCGCGACGGCTATGACATCCTGAAGCAGTCGCCCGAGATCGGCGCGATCCCGCTCGACATCACCCTGCACCATCATGAGCGCATGGACGGCACCGGCTATCCGGAACAGCAGAAGGAGGGCCAGATCAGCGAGCTCGTCCAGATGTCCGCCATCGTCGACGTCTACGATGCGATCACCTCCGACCGCTGCTACCACAAGGGCATGCCGGCGGCCCAGGCGCTGCGCAAGATCTACGAGTGGAGCAAGTTCCACTTCAATCCGGTACTGGCCCAGGAGTTCATGCGCTGCGTCGGCATCTACCCGGTCGGCACCCTGGTGCTGCTCGAATCCGGCCGGCTGGGTGTCGTGGTCGAGCCGCACGAGACGAGCCTGCTCACACCCAAGGTCAAGGTCTTCTTCAATACCCGTAGCCAGTCCTACATCGCTCCGCTCACCGTCGACCTGGCCCGTCCGCTCGGCTACGGCGGCGGCGACAAGATCGTTTCCTACGAATTGCCCGAGAAGTGGAAGGTCGATCCTGCCCGCTTCCTTTCCTGATTGTTTCACCCTTACCCGAATATTCCCCACCTGCTCACACAACGGACTTCCCATGACCATCTCGCACTTATCCATCATCGCCCGGCTACGGCTAGGCTTCGGCATCGTCTTCGCCTCGCTCGCGCTCGTCGCCGGCGTCGGATTGTATGAACTGAACCGCGCCAACAAGGCGCTCGACCGCCTCGCCGAACTGAACCTGGTAAAGATCGAACTGCTGGCGGATATGTCGGATGCGGTGCACACCGTATCGCGGGTGGTCCGTTCGATGGCGCTGCTGCAGGATCGCGAAGCGGCCGAGCGTGAACGCCTCAAGATCGACAAGGCACGCGCCAGCTACGACGAGGCGGCAAGCGCATTGGCCGCCATGCCGCTGGACGCCGCCGGACAGGATTTCGTGCGCCGCATCGAGGAGTCGCGCACGCTGGTGCGCCCGCTGAACGACCGCTTTCTCGCGCTCAGCGCGGCGGGCGACCCGCAGGCGGTGGCTTACCTGCTCGGCACCGTCGGGCCGGCCACGACGCAGTGGCAGGATCTCCTCCATGACTTCATGGATCTGCAGAGGCGCAAGGGCGCCGAGGACGCCGCCGCCGCGCACGCCGCCTACCGCAAGGCGTGGATGCTGATGGGCGGGATCGCCCTGCTTGCCCTGACCGGCGGGACCCTGATCGCCTTGCAGATCTCGCGCTCGATCGGCAGTTCGGTGTCGGCGGCGGTGCAACTGGCGCGGACGGTGGAAGCAGGCGACCTGCGCACCGAGGTGGATGTGCACGGACGCGATCGGAGCGAAACCGGCTCGCTGCTGCGCGCCCTGAACGGGATGTCGGGCGCCCTCAACGGCGTGGTGGGACAGGTGCGCGAAGGCGCCCGCACCCTGGCGGTGTATTCGCAGGAGATCGCCCAGGGCAACCTGGACCTGTCCGGACGCACCGAGGAGCAGGCCAGCGCGCTGGAAGAGACCGCATCCTCGATGGAAGAACTGTCGGCGACCGTCAAGCAGAATGCCGACAATGCCCAGGCCGCCAGCACCATGGCATCGAACGCCGCCTTGATCGCGGAAGAGGGCGGCAAGACCGTGCGCCAGGTGGTCGCCAAGATGGATCACATCGCCAATTCGTCCTCGCGCATCGTCGAGATCACTTCCGTCATCGACGGCATCGCCTTCCAGACCAATATCCTGGCGCTGAATGCGGCGGTGGAAGCAGCGCGTGCCGGCGAACAGGGCCGGGGTTTCGCGGTGGTGGCAGGCGAAGTGCGCACCCTGGCCCAGCGGTCCTCGACGGCAGCCCAGGAGATCAAGGCGCTGATCGACGAATCGGTGCAGGAAATCCGCAGCGGCAGCACGTTGGCGCGTGAAGCCGGCGCGACGATGAACGAGATCGTGCACGGCATCGCCCAGGTATCGCGCCTGATCACCGACATCGCCGCCGCCAGCAAGGAGCAGGCGGTCGGCATCGAGCAGACCTATGGCGCCGTGAGCGAACTCGACCAGATCACCCAGCGCAACGCGGCCCTGGTCGAGGAACTGGCGGCCACCGCGGGCGCGCTCGAGAGCGAGGCGGCCGCGCTGGAGAAGGTGGTGGCGCGCTTCCAGCTCGCCGTCCGTCCCGCAGCGCTCGCCGCGAACACGCGCCTGCTGGCCGCCTGAGGGAATCAGTTCCGCGCGTCGATGTCACCCAACGCCGGCCGGGCGAAGACTTGCCTGAGCCAGTCGACGAAGACCCGCACGCGCGGGGACAGCTGGCGGTTCTGCGGGTAGAGCACCGACACCGGCAGGGAAGGCGGCGGCAGTTCGGGCAGCAGCACCTCGAGCGCTCCCGTGCGCAGTTCGGTCTCGATGCGGTAGCGCGGCACCTGCACGATGCCCAGCCCGGCCAGGGCGCAGGCGGTGTACATGTCGGCGCCGGTCACCGTCACCGCGCCGGGCAGGATCAGTTGGCGCAGCTCGCCCTCGCGCAGGAACTCGAGCGGGTAGGGACGGCCGGTGGCGGAGGAGACGAAGTTGACCGCCTCGTGCCGGTCCAGCTCGTCCAGGCTGCCGGGACGGCCGCGGCGCGCCAGGTAGGCCGGACTGGCGCAGGTCACCTGCTCCAGCTGGGCGAGCTGGAGCGCGATCATCGAGGAATCCTGCAGGTTCCCCACGCGCAGCACGCAATCGATCCCTTCGCGCACCAGATCGACCAGGCGGTCGCCTTCGCTGATCTGCAGTTCCACCGCCGGGTAGCGCGCCAGGAAGTCGGGCAGGGCGGGCGCGAGCACGTAGCGCGCCAGGGTGGCCTGCACGTTCACGCGCAGCAGGCCGGCCGGCGCGGCGCGCGAGAATACGCTTTCCATCTCGGCCAGGTCGCCCAGCAGGCGCACGCAGCGCTCGTAATAGGCCTGGCCGTCGAGCGTGGGCGCGACCACCCGCGTGGTGCGTTCCAGCAGGCGTGCGCCGAGGCGCTGTTCGAGCCGCTTGATGGCGTTGGTGACGGTGGCGCGCGGCAGTTGCAGGTCTTCCGCGGCCAGGGTGAAGCTGCGGCGCTCGACGATGCGCGTGAACACCTGCATCTCCTGGAAACGGTCCATGTGCGCCGTCATATTATTGGTCCAAGAAGAATAGTATGCACTGGGAAGGAAGATTATTTAGCTTGGGATAATAGTTGGGTTTTGTCGGATTCACCATCTGGCGAAGGTCTCTGTATTGACGGGAAAGTACGGAACTGGCATGCAAGACGGATAGCCCTGTGTGAGAATGCGCGAGAGTGTTGCATTCTCGCCAAAAATAGTTGGCCGGAAATAAAAGATTCCGCTGTTCACCATCTAGGCTGAAGCTTTGCAGGTATGATCGGGCCCTTTACCGTCTTTACGATCCCGCATGAAGGGCTTACTCTGCAAATTCCGGCTGTCGAGCCTGATGACGCTCGCCGTCTGCGCCACCGTCGCCCTGACGGTCGCGTTGCAGCTGGTGCTCGTCAATCACTTCGCCGTGCGCCACGCGGAAGAGGAAGCGAAGCTGCGCCTGCAACAGCTGTCCTGGCAGATGCGCGATTCGCTCAACCGCATCATCGAACAAGCGGCTGGCGACGCCCGCCTGCTGGCGGCCTTGCCCCAGGTGACCCAGTCCAATGACCCGCGCTCCACCCGCGTTGTGCTGGATCGACTACAGAGTAATTTCCCAGACTATGCCTGGATCGGCGTCGCCGGCCTCGACGGCAAAGTGCGTGCCTCGACCAAGGGCCTGCTGGAAGGCGCGGACGTGGGCGCCCGCCCATGGTTCCAGGCCGGCCGCTATGGCCTGCGCGCCACCGACTATCATCCTGCGGCCCTGCTCGACAAGCTGCTGCCGCGCGGCGCCGATCCGTGGCGCTTCGTCGACCTGTCCAGCCCGATCCACGACGCCCAGGGCAGGCTGCAGGGCGTGCTGGGCGTGCACCTGAGCTGGCAATGGGCGCGCCAGCATGCGCGCCAGTTGCTGACCCCGGCGCTGCGCGAGTACGGCGCCGAGATCCTGGTGGTGCGCGGCGACGGCGCCGTGCTGCTCGGTCCGCTGGAGCTGGTGGAAAAGAAGATCGATACCGCCAGCCTGCGCCTGGCCCGCCTGGGCGACACCGGCGCGCTGCGCGAGACCTGGCCGGATGGCCGCAACTACCTGACCGGCTACGCCCTGACCGGCGAATCGAGCAATCCGGCGACCTTGCGCTGGGCGGTGCTGGTGCGCCAGACCGAGCACAAGGCCCTGGCCGGGGCGCGCGACCTGCAGCACCGCATGCTGTTGTGGAGCGCCTTGCTGGCGGTGCTGCTGGCCGGCGCCGTGGCGGTGCTGGCGCGCCAGCTGAGCCGCCCGATGGCCCAGCTCGGCCGCGCGATCGAGAAGGCCACCGAAGCCACTGCTGCCGGCCTCGAGCCGCCGCCGATCCCGATCGTGAAAGGCTTCCATGAAGCCTCGATGCTGTCGCGCACGCTGCGCAACCTGGTGCGCAGCGAGTCCGAGAGCCGCCACGCGCTGCTGGCCATGAACGAGCGCCTGGAAACCGCGGTGGCCGAGCGCACCGCCGAACTGCAGGCCCTGCTGCTGCGCGACGTGCTCACCGGCCTGCCCAACCGCCGCGCGCTGCTCGAAGCCCTGCCCGAAGCGATGAGCCGGGCCCAGCGCGTCAGCCGTCCGGCGGCCCTGCTGTTCATCGACATGGACGGCTTCAAGGAGGTCAACGACACCTACGGCCACGAAGAGGGCGACGAGCTGCTGCGCCAGTTCGGCGCGCGCCTGGCCCACACGGTGCGCAAGACCGATATGGTGGCGCGGCTGGCCGGCGACGAGTTCGTGGTGGTGCTGGAGATGCTGGCCGACTCGAGCGATGCCGAGGAGACCGCCCGCAAGCTGCTCGCCCGCGTCGGCGAAGGCTTCACCCTGCGCACCGCCTCGGTGGTGGTCGGCGCCAGCATCGGCGTCGCGATCCACGAGCCGGGCGACCAGCCCGACCTCGACGCCTGGCTGGCGCGCGCCGACCACGCGATGTATGCGGCCAAGCGCTCGGGCAAGAACTGCGCCGCGCTGGCCGCGCTCACCGTGTAGGCTGGCCGCAACGGCTGAGTTGCCAATCTGCAAGTCCGACATGCTACCATGTCGGCATCGCCCTCTCGCGGCCACCCAGCCATGTCCGAAATCAGCCTGCTCATCCAGACTCTGAAGCGCCAGCTCAAGCAGCAGGGCATGACCTATCGCGACGTCGCCGCCGCCCTCGGCCTGTCCGAGCCCAGCGTCAAGCGCCTGTTCGCGACCGAGCAGTTCACCCTGGAGCGGGTGGTCGAGCTGTGCAACCTGCTCGGCTTCACCCTGGCCGAGCTGGCCCAGGAAGCCCAGGACGGCCAGCGCCGGCTGCGCACCCTGAGCGCCGAGCAGGAAGCCGAGCTGGTCTCGAATGCCAAGCTGCTGCTGGTCTCGGTTTGCGCCCTGAACCACTGGAGCATGGAAGAGATGCTGGCGGCCTACACCCTGAGCGAGGCCGAGTGCGTCCAGCACCTGCTGCGCCTGGACCGTCTGCAATTGATCACCCTCTTGCCGGGCAACCGCATCCGCCTGAACGTGGCGCGCGATTTCGACTGGCTGCCGGACGGCCCGATCCGCCGCTACTTCCACGAGCAGGGCATGCCGGATTTCCTGGGCGGCGGCTTCAAGGGGGCGGGGGAGTCGCTCGACTTCACCCACGGCATGCTGACCGAGAGCGCCCAGGCCAAGCTGCGCAACGAGCTGCGCCAGTTGCGCGTGTGCTTCGCCCAATTGCACGAGGAAAGCCTGGCCGCGCCCCTGTCCCAGCGCCGCGGCACGGCCCTGCTGCTGGCGCTGCGCGAATGGGAGCCGGCCGCCTTCGGCGCGCTGCGCCGGCAGCGCGCCTGAAACGGCTTACTTCTTCGGCGCGTCGATCCGGTAGTCCCAGGCCGCCAGGATGTGCTTGGCGCTGCTGCCCGGCAGCGTGTACTGCTGGCTCGCCCCGCTCAGGTTGACCGCCACCCCGACCACGTTGCCGTCCTTTTCGCGGCGGAAGGCGAACACCTTGTCGTTGCCGGTCTCCAGCACCTGCACCCCGCCGCCGTACTGCCCGTTCCACAGCGCCCGGTTGTCGTGCTTGAGCTTGAGCAGGCGTCCATAGAACTCCGCGTGCTGATAGTTGCCCCAGACGATGGGATCCTTCTCGAAGAATTCCAGGCGCTTGCCCATCCCCGATTCCTGGCCGCCATAAATAAGCGGCATGCCGGGCAGGGTGGCGGCCAGCACCGCCATCGCCCTGAAGGCGGGGCCGTAGTGCTCGCTATCGCTGCCGTGCCAGGAGTTCTCGTCGTGGTTGCTGGTGAAGCGCATGCGGTAGGCGTGCTCCGGATAGGCCACCTTGGGCTGGGCGAAGAAGCTCTTGAGGGCGCGGGCGTCGGCCTTGCCCTTGGCGATGTCCTTGAAGATGCCCAGGGTGTCCCAGCCGTAAGTCATGTCGAAGGCCTGGTGCAGCTCGGGCTGCCAGGCTTCGGCCAGCAGGAAGACCGGCTTGATCTTCTCCATCTCGGCGCGCGCCTGGAGCCAGAAGGCGGTCGGCACCTTGGCCGCCACGTCGGCGCGGAAGCCGTCGATGCCCGCCTCGCGCACCCAGAAGACCATGGCATCGCTCATGCCTTTCCACAGGCCCGGCTGCTTCCAGTCCAGGCCGGTCACATCGGTCCAGTATTCCGGTTCCGGCCCGTCGGTGTAGGTGACCGGGTAGATCTCGCCCTTTTCGTTCTTCAGGTACCAGTCGGTGTGCTGGACCGTCCAGGGATGGTCGAAGGCGGTGTGGTTGGCGACCCAATCGATGATCACCCGCATGCCCAGGCCCTGGGCCTGCTTCACCAGGCGCTTGAAGTCGTCCATGCTGCCGAACTCGGGATTGACGGCGGTGTAGTCACGCACCGCGTAATAGCTGCCCAGCGTGCCCTTGCGGTTCTTCTCGCCGATCGGGTGGATCGGCATCAGCCACAGGATGTCTACGCCCATCTTGCGCAGGCGCGGCAGGTGGGCGGCGAAGGCGTTGAAGCTGCCTTCCTTGGTGTATTGGCGAATGTTGACTTCGTAAATGTTCGCATTGCGCGACCATGTTACGTGCTCGGCCGCCGACGCGCTTTGCTGGGCGGATGCTCCGAGGGGAGCGAAGGCGGCGCACAGGGCCAGGCCGAGGATGGACAGGGGGCGGATGTAGCGCATGAGTCTCCTTGTTTTGTTTTTCCAGGTTTGCGACAGCTCATTGTACGGCGACCAACGTCGTGAAAACGCGAAAGTTTTGCCCAGCAGCTTCTCCGGCCGGAGGAAACGGCGTAATCTATCTACTATGTGAGGTATCCGACAGAGCGCTCAGCGAATTCGTTGGAAAGTAGCGTCAGAGAGGGATGACGCCATGAAAATGTCAATCGTCGCATGTGCCGTGCTGAGCAGCAGCGCGGCCTGCGCCGCGGCACAGAGCGATGCCGTCCCATCCGGGACGGCGGGTGCCACGGCGCTCAAGGAATATCGCTGCACCGACCGCTGCGATGAGGGTTCCCGTCCTGCGTCCCGAGCGGCCCAGGGCAGCGACGCGCCGGCCATCTTCACCGTGGAAACGGTGGAGGACCGCGACCTGAACCCCTTCAGCGGAGGCGGCGCGCTCACGATCGGACGCCAGTACACACTCGAGTACATGGCGCTCAACGACGTGGGCGACCCCTTCCAGGGCGGCCTGGCAGGCGCCGCGGCGCCCGACGGCCGGCGCGCCGACGACAGCGTCAACTACCAGGGCCGTTTCGCCGGCCTGACCACCGGCTCTTCCTGGGGCAAGGGCGACATCGACGGTTCGCCTTCCGGCCGCGCCTGGGGCATGTCGGTCGGCCTCTCGGCCGGCCCGCTGACCATCCGCGCCGCCCACCAGAACCGCAACGTGGCCAAGGTCACGCGCATCAATCAGGTCGGCATCAGCATGGCGGCCAAGAATTCCATCGTCGCCGCCAACATGCGCTTCGGCTGGGGCACGGCCTATGCGGCCTACAGCGCCAGCCGCGGCTGGGGCAGCTCGCCGCTCTTCAATCCGGACAACCCTTACGGCGCGGGCATCGCGACCACGCCCTCGACGGACAGCCGCGACGTGCTGGCCGGGGTGGCAATTCCGGTGAGCCATGCGACCACGGTGCTGGCTTCGTTTATCCGCCGCAACGACCGCGACCCGGCCAACCGCGATGCGCGCCAGATCGCCATCGGCGCCAGCTACGCGGTGTCCAAGCGCATGGATTTCTACGCCGCCTATTCGCGCATCCAGCACCTCAATGGCGTGGAGCTGGGCGTACGGCCGGGCAGGGGGCAGGCGATCAACGTGGGCATGCGGCGCGCGTTCTGAGCTGCCGGCGCGCGCGGCCTGCGCTGCGCCGCCCTTGCGACATTTTCAGTAGGCTGTCTCCATGGATTAACGACATTATCGGAGGCATCATGACTGGCGCAAGCACACTCGACCCGGATAACTTTCCTGATCGTCCAGACCGCAGCCTCGGCAAGGGGCATGGCATCGACGCGCTCGGCCCGAGCGACATTTCCGACACCGGCAGCGACGTCGTGGGCGGCCCCGGCTTCGCGGGCAACCTCGATCCGGACCAGGTGCTCGACCTGGACACCGGCACCACTTCCGACCTGGAGCAGAGCCACGCCGGCGACACGGCGGGGCCTGACGTCGGCGATGCCGACTTCTCGGGCGACAGCGACATGGGCGGCACCGGCGAGCGCGCCGCGGCGGGCCGCGACGCGGTGGTCAAGGACGGCGCCGACATCGACACCGACCACATCGAGTCCATCCCCGATCTGCCGCTGACCGAGGAGGACACCGATTTCCTAGCGAGCCAGCCGCCGCGAGAGCGTGAAGGCCGCTAGCAGCGCGCCGCCGCCCACCAGGGCGGTCTTGAGGGCCGTCGAGCGCATGCTGGCCGAGGTGTAGAGGCTGCGCTCGTGGACCCGCTGCGGCATGCCCTGGCGCTGCCGCAGTTCATCTTCCGGATTCGGTTTGTAGAGCGCATCGCGGCGGCCCGGCCGGGTCGGCACGGGCGAGCGCTGCTGCTTGAACATGGTGCCGCGCATGAAGTAGTCGAGCACGCGCGGCATCAGGCGTGCGCCGGCCGAGATGGCCGCCGAGCCGCCGCCCACGAACAGGTCGCGCTTCGGGGTCTGGGCCGCGTGCAGGATGGCTTCGGCCACGATTTCCGGCGCGTAGATCGGCGGGGGCAGGGCGGGTTCCTTGTCCATGTAGTTCCTGGCGTGCACCGCGAACATGGTGTCGATCGCGGCCGGCTTGATCAGGGTGACCGAGAGCGGCGCGCCTTCCTTTTCCAGTTCCATGCGCAGCGAGTCGGTGAAGGCCTTCACCGCGTGCTTGGAGGCCGAGTACATGCCTTGCAGCGGCACGGCGCGGTCCGAGACTTCGCTGCCGATGTTGATGATGGCGCCGCCGCCGCGCGTCTTCATGCGCTTGACCGCTTCCAGCGAGCCGTTCACCACGCCCCAGAAATTGGTCTGGAACAGGCGGTGGTGGTCTTCGGGCGAGATGTCCTCGAGGCGGCCGAAGATCGAGATGCCGGCGTTGTTGACCCAGGTGTCGATGCGGCCGAAGCGCTCGATGCCGGCCTGGCCGATGCGTTCGACATCGCCGGGGACGCCGACGTCGGCGGTCACGGTGGCGACCTCGGCGCCGCGCGCGCGCAGTTCGCCGGCCAGTTCGTCGAGCGCATCGCCGGCGCGGGCGGCCAGCACCAGACGGGCGCCCTGTGCGGCGGCCATGCGGGCGGTGGTCAGGCCGATGCCGCTGGTGGCGCCGGTGATGACCATGACTTGTTCGGGGAGTCTGCGGAGTGTAAGAGGCATGACGTGTTCCTTTCCTTGCTGGGGTTCAGTAAGGACTGCCGCCGGAGATGTGTCCAGGAAAGGCGGCAGGCGACGAGTTGACGAACAGTTCACTTCGTGGCGGGATGGGGGATTTCAAGCTTTTTTTACAATGTGTGTGGGCGATGTGTGCGCGGGGCGAATATCAGCGGCTGCGTGTCTGCTGCGCATTTGTGCCTGCTATGCTTCGGTGTTACCCGCGCGTCGGCGTCAGCTACGCGTCGGTGTCTGCTGCGCAGCTCCCTGCTGCGCTTCGGTGTCTGCTGCTGCGCGTCAGTGTCTATTGCACGTCAGTGTCTGTTGCGCATCGATGCCTGCTGCGCTTCGTGTCTGTTGCGCATCGGCACCTGCTGCGCCTCATTCAGCGACGCCCCCCGAACCGTCATTCCCGCGTAGGCGGGAATCCAAGTTTCTAATCGTTCCCACAAATGCTTGCCGAAGCGGCAGCGCGAGCAAACTTGGATTCCCGCCTGCGCGGGAATGACGGTTTAGGGGCGAACAATGTGATTTGGGGCTAACAATGCGATTAGGGCGGCAACGCGGTGAGGGCGGCAACGCGATGAGGGCGGCAACGCGATGAGGGCTGACAATGCGATTTTGAGCTGTCACTCGGATCTGGGGCTGACAATGCGAGATCCGTTCCCACCAAAGCAAAAGGCGCAGCCACCGGCTGCGCCTTCTTCACACTCCCCGATCCGGAAACTTACTTGCCCGGCTGGTAGATCTGGTCGAACAGCCCACCATCCGCGAAGTGCGCCTTCTGCGCCTGGGTCCAGCCGCCCAGCTCGCTGATCTGGAACAGCTTGATGTTGGGGAACTGGCTCGCGTACTTCTTCGCGAAGCGGTCCACCGCCGGACGGTAGTAGTTCTTGGCGATGATCTCCTGGCCTTCGTCGCTGTACAGGTATTCCAGGTAAGCCTGGGCCACCTTGCGGGTGCCTTTCTTGTCGACGTTCTTGTCGACCACCGTCACCGGCGGCTCGGCCAGGATGGAAATCGAGGGCGCCACGATCTCGAACTTATCCGGACCCAGCTCGCGCAGCGCCAGCAGGGCTTCATTCTCCCAGGCCAGCAGCACGTCGCCGATGCCGCGCTCGACGAAGGTGGTGGTGGCGCCGCGGGCGCCGGAATCGAGCACCGGGACGTTCTTGTACAGCTTGGCCAGGTAGTCGCGTGCGCTGGCCGGCGAGCCGCCCGGCTGGCGCAGCGCGTAGCCATAGGCCGCCAGGTGGTTCCAGCGCGCGCCGCCCGAAGTCTTGGGGTTCGGCGTGATCACCGACACGCCCGGCTTGATCAGGTCGGCCCAGTCGCGGATCTGTTTCGGATTGCCCTTGCGCACCAGGAACACAATGGTCGAGGTGTAGGGCGAGCTGCGGTACTGCAGGCGCTTTTCCCAACCGGGCGCGACCAACCCACGTTCGCTGATAGCATCGATGTCATAGGCCAGCGCCAGGGTCACAACGTCGGCCGGCAGGCCGTCGATCACCGCGCGCGCCTGCTTGCCCGAGCCGCCGTGCGACTGCTTCACCGTCACGTTGTCGCCGGTCTTCGCCTTCCAGTGCTTGGCGAAAGCGGCGTCGAAGTCGTGGTACAGCTCACGCGTCGGATCGTAGGACACGTTCAGCAGGGTGACGTCGGCCGCGAAGGCCGCGGACTGGACCAGCAGCGTCAGCGCTGCCAGCGAGGTGAAAATGGTTTTGCGAAACATTTGTTGTCTTTCGGTGGGTTCGGAAACGCTAGAGTAAGTTCCAGCCCACCGGATGAGAACGAATAGTTTCGGCTAACCTTATGCGGTTTTGTTTTAATGCGCCTTCGACAGGATGAGCAGCCAGCGGCGGAACAAAAGGATTTCCACATGGCCTGGCTCGACGCCGGTGTCGCACTCGATGATCGGGTTCACCGCATAGAAGCGCTTGCGGAAGTCACGGGTGACGAGGATCTCGCGGCGGCCGATGCGGACCATAAAAGGGACAGGGGCATATTCCAGGCCGAAGGAGCTGTTCAGAGTGGTCATGTTGTGTTTCCTTTTATCCGTTTGTTGTTGGAGTGAATGAAGAATAGCACAACTACTGTATAAATCCACAGTTACTGTTCGGGCATACAGTAAAAAATTATTTTTGTGGTTTTTTCGCCAATAGGCCCCATATCGTCCAGCATGCTCAACACACACCATTCCCGCCTGCACCGCTTCGCCGCGGCACGCTTCTCGCCCGAGGGCGAGTTCGGTCTCCACCTCACCGTCGGGGTGTTCATGCTGCTGGCCGCCATGGCCGTGTTCGGTCGCCTGGCCGGCGCGGTGGTCGCCGGCGCGCCGATCACCCAGACCGACCTGGAAGTGGCCAACTGGCTGCACCAGCACGCCCGCCAGGGCGGCCTGTTGCGCGACTTCCTGCTGCTCGTCACCCACATCCACAGCACGCCCGGCATGCTGACACTCACGGCCATCGCCGGCATCTGGCTGTATAAACGGGGACACCGCTACTGGATCCTGGCGCTGCTGGCCTCGGTGCCGGGCGGGATGCTGCTCAACGTCGGCCTCAAGCACACCTTCGAGCGCGCCCGCCCGCATTTCGAGGAACCCATCCTGACCTTGAGCACCTACAGCTTCCCCAGCGGCCACGCGATGGCCTCGACGGTCTTCTACGGCCTGCTGGCCTGCTACGCGGCGCGCTATGCGCGAGGCTGGTGGGGCAGAGTGCTGCCCTTCGTGCTGGCGGGCGCGATGATCTTCACGGTGGCCTTCTCGCGCATGTACCTGGGCGCCCACTACCTGTCCGACGTGCTGGCCGCCTTCGCCGAGGGTTGCGGCTGGCTGGCGATCTGCATTCCGGCCGCCGCCACCCTGAACCGCCGCCGCGCCGCGCGCCAGCGCCGCGAGGAAGGCAGCGCCCCACCGCAAGAAATCTCCAAGGAGCCTTGATGCGTACGCTCGTCCACCTGTCCGACCTGCACTTCGGCCGCGTCGATCCCGCCTTGCTGGCCCCCTTGCGCGAACTGGTGGAGCGCGTCGCCCCCGACGTGCTGGTGGTCTCGGGCGACCTGACCCAACGCGCCAGGCCGGAACAGTTCGAGGAGGCGCGCGCCTTCCTCGACAGCCTGCCCGGACCCCAGATCATCGTGCCGGGCAACCACGACATTTCCCTGTACGACGTGTTCCGCCGTTTCGTGCTGCCCCTGCAGCGCTACAAGCGCTACATCAGCAAGGACCTGGAACCGGTCTACATCGACGAGGAGATCGCCGTGATCGGCGTGAACACGGCGCGTTCGCTGACCATCAAGGACGGCAAGGTGAGCCGCCGCCAGATCGACGGCATCCGCGCGCGCCTGGCCGGCTTGCCGAAGGAACTGACCCGCATCATCGTCACGCACCATCCCTTCGACCTGCCCGAGCATTTCGAGGAACGCGACCTGGTCAACCGGGCGCCGCTGGCGATGCAGGTGTTCGCCGAGACCGGCGTCGACATCCTGATGGCCGGCCACATGCACCACAGCCATGCCGGCAGCACGGCCGAGCGCTACCAGATCAGCGAGTACGCGGCCCTGGTGATCCAGGCCGGCACCGCGACCTCGACCCGCGGGCGCGGCGAAACGAACTCTTTCAACGTGCTACGGGTCGAACAGCAGATGGTCGAGATCGACCGCTACAGCTGGGACACCGTGCGCACGGGCTTTCACATCGTAAATACCGAGAAGTTCATGCGCACCGGCAGTGTTTGGACGCCGCACATCGACGGCATGCTCGCTGCCGGCCTTTAATGATGCGTGGCCGTGCAAAGAACAGCCTAACCTAGCTTCAAACCGTCGTTCCCGACACTGTCGGAAACGACTTCCGGCGAAGGCCTCGGCGGCCCCGCCGGAACCCAAGTTCCAGTATGCAGACGTAACTTCAAAACATCCCGGTCAAATCCAATATTCAGTGAGCCGCGACAGCATTTCGCGCAGGCGGTCGCTCCAGGGACGGTCGCGCCATTGTTCGAGCGTCACTTCCTTGGAGTCGCGCAGGTCTTCGTTGAAGGCCGCCTCCATGTCGCGCCCGAAGGCGGGGTCGAGCACCACCACGTTCACCTCGTAGTTGTGGATGAAGCTGCGGCGATCGATGTTGGCCGAGCCGATGGTCGACCACATGCCGTCGATCACCGCGGTCTTGGCGTGCAGCACCGCCACCTGGAGCTGGTAGATGCGCACCCCGCCCGTCAGCAACTGGTCGTAGAAGGCCTGGCCGGCATACTTGATGAAGTCGTGGTCCGAGACCCCCGGCAGCACCAGCTTGACGTCCACCCCGCGTTTCGCGGCAGCGATGAGGGCGTCTACGGTCTGCTGGTCGGGCACGAAATAGGCCGCGGTGATGTGCACCGACTTTTTCGCCTCGTTGATCGCGAGCAGCAGCGCCTTGTAGATCTCGGAATCGCGGTCGGGCGTGGTGGCCAGCACCCGCACCACCTTGTCGCCCGCCGGGGCCAGGCGCGGGAAGTAGTCGACCTGGGGTAGTTCGCCCGCCTCCTGGCGCACCCAGTTGTCGATGAAGGCGTATTGCAGGGCCGCGACCGCCGGGCCTTCGATGCGAATGTGGGTGTCGCGCCAGCCCACCTTGTTGGCGTCGGCCGTGCTGGCCTTCATGCGCGAGCGGAACAGCGAGCTGTTGGCGTAGGTCTTGCTGATGTTGATGCCGCCGGTGAAGGCTACCTTGCCGTCCACCACCAGGATCTTGCGGTGGTCGCGGTTGTTCAACTGCCACTTGCCGGGCCGCTTGGCCGGGTTCACCGGATTGAAGATCAGGACGTTGATGCCGCCGGCGCGCAGGCGCTCCCAGAACTCGGCCGGCGTGCCCAGGGTGCCGACGCCGTCGGCGATGATGTTCACCACCACGCCCTGGCGCCGCTTCTCGATCAGCAGGTCGGCGAACTGCAGCCCGATCGGGTCCATGTCGAAGATATAGGTCTCGAGGTTGATCGAGGTGGTGGCCGTGCGCGCCGCCTCCATCATGGCGCGGATGGTGGCCGGACCGTCGAACAGCAGCTCGACCTTGTTGCCGGCGATGAGGGGCACGCCGGTCGCTTGCTCCTCCAGCACCGCCAGTTGCTTGAGGTCGGGCGAGGCGTTGGCCCAGCGCTTCTTGAGCAGGGCCGCCGCCTGCTTGGGTTCGAGCATGCCGCGCGGCGTGGCGACGGTCGGGGTGGCTTTGGCGGGCTGTTCCGGGAGCTTCTCGGCGTCGGGCAGGGTCTTGCAGGAGGCGACGACGCAGACGAAGGCGAGGAAGGCGAACCAGGCGGAGAAGCGGGTGGTGTTCATGGCGGTCCCCTAGGGTGCAGGTGGCGGCAGCGGCTGGAATTTCGGGCCGATGAAGAACTCGACCGGCGCGTGCAGGAAGCGCCGGCCGAGGGCGCGCAGCAGCAGGATGCCGCGCTTGAAACGGATCTTGCGGGCGCGCAGGGCGACCCAGAGCGCCAGGCCGAAGCTCACCAGGAGGTTGACGGCCCCGATCAGGAACACGCCCAGCGCGGCATTGCCGAGCTGCTCGCGCGTGAGCTGGTAGTCCAGGCCGACGATGGCGGTGGCGACATTGGCGGTCGAAAAGGTGATGTGGCGGATGTCGAGCGGCAGGCCGAGCAGGTAGCCGATGGTGCCGGTGCTGCCCAGCAGGATGCCGAAGAAGAAATTCCCCATCAGGCCGCCCAGGTTGTTCTCGACGTAGCGCGAGAGCCGGTCCAGGCGCTCCTCGCCCAGCAGGCGGCGCAAGCCGCGCAGCTGGCGCACGCGCTGGCCCATTCGGGTGTAGAGCGCCTTGTTGTCGTAGTAACCCGAGATCAGTCCGGCTACGAACAGCCAGACGCCGGCGATGGCCGCATAGAACACCGCGAGGCTGTGGATGGGATCGACGTCCAGCAGCAGGTGGTGGGCCTTGTCCGGACTGACCAGGTGGGCGCCGGTAAACCAGTACCAGCCCTCGGCCAGGGCCCAGGCCACGGGGAAGGCAAGCAGCACGTTGCCCAGCACCGCCACCAACTGGGTGCGCAGCACCTTGTTGACCAGCTCGGCGAGGCGGTCGACGTCGACCCCGCGCCCGTTTTCCGCCCGGTGCAGCGAGGCGGCGATGCGCTGGGCGGTCATGGCCGGCTGCTTGGTGGCGATGGTGAAATGCAGGACGTGGATCAGCACGAAGCCCAGCGAATAGTTCATGCTGAACAGGAAGGCTTCGACCAGGGGCGCGGTGCGCAGCGAGCCCAGCAAAATCTTGAACATGGCCATGAAGCCGACGATGACGCCGGCCCCGGCCGAGGAGCCCAGCATGCGCCGCAATTCCTTGCGGCTTTCGGCGATGTAATGCTCGCCGGTGCGGCTGGCGTTCTCGGTGACGTTGCGCGCCAGCAGGTCGACGTTATTGCTCAGCAGCCCGCGCAGCTCGTACTTGCGGTTGTGGGCCTCGATCAGTTCCTGGGCCAGGGCAATGGCCGCCAGGCGCTTGTCGCTGACCACAGGCTCGGCCGGGCGCGCCGTGGTGGTCGCCAGGGCGTCGAGGTCGACCGTGGAGGCCGGGGGCAGGGTGCCGCTCAGGTCCACCAGATACAGCAGCTTGTGCAGGCGGTCCAGGCTCTGCTGCAGGGCCACCAGCAGATAGGTCAGGGCGACGCTGGTGCCGTTGGCCAGGGCGCTGCGGCGGATCTTGAGCACCACGTCCTCGCACTGGTCGATCATCACCAGCAGGTGGCGGGCGTCCTCGGGCTGCTCGATATGGCCGTCGAGATAGCGCCCGTACTCGTCGAGGTAGCGGTTGACCTCGATGTTCTGCATCAGGAAGGGCGAATCGAAATCCTCGATCTCCCCATAGCTGTGCACCAGGCGCGGCTCCAGGCCCAGGGCGCAGATGCGGCAGGACAGGGTGCGGATCGCATCCAGCAAACCCATCAGGGTTACGTAGCGGGCGCGGTCGGGCGTCGCATCATGCGGAGGAGGGGCGTCGGCCACCACGTCGAACAATTCCATCCAGTCCGCGTTCGGCACCCGCCGGATCCATTCGTAGTCGTCGTCTCGGTACAGCACCTGGTCGACGGTGTCCGACAGGTAGGTGTCGTCGAGCGCAGGCGGCAGGAAGCGGTAGGTGAGGCGGCGCTTGAATTCCGTGACGAAGCCGTCGTTCGACAGGATGCCGATGTCGCTGTACAGGCTGGTGTGCCGGCGCTGCTCGAGCAGGGTCGTGATGTAGCGGCGCAGGGCCCAGGCCTGGACCGGGTTGCCGCGCAGGAGCTGGGTCAGGGTGCGCACCGCCTGGGCGGGGTCGTCTTCCTCCTGCCAGATCCAGCGCTGGCGCGGCCGCAGGCAGTCGACCAGCTGCACCAGCAGGCCGATATCGCTGCTTTCGGGATCGAGCTGTTCGAGAATCGCGAGCATGGGTGGTTTTCCTTGGATGTCTTCAGTGTACGTGAGGCACACCTTCTGGATAGTTCGGCAACGTACACAGCCGACTGGACGGCTGAGCTTCGAACCCGATACACTGAAGTGTTTTGTTACTACGCGGGAAGAACATGTACCTCACTTATTTCAACGGCCAATGGGCTGAAGGCAACACTCCTTTGTATGGCGCCATGGACCACAGCCTGTGGCTGGGTTCCTCGGTCTTCGACGGCGCGCGTGCGCTGCGCGGCAAGCTGCCGGACCTGCGTCCGCACCTGGAGCGCGTGATCGCCTCCGCCGACAAGCTCGGCCTGCGCTGCCCGCTGAGCGTGGACGAGATGGAAGCCCTGGTGCGCGAGGGCGTGGCCAAATTCCCGGCGGACGCCGAGCTCTACATCCGCCCGCTGGTGTTCGGCACCGAGGGTTTCCTGATCCCGGTGGCCGAAAAGAGCCAGTTCGTGCTGACCCTGTTCGATGCGCCGCTGCCGCCCTTTGCCGGCTTCTCGGCCTGCCTGTCGACCCTGCGCCGCCCGCAGCCGAGCATGGCGCCCACCGACGCCAAGGCCTCGGCCCTGTACGCCAACTCGACCCGCGCCATGCGCGAAGCCAAGGAACGCGGTTTCGACCAGGCGATCATGCTGGATGCGGACGGCAACGTGGCCGAGTTCGCGGCCTCGAACCTGTTCCTGGTCACCCAGGACGGCGAGGTCGTGACGCCTGCGCTGAACGGAACCTTCCTGGCGGGCATCACCCGCGCGCGCGTGATTGCGCTGCTGGCCCAGGAGGGCGTGCAGGTGGTGGAGCGCACGGTCAAGCCGGAAGAGCTGGAATCGGCGCGCGAGATCTTCAGCACCGGCAATTATGGCAAGGTCACGCCCTGCACCCGCTTCGAGGGCCGCTCGCTGGATGCCGGTCCGGTGGCGCGCCGTGCACGCGAGCTCTATCTCGCCTTCACCGAGGCTTCGTAAGCGCTAGCCGCGCAATTCGTCCCGGAGGGCTTGCAGCAGGATCACGGTCTTGGCGTCGCGGATGCCGCCCGCGTCCACCTGCCGTAGGGCCTCCTGGACATCCATCTCGAGGACTTCGATGTCCTCGCCTTCCTCCTTCTCGCCGCCGCCTTCTTCCTTGCGGTCGGCCCTCGAGTATTCGCCCAGGAAGTAGTGCACGCGCTCGGTGAGCGATGCCGGGCTGGCATACAGGGTGAAGAGCTTGCGCAGCTTGCGTGCTTCGACACCGGTTTCTTCCATGAGTTCGACGCGCACGCGCTGCTCCGGCTTGGTGTCGTCCAGCATGCCGGCCGGGACTTCGATGAGAAAGCCCGGTTCGCCGGCCAGGCGGGCGCCGGCGCGGAACTGGCGGGTGAGCAGCACCGTACGGCGCTCGGGATCGTAGAGCAGGACCGCGGCGCCGCTGGCGTTGTCGTAGACCTCGCGGGTCTGGCGCTGCCAGCTGCCGTCCGCGCGCCGCTGTTCGTAGCTGAGTTTCTTCAGGGTGAAGTAGTCGTCGGAAAGAACGTCTTCCCGGATGATGCGTATCGGTTCGTCGTGCATGAAAGCTCCTGTCGTCGAGGCAGGATACAGGCGCGAACCGAATCGGGGCGCGGCAAACAAAAGGGCCGGCGCAAGGCCCAATGCCGTTAAGTTAGCGCCTCCACGTCGTCCCGGCGAAGGCCGGGACCCAATTTTCCATGCGCGTCTGCACACGAGAACTTGGGCCCCGGCCTTCGCCGGGGCGACGGTTTTACGGCTAACTAACCGGCATTATGGCGAAGGCCGGCCTTCACAACGGGGATCCCGTGCGTTCTGCCATCAACCCTGTGCGCGCTCGGCGACGTAGATCTCGACGCGGCGGTTGCGCGCGCGGCCCGAGTTGTCGGTGTTCGAGGCGATCGGCTCGCGCGAGCCGCGGCCTTCGATGGTGATGCGGTTCGGGTTCACGCCACGGCCCGCCAGGTAGTCGCGGGTGCGGGCGGCGCGGTCGACCGACAGCGGCTGGTTGATGTCGTCCGAGCCGGTGCTGTCGGTGTGACCGATGATGGTCACGGTGGTGGCCGGGTTTTCCTGCAGGGTCTGGGCGAAGCGCTGCAGGATGGGCTGGAAGTTCGACTTGATGTCGGAACGGCCGGTATCGAACGAGATGTCGCTCGGGATTTCCAGCTTCAGGCGGTTGTCGGAGGTCTGGCTGACCTGCACGCCGGTGCCGCGGGTCGCCTGTTCCATCTGCTGGCGCTGGGCTTCCATGCGCTTGGACCAGATGTTGCCGATCACGGCGCCGGCCGCACCGCCGATCACCGCGCCGCGGGTGGCGCGACCGCTGCCGCCGCCGCTGGTGGTGGCGCCGATGATTGCACCCAGGCCCGCCCCCACGCCGGCGCCGGTGGCGGTGCCGCGCTGGGTCGGGGACATCTCGGCGCAGCCGGTGGCGGTGAGCACCACGATGGTGGCTGCAATGGCCGATTTGGTCAGTTTGGAATGCATATTATTCTCCTTGATAAAAAAATCCGTTTCATGGTCGCGCCTTTCCAGACACGACCGCAAAACGGATCGGTACAGCTGGATGATGACAGCTCTTACAAAACTTTACATTATTACTATATACCGCGCCCGCTGATCAGGCGGACCAGGATCATGATGACCGCGACCACCAGCAGGATGTGGATGAAGCCGCCGATGGTGTACGAGGTCACCAGGCCCAGCAGCCAGAGAACGATGAGAATGACGGCAATGGTGTACAGCATGATAGTCTCCTGAAGCATGCGCATTTGCGCCGTGGATCCAGTATCCCGCCGTGCTGTGCCGTCCACCGTTCGATGGCGTACATTATGCGCAATGTTTCTCTTTGCGCAAGCCCGGAATCCAGCCCATCAGGCCCATCAGGCCCGTCACCCCGATCAGGCAGGTCAGCAGTCCGCCCGTCACCAGGAACACGACGTCATGCGCCTGCACCGGGCTGCCCATGCCTGCCGGCGGCTCGGCCGATAAAAGGCCGAAGCCGGTCAATACGATTCCCCAGATGATGATACCGATCCACGCCAGGCTGTTCATGTGCTTCCCCTTTTGATGGTTGATCTCCGCATCGGTTCTTTCTCTGCGTGAATCCATTGTCGGGTTAGCTCAGCGGTTATTCCGTGCGCTGCCGCACATTGCCAATAAGAAAAAATTTGGCCGGGCCGCTTGCGCGCACCCGGCCGGTTTGCTAGCCATGCGAGCTGGGTCAGGCGACCGAGCGCAGGCGTCCTTTCACGATCCGCACGCGGTCGCCGCTGCGCCATTGCGGCGGGCTGCTCTGGCGGAAGGTGCGCAGGGTGCCGTCATCGAGGCGCACCCGGATCTCGTAGCTGGTGGTGGCCTTGATATTGCCTTCGACCTGGTTACCGACCACGGCGCCGCCGACCGCGCCGGCGACGGTGGCGATGGTGCGGCCGCTGCCGCCGCCGACCTGGTTGCCCAGCAGGCCACCCAGCACAGCGCCGCCGGCCGCACCAAGACCGCTCCCTTCGGCGCGCTGCTTGATGGTGCGGACCGATTCCACGTTGCCGCAGTTCGAGCACCAGTCGCGGCCGTTATCGGCGGACGCCACCTGGGTGTCCTTCTTGACCGGCTTGCTGACCGGTTCGGGATCGGCCACCGGCGCGGCGGCGAGCTGCTGGGCAGGGTAGGCCGGCTGGGCAGGAGCCTGGACGTAGCCCTGGGGCGCGACCGGAGGCGGCGGCGCGACCAGGCCGGCTGCCGGCTGGGGTGCGCCCTGCGGCATGCTGGCCGCCAGCGCGGCGCGGTCGGCGTCGCTGAGTTGGCGGTTTGCGTTGCCGCCGATGGAAGAGGGAACCCAGCCCATGATGGCGGCCACGCCGACCATGCAGAACAGCAGGATGGCGGCTGCGGCCAGCAGCATCAGGGGGTGGTGTCGGCCCCTGGAGGGGGAAGTGTTTGCGTTGTTCATGTCTTGTCCTTTCCGATGTTTCGCGAGGCGGTGCCTGCGACAGCCCGGCGCGTCTGTTCGAGAAAACATTGTCTCTAGGAACAAGAAGCTATTCCGTGCGTCACCGTACATACTCGCTCGTGAGCAGGCGGTTACGCTGACCTAAATTGTTTGCAAATGTATCCATTGTCAAACGACGGACACCATGAAATCGCATCATGAGGACGCGCTGAATTTCGCGGTGCCTCCGCAGGCCGCGGAGCACCACAGCAACCTGCTGCTCGCCGCCCTGCCACCGCAGGACCTGGCGCAGTTGCTGCCCCTGCTCGACACCGTCAAAGTGGAGGTGGGCGAAGTGCTGTGCGAAGCCGGCGACCCGATCCATCACATCTATTTTCCCCACGATTGCCTGGTGTCGCTGCTGGGTGTGGCGGAGGGCCGCATGACCCTGGAGGTGGGGCAGGTGGGGCGCGAAGGCATGCTCGGCGCCACCGTGGCCCTGGGCCACGACAGCACCCAGGTGCGCGCCATCGTGCAGCGCGCCGGCCACGCCAGCCGCCTGCCGAGCGCAGCCTTCCGCGCCGAGGTGGCGCGCAATCCTTCGCTGCAGCGGGTGCTTTATCGTTATACGGACCAGTTGCTGGCGCAGGCGATCCAGATCGCGGTGTGCAGCCGTTTTCATGTGCTCGAGGCGAGGCTGGCGCGCTCGCTGATGGTGACGCGCGACCGGTTGCAGTCGGACCGTTTTCATCTGACGCACGAGTTCCTGGCGCATGCGCTCGGGGTGCGGCGTGTGGGAGTGACCAAGGCGGCCAGCGCCTTGCAGCAGCAGGGGCTGATCAATTACAGCCGGGGGAATATCGAGATCCTCGATCCGGAGGGGCTGGCGGCGGCCGCGTGCACCTGCTACGAAATCGTGAGGGAGGCGGGGGCCTTGCCGGTGCAGAGCTTCATGTGAGCGCTTCGGGGCGCTCGGCCCGTTTACATCCGCTTACAAAATTGCGGCTGAGCTACACCGTTCGCAAGTCCGCAGCTTTACGGCTGAGAAATATTCTCCGCTAGTCCGCAGCCTCGAAACGTCGTCCCCGCGCAGGCGGGGACCCAAGTTCTGCTAGCGTTGTCGAAACGCGTGCAACTTGGGTCCCCGCCTGCGCGGGGACGACGGCATTGAAGCTAACGACTACGGGGACGTTAGCGCTGACCGGCTCAGTTGGTGTTCTTGTTCACCTGATTGCCGATCACGCCGCCCACAGCTGCACCACCCACGGTGCCCGCCGCGCTGCCGCCGGTCAGTGCGCCGCCGATGACCGCGCCTGCGCCCGCGCCGATCGCGGTGTTCTTGTCCTGCTGCGACATGCCCGAGCAACCAGCCAGGCCCAGAGCAACGGTGGCTAGCGATGCGGTGACGATGATTTTCTTGATCGATTTCATGATGATCTCCTTTCGGTGGGTTCTACTTCAAGCGTAGGTCATTCCTGACCGACTTCACGCCTTTTACGGTACGGGCGACCGTCGCTGCGGTCGCCACGCTCTCCGCCGAGCTCACGAAGCCGCTCAGCTGGACAACGCCTTGGACCGTCTCGACATTGATGTCCGACGCCTTCAATTCCGGATCGCCCACCAGGGCCGCTTTCACCTTGGCGGTGATCGCCGCATCGTCGACGCTCTCGGCCACGCTGCGCCGCGGATCGTTCGACGCGCACCCTCCCAGGACACCCAGCGACATGCAGGCCAGCAGGGCGGTGGCAGCGCCGTAGCGCTTGATGGTGCGGCTTCCGTTCATTCCAGCTTTCAATGTTCGATGACTTGTTATCAGCATAACCACGCCCGGCAGACCGATCTGTTCGGCAACACACCTATGCCGTGACTTCCTGCTGAGCTGTCATCGACGCTGGGTCTGCCCCGGCGGCGGGGCGGTCGGCTTGCGCTTGGCCTGGGCCACCAGGCGGGCGCAATCGCTGTCCTCGCCCGGCCCGGCGTTGATCAGGGGCAGCAGGGCCGCCACCGGCGCCGCAGCTGCGGCCAGGGCCGCCGCGCCGCCGGCCTTCAGGGCCAGCACGCCCTTGTCGACCGAGACGTCGGGTTTCTTGAACGGACCGCGTACGTACAGGGGCGAACGCAGCGAGAACAGGCGCAGGGCCTTGGTCTGCGGGTTGATGCGCAAGTCCATTTGCTCGCCGGCCAGGTTGATCGCGCCCTCGACCGTGATGATGGCTTCCTCGGTATCGACCACGAAGCTGCGGGTGCGCGCGATGCCATTGGTGACGGCGAAGTCGGCCGCCATGCAATTGAGCTGCACCTGCTTGTCGCCGAACAGCTTGGTGAGGATGATGTTGCCCACGTTAAGGCCCATCATTTCCAGCAGCATCTTGCTCACCGTGCCCTGGTTGATCACCGTCTTGAGTTCGCCGTTCGAGGCTGCCAACAGGCTGGCCACCGAGTTGCCGGTCGCCGAAAGCTGGGCGTCGCCGTTGATCTGGCCAACCGTCGCCTGCATCTGCTCGATCTGGGGGAAGAGCTGCTTGATCTGGATCTTGCGGGCCGCGACCTTGGCTGTGGCCTTGATCGCGTTCTTGCCCTCGCGCCCGCTGCCGTCGAGGCGGATATTGGAGCGCACCGTGCCGCCCGCCATGCCGAATTCGAGCGGATCGAGGCGCAGCACCCCGTCCTGCATGATCAGGTGGGTGCTGAGCTTGCTGATCGGCAGCGCCTTGTCGCGCACGATGCGGTCGGCTGCGAAGCGCACGTCGGCGTCCAGCACCGTCCAGCGCTCGGTCTTGAATTCCTCCACCGGCAGCACCTTGTTGCTCGGCTGCATGGTGTCGGCGTTACGCTCCTTCTTGGCGGCGTTGGAGTCGGCGCCGATCAGCGGGGCCAGGTCGGCGAACACCAGCTGGCGCGAACGCACATTGCCCGACAGGCGGGGGCGCTTGCCGCCGGTGACGAACTCGAGGCGGCCACCGATGTCGCTCGCGCCGACCTTGCCTTTGAAGTCGTCGTAGACCCAGCGGCTCGACTTCTCGCCCAGGCTGCCGGTCAGGCGTCCCGAGGTCGAGAACGGGCCGGTGGTCGGCAACAGGATGCCGGTGAAGTTGTACAGCTGGTCCATGCTGGCGCCGGCCAGCTCCAGCTTGAGGTCGACCGCCGCCAGCTGCGCGGGCCGGGTCACCGTGCCTTCGAGCGCGATGCGGGTGCGGCCCGAGCGCGCCTCGGCCTGGACCGGATAGGGCTCGCCCTGCTGCTTGAGCGAGAGCACCGCGCCGGCCTTGCCGCCGCCACGCACCGGCGCGCCGTTGTAGGTGCCGGTGAGGGTGAAGCCCACGCCATAGGTCGGGTCGCGCTCCAGCGTGCGCACCTGGGCGGTGACGTCGGCCTTCGTGACCGCGTCCTTGATGTGGACCACGCCGTCGGTCAGCACCACGCGTTCGAGGTCGAGCTTCCAGCGCGATTCTTCCTGGTTGCGCTTGAAGGTCCAGTTGTTGTGGGTGGCGTCGGTGCGCAGCAGGTCCACGCGCGGCCCGTCGAAGCTCAGCAGGGGGATATTGATGGTGCGATCGAGCAGGGCGAAGGGATTCACGGAAAACGAAAAGCGGCGCACGTTCGCCATGTCGCGCACCGGCATGCCGGCCGGATTGCCGACGTAGACGTCGTTGGCGTACAGGTAGGGCCAGGGAATGTGGTCGCGCCAGGTGCGCGCGGCCGGCGCCATGCGCTTGGCGGGCCGTTCCCACTCCACCTCGAGGTCGCCGCGGATCGCGAAGGGGCGGTCGATGGCGTCGCTGACCTTGGCGTTGATCCAGGGGCGCGCGCGGTTCCAGTCGAAGGTGGCGATCAGGATGACGGCGATGACCGGCAGCGCCACCAGGATGCCGAGCAAGCTGAACAGGATCTTTTTCTTGTGGCCGGGCTTGCTTGCCCTGGCCGCTGGCGTGGACGACTCGGCCATAGCGGACCTTTTTCGGAAGAGTGAATTCTTGGCCCGAGCGTAGCGCAAGGCGGTGTCTGCTGATGTGCGGTGCCGCACGCAGATCTTCCTGATCCGAATCAATGTGCGCCAGCGAACCGATCTGGGCTGATAACAGGTTTATAACTGTCTCCATCACTATCGTCACCAGGAGACTGCAATGAACAAGAACGTCCCGACGACCCACCTGGCACGCCTGGCCTGCGCCTGCGCCGTGCTGGCCTTGACGGCCTGCGCCAGCCCCCAGAAGGCGCCGGCGACCGCCGACGTGGCGGTGTCGCGCAACGCTGTCGAGAATGCCGTATCGGCCGGTGCGGCCGAGCTGGCGCCGGCCGAGATCACCGCCGCGCGCGAGAAGATGCTGCGCGCCAACCAGGCCCTGGCCGCCAAGGACTACAAGCTGGCGCGCGAGCTGGCGATCCAGGCCCAGGCCGACGCCAAGCTGGCCCAGAGCAAGGCCAACTCGGCCAAGGCGACCACCGCCTCGAACCAGTTGAACGAAGACCTGCGCGTGCTGCGCGAAGAGGTCGACCGCGTCAACAACATGGGCGCTTCGCAGTCGGGCACCACCGAGTCCGGCGCCGCGACCACCACGACCACGACGCCGACCACGACGCCGACCACCCAGCAGTAAGCCCTTGCAAGCATGAGTCCGCGCCGCGAGGCGCCTAACAAGAAGAGGACCAGAACATGAACAACCGCAAGCCCGTCATCTCGATGCTGGCCGCCGCCATCCTGGCGGCCGCCTGCGCCAGCACCCCGGTGACCACCCCGACGCTGGACCAGGCGCGCGCCGACTTCGTCAGCGCCAACAACAACCCCTCGGTGGCGACCTATGCGCCGATGGAATTCAAGCAGGCCAGCGACGCGCTCGACCAGGCCAACCAGGCCGCCGCCCGGCGCGAGAGCCTGAACGACATCGACCGCCTGGCCTACGTGGCCAAGCAGAAGATCGCGACCGCCCAGGAAGTGGCCAAGGCCAAGGCCGCCGAGGCCGACATCGCCAACGCCTCGCGCGAACGCGACCAGGTGCGCCTCGAGGCGCGTACGGCCGAAGCCGATCGCGCCAAGCGCGAAGCCGAGGCGGCCCAGGCCCAGGCCCAGGCGGCGCAGGCCCAGGCCGCCCAGGCCCAGGCCCAGGCAAACGCCGCCCAGCAGCAGAACGCGGCCCTGGCCCAGCGCGCTGCCCAGCTCGAAGCCCTGCTGGTCGACCTGCAGGCGGTCAAGACCGAGCGCGGCTATGTGGTGACGATCGGCGACGTGCTGTTCGCGACCGACAAGGCCAGCCTCACGCCGAACGGCATGTCGACCCTGCGCAAGCTGGCCGACATCATGGCGCAGAACCCGAACCGTACCGTGCTGGTCGAAGGATTTACGGACAGCACCGGCAGCTCCACCTACAACCAGGAGCTGTCGCAGCGGCGCGCGAACGCGGTGGCCTCGGCGCTCGGCCAGCTCGGCGTGCCGCGCGACCGGATCGCCATGCGCGCCTACGGCGAGGCCTTCCCGGTGGCGCCCAACGATTCGGCCGGCAACCGCCAGCTCAATCGTCGGGTCGAGATCGTGCTGTCCAACGAAGGAGCGCAGATCCCGCCGCGCACGGCAGGCCGCTGAGCCGGCGTCAACGCATAAGGAAAGACCATGGAAGACAAGACCAACCTGGCGCATGGCTTCGACATCGCGGCGATCCGCCGCGCCGCGGCCAACCTCGACGAAGGCGCAGTGACCGAGGGCTACCAGGCCGACCGCGAAGCGGTCATCGCGATGCTCAACGACGCGCTGGCCACCGAGCTGCTGTGCGTGCTGCGCTACAAACGGCATTACTACACGGCGAGCGGTCCGAACATCGGCCCCATCAAGGCCGAGTTCCTCGAGCATGCCCAGCAGGAGCAGGACCACGCCGACCGCATCGCCGAGCGCATCGTGCAGTTGAACGGCTCGCCGAACTTCAACCCGGCCACGCTGACGGCGCGCAGCCACGCCGAGTACGACGACTCCGAGGACGTGCAGGCGATGATCCGCGCCGACCTGATCGCCGAGCGCGTGGCCATCGAATCGTATCGGCAAATGATCGTCGCCATAGGCGACAAGGACCCGACCACCACCCGGATGCTGACCGAGATCATGGCGGTGGAAGAGGAGCATGCCGACGACATGCGCGACCTGTTGGCCTGAGACAGCGCCGCGCCAGCTTAACCAGAGACACCACAACGCAAAGGAGTAGATCATGCAAGACACCTATCGCTCGTCCAGCAACGGCAGCGTGCACCCGATCAGCGGCGCCACCTATGCCACCCAGTCCGACATGAAGGCCCTGGTGCGCGACGCCCAGTCGATGCTGACGGCGGCGGCCAACCTGACCGGCGAAAAGGCCGAGGAGCTGCGCAACCGCGGCATGGAAATGCTCGACCGCGCGCTGGGCAAGGCCAGCTACGTGCAGGGCCAGGCCATGGAGAAAAGCAAGGAACTGGCGCATACGGCCGATGTCTACGTGAGGGACAACCCCTGGCGTACGATGGCGGTCGCCGCCGGCATCGGCATCCTGCTCGGCGTGCTGCTGAGCCGAAACTCCGACCACCAATAATCCGAGCCGGGGGCTGCCGTGGATAAAAACGATACCGTAGTGCACAACCCCGGCCTGTTCGGCGGGATCTCCAGCCTGGGCAAGAGTCTGTTCGGCCTGCTCGTCTCGCGGGTCGAACTGGCTGCCCTTGAGCTGTCCGAGGTGCGTAACCACGTGCTCGAACTGGTCGCCGTGTTCGCGGTGGCCGTGCTGGCCGTGTGGTTCGCCGTTGCCTACGGCACCGCCATGATCGTGGCCCTTGCCTGGGACGCGATGGGCTGGAAGATCCTCCTGATTCTGTTCGTCGTGTTCGTGCTCATCACCGCGGTGCTGGTGGCGAAGGGACTGGCCCTGCTCAAGCAGAACAAGCTGGCTTTCCCGGCGACGATGAAGGAACTGAAGAACGACCGCGACATGCTGCTCTAAGCGGCGACACGATGGGGAGGAATCATGCACAATCATGACGGAACGACCGGTTTGGCCGGTCACAAGCACAGCCTGGATCCGGCTGCCCGCAAGCAAGAGCTGCTGCGTGAGGGAGAATACTTCCGCACCAGCGTCGCCCATGCCAAGGCGCACATCCGGCACGCGGCCCGGCCCGAGGTCATCCTGCACTCGACGATCGACCACGCCACTTGGGCGCTGCGGGCGAGGGCGGATGCCCTGCTCAAGCCGACGGGCACCAACGTGTCGGTATTGATGCCGTATGCGCTGGCGCTGGTGAACTTCGTGCGCCAGAAGCGGCTCGGGAAACCGGCCGCTGGTGCGGTGCTGGCCCTCGGTGCGATGGGCTGGTACCTGAACCGCAGGAAAGCACAGCAACAGCTGCCGCAGTAAGCGGCGAGCGTATCGTCCGGGCTGGTCCCGGCGGCGCACGAGAAGAACGAAAAGCTTCGAATATGGTGGGGCTTGAGCGGCGTCTCAATCGGGGATTGGACGCCGTCTTTTTTTGTGCCGTGGCCAAGGAAGATGTGCCCGCGGGAGCTTGGACCTGCGGGGCAGGTTAGACGTGCCTGTCGAGGATAGATATGCTTGGGCCACGTTAGATATGGCAGCTCGACGCAACCACACGCAAGTCCAGCACCCCCAGCACGTCGCACCGGCGCAGGCCGGTGCCCGAGTTCGCATGCAACACTCAGAACACATACCTTTTCGCGCGAGGGCGAGGGCGAGGGCGAGGACGAGGGCCAGGGCCAGGGCCAGGGCCCGGCCGGAATCTGCTGGCCACGGTCTCCACACGCCAGTCCCGCGCCTCTCGCACGTCGCACCGGCGCAGGCCGGTGCCCAAGTTTCCATGCGACGCCGTGAACCTATACTTTTTCGTGGCAGGGCCGAGGCCGGAGCGGAAGCTGTCTTCCAATCCGTCCACACGCGAGTCCCGCGCCTTTCGCACGTCGCACCGGCGCAGGCCGGTGCCCAAGGTCTACGTTCTCTGTGATGCACGCAAACTTGGGCACCGGCCTGCGCCGGTGCGACGGTTTTTCGGTTAGCTGAGAAAACGATCGGATCGGCGCCCGAAGAGAGGGCGGAGCCCGCCCTCACTGCTTGCTTCGCCGTCCCTTACTGCGTCTGCGTGATGCGCGCGAACTTGGGCACCGGCCTGCGCCGGTGCGACGGTTTTTCGGTTAACTGAGAAATCGATCGGATCGGTGCCGGAAGAGAGGGCGGAGCCTGTCCTCACTGCTCGCTGTTCATTTGCTGTACTGCGTCTGCGTGATGCGGGCAAACTTGGGCACCGGCCTGCGCCGGTGCGACGGTTTTTCGGCTAACTGGGAGACCGAAGGGCAGGGGAGGCCGGCGAGAGGGCGGAACCAGCTCTTACTGCTCGCCGTCCACCTGTGCCCGCGCCTGCGCCATATCCTGTTGCCAGGTCGCCCGCGCCTCCTTCATGCAGGCGCTGCGCTCCGCCGCCGGGCGCTTCTTGCAGGCGTTCTGCGCTTCCTGGAACGCCGCCCCGATCTCCTTCTGCAAGGTGCGCATGCGCGCTTGCCGGGTCGCGTCCTCGCGGTACCAGCGCGCCGGATCGCCTTGCGCGATCTCGCGCGCCTGCTTGCTGGCGGCGGCCGGTTCGACCACCGCATCGGTGGTCCGTGTCGGCGTTGTCGCCTGCTCGGTGTCCTGGGCATGCGCCGCGAGCGCGGCCATGCCAATGCATCCCGCCAGCGCCGCGCGCCGCAGGAAAGAATGCTGTCCCATATCGCCTCCTACCGGTATGACAGGGCGCGCCGCGCTACAGCCATCCGGTCAGCAAGAGCACCACCAACACCAGCACCAGGAAGCCGCTCACGCCCACCGGGCCATAGCCCCAGCTGCGGCTGTGGCTCCAGGTCGGCATGCTGCCGACCAGGGCCACCAGCAGGATGACGAGCAGGAGCGCGCCCATCGCTGCTCATCCAGCCACGACGAATCAATAGCGGTAAACCCGGCCGTCGACGATGCGCACGCGGTTACCAACGCGCAGGTCGTAGACGCTGTCCTGGGTCACGGTGCGGTATTCGCCGTTATCCATGCGTACGTTGATCTGGTACAGCTCCTGGCCGGTCGCATTGCGGTTCGACTCGACCTTGTTGCCGATCGCCGCGCCGGCCACGCCGCCGGCCACCGTGGCGGCGGTACGGCCGCTGCCGCTGCCCACCTGGTTGCCTGCCAGCGCACCCACCACGCCGCCGAGGATCGCGCCAGCGCCGCTGGTGCGGCCGCCATTGGCCTGGGCCACCTGGATCGACTCGATCGTGCCATAGCCCATGTTGGCCGAATTGTTGTAACCGGCGTTGTTGTTGTAGCCGTAGCCGCTGTCGTAGGGCTGGGAGCTGTTGCTTGCGCAGCCAGTGAGAAGGGCGCCGGTAGCCACCGCCATGGCGGCAAGAGTACGGGTTGCTTTCATGTTGTTCTCCTGACAAAAAATAGTGCTTCCAGAATAGGCACGGCTGGGCCGAGGGTCTGTGCGATGACGCACCCACCTTTTGTGATGGCTGAGTTCGCTACTGAAGAGTGTTGTCCGAAGGTAGATGTGTTCGGCACCGAACAGAAGACACGCTCCACGGCGTGTAAAAAGAGCATGAGCGTGTTGACAAATGGAGAAGAAAAAAATGAAAACCTCCCATGCGGTGCTACTGCTCGGCGCCGCGCTGACCTGGGCCGCGCATGCCCGCGCCCAGCAGCCGGTCCCCGATGCGAAAACAGCCTATAACCAGGCACGCGAAGCGGCCGAAGCGAACTACAAGGCGGCGCGCGCCAAATGCAACCTGATCGCCGGCAATCCGCACGACCTGTGCGTGGCCGAAGCGCGCGCGGCACGGGTGCGCGTCGAGGAGGAAGCGAACGCGGCCTACAAGAACACCCTCGCGGCTTACACCCAGGCGCGGATGCGCATCGCCTCGGCCAATTACGACCGCGACAAGGTGCGCTGCGCGGCCCTGACCGGCAACGACAAGGACGTCTGCATGGAGCAGGCCAAGGCGGTGCTGGTCGCCGCCCAGGCCGACGCCAAGGCCGACCGCAAGACCATGGAAGCGCGCCTCGATGCGCGCGAGGACAAGATCGCCGCCGAGTATCGCGTGGCGCTCGAGAAATGCGACGCCTTCGCCGGCGCCGCGAAGGACCAGTGCGTGACCACTGCAAAGGCCGCATACGGTAAATGAAACCCCGCAGGCCGGTATGCCGGCACTGCATCACCGCCCCGCAGGGCAAGCTGTATCAATGACCACTAACAAGGAGCCATCATGAAAATCGCACAACGCCTCATCACCGCCGCTTTCACCGCCGCTGTCGCCATCACCGCCGTCGGCTGCGCTTCCTCGTCGGATCCGACCACCAAGACCGCCGGCGAATACGTGGACGACGCCGTGATCACCACCAAGGTCAAGGCAGCCCTGGCCGCCGACCCGAACGTGAAGGCGACCGAAGTCAACGTCGAGACCTACAAGGGCGACGTCCAACTGTCGGGCTTCGTGGCCCAGCCGCAGGATGCCCAGCGCGCCGTCGAGATCGCGCGTGGCGTGAAAGGCGTGACCTCGGTGAAGAACGACATCCGTGTGAAATAATAGCGGATCGCCGGGGCGGCCCGGTTTCATTGTTCAGGCGTTTTGACCATGCAGCTAGCACAATCCGATCCGGCCTCCGTGCCGGCCAACCCGCCTGAGCAATCCGCCCCGGGAGCGTCCGGCGCCGATGCGTCGCCGGCCAGTGAAGACCCGCTTCAGCCCGGCGCTGCGCCGGGCGTCGCTGCCGATGGCGCCGCCCATGCCGACGAGGACATGGCGCTGCACATCGGCAGCCTGCGCCTGCCGGTCCACGTCAACGCGCGTGGCATGGCGCTCGGCATCCTGGCGACCATCGCCTTCGTATTCGCCCTGCAATGGGCGCAGAAATTCTTCGTGCCGCTGCTGCTCGGCATCCTCATCGCTTACACCCTGAATCCGGTCGTGCGCTGGCTCGAGCGCATCCACGTCAAGCGCGTGGTCGGCGCCACCCTGGTGACGGCCGTGATCGTGGCCCTGATGGCCGGTACCCTGTACCGCCTGCAGGACGAATTCTTCAACATCATCGACGAACTGCCGACCCTCACCCACAAGGTCACGCGCATCCTCACCAACAACCAGGGCGGACAGCGCTCGACCATCCAGCAGGTGCAGGCGGCGGCCGCCGAAATCGAGCGCGCCGCCAACAACGTCGGTTCCGACAACAAGCGCGCCCAGCGCCGCCAGAACCCGCTGCCGCCCGCGGCCGCGGCCGGCACCAGCATCCGCGTGATGGACTGGGTGCTGGCCGGCTCGATGAGCCTCGCGACCTTCCTGACCCAGACCACGATGGTGGTGTTCCTGGTGTTCTTCCTGCTGCTGGCGGGGGACACCTTCAAGCGCAAGCTGGTCAAGCTCACCGGGCCTTCGCTGACGCGCAAGAAGGTCACGGTGCATATTCTTGACGACATCAACACCTCGATCCAGAACTACATGTTCATGCTGCTGGTGACCAATGTGTTGCTGGCCCTGCTGATGTGGGCCGCGCTGCGCGCGATCGGCCTGGAGAACGCCGGCGCCTGGGCGGCGTTTTCCGGGGTGGCCCACCTGATGCCTTACTTCGGTCCGCTCCTGATCACGGCGGCAACCGGCATGGTGGCCTTCCTGCAGTTCGAGTCGCTGCGCATGGTGATCCTGGTGGCGGGCGCCTCGATGGGCATCGCGACCCTGGTCGGCATGGTGGTCGCCACCTGGATGACGGGCAAGATCGCGCGCATGAATCCGGCGGCGGTGTTCGTCAGTCTGCTGTTCTGGGGATGGCTGTGGGGCGTGTGGGGCTTGTTGCTCGGTGTGCCGGTGGTGATGGTGCTCAAGGTCGTGGCCGAGCGCGTGGAGGGGATGGAAGTGGTGGCGGAGCTGCTGGGAGAGTAGCGGGCTGCGCTGCGTCGATGCGCCGTCGCCGCCGGCGGCGGCAACGACGGTCTGACGGTGACTTGCCCGCCAGCGGGCTTACACGGTTCCCGGCATCGGCGACGGATTCTTGTCGCCGGTGACATGCGGCGGCTTGTGCCGCAGGCTTCCCATCTTCAAGGCGTACTGGCGCGCGAACTCCGCGCCCAGGAAGAAGATCTGCGCCGAGTAATACACCCACAGCAGCAGCGCGATCAGCGAGCCGGCCGCGCCGAAACTGTCGGCCGCGCCGCTGTTGCCGATGTAGAGGCCGATCCCGAATTTGCCGAGCGTAAACATGGCCGCCGTACCGAGGGCGCCGATGGTCACGTCATGCCAGGACAGCTTGATCTTGGGCAGCAGCTTGTAGATGGTCCCGAACAAGGTCGCGATCACCAGAAAACTGATCGCCGACGCCACCCAGCCCAGGATGATGGCGGCTTCCTTCCACATGCCGCCGATGTATTTCTCGAGTACGGCGAGGCCCGCGCTCACCACCAGCGACACCATCAGCAGGAAGCCCAGCACCAGGATGAGGCCGAAGGACAGCAGGCGGGTGCGCACCACGCCCCAGATCCCGGCGTTCTTCGCCGCCGGCACGTCCCAGATTTCGTCGAGCGAGTCCTTCAGCTCGGCGAACACGCTGGTCGCGCCGACCAGCAGCAGGATCGAGGCGATGATGGTGGCCAGGCGGCCGCTTTCCTTGTTCTGGGCGCCGGCCAGGATGGTCTGGATGGTCTCGGCGCCTTGCCTGCCGACCAGGCCGCGCAGCTCGTTCAGCAGCTGGCCCTGGGCCGCCTCGGCGCCGTAGAAGAAGCCGGCGATGGCGATCACCAGCACCAGGATGGGCGCCATCGAAAACAGGGTGTAGAAGGCCAGCGCCGCGCCCTTGCTGGACGCGCGGTGGGCCAGCCATTCCATGACCGCGCAACGCATCACGTGCACCAGCTGGCGCGAATACGGGAGCCAGTTCTTGACAGCCATGAGCCTTCCTCCAAATAGAAATGGGGGCCGCAGCCCCCATGTTTCCGAGTATGGCCTGCTCGGGCCAGTCCGGCGGTCGCCGGGACTGGCCGACCGGGCAGGGCCGGTCTCGGGATTACTGCACCTTGCGCTCGACGGTGATCTGTTCCACTTCCACGCGGCGGTTCGGTTCCAGGCAAGCGATCAGCTCGGCACGCTTCTTCTGGTTGCAGTCGGTGACGATCGGGTTGGCTTCGCCCTTGCCGTAGGCCTTCAGGCGGTTGCCGTCGATGCCCTTGCTGACCAGGTAGTCGCGCACGGCGTTGGCGCGGCGCTCCGACAGCTTCAGGTTGTACTTCTCGGAACCCAGGCGGTCGGTGTAGCCGGTGATGTCGACGTCGGTGACGCTCGGGTCAGCCTGCAGGGCGGCGGCGATTTCGTCCAGCTTCGGCGCCGGCAGGATGATCTCGGCCTTGTCGAAGTTGAACAGCTTGGTCGCTTCCAGGGTGACCTTCTCGAAGCGCGGCTGCGGTGCCGGTTCCGGAACAGGGGCCGGAGCCGGTGCCGGTGCCGGGGCTTCCACGACCGGTGCCGGAGCCGGTGCCGGTGCAGGCGGCGGGTTGAACGCGTAGTTCAGGCCCACGGTCAGGTACTTGTTGTTGCTGCGCTTGAAGCCGAACTGCTCGTCGTCACGCAGGAAGCCGCGCACGCTGCGGATGTCGGCCTGCAGGGCCCACTGCGGGGTCAGGTCGGCCTGGAAGCCGATGCCGACGGTGCCGTACGGGGAAGTCTTCTTGACGTTGCGCAGCGGGTTGTTCACCTTGTCGCGCTCGGCGCCGACGCCGAACAGCACGAAGGGACGGATGCGCTCACGCGACAGCATCAGCAGCGCATCGACGCCCAGCAGGGTCTGGCGGTACTCGTTGGAGCGCTCTTCGAAGCGGGTGTGGCTGCCGCCGATCTGGATGTCCCAGGCCGGGCTGATGGCCTTACCGAACTTCAGGCCGCCGCCGGTGTCGCGGTCGTTGACGCCGAAGTCGGCGTCCGGCTTCACGTGCACGACGTTGGGCTGGATGTACCACGACGGGTTGATGGCCGGGGCGTTCTCTTGGGCGAGGGCGGCGCCAGCCGAGCACAGCAGTGCGGCAGCCAGAGCGATCTTCTTCGTATTATTCACAGGTTACTCCCATTGGTTGAAAATTGATGACATCTCGTGCCTAGACAGGGATGTTGGATAAACATTAACAGTGCAAGTTCCGCAGACTCGGTGCGATACCGCACCTAAGCCGGAGCACTGTGCAATTTTACAACAGTGTCAGAAAACGCAACTGTTTCAACCGAACCGCACTATGTTGGTGCGGAAATTGCCAACTAGAAATTGAAAATCGACAAAATCGCCCCGAAAAGCATGCCAACAATGCTTATCGGAATGTTCTTGAATGTTGGATGGCGCACAGACCACAAGGGCTGACGCAGGCAATCTTGAGTCCAGTTAAGCGGAACCGAGGTGTTGTCAGGGTGTCGAAACGACACGCAGCGACCCGGACCACACAGTCTCTCTCTTTGATTGGAGCTCAAGAATATGCATGCTACGACTCACCATAACGCGGCACCAGGCGAAACCGGCGCAGTGCACACTTCCAGCAACTCGGCACTGATCGAGCGTGTCCCGCCGCAACCGACCGAACGCGCACCGATTTCGCTGGCCCCGATCGAACGCGTGCGTTCGACCTCGGCCACCCAGCGCCGCATCGAAAACATGCAGAAGCTGATCAACGAGCTCTCGAACCACGAAATGCTGGCGGACGAAATCGCCTGGTTCCTCAAGTTCTCGCCGTCCGGCGCGCGCAAATACATCCGCGACCTGCGCGAAGCCGGCGTCATCGAACTGGCCCGCTACATCGAAGGCACCGCCACCTACCTGGGCAAGGCCGTGTACCAGATCTGCCCGGACCAGGAGCGCGTCAAGGCCTTCCTGGCCGCGATCTGCCAGCCCAAGCGCGAAGGCGTCGCCCCGCGCAAGGAACGTCCGGGCCTGCGCGAACAGAACATGGCCGGCAGCGGCCGCCATTTCCATATCCTGGCCGACGACACCCACTATGCGATCCGCGTGAACCGCAGCCCGGTCACCCGCGATCCCCTGGTGGCTGCCCTGTTCGGCCCGGCCCCCGGCCAGGCCCAGGCCGCCAAAGAACGCGCCTGAGTGCGCGCCCGGGAGCCGGCGCGGCAGAGACCCGCACCGGCCTCCGGTCCGACGATCGCTGTCGTCACTTCGCCGCGCCCCGAGCGCGGCTTTGTTTTATCTCGAAAGACTCTATTGGCAAGTATTTGCACGTGACACGTTGAAAACCGGTCAATAATCCTCACTTGTGCGCAATGCGACGGCCTCGGCTGTCCAGTTCAACCATAAGGAGTGACGATGTTACCGACTGCCGAAGCGCTGGAAGGCAAGCGTGTCCCGGATGTGCGTTTCAAGGCCCGCCCTGACGACCAGTGGCGCGAGCTCAGTACCGACGAGCTGTTCAAGGGCAAGACCGTGGTGGTGTTCTCGCTGCCCGGCGCCTTCACGCCGACCTGTTCTTCCACCCATCTGCCGCGCTATAACGAGCTGGCTCCCGTCATGCGCGCCAACGGCGTCGACGACGTGATCTGCATCTCGGTCAACGACGCCTTCGTGATGAACCAGTGGAAGGCCGGCCAGGACGCCGCCAACATCAACGTCATCCCGGACGGCAACGGCGACTTCACCGAAGGCATGGGCATGCTGGTCGACAAGCGCGACCTCGGCTTCGGCCGCCGTTCCTGGCGTTACGCGATGCTGGTGCGTGACGGCGTGATCGAGAAGATCTTCATCGAACCGGACAAGGAAGGCGATCCTTTCGAAGTCTCGGACGCCGACACCATGCTGCGCTATATTAATCCTGACGCCAAGGTGCCCGACCCCGTGGTGATGTTCTCGCGCCCGGGCTGCCCGCACTGCGCGCGCGCCAAGAAGGCCTTGAACGAGGCCGGCATCGCCTTCAACGATATTCCGGAGGACCAACGCATGATCACCACCAATGTCCTGCGCGGCATCACCGGGCGCATGACCTGGCCCCAGGTGTTCGAGGGCGGCCGGCTGATCGGCGGCGCCGACGAGGTCCAGGCCTGGATCGCCAGCCGGGCGCAGTGATGGACGCCCTGATCCTCGGCCTGCTGGCGCTGGCCGTGCTGCTGGCCTGGCTGCTGCCGAAGTGGCGCCTGCGGCGCGCCCTGGCGCGTCCGCTGACCCCGGCCCAGGTGGGCGTATTGGCGCGCAACGTCACCCAATACGCGGGCATGGGCGAGACCCAGCGCCGGCGCCTGCAGCGCCTGGTGCGCCAGTTCCTGTTCGAGAAAAAGTTCGTCGGCTGCGCCGGGTTGGAGCTGACCGACGAGATGCGCGTCACCATCGCGGGCCAGGCCTGCCTGCTGCTGCTGGGGCGGGCCGGCAAGGAGGGGCCGGCGGCCCTGTATCCGAGCCTGCATACCATCCTGGTCTACCCGGGCGCCTTCCTGGTCCCGCGCAAGGAGGTCGACGCCTCGGGCGTGGTGACCGAGACGCGCCAGGACCTGCTGGGCGAGTCCTGGGGCGACGGGCGGGTGATCCTGTCCTGGGACCATGTACGGCGCGCCGATCATCCGGAGCCGCCGAACCACAACGTGGTGCTGCACGAGTTCGCGCACCAGCTCGACAGCGAATCGGGGAGCACCAACGGCGCGCCCTACCTGGGCAGTGCCGAGCGCTACCGGAGCTGGTCCGAGGTGTTGACGCGCGACTTCGCCACCCTGCGGCAGGAGGCGATGTTCGGCATGCGCGGGGTGCTGGACCACTATGGGGCCAGCAGTCCGGCGGAGTTCTTCGCGGTGGCGACCGAGAGCTTCTTCGAGCAGCCCTACCAGCTGGCCGCGCGCCACCCGGCCCTGTACGGTGAGTTCCTCAAGTATTACCGGATCGATCCGCGCCAGTGGCAGCCGGAGCCGCCACCCGTCGTCGTGGAGCCGGACCCGCCCGGTTTCATGTACGGCCAGTGGCGCTGAGCCTTTTTCGTCAGCCTTGAGACCGTCGCACCGGCGCAGGCCGGTGCCCGAGTTGCACGCATCGCGACTGCGCCCCGTGACGGCCGACGAGCGTCGGCACTCCATGCTCGCACGGCCAGCAGCCTCGATCCTGTTTCGCCAGTCCCAAAACCGTCGCACCGGCGCAGGCCGGTGCCCAAGTCGCCCGCATCCAGACTGCGCCGGCGCTGGCCGACAAGCGCCTGCACATCAAGCGCTCGCACGGCCAGTAGCCTCGATCCTGTTTCGTCAGCCCCAAGACCGTCGCACCGGCGCAGGCCGGTGCCCAAGTTGCCTGCATCCCCGACTGCGCCAATGACGACCAACAAGCATCTTCACTACGTGCGCTTGCGTACAGAGCCTTGTGCGCGACAGGAGCATCCTTCTCGTAAACACGAATCCAGGAGGAGTCGCTATGTCCACGATCATCGCAGGCCATGTCCAGCTTCAGGAAGACATCGAACGCGCGCGCCGCGCGCTGGTCGATGCCGGGTTTGACCCCGACCGCGTCAGCGGCTTCTACGTCAGCCAGCCGGGCCAGCACGATTCGACCCCGATCGGCGGCGATCACCTGCTCTCGCCAGGCGCCAAGGAAACGCCTGAGGGCGTGGTCAAGGGCGTCGCCACCGGCGGCGCGGTCGGCGTTGCGATCGGCGCGGCCACGGCGCCGGTCACCGGGCCGCTCGGTCCCATCGTCGGCGGCCTGGTCGGCGGCCACGTCGGCTCGCTGTTCAGCTTCAGCAAGATGAAGGAGGCCGGCGAACCGGAAGAGGGCGGCACCGGCGAGAACAGGGTGCCGCCGCGCCTGACCGGCATGCTGGTCGCGGTCGCCTTCGACGACGCCGGGATGGAAGGCAAGGCGGTCGACATCCTGCGCCAGATCGGCGCCCAGCGCATCGAACGCGCCCAGGGCAACATCGTGGACGGCGACTGGGCCGACTTCGACCCCACCAGCCGCCCCGACGTCATCGCCTGAGGCGCCCCCCCGGCCCACCCCGGCAGCGCCCCCTTCGCGCCACCCGGGTGGTCGATCTATTGATCGTCATCAATAGCTCCCGTACCTGTTCCCCTACGCTGACCGTTTCTGGCCGCGCATCCCTTGCGGCCGATTCACAGGAGGGGAAGGATCGATGAGCAAACAAGTAGCCTTGATTACCGGTGGCATGGGCGGACTCGGCACGGCCCTGTGCCGCCGCCTGCACCGCGAAGGATTCCTGGTCGCCACCACCTGCTCGCCGTCCAACGGGCGGCGCCAGGCCTGGCTGGCGGCCCAGCGCGACGAGGGCGTCAATGTGCTGGTCTACGAGGTCGACGTGGCCGACGAGGCGGCCTGCGGCATGGTGGCGCAGCGCCTGCTGGCCGAGACCGGCCGCATCGACGTGCTGGTCAATAATGCCGGCATCACCCGCGACCGCAGCCTGCGAAAAATGAGTCCGGACGACTGGCAGGCCGTCCTGCGCACCAACCTCGACAGCGTATTCCACATGACCCGCCAGGTGATCGATTCCATGATCGCGCGCCGTTGGGGGCGGGTGATCAATATCTCCTCCGTCAACGGGCAGGCGGGCGCCTTTGGCCAGGCCAATTACGCGGCGGCCAAGGCCGGCATGCATGGCTTCACCAAGGCGCTGGCGCTGGAGGTGGCGCGCCACGGGGTCACGGTCAACACGGTGTCGCCCGGCTACCTCGACACCGCAATGGTGGCCGCGGTGCCCGAGGAGGTGATGAAGGAACGCATCCTGCCGGCGATTCCAGTGGGACGGCTGGGCGCGCCGGAAGAGGTCGCGGGGCTGGTGGCCTATCTGGTGTCTGACCAGGCCGGCTATGTCACCGGGGCCAATATCGCCATCAACGGCGGCCAGCACATGTGCTGAGCTGGGTGCGCCGCCGCCCGCTGCGGCGCTGCGGCGCGGCCGCCCGCGCCGGCTCAGGTGGCCGACGCCTGAGGATCGGTCGGCGGCTTTGCCGGCTCAGGTGGCCGCCACCGGAAGATCGGTCGGCGGCTTCGCCGGCTCAGGTGGCCGCCGCCGGCGGATCGGCCGGCGGCTTCGCCGGCGCATAGGCTTCCACCAGTTTGATTTGCTTGCGGATCTTGTCCAGCGCCAGCAGGATGGGCGCCGGCTGGCCGGTCGTGACCGCGCCGGCGAAGGCGAGCAGGCCGGCCACCAGGCTGGTCACTTCGCCGATCAGGCCGATCTTGCGGATCTTCTCGGCGGCGTCGACGGTGAGCGCCATCAGCTGGCTCTGGGGCTTGCCCAGGCCCTGCACGACCACCGTGGCGGCGTCGGCATACAGGCCGTTGGCGCGCTGGCGCAGCAGGACTTCGTCCTCGAGCAGCCGGCGCAAAGTGTTCTGCACCTTCTCGGGCACCGCCCGTCCGCCATAGCCGCGGATTTCCTTCATGATGCGTTCGTGCAGCTGGTCGGCGCAGGACGAGAGCTGGTCGGCCAGCTCGATGACCTGCCCGATGCTGGACAGGCCGGAGCCTTCCGGCGCGCTAGCTGGGGCCGGCGGGGAGGGGGGAGTGCTCGCCATGGTCGTGCCTCCTCAGTCGGAGAGATTGTCGCGGATGCTGCGCAGGTCGCGGCCGTAGTTGCCCAGCAGGCGCCGCACTTCGTCGCTGCCGAGCTTGTTGAGGTTCTCGCGCATCTTCTGGTGCCCCAGCGCGACCTTGGTCAGGCCCTGCAGCGCCAGCTCGTAGCGCCGGTCGACCAGCTTGTATTCGGTCGACTTGTTCAGGTAATGGACCTTGGCCAGGGTCACCAGCATGCGGTCGGCGCTGCGCGTCGAGAAGGGAATCTCGACGTCGAAGATGCCGAGCACCGTCTTCTTCTCATTTTCGTTGGTCTTGTAGTAGAGCCGCGTGAGCGAGATCATGGCTTCCAGCAGGACCTGCACGTGGACGTCGCCGTCGCGCACCATGGTTTCCACGCTGCGGTTCTGGTAGCCCGAGGCGATCACCCTTGTCAGCAGGCGCGTCATGCCGGTATAGGCGGCGATGTGGCGCTGCTGCAGGCCGGAATCGGCATTCGCCTTCAAGCCATTGCCCAGATCGTCGATGCGCTCGGACAAGTCGTAGCGGCTGTCCCCGGCCAGCAGGCTCAGGGTCTGCATGTAGAGCACCACGGTCTTCTGGATCGCGACGAAGTCGTCGTAGACGGCGCGGCGCTTGGCGTCGTTCTCGCGCGCCAGCTTTTCCGCTGGCGGCGACAGATAAGGCTGTTCGCGCTCGAAGGTGTCGCGGTAGCGCCGCGACAGCTCGCCGTAGCCGCCCAGGCGGGCCGAGGCGTCGGCGAACTCGCGCACCTCGACCAGGCTGACGGGGCCTTGGGTGGCGCAGCCGGCCAGCAGCATGCCGGCCAGCAGGAGCAGGTGGAAGGCGAGACGTTGCAGCATCGGAGGTCCTCCCGGCCGCGTGGCGTGGCGGCCTGAACCTCGCTATTGTTTCAAACCGGACAGATGCCGGCCTTGCTGATCGTCAATTATCCAAGCTTGGATAGGTCGAAGTGCGGGTTCTGGATGATGCCGAACAGGTTGCCGTAGGGGTCGCGCACCGTGGCCACGCGGATGCCGTCGCCGACGTCCTGCACCGCTTCGTGCACGCTGGCGCCCAGTTGGACCAGGCGCGCCAGCTCGGCCTCGATGTCGGCCGTGCCCCAGTAGGCGGTGCCGCCGGCCGCGCCCGGCTGGCCGTCGGGCACCAGGCCCAGCTCGAAGCCGCCGACCTCGAAGCCGATATAGAAGGCCTGGTCGAAGTAGGGCGGCTTGCCGACCACCTTGGCATACCAGGCGCCGGCTTCCGGCAAATTGGTGACGGGATAGACGACGGTACGCAGACCCTGGATCATGGCGGTTCCTCGCTGGACGATGAGCAGCGATCTTGCCCGATCGGCGCCAGCCTGTCCAGGAGTCTGCGCGGCAGGCTAGCCGCCCGCGCGGTAGGCGTCCAGCCAGGCGAGCGAGTCCAGGGTGTCGCCCTGCGGCAGGTATTCGCAGCCGACCCAGCCCTCATAGCCGAGCTCGTCGAGCAGGCGGAACAGGAAGGGGAAATTGATCTCGCCCGTGCCCGGCTGGTGCCGGCCGGGCACGTCGGCCAGCTGGATGTGGCGGATCAGGTTCAGGCAGGCGCGCAGGGTCGCGGCCAGGTCGCCTTCCATGCGCTGCATGTGGTAGATGTCGTATTGCAGGAAGAGGTTGGGCGCGCCGCATTCCTCGATCACCGCGCGCGCCTGCCGGGTGCCGGTGAGGAAGTAGCGCGGCACGTCGCGGTCGTTGATCGGCTCGATCAGCAACTCGATGCCGTGCGCGCGGCAGGCGGCCGCGGCGAAGCGCAGGTTCTCGACATAGGTGGCGTAGGCGCGCTCCGGCGCCAGCCCGTGGGGCAGGAGGCCGGCCAGGCAGTGCAGGCGTGGCACCTTCAGTTCCAGGGCGTAGTCGAGGGCCAGGGCGACGCCGTCCTGGAATTCCTGCATGCGGCGCGGGTCGCAGGCCAGGCCGCGGTCCCCCGCCGCCCAGTCGCCGGCCGGCAGGTTGTGCAGGACCATGGCGAGATCGTGGCGTTCCAGGCGCTGCAGGATGCTGTCGGCTTCGACGCCGTAGGGGAACATGCATTCGACCGCCTCGAAACCGGCTGCTTTGGCCAGGGCGAAGCGTTCGAGGAAGGGAGCCTCGGTGAACAGCATGCTGAGGTTGGCGGCGAAACGGGGCATGGCGATGGCGAACCTGATCGGACCCCTATCCTAGCCGAATTGCCGCCGATGCGCCGGCCTGGCTGGGCGCGCATGCGCCCGACCAGGCCGGGGAGGGCGATCAGCGCTCGCGTGCGGGACGCGCGGCCTGCGGCGGACGCGGACCGTTGCGCTTGGCGCCGCTGCCGGCGCCCGGCGCGCCCGGCGCGCGCGGCTTGCCGCCGCCACCGTTGCCGGCGCCGCGGTTGCCGCCCGGACGGCCACGGTTCGGGTGGCCCGGGGCGCCGCTGCGCAGCTGGATCGGCTGCGGCTTGGCGCTCGGGTCCGGCTCGAAGCCCGGGATCACCTGGCGCGGCAGGGTCTGCTTGATCAGCTTCTCGATGTCCTTCAGCATCTGGTGCTCGTCCACGCACACCAGCGAGACCGCTTCGCCGCTGGCGCCGGCGCGGCCGGTGCGGCCGATACGGTGCACGTAGTCTTCCGGCACGTTCGGCAGGTCGTAGTTGACCACGTGGGGCAGCTGGTCGATGTCGATGCCGCGCGCCGCGATGTCGGTCGCGACCAGCACCTGCAGGCTGCCGTCCTTGAACTCGGCCAGGGCCTTGGTGCGCGCCGACTGGCTCTTGTTGCCGTGGATCGCCATCGCGCCGATGCCGTCCTTGCCCAGCTGTTCGACCAGCTTGTTGGCGCCGTGCTTGGTGCGGGTGAACACCAGCACCTGGTGCCAGTTGTTCGACTTGATCAGGTGCGAGAGCATCGGGTGCTTCTTGTCGCGGTCGACCGGGTGGATCTTCTGGGCGATCACCTCGACCGTCGAATTGCGGCGCGCGACCTCGATCGAGGCCGGGTTGTCCAGCAGGCGGTCGGCCAGGGCCTTGATGTCGTCCGAGAAGGTGGCCGAGAACAGCAGGTTCTGGCGCTTCGGCGGCAGCAGGGCCAGGACCTTGCGGATGTCGTGGATGAAGCCCATGTCGAGCATGCGGTCGGCTTCGTCCAGCACCAGGATCTCGATCTTGCTCAGGTCGACGGTGCCCTGGGACGCGTGGTCGAGCAGGCGGCCCGGGGTGGCGACCAGGATGTCGACACCGTGCTTGAGCAGCTTGATCTGCGGGTTGATGCCGACTCCGCCGAAGATCACGGCGGAATTCAGGTTGGTGTACTTGCCGTAGACGCGCACGCTTTCCTCGACCTGGGCCGCGAGTTCGCGGGTCGGGGTCAGGACCAGGGCGCGGATGACGCGCGGCGTGGTCTTGTTGCGCTGGGCCGCGCCGATCTTGTCGGTCGACAGGCGGTGCAGGATGGGCAGGGTGAAACCGGCGGTCTTGCCGGTGCCGGTCTGGGCCCCCGCAAGCAGGTCGCCACCGTTCAGCACGGCGGGGATGGCCTGGGCCTGGATCGGGGTCGGCGCGGTGTAACCTTGTTCAGCAACCGCGCGCACGATGGCTTCGGACAGGCCAAGTGTAGAAAAAGACATAAATTTTCAGTCAAGTGCAGCCCGCCGCCACGAAGGCGCAGGCCGGGAAATCGATTGGTCAGGTAGGCAGGCGCGGGATGAGCGCATCCGCCCGGACGCTAGCGCTTTTCAGCGGCTAACCGGGATTATAGTGAAAAAAGTTTCACTCTGGAAAGTTTCTTTGGTAAGAGACGGCCTTTCCGGCCGGTGGACGCGAAGCGCCGCAGGCTAGGAGCCTGTGCGGCAGAAGGAAATTTTCTGCCACGCAGACTCTTGGACCTGCGCGCCCGGAAGCACGGTGGGTATTCTACGCGATTACGCGAAAGGCGACAGGAGAGGGACGAGCGCGCCGAACACTTTGGGGCCGGCGGCGATCACGTCGCCCTTGTGCAGGTAGTCCGACTCGCCGCTGAACTCGCCGACGATGCCGCCCGCCTCGGTCACCAGCAGCGCACCGGCGGCGATGTCCCAGACCTTCAGGCCCTTCTCGAAGAAGCCGTCGATGCGGCCGGCGGCCACGTTGGCCAGTTCCAGGGCGGCCGAGCCGCCGCTGCGCACGCCGTGGCTGCGCGAGGCGACCACTTCGTACATGCGCAGGTATTCGGCCAGCGCGCGCGGATCGGGGCCGTGGCCCGAGGACAGCAGGGCGCGGCCGACGCGCTCGGTGCTGCGCACGCGGATGCGCTTGTCGTTCAGGTAGGCGCCGGCGCCCTTGGTGGCGGTGAACAGGTCGTTGCGCACCGGGTCGTAGACCAGGGCCTGGGTGATCACGCCGCGCTGTTGCAGGGCGATCGAGATGCAGTAGTTGGGGTAGCCGTGCAGGAAGTTGGTGGTGCCATCGATCGGGTCGATGATCCACACATGCTCACTCTCGTCGTTCAGGTTGCTCGATGCGCCCGATTCCTCGGCCAGGATCGCGTGATCCGGATAGGCCTTGAGCAGGGTTTCCACGATCGCCTGTTCCGCCGCCTGGTCGACGTCGGTGACGAAATCGTTGTGTTGCTTTTCAGATACGGTGATGCGGTCGATGTCGAAGGACGCGCGGTTGATGACGGTGGCGGCGCGGCGAGCGGCCTTGACGGCCGTATTGAGCATTGGGTGCATGAGGCTTTCCGTGAAAAAACGCGAACGGCCCACGAACGCACGCGGGCGCTGTGAACGGTCAGCTATGAGAGTAAGAAAGAGCAAAGCGGTGCCGAACCCGTTACAATCGCGAGCTTTTCACCCGTCCTTGAACCGTCCGCACACCGCGCGATAGCGCTATTGTAAATGAACCAGAACCAAACCGACACTTCTCTTTTCGGCCGGCTGCGCTTCGTGCTGGTCGAAACCAGCCGCGCCGGCAACGTGGGCTCGGTGGCCCGGGCCATGAAAACCATGGGTTTTTCCGACCTGGTGCTGGTCTCGCCCAAGTGCGACAACCCGCTCGGGGACGCGGAAGCGGTGGCCTTCGCCAGCGGCGCCGGCGACGTGCTGGCGTCGGCGCGCATCGTCGGCAGCATCGGCGAGGCCCTGGAGGGCTGCAACTTCGCGGCGGCGGTCTCGGCCCGTTTGCGCGAATACTCGCCGCCGGTGTGGACGCCGCGCGCCTTCTCGGCGCATGCGGCCGGCCAGCCCGAGCTGCGGCCGGCCCTGGTGCTGGGCAACGAGCGGGTGGGGCTGCCGAACGGGATCGTCGAGCAGTGCAATGTCTTGATTAATATTCCCGCCAACCCCGCGTATTCCTCGCTCAACCTGTCGCAGGCGGCCCAGGTGCTGGCCTACGAGGCGCGCCTGGCGGCGGTCGGCGACGGGGTCGATCCGCGCGGCGTCGGCTTCCAGGGCGACGCGGCCAGCCTGGCCCAGATCGAGGGCATGTACGCCCACCTGGAAGAGGCGCTGGTGGCGCTGGGCTTCCTGAACGCGAACAATCCGAAGAAGCTGATGCCGCGCCTGAAGCGCCTGTTTTCCCGCACCCAGCTCGAGACGGAAGAGGTCAACATCCTGCGCGGCATTGCGCGCGAAATCATCAAGCATGCGCCGCCGAAAGATCAGGCATAGAAAATTTGCACCGCGGGCGTGGCGTGCAAATATTCTTTGCACACGGCAGGCCTGCCCGCATCACAATCCGTAACGCGCCCTGAGATCGTCGACCAGCCGCCGGCGCGAGCTGCGCGCGCGTTCGTGCGGCGCGAACGGGCTGCTGGCGCGGTCGAGCAGGTCGACCGCCACACGCAGGCGCGCCAGGTCGACCGGCTCGGCCGCCGTCAGCGCGCCGATGGCGCGCACGGCGGCCTCCTTGGCCGCGATGTCCTCCGGCAGGCCGGAGCGGGTGCACAGCCCGTAGGTCCCCTCCAGGAAGTGGCGCCATTCCTCGCGCAGATGCGCTTCCTGCCCGAGCCCGGCGTCCGTCGCAAGGGGCAGCGCGCCGAGGGCAGCGCGGTAGCGCCCGGCGAACAGGCCGAAGGGTTCGCCCGTCGTCGGCAGCGCGGCGATCCATTGCGCATAGCCGCGCGCGTAGTAGTCGATGCCGTGCTCCTCCCCGTGCGGGCCGAAGAAGGATTCGCAGGCTATCCGCAGCCGCAGCCGGTAGGACGGGCGCGGCGCGCTCCCGGCCTGCTGCAGGGCGTCGAGCCGGGCGCCTTCGATGCCCGCGGCGCGCAGCAACTGCTCGCGGGTGAGGAAATGGTGCTGGAGGTAGTGGATGAGTTCCATGCCCCGCATGCTATCCGCCCCGTGCCGGGCCATGCTTCGGCGTGGGCCGAAGCGTCGCGCCGCGGCTAGACGCTGCCCTCTAGTCGCGGGCCGTTTGGGTGAATTCCTTTCGCGTACACTAAGAAAAAAACACAAAAGGTTGACCATGGGGACATCACGCAGGACTTTCCTGAAGGTGGGCGGCCTGGGCGCCGTCCTGCTTGCTGGCGGGGGCGCCTGGTACCGCGCCACCCATCCGGCCGCGCCGCACCGCTTCGTGCTCGACGGCGAGGCGCGCGCCGCGCTGGACGCGATCGCGGCGGCGCTGCTGGCCGGCGCGCTGCCGGCCGAGCCGGCAAGGCGCACCCAGGCGCTGGCCGCCACCATCGACGGCGTGCACCAGGCCATCCTCGGCCTGCCGCCCGCCACCCAGAAGGAAATCCAGGACCTGTTCGGCCTGCTCGCCCTGGCCCCCGCGCGCCGCCTGCTGACCGGCGTGAGCGGCGGCTGGGAGCGGGCCGAACCGGCCCAGGTCGCCGCCTTCCTGCAGGACTGGCGCAGCCACCGCCTCGGCCTGCTGCGCGGCGCCTACCAGGGCCTGCATGCGCTGGCGATGGCCGCCTGGTACGCCCAGCCGGCCAGCTGGGAGACGATCGGCTATCCCGGACCGATGAAGGAGCTGGCTTGAAGAAGGAAGAATTCATCCCCGACCCCATCCAGGCCGGCCTGGCGCGCGGCTGGACCGTGGTCGACGCCGCGCGCCTGATTGAGGACCGGACCATGCATGCCGACGTCGTCATCGTCGGCAGCGGCGCGGGCGGCGGCATCAGCGCCGAGATCCTGGCCCGCTCGGGCCTGTCGGTGATCGTGGTGGAAGAGGGCGGCCTGAAGTCCTCGCGCGACTTCGGCATGCGCGAGGCCGAGGCCTATCCGGCGCTGTACCAGGAATCGGCGGCGCGCAAGACCCGCGACAAGGGCATCACCATCCTGCAGGGCCGCACCGTGGGCGGCTCGACCACGGTCAACTGGACCTCGAGCTTCCGCACCCCGCCCGAGACCCTGGCCTGGTGGCGCCGCCACTACGCCCTGCCCGAGGCCAGCCCGGAGGCGCTCGCGCCCTGGTTCGAGATGGTCGAGCGGCGCCTCCAGATCGGCGACTGGCAGGCCGCGCCCAACGAGAACAACGATATCCTGCGCCGCGGTGCCCAGCAGCTCGGCATCCCGGTCGGCTTCATCCGCCGCAACGTGAAGGGGTGCTGGAACCTCGGCTACTGCGGCATGGGCTGCCCGACCAACGCCAAGCAGTCGATGCTGGTGACCACCATCCCGGCCGCCCTCGACCATGGCGCGACCCTGGTCACCCGGGCCAGGGCGCAGAACTTCCTGATCCGCGGCGACCACGTCGAAGAACTGCTGTGCCATGCCCTGGCGGCCGACGGCCTGCGCCCGAGCGGACGCGCGCTGCGCCTGCGCGCGCGACACTACGTGGTGGCGGGCGGCGCCATCAATTCGCCGGCGCTGCTGCTGCGCTCGAGCGCGCCCGACCCCAGCGGGATGCTGGGCAAGCGCACCTTCCTGCACCCGAGCGTGATCTCGGCCGCCTTCTTCCCCCAGCGCGTCGAGCCCTGGGCCGGCGCGCCGCAAAGCGTGTATTCGGACCACTTCCTGCACGCCGCCCCGATCGACGGCCCGCTCGGCTACAAGCTGGAAGCCCCGCCCATGCATCCGGTGCTGCTGGCCACGGTGGTCAGCGGCTTCGGCCCGGCCCATGCGGCCCTGATGCGCGAGTACCCGCACATGAACGGCATGCTGGCGCTGCTGCGCGACGGCTTCCATGCCGAGTCGGCGGGCGGCAGCGTGGGCCTGCGCGCGGACGGCAGCCCGGAGCTCGACTACCCGCTGGGCGAAGTGTTCTGGGAGGGCGCGCGGCGCGGCCTGCTGAGCATGGCCGAAATCCAGTTCGCGGCCGGCGCGCGCGCCGTCCATCCGGTCCACGAGGGCGCGCGGGCCTATGCCAGCTGGCAGGAGGCCAGGCGCGAGATCGCGGCCCTGCCGCAGCGCCTGCACCAGACCCGGGTGGCCTCGGCCCACGTAATGGGCGGCTGCGCGATGTCCGGCGACGAGCGGCTGGGCGTGACCGATCCGCTGGGGCGCTATCGCGGCCTGGACAACCTGTCGGTGCACGACGGCTCGCTGTTCCCGACCTCGATCGGCGCCAATCCCCAGCTCTCGATCTACGGTCTGAGCGCGCTCCTGGCGAGCGGCCTGGCCGCCACCCTCAGCGGCCGCCCGGCCGTCGCGCTGGCATGAAGCCCTTGAGCGCGCGCGCCATGCTGGAGCTGGTGCTGGCCCTGCAGGCCCTGGGCGCGCTCGGCATCGGCCTGGCCGTGCTCTACTGGCTGGAGGCCAGCCGCTGGACCGCGCTGGCCGCCGGCCTGGGCAGCGTGGTGCTGGTGCGCGCCGCCATCAACGCCAACAATTTCCGCATGGCGGCGCGCTGCGCCAGCCCGACGCCCGAGGAATTCCGCCTGCGCCCGCTGGCCAGCCTGCGCCTGTTCCTTGAAGAGTTCGCCGCCAGCATGATGTACTCGTCCTGGCATGGCGTGCGCGGCGTGGCGCGCACCCGCATCTACCCGGAATGCATGCTGCCGCCGGTGCTGCTGCTGCACGGCTACGGCTGCAACAGCGGCTACTGGCGGCGCCTGCTGCCGCGCCTGGAAGCGGCCCGCATCAGCCACGCCACCCTGGACATGGAGCCGATCACCGGCGACATCGACGGCTTCGCGCGCCAGGTCGAGGAGGCGGTCGAGGCGCTGCGCTGCGCCAGCGGGGCGGGGAAGGTGATCCTGGTCGGCCACAGCATGGGCGGGCTGGTGGGGCGGGCCTGGATGCGCGCCTACGGCACGGCGCGGCTGGCGCGCCTGATCACGCTCGGCAGCCCGCATGCGGGCACCGGGCTGGCGGCGCTCGGCATCGGCGCCAACGCCCGGCAGATGCGGCGCGATGGCGACTGGCTGCGGGCGCTCGGCGCCAGCGAGACGCCGGCCAGCCGCGCCCTCATCACCTCGATCTACACCCACCACGACAACATCGTCTCGCCCCAGACCTCGAGCGAACTGGCGGGCGCGCGCAACCTCGCCTTCGGCGGGGTGGGCCACGTGGCGCTCGGCCGCAACCCGCGCGTGCTGGACGCCGTCATGGACGAGATCGGGCGTTGCGCCCCGGTCCGCGAGGGCGTGGGGGTCTCGCGCTGAGGCTGGCCCATGGTACAGTGACACCAGTGCGAAAACTGGAGCGTCCCTTGGCCCGCATCCTCATCATCGAAGACAACCCAGCCAACATAGAACTGATGTCCTTCCTGCTCAGCGCCTATGGTCACACGCCGCTGACCGCCCCCGACGGCGCGCGCGGGGTCGCCGTCGCGCGCAGCGAGCGGCCCGACCTGGTCGCCTGCGACGTCAACCTGCCGGGCATGAACGGCTTCGCGGTCCTGTCCGCGCTGCGCGCCGAGCCCGAGCTCGCCCAGATGCCGGTGCTGGCCGTGACCGCGCTGGCCATGGCGGGCGACCGCGAGCAGGTGCTGGCGGCCGGCTTCGACGGCTACATCAGCAAGCCGATCGAACCCGAGAGCTTCGTCGCCGAACTCGAAGCCTTCCTGCCGGCCGCGCAGGCGGCGGTGGCGCCCGGCGTGCTGCTGGTGGACGACGACGGCTTCATGCTGGGCGTGCTGGCCGACATGCTGGCCGGCCAGGACTACCGGGTGCTCAGCGCCGCCTCCGGCGCCGAAGCGCTGGCCGTGCTCGAGCGCGAGCCGGTCGCCGTGGTATTGGCCGACCAGGCCATGCCGGGCATGACCGGCACCGCGCTGCTGGCCGAGGTGGCGCGCCGCCATCCGTCGACGGTGCGCCTGATCCTCTCGGGCCAGACCGACCTGGCGGAGATCGAGGCGGCGACCGCGGCCGGCATCGTCGACGCCCACCACGCGAAACCGGTCAGCACCGCCTCGCTGCGGGGCTATGTCGAGGACGCCCTTCGCCTGCAGCGCCGGCGCAGCGGCGCCGCCGCCTGAGCCCAGCCGTCAATACTTGAGAGCATCCCTCGCGGATCCCTGCAATGCCAAACATGTAAGTTTGCGAATAAGCTACGAAAATCAAGCGTGTAAAACACGCTCTTGAGAAACTACTTTAAGTTCAGCTGCCGCGCTGCTAGCATCCTCGGCTTGCATGGAGGAAGGTATGAGCGAACAGAGCAGAAACGATGCGCGCAGCGACGTCTCGACCGCCGGCCGGGTGGAGCAGGGCCTCGCCGTGTGCGCCCGTCACGGGCTGGATCCGGCCCTCACTTACATGGAACAGGCCGGCGTGCCGCGCGATGTGGCGCTGCGGGTCCTGTGTTCTCCCCGCTACTACCGCCAGGCGGACCGCCGCCGCCAGGCGCTCCCGGTGCCCCCCGGCGCGCCGCCGCGCCGGGCCGAGGACCGGCAGGCCCCCAGGGCCGCGCTTTAGAAGCAGATTTCTACCGCGCGCCACTACAATGGGGCCATCGACGCAGCAAGAGAACATCATGAGCAAGAAACTCGCACCGCCGGAGGACGAGGAGGCGCTGGCCCAGGCGGTGCGCGCCTCCGCCCAGCAGATCTGGCAGGCCGGCCTGGGCGCCTTCGCCAAGGCCCAGGCCGAGGGCGGCAGCGCGTTTTCGCGCCTGGTGCGCGACGGCACCGCCCTGCAGCGCTATGCGCGCGAGGTGGAAGACGCGACCGGCACCGTGGGGCGCGCGGCCGAACGGGCCAAGCGGCGCGGGACCAGTTCCTGGAACAAGCTGGAGCAGGTGTTCGAGGAGCGGGTGGCCCTGGCGCTGCAGCGCATCGGGGCGCCGGCGGCGGCCGAGGTCGAGGCCTTGCAGCGCCGGGTGGCCGAGCTGGAGGCCCAGGTGGCCGAGCTGATGGCGCACGCGCCGGCCGGACCGAAAGGCCACCGTTAGCATCCAACGAACGACCGTTCGATGATATGCTTGCGGTAAGTCACTTACCGCGCGCCTTACATGCAACAAAAAGCTCCGCGCCGCACCCGCGAACGCATCCTCGAGCTCTCGCTCAGGCTGTTCAACGAGTTCGGCGAGCCGAACATCACGACCACCGTCATTGCCGAGGAGATGAACATCTCCCCGGGCAATCTGTACTACCATTTCCGCAACAAGGACGACATCGTCAATTCGATCTTCGTCCAGTTCGAGGCGGAGATCGAGCGCATCCTGACGGTGCCGGCGGGGCGCCGTTCCAACATGGAAGACGTGTGGCTCTACCTGCACCTGATGTTCGAGCTGATCTGGCGCTACCGCTTCTTCTACCGTGACCTGAACGACCTGCTGTCGCGCAACCGCAAGCTGGAGCTGCACTTCAAGGCCATCCTCGCGCACAAGATCAAGGTCGCGCGCCAGTTGTGCGAAGACCTGCGCAGCGAAGGCTCGCTGGAAGCCTCGGACCAGCAGATCGCCGCCATGGCCACCAACATGGTGGTGGTGGCGACCTACTGGCTGTCCTACGAATACGTGCGCAACCCGCGCAAGTACAGCGAGCAGCAGGCGATCGCCGACGCGCTGGCGCGCGGCTGCTACCAGGTGCTGTCGATGGTCGGGCCCTACCTGCGCGGCGACACCCGGCTGCTGTTCGAAAAGCTGTCCGAGGAATACCTGAAGAAGCTGTCCGCCGAAGCGCGCCCCGGCGCCGAATTCGTGTAAGCTGCCGCACCATGAAAACCATCGCCGTCTACTGCGGCGCCTCGCACGGCGCCCATCCCCTGTATGCCGACGCCGCCCGCGCGCTGGCGCGCGCCCTGGTCGAGCACAACATCGGCCTGGTCTATGGCGGCGGCAAGGTCGGCCTGATGGGCGTGATCGCCGACGAGGTGCTGCGCCTGGGCGGCGAAGCCACCGGCGTGATCCCCAAGGCCCTCATGGAGCGCGAGGTCGGCCACGCCGGGCTGACGCGCCTGTTCGTGGTCAAGGACATGCACGAGCGCAAGGCCATGATGTCCGACCTGTCCGAGGGCTTCATCGCCATGCCGGGCGGGATGGGCACCCTGGAAGAGCTGTTCGAAATGGTGACCTGGGCCCAGCTGGGCATCCACGCCAAGCCGATCGGGCTCTTGAACACGAACCGCTTCTACGACGGGCTCAAGGCCTTCGTGCGCCACCAGTGCGAGGAGGGCTTCGTCAAGCCCGAGCACGAGGGGCTGATGGCGATCGAGGACGATCCGGATCTCCTCATCCGCGGACTGCGCGAGCGCGCGTTGCCGGCGGCGGGGGCCGACCTCGAAGGCGAGATCCTGCGCGGCTGAAGCGCCGCAGGGCAGGCCGCGCTAGGCCTGCTCGATCCGGTCGCGGCCGGCTTCCTTGGCCCGGTACAGGGCCTTGTCGGCGCGGGTGATCGCGTCGGCGAAGGTTTCGCCCGGATCGCGCGCCGCAAGTCCCGCCGAGAAGCTGATGCGGCGCTCTTCCAGCCCCGGCACCCGCATCGCATGCACCCGGGCCGCCATCCGCTCCAGCACCAGGCGCGCGTCCGCCGGCCGGGTGTCCGGCAACAGCAGCAGGAATTCCTCCCCGCCCCAGCGCGCCAGCACGTCCTGCTCGCGCAGCGCCGCGCGCGCGGTGGCGGCGAAATGGCGCAGCACCGCGTCGCCGGCCGCGTGTCCGTGGCGGTCGTTGACCTGCTTGAAGAAATCGATGTCGAGCAGCGCCACGCAGGTCCCGGCGCCCTGGGGCTGGCGCCTCTGCTCTTCCTCCAGCACCTCGTTCATGCGGCGCCGGTTGACCAGCGCGGTCAGCTCGTCCACCGAGGCCAGCACCCGGATGGTCTCGAGCGCCTCGGTCAGTTCGCGCTTCTTGTGCTGGAGGTAGGCGCGCAGCTTGCTCATCTCGACCGTCAGTATCGCGATCGAGAGCAGGGCCCCCGACAGGTAGCCGAAGGTGATCGCCTCGGTCAGCGGAGGGAAGTGCAGCGGGTCGTGGGTCGCCAGCCACCACATGGTGGCGCCCATGCAGGCGATCGCGCCGGCGGCCAGCGCCAGGGTCTGGCGCGGGCGCGCGGCGAACATGCAGAAGGCGATGATCACCACCGTCATGCTCAGCATCGCGGCGCGCAGGGGGCCCGACACCGCGTAGGCCCAGGCCGCGCACACCAGGGAGAAGGCGGCCTGCGACACCGCCAGCTGGTCGGTCGAGATGCGCAGGCGCGGGCTGAGCCGGATCAGGAGGTAGAAGAGCAGGGCGCCGCTGCCGCCGAAGACCGTCAGCCAGAAGGCGCCGGCCGGTTCGCTGATGCCGGATTCCACCTGCACCAGCAGCAGGGCGATGCAGACCAGGTAGAGCACCGCCGTGGCCGCCCAATACTGCAGCATCCGGCGCAGGCTCCGTTCGGAGCCGGCCAGCAGGCGCAGGAGGAAGGCCAGGACCCTCAAGCGCCGCCCACGCTCGAGGCCTGCGCCAGCATGGCGGCGATGTGCCCGGCCTGGACCGGGCGGCTGAACAGATAGCCCTGCATCTCGTCGCAGTCGTTGGCGCGCAGGAATTCACGCTGCTGCTCGGTCTCGACGCCTTCGGCGATCACCCGCAGGTCGAGCTTGTGGCCGAGCGAGATCACGGCCATCGCGATCGCCTGGTCGTCCGGGCTCTCCGCCAGGTCGCGCACGAAGGACTTGTCGATCTTGAGGCGGCTGATCGGGAAGGACTTGAGCGCCGACAGGCTCGAGTAGCCGGTGCCGAAGTCGTCGATCGACAGCGACACGCCCATGGCTTCCAGCTCGCGCATCTTGTCGACCGAGCGCGCGAGGTCGCGCATGATCGAGCTTTCCGTGACCTCGACTTCGAGCGCGGCGGGCGGAAGGCCGCTGTCGCGCAGCGCGCCCTCGATGCGCTCGACCAGGCGCTTTTCCTCGAACTGGCGCGCCGACACGTTCACGGACACGCTGAGCGGGGGCAGCCCGGCCGCGCGCCAGGCCTGGGCCTGGCGGCAGGCGGTGCGCAGCACCCATTCGCCGATCGGGACGATCAGGCCGCTTTCCTCGGCCAGACTGATGAAGCGTAGCGGCGACACCATGCCATGCTCCGGATGGTGCCAGCGGATCAGCGCTTCGACCCCGAACAGGCGGCCGTTCCTCAGGTCGACCTTGGGCTGGTAGAGCAGCTCGAACTGGCAGGGGCCGGGATAGCCGTCGACGCAGGTGTCGAGCGCCGCGCGCAGGCCTTCCAGCAGCACCAGCTTTTCCTCGACGCTGGCGTTCATCTCGCTGGCGTAGAACTGGACGTTGTTGTTGCCCAGTTCCTTGGCGCGGTACATCGCGGCGTCTGCGTTCATCATCAGGGTGTTGGTGTCGGCCCCGTCGCGCGGATAGAAGGCCACCCCGATGCTGGAGCTGACCTGGACTTCCTGGCCCTCGACCAGCACCGGCTCGGTGACCGCCTGGCGCACCCGCTCCAGCAGCGGGGTGATCGCCATCGGATCGCCCGACAGGTCGGGCAGCAGGATCACGAATTCGTCGCCGCCGAAGCGCGCCAGGGTGTCGGTGCGGCGCAGGCAGCTTCCCATGCGCGCGCCCACCACCTTGAGCAGCTCGTCGCCGGCGTTGTGGCCCAGGCCGTCGTTGACCAGCTTGAAGCCGTCCAGGTCGATGAAGGCCAGGCCCACCGCGCCGCCCTTGCGCTCGGCGTCGCGGATGGCCTGGCCGAGGCGGTCGCGCAGCAGGCTGCGGTTGGGCAGGCCGGTGAGGTCGTCGTGGTGGGCCAGGTGGCGGATGCGCTGCTCGGTGAGCTTGCGCTCGGTGATGTCGCGCATGATCGCCACCACTCCGCCTTCGACCGGCACCACCTGGCGGTGCAGCCAGCGGTCCGGCACCGGTAGCGCGTGCGCCAGCCACTCGGCTTCGCGCGGCACGCCGTCCCGGGCCACCGCGGCCAGGTCCTCGAAGATGCTGGCGCCGAGCGGCGCCGGCAGGATCACCGACATCTGCTTGCCGGCCATCTGTTCCTTCGACAGGCCGGTCAGCTGCTCGGCGCGGCTGTTGGCGGTCTCGATCAGGAAGTCGAGCACGGCGCCGTCCGGCCCGCGCAGGCTGCGCAGCACGAAGAAGGCGTCCAGGCTGGCCTCGGAGGCGGCGGCATAGGTCTGCTGGGCGCGCCGTTCGCGGCGGCGCGCCTTGGCCAGCTGCCAGGACCAGGCGCTCACCAGGCTCACCACGCCCACCAGCAGGGCGGTGGCGGCGCTGGCGCCCAGGAGCCAGGCGCGGCGCTGCTGCTCGAAGCCGTTCATCTGCTCGCACTGCGACAGGCCGACCAGGGCCACCAGCGGAAAGCCGTTCAGGGCCCGCGTGCCGGTGTAGCGCGCTTCGCTGTCGGCGCCGATGGTGCGCAGCACCACCGCCTCGGCGGCCCCGGGATCGATGCGCTGGCCCCAGCTCACCTGCTCGCCCACGCGCAGGGCGCGCGCCACGCCGTCCAGGCCGGCCAGCCCGAGCAGGCCGCGCTCGCCCTGGCGCGAGCGTTCGTAGGAACTGGTGAAATAGGCCGGATCGACCGCCACCACGGCCACGCCGGCGAAGCGGCCGGCGCCGTCGTTGATGCGGCGCGAGAAGTGCAGGTGCGGTTCGCCCTGCTCGTTCAGGCTGGTCTGGCCGACGTAGGGCGTGCCGCGGTCGGCTTCGCGGTGCCAGGCGAACCAGGGCGTGGACGAGAGGTCGCGCGCGCCCAGCCTCGGGTTGCTGGCCACCACCCGGCCCTCGGCGTCGCTGATCGCGACCTGGAACACCAGGCCATGCGGCAGCAGGCCCTGGCCCTGCAGGGCCGGCAAGGCGCGGGTGGGGCCGTTCAGCTCGACCGCGTACTTCAGCACCCGCAGGGTCTGGTCGATGCCGCTCAGGCTGCGCGCCATCTGGGCTTCGTAGGTGTCGACCAGCTCGCGCGTGGCGTCCAGCGCGGCGTCGCGGGCGGCGGCGCGCTCGGCCTCGATCACCTGCAGCACGGCGAACCAGGCGGCGACGATCAGGAGCAGGGCGAACAGCGGCAGGGACACATAGGTTTCCAGGCCCAGGCCGAGCCAGCGCGAGAGCGCGCGGCGGCGCCGCGCCGGGACGCCGGAAGCCAGGACCGGGGTGGCCAGGCTCGTCATGTCAGCGCAGCACCAGCACCGGACGCACGCTCGCGTCCAGCGCATCGCGGTCGATGTAGCCGATCATCGACGGGTTGTCGGCCACCATGCGGCGCACGGCCGCGCTGTCGGCGGCTTCGCGCGGCGGCTGGCCGCGGCCGGTGAAGACCATCTTCGACCAGTGGGCCTTGAGCAGGGCCGGGGTCTTGCCCGCCAACTGCTGGTAGAACTGGTTGCGCTCCTGCGAGCCGAGGCGCTGGTCGAGGGCGACCGCCTCGAGGCCGTCGGGAAAGCGCGCCGACTGGCCGAGGAAGATGGCGGCGATCTGCTCGCTGTTCAGGACCGGCGCCGGATTGCGCGCTGAGACGATGACCACCAGTTGGGCCGAGGCGTCGGCGGCGGCGCCGAGGGCCAGCAGGGAAGCGCCGAGCAGGTTCAGGATACGGTGCGGCATGCGGGCCTCAGAAGACGAAGTCCAGCGCCACGCTGGTCACGTGGGCCGTCTGGCCGGAACGCCAGCCCGGCTGCAGGTTGGTGAAGGAGCCGCGGCTGCCGTCCTGGGGGCGCACGCGCTCGACCTGGGCCTTGAGCGCGAAGTCGGGCGCGAAGTCCCAGCGCAGGCCGGCGCTCAGGGTGGACTGGTTCGCGATCGTCATCAGGTAGGCGTTCAGGCCGGCGTTGAGCATGCCGGCCGTCGCCGCGAGGCGCGGCGGCAGGCCGGCCAGCGGCAGGCCCGGATCCATGATCGGCGACTCGGCGCGCGCCCGCGCATAGCCGACGTAGGGCGTGAAGGCGCCGAAGCGCATCCCGGCGCCGATGTAGAAGGCGCTGACTTCGCCCAGCAGCGAGTCGTTGCGGCTGCGCCCGGCCTCGGTGGTGAGGAACCAGGCCCCGGGGTCGTAGCTGGCGCCGGCGCTCACCAGGACCAGGCGCTTGTCGACGATGGCGTAGCGGTCGGCCAGGGCCTGGCCGCGTGGTCCGAAGGCGCGCAGGGCGGTGAACAGTTCCTTGCCGATGTCGGTGGTCAGGCTGCCGGTGATGGCCGAGACGCGGCCGCTGAAGGCGCCCTGTTCGATGCTGTGCGAGAGGCCGGCGATGGCGGCCGCCTGGACCCGCAGGCCGTTGCGCAGGTCGAGATCGGTGTGCCCATAGAAGGCCTGGGTGGTGTGGCGCAGCGCGCCGCGGCCCCAGCGCAGGGTGGCGTCGACGCCGTCGCTGCCGCTCAGGGGCTGGCCGCCGTAGACCTCGACCGGCGTGCGCACCCACGGCACGGTATAGCCGACCTTGCGGTAGTCGGCCGCCAGGAAGACCGGCAGCGCGATGCGGCCGGCGCGCAGCGCGAAGTCGGGCGTCACCTGGTACTTGACGTTGGCCCATTCGACCTGGGGCAGGTAGCTGCCGTCCAGGCGCTGCTCGCTGACCACCTGGACCACGCCGGACCAGCGGCCGCGCGCCACGTCGACCTGGACGCCCAGGCGCGAGTCGACGTCGGCGCTCCAGGAACGGCTGTAGCCGGGACCGTCGCGCTTGAGGGACGAGGCGATGTAATCGGCGTTGCGGTAGCTGGAATGCGCGGCTCCGAGCGTGCCGAAGCCCGAGAGTTTCCAGGTGGCGCCAGCTTCGGCGGCCTGGGCGCCGAGGCCGCAGGCCAGCAAGGCGGCGCCGAGCGCGGCAGGGAGCAGCCTGCCGGGTGTGAGTCGTTGGGTCATGCTGATTCGGATGGCGGCCCCGGCGGCCAGAGTGAAACCGGGAGGGACGGCGCGCATGCGCAGGTCCGGTCAGACTTTACCTGCCGCGTCCGCCCAAGTCGAGAACTTTACGCACGGCAATTATCGAATTTGACAATGATTGTTGTGAGATGGCAACGGCACGCTAGAGCGGCTCAGGCGGCCCAGAGGCGTTCGCCGCCGAGGTCGAGATGGGTCAGGTAGAGGCGCAGGTCGAATTCGAGCTGGTGGTAGGCGGGCTCCATCCAGCAGCACAGCTTGTAGAAGGCCTTGTCGTGCTCTTTTTCCTTCAGGTGGGCCAGCTCGTGCACGGCGATCATGCGCAGGAAGGGCAGGGGGGCGTCGCGGAACACGGTGGCGATGCGGATCTCGTGCTTGGCCTTGAGGCGATTGCCCTGCACGCGCGAGATGGCGGTGTGCAGGCCGAGGGCGTGCTGGATGACCTGGATCTTGCTGTCGAAAGCCACCTTGGCGATGGGCTCGGCCTGGCGCAGGTAGGCGGTCTTGAGTTCCTGGACGTAGTCGTAGAGCGCGCGGTCGGTGCGGATGCCGTGGGCCTCGGGGTAGCGCCCGAGCAGGACCTTGCCGAGCTGCTGTTTTTCGATCAGGCCGCTGACCTGGGCGCGCAGGGGCTTTGGGTAGGCGGTCAGGTATTTCAGGGTGTGCATAGGGGCCGCAATGTACCACAGACGGCCCCGCTGGCGAACGCATGAGGCGCCCGCGCCACGCCGAGGGGCGGCGCCGTGCTGCCTTAACCCTCCTTCTCGCCCTGGCGGTTGCCCTTAGCTGCTGCGGCGGCGGCCGCGGCGGCGCGCTGGGCCGACTGGCGGCTCTCGCCCCCCTTGCGGCCGATGTCGGCCATGTGGGCGCGGTTGCGGCTCACGGCCTCGCCGCCTTTCTGCCCGGCCCGGCGCGCTTCTTCGGAATCGAATTCGTGCGCCGTTCCCTTCTGGTGGGCCGCCTGGCCGCCCTTGCTCGCGATTTCACGCTGCTGGTTCTGGTCCATCGCCGCGAAGCCGCGCTTGGCCGGCTGGCCGCTCTTTTGCACGTTGCCGCCCGCGCCCTGGCCGGCCCCTCCCTTGCTGCTGTCTTTGCTAGTCGCCATGTCGATCTCCTTGTGCCCGTTATGCTTCGGTGTCGGTACCAAGAGCGCTGAATGGCTGCGCTCGTGCGTTTAGAGAGAAGGACGGGAGCTTAGTTCCGCCTGCCTTCGGCGCTTCAGTGGGGCGCGCCGGCCGGGCCTGGCGGCTGCAGCAGCCCGGTGGCCGGCCGGGCGAGCTGGGCCTGGAACTGGTTCTGGATCTCGGACAGCAGGACCAGCAGCTGGTGCTGGTAGTCGCGCAGGCGCTCGCCGGCCGGCTGCAGGCGGCTCAGGGCGGTGGGGGCGAGCTGGTAGGGGTCGGGGCAGGCGGCCAGCGCCTGCGCGGTGTCGAGCGCGTCGGTGATGGCCTGGCGCGCCAGCTGCAGGTGCAGCAGGCCGAGGCGGCCGGCCAGGTCGCAGCCGCGCTGCGAGAGCTGGGCCATGAACCCGGCCTGCGCCTCGAGTTGCGCGAGCAGGGCGGGATGGGGCTGGCCGACGCCGAAGCCGATACCGATACCGATACCGGGACCGGGACCGGAAGCCGACCCCGGGGTGAATGTGGAAAAGGGGAACATGCGCGCTCCATCGAAAACCGGCCCTTGCCGGCCCCCGTAAGACCCGGGGCCGGGACCAAAGTTCTGGAGCGCGCCCTTCAGGCGTCGGCCACCTTGAGCACCAGCTTGCCGAGGTTGCGGCCCTCGAACAGCAGGTTCAGGCTTTCCGGGAAGGTCTCGAAACCATCGACCACGTACTCCACGCTCTTGAGCTTGCCCTCCATGAGCATCTGCGCCATCTGCTGCGCCGCCTCGGCATAGCGCGGGGCGTAGTCGAACACCACCATGCCCTCCATGCGCGCGCGGTTCACCAGCAGCGACAGGTAGTTGGCCGGCCCCTTGACCTTGTCGGTGGCGTTGTACTGCGAGATCGCGCCGCAGATCACGATGCGCGCCTTCATGTTGATGCGGGCCAGCACGGCGTCCAGGATGTCGCCGCCGACGTTGTCGAAGTAGACGTCGACGCCCTGCGGGCAGTGCTCCTTGAGCGCGGCATGCACCGGCCCCGCCTTGTAGTCGATGCAGGCGTCGAAGCCGAGCTGCTCGACCACGAAGCGGCACTTGTCCTGGCCGCCCGCGATGCCGACCACGCGGCAGCCCATGGCCTTGGCCAGCTGGCCCACCGTCATGCCGACCGCGCCGGCGGCGCCCGACACCACCACGGTGTCGCCGGCCTTGGCCTGTCCGACCTCCTTCAGGCCGAACCAGGCCGTCATGCCGGGCATGCCGAGGGCGTTGAGCCAGGCGGTGACATTGCCAAGGCGCGGATCGATCCGGATGAAGCCCGCGGTCTTGTCGTCGGCCTGGCCGGACCAGTAGCGCTGCACGCCGGTGCCGCCGGTGACGTAGTCGCCGACCGCGAAGCGCGGCGAGCGCGAGGCGATCACCACGCCCAGGCCGCCGGCGCGCATGACTTCGCCGATGGCGACCGGACGGATATAGGATTTGCCCTCGTTCATCCAGCCGCGCATGGCCGGGTCGAGCGAGAGGTAGAGCACCTTGACCACGATGCCGCCTTCTCCGGGCTCGGCCACGGCCTCCTCGTGGAACTGCCAGTCTTCGCGGCGCGGCAGGCCGGAGGGACGGGCGGCGAGACGGAACTGCTGGTTGGGCGGGAAGGCGTTGGTCATGGGGTCTCCGTTGTCATGGTGGGGTGATTGTCAGCGAAACTATACCGCGACTCGCCGCTCGGGCGCAGCCCATGCGACAATAGCGGGTTTCCGCAACCTCCCACTCCCATGGCTCTCAAAGCGACCATCTACAAGGCCGACCTGTCGATCGCCGACATGGACCGCCACTATTACGGCGACCACGGCCTGACCATCGCGCGGCATCCGTCCGAAACCGACGAGCGCGTGATGATCCGCGTGCTCGCCTTCGCCCTGCACGCCGATCCGGCGCTCGGCTTCACCAAGGGCCTGTTCGACGTCGACGAGCCTGAACTCTGGCAGAAGGACCTGACCGGCGCGATCGACCTCTGGATCGACATCGGCCAGCCGGACGAGAAACGCATCATGAAGGCCAGCAGCCGCGCCGAGCGGGTGTTCGTGTACAGCTACAGCGCCACCAGCAACATCTGGTTCAAGGGCCTGGCCAACAAGATCGACCGCGCCAGGAACGTCACCATCGTGAACATTCCCGCCGAGACCAGCGCCCAGCTCGAAAAGCTGGCCAAGCGCTCGATGCAGCTGCAGTGCACGATCCAGGACGGCCAGGTCTGGCTGACCGACGGTGTCGAGACCGTGCTGGTGGAACGCGAATACCTGTTCGGCGGGAACTGAGTCACCCGCAGCAGGGCTATAATCGCCGCTGGACCACCCGATTTTCATGGACATCATGACCAAACGACTGATCGCCCTGCTGGCCGCCGGCCTGTGCTGCGCCTCCGCTTTCGCCCAGGTGAGCGTGAGCGAGCCCTGGATCCGCGCCACCGTGCCGGTGCAGAAGAGCACCGGCGCCTTCATGAAACTGCAATCGGCCAAGCCCGCGCGCCTGGTCGAGGTGCGCACCGAGGCGGCCGGCCGCGCCGAGCTGCACGAGATGGCCATGGACGGCCAGGTGATGCGCATGCGCCGCGTGGAGGGCATCGAGCTGCCGGCCGGGAAGACGGTCGACCTGGCCAGCGGCGGCTACCACGTGATGCTGTTCGACCTGAAGCGCCAGCTGAAGGAAGGGGAGAAGGTGGACCTGACCCTGGTGGTGCAGGAAGCCGACAAGAAGCGGCAGGAAGTGAAGCTGAGCGTGCCCGTCAAGCCCCTGACCCACAGCGCCCACGCGGGGCACTGAGGGGGCACCGAGGGGCGCACCAAGGGGCGAACTGAGGAGCGCACCCAGCGGACAGCTGCGCCGCAGGCCCGCCGGCGGCGGGCCCCGGAGCACTCAGCGCGGCGCCGCCGCCAGGCGGCGCGCATCCCCCGAGCCGGCGATCGATTTGCTGACCCGCGGATCGCCGTAGTAACGCACATCCCCCGAGCCGGCGATCGACAGGCTCAGCGCCTCGCGCGCCCACACCGTCACGTCGCCCGAGCCGCCCACGCTGACGCTCACATTGTCGGCCTGCACCTTGCCCAGGTCGACATTCCCGGAACCCCCGATCGACACCGAGACCTTGCGCGCCGTCCCGCCGTCGGCCTGGAAGCCGCCGCTGCCGCCCAGGCTGATCGATACGGTGTCGCTCTCGATGCCGCGCACGTTGATCTTGCCCGAGCCGCCCAGGTCGACATGCAGGCGCGGGCTGCGCAGGGCGTCGGCCTCGATGCTGCCCGAGCCGCCCAGCGACAGGCGATCGATCTCGCGCGCGTTCACCACCACGCGCAGGTTGCGGGTGCGCAGGCTGAGGTTGCGCTTGGACGGGCGCACCCGCAGCACCCCATCCTCGACCACGGTCTCGATCAGCGGCAGCAGGTTGTCGTCCGCCTCGACCGTGACGCCTTCGGTGCTGCCCATGCGCAGTTCGAGCTTGCCCGGCATTTCCATTGCCACGCCGGTGAAATGCTGGACCTGGCGCGCCTGGCGCTTGATGCTGCCGCTGCCCTCGACCTGCTCGCCGCCGAAAGGCCAGGGACCGGCGCTGACCGGGACGGCGGCGCCGGCCAGGGCCAGGGCCAGCAGCAGGGAGCGCAGGACGGGCGAACGCGACAGGGTGGAAAGGTTGTTCATGGAAGCTCTCCTCGGATGCAAGTATGATTGAGGCCATGCTACCCAGCCGTCCGCAAGCAGGGGAGGCGTTTGCGACGAAGCGCAGGGCTCGCGGTCCAGAATGCAGGATGGGGGGACAGGCCGTCGTGCAGCCTGGCGGCGTTTGCACTAGAATCGTGCACTTTTCGCTCCGGCAACAGCCGGATGGAGCACTAGCATGAACCTCATTCTCTTCCTGGCGGCTTTTTGCGTCGGCATCGCGATTTCGGTGCAGGCGGCCGTCAACAGCCAACTGGCGTCCGCGATCGGCGCCAACTCCGTGGTCGCCGCCCTGGTGTCCTTCGGTTGCGGCACCCTGGTGCTGTGCCTCGCCGCCCTCGCCAAGGGCGGGCTGGGCGCCACCCTGGCGGCCCTGCCCAGCGTGCCGCTGTGGAAATTCGCGGGCGGCTTCCTGGGCGCGGCCTTCGTGTTCGGCACCGTGTTCCTCGCCCCCCGCATCGGCCTGCTGAGCCTGGTCGTACTGGTGATCGCCGGCCAGTTGCTGACCTCGATGGCGATCGATCACTTCGGCCTGATCCAGATGGCCGCGCGCAAGGTGTCGCCGGTGCGCATGGCGGGCGCCCTGGTGGTGGTGGCGGGCGTGGCGATCACCCTGTTCGGTGACCGCATCGTTGCAAGCATGGGACGCTAAGCAATTTTAATTTCGATATTGCAATTTTTGACCGGTGCTGGTTTTATAATGAATCGTTCACGTTCATTTACCGGCCCGGCCAGATGGAATATCACCAGTCCTCGCAGATCCCCACTCTCTCGTACATCGAAAACGAAGACCATCCGGTGTTCGGCACCCTGGTCGAGCAGATCCTGCACCTGCTGAACTCGAAGCTGGTGTTCTCGGACATCATCATTCACCAGAACAGCCCGCTCATGCTGCGCCAGCCCAAGGGCCTGGTGGCGGTGACCGATTCGCCGATCACGAAGGAAGAGCTGGAAGAGTTCTTCGACGTGATCGAGCCGAACTGGAACGAGCGCATCGCGGTGCGCGCCTTCGACCGCTCGATCGACCTGCACACGGCGCGCATCCGCGCCAACTGCTTCCACTTCCAGGGCCGCAAGCGCCTGGGCTGCGTGATCCGCCGCTTCCCCAAGGAGCCGCTGCCGCTGGCCGACCTGGGCCTGTGGGACGACGAGCGCGAGTTCGCGCGCCTGAGCTCGGGCCTGGTCCTGATCATCGGCGACACCTGCCAGGGCAAGTCGACCACCATGGCTTCGATCCTGGACGAGATCAACAAGCAGCGCTCGGGCCACATCATCACCATCGAGGACCCGGTCGAGACCCTGATCCCGCAGCGCAAGTGCATCATCACCCAGCGCGAAGTGGGCGTGGACGGCGACGTCGAGAGCTACTACCTGGGCGCCCTGGACGCGCTGCGCGAGCGTCCCGACGTGATCATGATCGGCGAGATCCGCGACGCCCAGACCGCCCAGGAGGCGCTGGCGCTGGCCGAATCGGGCCCGCTGGTGCTGGCCACCCTGCACGCGCGCTCGACCGAGCTGGGGCTGCAGAAGATGCTGCGCCTGCTCGGCAACTCCGACGCCCAGTCCCAGGCCCTGGCGCACGCACTGCGCGGCGTGCTGTGCCAGGCGCTGCTGCCTTCGCGCGAAGGCAACCGCTACCACCTGGCCACCGAATGCCTGACCCCGAGCCAGGCCGTGATGCGCATGCTCGAGAGCGGCGACATCGGCGGCATCCGCGCCCACATGAACAGCGGCCGCGACCCCGGCTGCCACACCATGAACCAGGCGCTCGAGCAGCTGCTCGCGGCGCACAAGGTGAGGGTGGAGGACGCGCGCAACGCCACCACCGACCGGGTCGCCTTCGCCGACATGGTGTGACCCACCCCTCAGGAAAACCGGGGGCCGGCGCGCAAACCTGATTGGACCGGCGCGCGCGCCGGCCTTACCCTGCCAGCTCGTCTTGAACCAGGAGGAGCACATGGCGCACACCGTCAACATCGTCAACGCCTTCGTCGACGGCGACCAGGGCGGCAATCCGGCCGGCGTGGTGCTGGAGGCCGACGCCCTGTCGGCCCAGGAAAAACAGCGCATCGCGCAGTTGGTCGGCCTGTCCGAAACGGCCTTCGTCTCGCGTTCGCAGGTGGCCGGGGTGAAGCTGGAATTCTTCACGCCCACCCGCCAGATCGCCCACTGCGGGCACGCCACCATCGCCGCCTTCGCGCTGCTGGCCCAGCGCGGCCTGGTGCGCGGCCCGGAATCGTCCAAGGAAACCATCGACGGCTTGCGCCGCATCGTGCTGCGCGGGGAGGCGGCCTTCATGGAGCAGCTCGCGCCGAGCTATGTCGACGAAGCGGACTTCGCGCCCGGCGTGAGCGGCGCGCGCATCCTGGCCAGCCTCGGACTGGACCCGGCCCAGGTGGCGGCGCCGCCCTGCGTGGTCGGCACCGGCAACCGCTTCGTGCTGGTCCACCTGCGCACCGAGGCGCTGCTGGCGGGGCTGGCGCCGGACATGGCGGAGATCGCGGCGGTCAGCGTCGCATTTGGCGCGATCGGCTACTACGTGTTCGCCACGACCGGCGGCGAGTTCGCGGCCAGCGCCCGCATGTTCGCCCCGCACTACGGCATCGAGGAGGAAGCCGCGACCGGAATGGCGGCCGGGCCGCTGGCCTGCTACCTGCACGACCGCCTGGGTGTGAGCCAGCCGCGCCTCCTGATCCGGCAGGGCGCCTGGATGTCGCCGCCGTCTCCCTCGCGCATCGTGGTCGAGCTGCAGTTCGACGACGCGGGGCGCATCGAGGGCCTGTATGCCGGCGGGGCGGCCCGGCTGGCCAGCACCGTCTCGCTCATGTGAGGCCGGCGGGCCAGGCGCGCCGCATCGCGCGCTGGGCCACGCGCAGCAGGCCGGGCTTGGCGGGCGAGCGCGCGCAGACGAAGTACATGCCCGCCTCGACCACCACGCCTTCGAGCGCGCGCACCGCGCCGCCCGCTCCGGCTTCCAGCATGTCGCGCCGCAGCAGCGACAGGCCGGCCTCCTGGCCGACCATTTCCAGCAGCAGGCTTTCCTGGTCGGTGCGCAGGGCCGGCGCGAAGCTGCGCCCGTGGGCGGCGAACAGGGCGCTGGTGAGCCTGTGGAAGGAGCAGTCGTCCGAGGTGCCGATCCAGGGCAGGGCGAGGGCCGCCGCAATGCCGCCCGCTTCGACGCGCGCTTGCCAGGCGGCCGGGTAGGCGACCACGAACTCCACCGGGAACAGCAGGGTGGCGTCGACGTCCAGGCCTTCCAGGCGGCCTTCGACGTAGCCGGCGTCGAACACGCCGTCCTCGATGTTCTTCAACACCGCCCCCGAGGTGGCCTGGACCAGCGAGATCGCGACCTGGGGCGCGGCCTCGCGCAGGTGGCGCAGGAAGGCCGGCAGGCGCAGGAAGGCCGGCTCGTTGACGGTGCCGATCACCAGTTCGCCGGCCACCTCGCCGTTGAGGGTATTGGCCTCGTCGCGGATCGCGTCGACCGCATGCAGGGCGCGCCTGGCGTGGGCGAACACCGCCTCGCCGGCGGCGGTCAGGCTCATGCCGCGCGCGTGGCGCTCGAACAGGCGCACCCGCAATTCCTCCTCCAGTTGCTTGACGTGGGCGCTGACCGCCGGCTGGCTCAGGTGCAGCAGCTCGGCCGCGCGCGCCACCGTGCCGCAGCGCGCGATCGTGACCAGGGACTTCAGCTGGTGGATATCCATAGGGGTGCGGTTCCGTTCTCGAGGTGCCGAATCCGGACGATTGTACCCGTGTCGCCGTCCCGGCATCAGGCCTCAGGATTGCTGAGGGCGGGGAAGCGGAAGTGATTGGACCGCCGGCGCGCGGCTTCGTAGAGTGGGACCCCCGCTGCAACCCGAGAGCACCTCCCATGGCATTGAAGCACCTCCTGCTCGGCATCCTGGTCACCGCGATCTGGGGCGCCAACTTCTCCGTCATCCGGCTCGGCCTGGCCGACCTCGATCCCTTCGTGCTGGCCTGCGCGCGCTTCGCGCTGAGCGCCTTCCCCCTGATCCTGTTCGTGCCCCGCCCCTCCGGCATGCGCTGGGTGGCGGTCTACGGCGCCCTGTTCGGCGGCGGATTGTGGGGCCTGGTGAACCTCGGCATCCATGCCGGCGTCGCGGCCGGCCTGGCCTCGCTACTGCTGCAATTGAGCGCCTTCTTCACCATCGCCCTGGCCAGCCTGGTGTTGGGCGAACGCATCGGCAGGCAGCAGTGGCTGGGCATGGCCCTGGCCGGCCTGGGCCTGGCGCTGATCATGGCGGTGGGCGAACCGGGCGCGAGCCGCCCGGGCCTGCTGCTGATCGTGGCGGCGGCCTTCGCCTGGAGCGTGTGCAACCTGATCGTGCGCCGTGCGAAACCGGCCGACATGTTCGCCTTCCTGGTCTGGGCCTGCGCCTACGCCACCCTGGCCCTGCTGGTCCTGACCCTGTGGGCGCGCGGCGCGGCGCCTTTCGCGCGCCTGCTCGACGCGACCGGCGCGGCGGCCCTGTTCTCGATCGGCTTCCAGGCCTGGGTGACGACCCTGTTCGGCTACTGGGTATGGAATTCGCTGATGAAGACCTACCCGGTGAGCCAGGTCGCGCCCTTGTCCCTGCTGGTGCCGGTGGCGGGCCTGCTCACCTCTCACCTGGCCTATGGCGAGACCATCGGCGCGGCCAAGCTGCTGGCCGCGCTGTGCATCCTGTCGGGGATCGGCGTGATGTTCTTCGGCGCCCGCCTGGCCTTCTGGCGGCGCGCGCCGGCGGGCTGCCCGCGCTAGTCGAGCGGCACGCTGCGGTAGCGGTTGACGTCGGCGGCGCTGACGCCCGGCGCCGCATTGCCCCAGCTGGCGCGCACGTAGCTGAGCACGGCGGCCACCTCGGCGTCGTCCAGCTCGTGGCTGTAGGGCGGCATGCCGTAGGGGCGCGGATTGCCCCTGGTCCCGGGCGGGAAGCCGCCGTTGAGCACGATGCGGATCGCGTTCACCGCCGGGGTCAGGGTCACCGCGCGGTTGCCGGCCAGCGGCGGATAGGCGGGCGCCTTGCCCTGGCCATCGGCGCCGTGGCAGTCCACGCATCGGGCCTCGTAGATGTTCCGGCCCTGGTCCAGCACCTGGCGGCTGGCCGGCTCGCCCGAGGGCGCGGCCGGCGCGTCGGTCGCCGGCAGCGATTTCAGGTAGTCGGCCATGGCGCCCAGGTCGTCCTGGCTGAGGTGCTGCAGGCTGCGCGCCACCACCTCGGCCATCGGCCCGGTGGCGGTGCCGCGCGGCGATACGCCGCTGCCCAGCAGCGCCACGATGTCGGCCTTGTCCCAGTCCTTCATGCCGGCCTGGCTGCCGGCCGCCAGCGAGGGCGCATACCAGCCGATGGTCGGAATCAGGCCGCCCGAGAGGGTGTCGCTGCTCCCGCCCAGGCGGTTGCGCTCGCTGTGGCAGGCGCTGCAATGTCCCAGTCCCTCGACCAGGTAGGCGCCGCGGTTCCATTGCGCGCCGCGCGCGGGCTGGGGTGCGAACACCTGGGGCCGGAAGTAGAGTAGGCGCCAGCCGGCCAGCACGGCTTGCTGGTTGTAGGGGAAGTCCAGTTCGTGCGGCCGGTTGGCCTGGCGCACCGGGGCCAGGCTGCGGAAATAGGCGTAGAGGGCGTCGGAATCGGCGCGCGTGACGCGCGTGTAGTTGGTATAGGGGAAGGCCGGGTAGAGCAGGCGGCCGTCGCGTCCGATGCCGTTGTGCAGGGCGTTCCAGAAGTCGTCGGCGCTCCATGCGCCAATGCCGGTCTCGCGGTCGGGCGTCAGGTTGGGGCCGTACAGGCGGCCGAAGGGGGTGTCGAGGGCGCGCCCGCCGGCGTAGGCCTGGCCGCCGCGCACCGTGTGGCAGGCGATGCAGTCGCCGGCGCGCGCCAGGTAGGCGCCGCGCGCGATGTTGTCCGGCGTGGGCGCCCACGCGGCTGGCGAGGCGGACGGGACGTGCTGGGCGCGCGGCCAGAAGATCGCGACCGCGGCCAGGGCGGCGGCCACCAGGATCAGGAGGGCGAGGACGAGGCGTTTCATGGCGTGTCTCCGGCGCTGCCGCAGGCCAGCGGCAGCGGGCGCGCGAGCGTGGAAGCGGCGGCCGGGCGCGGGTCGCCGGGCACCGGCTGGGACGCCAGCCAGCTGGACACCGCGTTGACGTCCTCGAGCGTGAGGCGGGCGCTGATCTCGGCCATGCAGTCGGGGGCGTGGGCGCGCCGCTGCCCGTTGCGCCAGGCGCCGAACTGGGCGTTCACGTAGTCGCGCGGCAGGCCGAGCAAACCGGGAATCCCGGGTTCGACGCCGGTCAGGCGCTGGCCGTGGCAGGCCATGCAGGCCGGGACCTTGCGCGCCGGGTCGCCCTGTACGGCCAGCTGGCGGCCGCGCTCCAGCAGCCGGGGCGCGGCATCAAGGGGCGCCGGGGCGGGAGCGGGCGGATGCTGGGCGGCGAACCAGCCGGCGATCTCGCGCAAGTAGTCGTCCGGCAGGTGGTCGACCAGGTAGGTCATCAGGGGATACTGGCGCCGGCCCTCGCGGAAGTTCAGCAGCTGGTTGTAGAGGTAGCCGGCCGGCTTGCCGCCGATGCGGGGGAAGTAGGCGTCGTTGACCGGATTGCCGCGCGCGTCGACCCGGGCGTGGCAGGAGGTGCAGGCCACCAGGCGCTGGGCCAGGGTGTCGGGCACCGTCTGCTGCGCCTGGGCCTGGGCCTGGGCCTGGGCCGGCGGGGCGGCGAGCGCCACGGCCAGCAGGACGGCCTGCGGCAGCAGGAAGCGGAACAGGCTCATGGCGTCACTCCGGGCGTGGAAGGTGCGGGAATGATAACGTGGATCAACATTCGATGCCCATATGTCTTCGGCATCAGCCCCTGTTGGCCCGGGGGCGGCTTAGCCGCCGCGGCTGGCCGACCAGTGGCGGTAGATCTTGAGCGCCACGTGGGCGTCGTCGGCCGCGTACAGCACCTGCTTCTCGCTCAGGCGCGGCAGCGCCCAGTTGGTGGTGGTGATGCGGCGCGATTTCTGCAGGCGCTGGCCGAAGAAGCGCGCCACCGCGGTCCTGGCGCCCAGGGTGTTGCGCTCGCCCCGGCGCAGGGCGGTGGACAGGTCGAGCACGTTGCGCGGTTCGATGCCGAGCTTGGTGCGCAGGCGGCGCAGGTCGTCGCCCAGGCCGAAGCCGACCTTCAGGATGCGTTCCGATTCGAGCACCGGCTTGAGGACGGTGAGGGCGGTGGCGTTGCCGGCCGCGCTGGCGGTCTGGAACAGGTAGGCCATGTCGTCGGTGGCCAGTTGCACCAGGTGCGGCCCGGTCGAGACTTCGCCCTTGGCGAAGGTGGGCTTGGATTCCGTGTCGAAGCCGATCGCGTCGGCCGCGCTCAGGGCCGTGAGCGCCGCCGCCGCCTCGGCGTCGGTGCGGACGATGCGTACGTCGGCCAGCCCGATGCCGACATAGGGTGGAAGCAGCTCGTCCGCGTCGTCGCTCATCCGTTGCGCGAGAACTTGTTGGCCAGGGCCTGCAGCTTTTCCTGGCGCTTGCGGTTCGCTTCTTCCTCGGCGGCGGCCTCGCGCTCGGCCTTCTTGCGTTCCGCTTCTTTCTTGAAGCGTTGCTGCAATTGTTCCTTGGCGTGCTGGCGGTGGGTGTCGGTCACCTCGGCGCCCGGGGTGCCGTCCAGGTCGTAGCGGATCTTGGCTTTTTCCATGGCGCGCAGGTAGCGCATGGAGCCGGTGTGGATGCCCAGGGCGGCGCGCATGGTCTTGCGGTCCAGGCCGGGCATCTTGGCCAGCAGCTGCTTGTCGATGCCGATCGCCAGGGGCAGGCAGTCGCGGAAGGCGGGGTACTCCTGCTGGAGCTGCTTGAGCAGGGCGCGGGCCGACAGGGCCGGCGCCTTGGCTTGGGCTCCCGCGTTCGCGTTCGCCTTGGTCTCGGCCTTGGCTTGGACGTCCGCTTCCGCATTCGCGTTCGCTTCCGCTTCCGCGTCCGCGTTCGCGTCCGCCGGGGCCTGGGCTTCCGGCTGGGCTTGCGCTGCCTCCTTGGCCTCGGGTGCGGGGGCTGGGCTGGCGTCCGGGGCAGGGGTGAGGTCGGCGGACTCTGCAGGGGTATTGGTATTCATTGACTTCATGGTAAGAACGGGAATGCGAAGGATAGCATGGCGATCGGGCGCGTATTGTACTTGTTCCAACGAATACTGTCGGGTTTTCCACGAGGGCTCGCCGGCACGGGGCCGGGAAATCGTGTATGATCCGCCCCTTGCCTTGCGTATGGCTTGCGCCGACGCAGAACCGAAAGGGGAACCGAGGAGGCTTGCCACTATAAGAATTGTGTATATCCCTTATCGGATATTTCAATTATCACCAATTCTTTCTTTGGGGCATAATGCTGCCTTCCCTCTATTCTTCTAGAACAATAGATGCAAGCCCGTCGCGATAACGGGCTTTTTTTCGTTCCGACATGCACACCGCGATTTTGACCACCGACGTTTCCACGATCCTTCGCCGCCCCGGCCCCTGCCGTGCGCGAGAAATGCGGAAATTCGTGCTTGAAGTCCGCCTGTCCGCCCTAAGCTAGGGCCCCTTCCGACCCCGTTTGCCAGGGCCCGCGCCGCGGGTCTTGCTGGATTATTGACTTCGCAGGCGCGCCACCCGCCTCGACTGGAGAGCTTTAGATGAAGAACACCGCCAAGACATTGACACTGACAGCGAAAAAAGCACCGGCCAAGAGCTCGGCGCCGCTGGCAGTGCCGAAAACCGCGACCTCCTATTTCCTCGAGACGGAGGCTGCGGCGAAGGTGACGGTGGTCAAGACCCGTTCGCGCCTTGCTGCGCTCAAGGCCGTCGAAACGGCCCAGGTCGCCGAGCCCGTAGCGGTGGAAACCGCAGCGGTCGCCGAAGCGCCGGTCGAAACGATGGCGGTCGCCGCGGATCCGGTCGTCGAGGCCGCGAACGATGCCGAGGATTACCTGCCCGCCGCGCCGGCCACGCCGGCCGCGCCGCCGGTGATCGTGCGCAAGCGCGGCAAGCTGGCCAGCCTGAAGGCGGCCGCCGAGCCGGCCGCAGCCGAGCCGGTGGAGGAAGCTGTCGCCGCCGCAGCCCCCGCGGCCGAAGCAGCCCCGGCCGATGAAGCGCCGGCGCCCAAGACGCGCACCCGCGCCGTGCGCCGCGTCGAGACCCCGGCTGCCGCCGCGCCGACCGCCGTGGGCGCGGTCAGCCAGACCACCGACGCCGCCGCCCTGGCCCAGATCGACACCTCCGGCTATCTGCTGCCCCAGGTGAAGGTGCCGGGCCGCCGCGGCCGCAAGCCGAGCGAATTCATCCCCGAGAACGACGAGGTCGCGGCCCTGAACGCGGTCGAGCGCGCCGAACTGAAGGCGGCCTCCAAGCTGCGCGAGCGCAAGGCCAAGGGCCTGGTCACCCTGAACGAAGCCGGCTTCTCGGCCGAGGAACTGGAAAAGCGCCGCCAGCAGCTGAAGAACCTGATCAACATGGGCAAGGAGCGCGGCTACCTGACCCATGCGGAGATCAACGACCACCTGCCGGAAAACATCATCGATCCGGAAGCGATCGAAGGCATCATCGCGACCTTCAACGACATGGGCATCGCGGTCTACGAGCGCGCGCCGGAAGCGGAAATGATGCTGCTGTCGGACCAGGCCGTGACCCCGACTTCGGAAGACGAAGTCGAGGCCGCCGCCGCGACCGCGCTCTCGACCGTGGATTCGGACTTCGGCCGCACCACCGACCCGGTGCGCATGTACATGCGCGAGATGGGCGCGGTGTCGCTGCTGACCCGCGAAGGCGAGATCGAGATCGCCAAGCGCATCGAGGAAGGCCTGAAGGACATGGTGCAGGCGATCTCGGCCTGCCCGGTGACGATCTCGGAAATCATCGCCCTGTCGCACAAGATCGCCAGCGACGAGCTGAAGATCGACGACGTGGTGGACGGCTTCGTCGACCTGAACGAAGCCTCGGCGCCGGCCGCCGCTTCCTCCTCCTCGGATGACGAGGACGAGGAAGAGGTCGAGGACGAAGAAGAAGAGGGCAGCGCCGGCGGCGCCGCGGCCGGCTACTCGGCCGAACAGCTGGCCGCTCTGCGTAAGAGCGCGCTGGAAAAGTTCGCCGTGATCGAGAAGCAGTTCGACCTGATGGGCCACGCCTTCAAGACCCAGGGCTACGGCTCCCAGGCCTACAACGACGCCCAGGAAGTGATCTCGAACGAGCTGCTGGGCATCCGCTTCACCGCCAAGGTGGTCGAGAAGCTGTGCGACAGCCTGCGCGGCCAGATGGACGAAGTGCGCGCCATCGAGCGCGCGGTGCTGGACATCTGCGTGAACCGTTGCGGCATGCCGCGCGCCCACTTCATCAAGGTCTTCCCGGGCAACGAGACCGACCTGCAATGGGGCGACCGCGAAGTCGACTGCGCCTACCCGTACAGCGCGGTGCTGAGCCGTAACCTGCCGGCCATCAAGGAACTGCAGCAGCGCATGATCGACCTGCAGGCGCGCGTGGCGCTGCCCCTGGCCGACCTGCGCAAGATCAACAAGCAGATGGCGGCGGGCGAGAAGCGCGCGCGCCAGGCCAAGCGCGAAATGACGGTGGCCAACCTGCGCCTGGTGATCTCGATCGCGAAGAAGTACATCAACCGCGGCCTGCAGTTCCTCGACCTGATCCAGGAAGGCAACATCGGCCTGCTGAAGGCGGTCGACAAGTTCGAGTACCGTCGCGGCTACAAGTTCTCGACCTATGCGACCTGGTGGATCCGCCAGGCGATCACGCGCTCGATCGCGGACATGGCCCGCACCATCCGCGTGCCAGTGCACATGATCGAGACCATCAACAAGATGAACCGCATCTCGCGCCAGATCATGCAGGAAACCGGCAGCGAGCCGGACCTGCCGACCCTGGCGGCCAAGATGGAAATGCCGGAGAACAAGGTTCGCGAGATCATGAAGATCGCGAAAGAACCGATTTCGATGGAAACCCCGATGGGCGAGGACGGCGATTCGCAGCTGGGCGACTTCATCGAGGACAACGCCACCCTGGCGCCGCTGGACGCCGCCCTGCACGCCTCGATGCGCAACGTGATCAAGGAAGTGCTGGACTCGCTGACCCCGCGCGAAGCCAAGGTGCTGCGCATGCGCTACGGCGTCGAGATGTCGAACGACCACACGCTGGAAGAAGTCGGCAAGCAGTTCGACGTGACCCGCGAGCGTATCCGCCAGATCGAAGCCAAGGCGATGAGCAAGCTGCGCCAGCCTTCGCGCTCGGACAAGCTCAAGACCTTCCTGCACAATAACTAAGTCCTCGCGCAGGATTCAAGAAGCCGCCCGGTTCGCCAGGCGGCTTTTTTTTAGGCGCTGTCACCGTTAGCTATGGATGAGTACTGAACTGCTGAGCTGCTTGGTGGTCCAAGCCCTGTCATCTCTCGACAGGAGCGATCATGAAGGCGCCAGGGTTCCAGAAGTGGTTCGCCAAACTGCCGTCGCTGAACCAGCCGCAGCGTCTGCGCGTGCTCGACGCGCTGCGGCCGGCGGCCGGGCTGGTCCAGATCGTTGCGCTGCTCACGGTAATCCGCGCGGCGGACCGGCGCTGTCCCCGCTGCGCCAGCCCGTCGTGGCACCGTCACGGTCACGCCAATGATCTGCAACGCTACCGTTGCCGCGAGTGCGGCCGCACGTACAACGACCTGAGCGGCACGCCGCTGGCGCGCTTGAGGCTGCGCGGCAAGTGGTGCGAATACCTTCAGGCCTTGCTGGCATCGCGGCCCGTTCGGGCGGCAGCCGGCGAGGTCGGCGTGCACCGCAACACCGCCTTTCGCTGGCGCCACCGCTTCCTGGACCAGGTCAAGCACGACCGGCCGGCGCGCTTGAGCGGCATCGTCGAAGCCGATGAAATGTTCCTGCTCGAATCGCAAAAGGGAGCGCGCAAGCTCGGCCGGCCTGCGCGCAAGCGGGGCGGCGCGGCCAGCAGGAGGGGAATCTCGCGCGAACTCGACTGTATTCTGGTGGCGCGCGATCGCGGCGGCCAGACTATCGATGCCGTTACCGGACGCGGCGCTCTCAAGGCACGGCAACTCACGCACCATCTGCTGCCGAAACTCGACCCGCAGGCGCTGTTGGTCACCGATTCGAACGCCGTCTACCGGGCCTTTTCGCGCCAGCATGGCATTGCGCACGAGGCGGTGAACCTGTGCGCTGGCGTGCGGGTCCGGGCCGGCGCTTCAGGCGCCATCCACGTTCAAAACGTGAATGCCTATCACCACCGTTTCCGGGACTGGCTGGCGCGCTTTCACGGCGTGGCTTCGCGCTACCTGCCGAACTATCTGGGCTGGCGCTGGGCGCTCGATGGCGGACGGATCAATACTGACGAGCAATTGCTGCGCATCGCAATCGGAGTCATCAACACTTAACGGTGACAGCGCCTTTTTTACGCCTGCCGCGGCGGTCCAGCGATCAGGGTGTGCGCCGCATCTCGCGTTTCATGAAGTCGACCCAGACCCTCACCTTGGCCGGCGCCAGGCTGCGCTCCGGATAGACCGCATACAGCTTCAGTTCGGGCCGCGCCACCTCGGCCAGCACCTCCACCAGCCGTCCCTCGTCCAGTTCGGGCCGGGCCACGAACTCGGGCAGCACGCCGATGCCCAGGCCGTCGAGGATGAAGGACTTCATGAAGGGCGTGCTGTTCACCCGCATCGCCCCGTCCACGCTGACATAGGGCTGGTCCTCGGTCTGCAGCGGCCAGCGGTTGCCCGCGTTGGCATAGGCGTAGACGAAGCAGCGGTGACGCGCCAGCTCGCCCGGCGTGGCAGGGGCGCCGTGTCGCTCCACGTAGGCGGGAGAGGCGCACACCACGATGCGGTAGCTGGCCAGCGAGACCGCGATGTAGCTGGAGTCGCGGAACTGGGTGGACAGGCGCAGGCCGCAATCGAAACCCCCTTCCAGCAGGTCGACCTGCTGGTCGCTCAGGTGCAGGTCGAGTTCCAGCTCCGGGTACTGGCGCGCGAAGCGGCTCATGAGCGGGCCGAGGCGGGCATTGGCGAAGGCCAGCGGCAAATTGATGCGCAGCTGGCCCTTGGGGCGCTGGCCCAGGTCCGCCACCAGGGCGTCCGCTTCCTCGGTGAGCGCCAGGATCCTGCGGCACTGGGCCAGGTAGGCGGCGCCGGCATCGGTGAGCTGCAGGCGGCGCGTGGTGCGTTGCAGGAGCTTCGCGCCGAGGCTGTCCTCGAGCTGCTGGAGCAGTTTGCTGACGTAGGAGCTGGACAGCTCCATTTCTTCCGCCACGCGCGAAAAGCTCCCCAGGTCCGCAATGCGTACGAAGACGCGCATGGCGACGAACCGGTCCATTTCCTTGCTCCTTCCTGTGGATTATCCACTGACAGTGGACCGTGATTCTACCGCGAGGCCGTTCACGGCAGGGCCGGGAAGCTGGATGATGGCGGCCTCGCACCTTCAACAGGAAACAGAACATGAAAAAACTCATTCTCGCGCTCGGCACGGCTTTCCTCGCTACCGGCGCCGTGCATGCCTTCGAGACCCAGGGCGGCCTGGAAGCCTGGCGCAGCTACCGTGGCGTGAGCTGGGACGGCCAGCGCTTCGCCGGCTCGACCCAGGCCCCGATCGCCGGGCTCCACTTCGACCGCGCCGGGCGCGCCTTTGTGAGCACGCCGCGCCTGCTGTCCGGCGCCGCGCCCGCCACCCTCAGCCTGCTCGACCTCGAGCGCCAGGACGGACTCGCCCACCTGCGCGCCTTCCCCTCGGTGGAGGGGAACGCCGTCGCGGGCCCGGCCGGGGAAGCGCTGCGTAATGTCCTCGGCTTCTATGTGGACGACCGCAATGGCTGGGTGTGGGTGCTGGACATGGGCTTCGTCGCCGGCGAGGCCGAAGCGCCGCGCGGCGCGCAGAAACTGAATGTCTACGAGCAGGCGAGCGGCAAGCTGGTCAAGAGCATTCCGCTCGACGGGGTGGCCGACCGCAAGGGCAGCTTCCTGAACGACGTCGCGGTCGACGAGGGCCGCAGGCTGGCCTATCTGTCCGACAGCGGCGTGCGCAGCGCGCCCGACAACCAGGCCGGCATCATCGTGGTCGACTTCGCGGCCGGCAGCGCGCGCCGCGTCCTGCACCGCCATCCGAGCGTGCTGCCCGAGCCGGGCGCGAAGGTGGTCTCGCACGGCGTCGAGGCGCTGCCCGGCCAGCCGCTGCGCATCGGCATCAACGGCATCGCGCTGTCGCCGGACGGGCAGACCCTGTACTGGACCGTCACCACCGGCACCGGCCTGTACGCGGCGCCGGCGGCCCTGCTGCGCGATCCGGCCGCGGCGCCGGCCACGGTGGGCGCGTCGGTGCGCCGGGTGGCCGACATCGGCGGCAACACGGACGGCATCGCCTTCGGCGCGGACGGACGGCTGTACGTCACGAATGTCACGCGCAACGGCATCACGGCCTTCGATCCGGCCAGCGGCAAGCTGGCCGGCGCCTGGTCGCACGAGGCGATCTTCTGGCCCGATACCGCCGACGCGCGTCCGGACGGCCTGTACTTCGTCGTCAACCACCTGAACGGGCATTTCGCCGGCGCGGTCAAGGAAGGGGAGGAGCGCTACGCCATCTGGCGCCTGGCGACGCCGGCCGCGCGCTAGCGGCCGCCGCGCGGCGGTGGTAAGGTGCACCCATCCGTATTGACCGATGAGCCATCATGCACCTGCCCACCTGGCCAAAGCTGTTCGCCATGACCGGTTTCCTGTGCGCCGCGCCCCTGGCGCTGGCGCTTGATGACGGCATCGTCACCGACCGCCCGGATTTCGTCGAATCGAGCCTGGTGGTGGGCAAGGGCCGTCTCCAGGTCGAGACCAGCCTGCTGCTGGAACGCGACCGCAACCCGCAGGCAAGGGCGCGCAGCGTGTCCACGCCGACCTTGCTGCGGGTCGGCGTGGGCGACACGCTGGAGTTGCGGGCAGAGACCGATGGCCGGGTCCGCGCCCGCCAGTTCGAGGCTGCCAGCGGCGTCACCGAACGCGCGCTTGGCTACGCCGACACCGCCCTCGGGCTGAAATGGCATGCGCTGGATGCGGAGGGCGGCCGTCCTTCGGTGGGCGTGCTGCTGCATGCGGACCTGGACAGCGGCTCGCGCGCCTTTCGCGGCGAGGGCGTGCGGCCTTCGCTGCGCGTGGCGGCCGAGTGGGACTTGGCGCGCGACTGGTCGCTGGGCGTGATGCCGGGGATCGGCCAGGAGCGCGACGAGGACGGCCGGCGCTACCGCTACGGCATCCTCGGTGTGGTGCTGGGCAAGGAGCTCGGGGAGGGTTTGCGCGGCTTCGCCGAACTGGCGCTGCCGCAGATCGCGCGTGGCCGCCACGGCGGCACCCAGGCCAGCTTCGACCTCGGCGCCGCCTGGCTGCTGTCTCGCGACTGCCAGCTCGACGCCATGTTCTCGCGCGGCCTGAACGGCCGCACGCCCGATACCGCGTTCACGGTCGGCCTGTCGTTCCGGCGCTAGCCGGACTGCGGGCGGTTGCCGCCGCCGGTGAAGCGGATGGACCTCGCCCGCCGGCGAATGTGTCCGGATTGCCGCTCATGCATTCAAGTTATGCAACACATGTGCAAAATCATTGGTTGCAAAAAATGCACGGGCGTAAGCTCCGCTGAAGATGGCCGGCCTGTGGCGGGGAGACACGGCGCAGGGTGGCCACAGGCGCATCGGCTCGGTGCGTCGACTTCAACCCTGCAAAAAACCACAACATGCACAAACTTTTGCTTGCCGCGGCAGCCACGATGCTGGCCGCTTCGATCTCCCATGCCGGCGCCCAGGAGGCCTCGCCCAAGCGCGAACTGCGCGGCGTGTGGATCAGCACCCACCTGAGCCTGGACTGGCCGAACCGCCTCCAGACGCCCGCGCAGCAGCGCGCGGCGCTGGCGGCGATCCTCGACCACAACAAGGCGACCGGCATGAACGCGGCCTTTTTCCAGGTGCGCAGCCAGGCCGACGCCATGTACCCGAGCGCGTACGAACCCTGGTCCTACTACCTCACCAACCAGCAGGGCAGCGCGCCGGCGCCGGCCTGGGATCCGCTCCAGTACGCCCTGGAAGAGACCCGCAAGCGGGGCCTGGAATTCCACGCCTGGATCAATCCCTATCGCGCGGTGGCCAACACCGCCAGCGAAGCCAACAACGCGCAGTACGCGCCCAATCACGTGTCGCGCACCCATCCGGAATGGCTGCTGCAAGTGGGCACGGTGAAGATCTTGAACCCCGGCCTGCCGCAGGTGCGCGAACACGTCGTCAAGGTCATCACGGACATCGTCGAGCGCTACGACGTCGACGGCATCCATTTCGACGACTACTTCTATCCGAATGGGGCCATCAACGACGACGCGGCCTACCAGGCCGACCCGCGCGGCTTCCCCGACACGGCGGCGGGCCGGGCCGACTGGCGGCGCGACAACATCGACCTCCTGATCGCGCGCGTGAACGACAGCATCCGCGCCGCCAAGCCCTGGGTGAAGTTCGGCGTTTCGCCCTCCGGCATCTACCGCAGCAGCACCGATCCGGCGATCGGTTCGCCGACCTCGAGCGGGGCGTCCCAGCACTACCTCAGCATGTTCGCCGACACCCGCAAATGGATCCGCGAGGGCTGGGTGGACTACCTGGCGCCCCAGGTCTACTGGTACATGGGGCAGGCCGGTTCCGACTACAGCCTGCTGGTCCCCTGGTGGAACGACAACGCCTACGAGCGCCACATGTACATCGGGATCGCGGACTACAAGATGAACACCGCCGGGTGGACCGATCCGAACCAGATCAACCGCCAGATCGCCCTGAACCGCTCCCTGCCAGGGATCTCCGGACAGATCCACTTCCGCCACGCCTTCCTGCAGGGCGACCTGCTCGGCTACCGCAGCAGCCTGATGAACGCGACCTACAAGCGGCCGGCCCTGCTGCCCCTGATGCCCTGGAAGGGGACGGCGACGCCGTCCGCACCAGGCGCTCTGGCGGCCAGCGTCGCGCAGGACAATGCGGTGCAGCTCAGCTGGGACGCGCCGGCCGAGGCCGCGGACGAGATGGAAAAGACCCGTCGTTACGCGATCTATCGCGGCGAGCAGCGCGACATGGACCTGGACGCGCCCGGCGCGCTGCTGGCCGCCACCGACGCGGCCGGCACGGTCTTCATCGACAAGAGCGTCGAGGCGGGCAAGTATTACTACTACACGGTCACGGCCCTGAACCGCCACAGCGCCGAGAGTCCACGCGCCGCCCCGGTCAGCAACGACTTCGAGCCGCCGATGGTGCGCACGCGCCCAGCCTCCGTCACCCTGGCCAATGGCGCGGCCTCGATCACGGCGGCGGAGGTCGATGGCGGCAGCAGCGACAACTGGGGCGTCGAGTCGCTCAGCCTGTCGCGCGCCAGCTTCTCTTGCGCGGACATCGGGATCCAGTCGGTAGCGCTGACGGTGCTCGACAAGGGCGGCAATACGGCGAGCGGCGAGGCCAGCGTGCAGGTGAACGGTGTGCAGCCGCAGCCGCTGGTAGCGAGCAGCGCGCCGCAGGGGCTGACTTTGGGCTACGGGCCGCAGAGCGTGACGCTGACCGTGAGTGACAAGGATGGAGCGGCGGCCGAGTATGCCTGGAGTCCGGCGACCGGTTTGTCGAGCGCGAGCGGGCCGGTGACGACGTTTACGCCGACTGGGCCCGGGACCTTCAGCTTCACGGTGCAGGCGGCGAGCGCCCAGGGGTGCTATGCGCAGGCTAGCGTGACGGTGCCTGTCATCGATGCGCGCTGCGAAGGGGGGAAGGTGGCGGTTTGCCACAAGACGGGTAGTGCGTCGCATCCGGGGCAGCAGATCTGCGTGGCGCCGGAGGCGGTGGAGGCGCATCTGCGCAAGGGAAGTACGCTGGGGGTCTGCGGGTCTTGAGTGGGGCAGGTGGTGGTTCCAGAAACTTGGGTCACCGCGGGGCCGCCGAGGCCTGCGCGGGGACGACGTGCTGAGGTCGGCTATGCTCTTTGGCAGCTCCGTCGCGCCGGCACTGCAGGGCACGACTTTCCGGCACTGCCGATTACGGCCTCGTGCCCCAGCACGTCGTCCCCGCGCAGGCGGGGACCCAAGTTTGTATCAACGCCCGAGGCGCGAATCAACGCCCGAGGCGCGAAACCCCGGCCAACACCGCGCTCAGCCCGTATTACGCAATCCCGCCGCCACCCCATTGATCGACAGGTGAATCCCCCGATTGACGCGCGGATCCACATTGTCGGCCAGCTTGCGGCGCCGATGGATCAGCTCCACCTGCAGGTGGTTGAGCGGGTCCAGGTAGGCGAAGCGGTTCTGGATCGAGCGCGCCAGCAGCGGGTTGCCGGCCAGGCGCTCGCTGGCGCCGGTGATCGCCTCGAGGCAGCGCAGGGTCTCGCCATGCTCGGCCGAGATGCGGCGGAAGATGCGCTCGCGCAGCTCCACGTCCGCCACCAGCCCGGCGTAGCGCGAGGCGATCGCCAGGTCGGTCTTGGCCAGCACCATGTCCATGTTCGACAGCAGGGTGGCGAAGAAGGGCCACTCGCGGAACATGGTGCGCAGCAGTTCCAGCCTGCTTTCGCGCTCGCCTTCGGCCAGCCAGCCGCTCACCGCGGCGCCGAAGCCGAACCAGCCCGGCAGCAGCAGGCGGCACTGGCCCCAGGAGAAGCCCCAGGGAATCGCGCGCAGGTCTTCGATGCGGCGGGTCGACTTGCGCGAGGCCGGACGCGAACCGAGGTTCAGCTCCGCGATCTCGGCGATCGGGGTGGCGGCGAAGAAGTAGTCGGTGAAGCCAGGGGTCTCGTACACCAGGTTGCGGTAGGCCTTGTAGGCGCGCTCGGACAGCTCGGCCATCACGCCCTCGAAGCGCGCCAGGGTCGCGGCCTGGGCGGCGTTGCCCGACTGCGGGCTGAGGCTGGCCTCGAGCGTCGCCGCCACCAGCAGCTCAAGGTTGCGGCGGCCGATCTCGGGGTTGGAGAACTTGGAGGCGATGATCTCGCCCTGTTCGGTCAGGCGGATCTGGCCGTTGACGGTGCCCGGCGGCTGGGCCCGGATCGCGTCGTAGCTCGGACCACCGCCGCGGCCCACGGTGCCGCCGCGGCCGTGGAACAGGCGCAGCTTGACGCCTTTTTCGGCGAATACCTGCACCAGCTTGAGTTCGGCCTGGTAGAGCTCCCAGTTCGAGGTCAGGAAACCGCCATCCTTGTTCGAGTCGGAGTAGCCGAGCATGACTTCCTGCAGCCGGCCCTGCTTCTCGATCACGCTGGCCACCAGCGGGATCGACATCCACTCGGCCATGATGCCGGCCGCGCGCTGCAGGTCGGGGATGGTCTCGAACAGCGGGATCACCATGGCGTCGCAAGCGGCGCCGGAGACGCGCATTAGGCCGGTCTCCTTCTGCAGCAGCAGGACCTCGAGCAGGTCGGACACGGTCTCGGTGTGCGAGATGATGTAGTTGCGGATCGCGCGGTTGCCGTAGCGCAGGCGGATTTCGCGCGCGGTGCGCAGGATCGCCAGCTCGCTGTTGGTCTCGTCGCTGTATTCCTCGTAGGGCGTGTACAAGAGGCGCGGCTGCTTCAGCTCGGCCAGCAGCAGGTCGACCTTCTGGTCCTCGTGCAGGGCGGCGTAGTCGTCCTCGACGCCGGCGCGCGCGAACAGCTCGGCCAGCACCCGCTCGTGCACGTCCGAACTCTGGCGCATGTCGAGCGAGGCCAGGTGGAAGCCGAAGATGCGCGCGGCCCGCATCAGGCCCGCGAGGCGCGGACGGATCAGCATCGCGCCGTGGTTGTCGCGCAGCGAGCTGGCCAGCACCTCGAGGTCGGCCGCGAACAGCTCGGGGTCGAGGTAGGGCGCGGCGTGGCCGACTTCCTTGCGCAGGATGTGGCCCACGCCCAGTTCGCGCGCGGTGGCCGCGAGGCGGGCGTAGATGCCGACCAGGGCGCGGCGGTAGGGCTCGTCGCTGCGGTGGGGCGAATTGTCGGTGGAGGCGTCGGCCAGGGCTTCCAGGGCCGGGCTGACGCTCACGAGCAGGGTCGAGGCCGACAGTTCCGCGCCCAGCGCGTGCACTTCCTCGAGATAGAAGTCGAGGATGGTGGTCGACTGCCGGGTCAGCGCGTGGCGCATGGTGTCGGCGTTGACGTTCGGGTTGCCGTCGCGGTCGCCGCCGATCCAGCTGCCCATCTGCAGGTAGTTGGCGTTCTCGAGGCGCGCGCCGGCGCTGCCGTAGTGGGCCGCGATCTCGCATTCGATGTCGTCGTACAGGGCCGGCACTTCGCGCAGGAAGGTGATACGGTAGTAGGACAGGGCGTTGTCGATCTCGTCGGCCACGGTCAGCTTGGAGTAGCGCAGCATGCGGGTCTGCCACAGGGTGGCGATGCGCGCGTGCAGCATCTGCTCGTTGCGCTGGCGTTCCTTGGGCGTGAGCGGCAGGTCGCGCTCGGCCAGCAGGCGGGCGATGTCGTGCTCGGCGTCCAGGATGCTCTTGCGCTGCACCTCGGTCGGGTGGGCGGTCAGCACCGGGGAGATCAGGGCGTCCTTGAAGAAGCCCTCGACCGTTTCCTGGCTCACGCCGGCGTCGACCAGCTTGCCCAGCGCATAGGCCACGCTGCCGGCCTGGGCGCGCGAACCCTGGAGCAGGTGGGCGCGGCGGCGGCGGTTGTGGTGCTGGTCCTCGGCGATGTTCGCGAGGTGCGAGAAATACGAGAAGGCCCGCACCACCGAGATGGTCTGTTCGCGGGTCAGTTTGTGCAGCAGGGTGGTGAGCTCTTCGCCCGCCTTGGGGTCCGCTTCGCGGCGGAAACGGACCGCGGTCTGGCGGATGGTCTCGACGACGTCGAACACGTCGTCGCCTTCCTGGTCGCGCAGCACGTCGCCGAGAATGCGGCCGAGCAGGCGAATGTCTTCTTTCAGGGGCGCATCCTTGTCAGCGCCGAGTACTTCTTGTGCAGCTAGGTTGTCCATATCGACCACAAATTGAATAGATTGTGCTATGGCGGTTGGCCATGGTCTGCAAGAGGGCGCATGATAAAATTTGTGATCTTATGCATGAGCCGGTTACTGGCATCGTCCGGATGGGCTCAACGACAGTGAAAGAATCCGTGTTGAAAGCTACTGAATCGGCGCCCAAGGCGCCCGCGAAACTGATTATCGCATCCCGAGAGAGCCGCCTAGCCATGTGGCAGGCGGAACACGTCCGCGATCGTCTCGCCGCATTATATCCGCACTGCAGCGTAGAAATTCTAGGAATGACAACACGGGGCGACCAGATCCTGGACCGCACCCTGTCCAAGGTTGGCGGCAAGGGCCTGTTCGTCAAGGAACTGGAAGTCGCCATGGCCGAGGGCCGCGCCGACCTGGCCGTGCACTCGCTCAAGGACATGCCGATGGAGCTGCCGGAAGGCTTCGAACTGGCCGCCGTGACGGAACGCGAAGACCCGCGCGACGCCTTCGTCTCGAACGACTATGCCAGCCTGGACGCGCTGCCGGCCGGGGCCGTGGTCGGCACCAGCAGCCTGCGCCGCCAGGCCCTGATCTCGGCGCGCTACCCCCACCTGGTGATCCAGCCGCTGCGCGGCAACCTCGACACCCGCCTGGGCAAGCTCGATCGCGGTGACTACGCGGCCATCATCCTGGCCGCGGCTGGCCTCAACCGGCTGGGCATGGCGGGGCGCATCCGCGCGCTGCTCGAGCCGGAATACAGCCTGCCGGCGGCCGGGCAGGGCGCCATGGGCATCGAGATCCTGAGCGCGCCGCGCAGCGACGGCGTCGACCTGCGCGCCGTGCTGGCCGCGCTCAACCACCAGGACACCGAGCGCGCGGTCATGGCCGAGCGCAAGGTCTCGCGCATCTTCGGCGGCAGCTGCCAGATCCCGCTGGCCGCCTTCGCCCAGGTCGAGGGCGAGGAACTGCGCCTGCGCGCCATGGTCGCCACCCCGGACGGCAAGCGCGTCGCCAGCGGCGAGGTGCGTGGCCCGGCCGACCGCCCGGAACTGCTGGGCGAGCAGGTCGCGGCGCTGCTGGACAGTCAGGACGCGCATGGGATCCTGGCGGCCTGCCGCCAGGAAGCCGCCCTGGATGCCTGAAGTCGTCATCACCCGGCCGCAAGCCCAGGCCGAGCCGCTGGCCCGGGCCGTGGCCGCGCTCGGCCTTAGGCCGGTGCTGCTGCCGCTGCTGGACATCGCCCCGGTCGAGGACCCCGCCACGCTGCGCGCCGTGCTGGCGCGCCTGCCGGAATTCGCGCTGGTGGCCTTCGTGTCGCCGAATGCGGTGGACGCCGCCTTCGCCCACCTGGACGGCTGGCCGGCCGGCGTGGCGGCGGCGGTGGTGGGGGAGGGCAGCCGGCTGGCGCTGGCGCGCCACGGGGTAACGGATGAGAACGCCACCATCCACTGCCCGGCCGAGGGCGAGGCCAGCGATTCGGAACACCTGCTGGCCACGCTCGACCTGGCCGCCCTGCGCGGGCGCCGGGTCCTGATCGTGCGCGGCGACGGCGGGCGCGAACTGCTGGCCGACAGCCTGCGCGCCGCCGGCGCCCTAGTGGAGACGGTGACCGCCTACCGGCGCCGCGTCCCGCCCTTGAGCCCGCCCCTTGCCGAACGGCTGAACGCCTTGCTGGCGCAGCCAAACGACTGGATAATCACGAGCTCCGAAGCCCTGCGCGGGCTGGCCGGGCTGGTCCGGGAGCTCGACCCCGACGCCGGACTGGCGCGCCTGCGCAGCCAGCACCTGATCGTGCCCCACGCCCGCATCGCCGACACCGCGCGCGAACTGGGATGCGCGCACGTCACGCTGACAGGTTCCGGAGACGCACGCCTACTTGCCGCGCTACAATCATAAGAATGAACGAACTGCCACATCAACCAGACCACCCCGAGCCCTCCGGCGCCCCGGCCCCGAGCCTGCAGAAAGCCGAGCCGGCGCCGGCACAGCCGCAGCCACAGCCGCAGCCGCAAGGCCCCTCGCAGGGCGCCGGCGGCGCACGCGCGGCAGGCCGTGGCCTGTTCCAGACCCTGCAGCAGCCGCTGCCGCTGGCGCTGGTGGCGCTGGCCGTGCTACTGGCGGTGCAGACCATCTCCTCGCACAGCCGCATCAACAGCCTGCGCAAGGACATGGCCCAGAGCCTGCAGAAAGGCAATGCCGTGAACGCCGAGACCGCCGCGCTGGCGCGCGAGGTGTCGGACCAGGCCAAGGAGCTCCAGATCAAGGTCGGGGTGCTGGAAAGCCGCCAGAGCGAGGCCCAGAGCCAGCAACTGGCCCTCGAGCAGCTCTACCAGGACTTGTCGAAGAACCGCGACGAGTGGGCGCTGTCGGAGATCGAGCAGGTGCTGTCCACCGCCAGCCAGCAGTTGCAGCTGGCCGGCAACGTGCAGGGCGCCCTGATCGCGCTGCAGAACGCCGACCGCTCGCTGTCGCGCTCGGACAAGCCGCAATTCCTCACCATCCGCCGCGCGATCGCGGCCGACATCGAAAAGCTCAAGGCCACCCCGGCCGTGGACATGGCCGGCGTCGCCCTGCGCCTGGACAATGCGATCGCCCAGATCGATACCCTGCCGATGGTCTCCAGCGAGCAGCCGCTGCTGCCGGCCGCGCCGCTGCGCAGCACCCGCAAGAAGGAAGAGGAGCCCAAGGCCGCCCTGACCGTTGGCGAGCGCCTGACCCAGACCTGGCGCAACTGGAGCCAGGAGATGTGGGACGACGTGCGGCAACTGATCCGCGTGCGCAGCGTCGAGCAGCCGGAGGCGCTGATGCTGTCGCCGAGCGAATCGTATTTCGTGCGCGAGAACCTCAAGCTGCGCCTGCTGAACGCCCGCCTGGCCCTGCTGTCGCGCAACGAGGCGACCTTCCGCGACGACCTCGAGACCGCCCAGGAAACCCTGCTCAAGTATTTCGACACGCGCGCCCGCGCCACCCAGTCGGTGCAGGCGGCGCTGCGCCAGGTGCAGGCCAACAACCTGCAGATCGAGATGCCGACCCTGGCGGACAGCCTGAACGCCGTGCGCAACTACAAAGCGAAGCAATAAGCCATGCGTTTACTCCTCTGGTTAGTCGCGCTGATGGCCGCCGCCATCGGCATTGCCGTGACCGCGCGCTTCAATCCGGGCAATGTGGTGCTGTTCTATCCGCCGCACCGGATCGACATGTCGCTCAACCTGTTCGTGGTGCTGCTGGTCCTGCTGTTCGTGGTGCTGTACGGCCTGGTGCGGGCGCTGAACGCCACCGTCAGGATGCCGGAGCGGGTCGCCGCCTACCGCCAGCGCAAGCGTGAGCGCGAAGGCAACAAGGGCTTGCGCGACGCGCTCAAGGCCTTGTTCGAGGGCCGCTTCGGCCACGCCGAGAAGGCCGCCATGCGCGCCGCCGAACTGCCCGAGAACGCCGGCCTGGCGGGCCTGATCGGGGCCCGCGCCGCCCACCGCATGCGCGAACCGGCGCGCCGCGACGCCTGGCTGGCCGGCATCGCCCACGACGCCTCGCTCAAGACCGCGCGCCTGATGACCGTGACCGAGCTGTTGGTCGACGACCACCAGCCCGAGGCGGCGCTGGAGGCCGTGGCCGAGCTGAACGCCAGCGGCCAGCGCCACATCCACGCCCTGCAGTGGGCCATGAAGGCCAACCAGCAGGCGCGCAACTGGCCCGAGGTGCTGCGCCTGGTGCGCATCCTGGACAAGCGCAAGGCCCTGCATCCGGCGCTGTCGACGCGCCTGCGCGAGATGGCCTATGAAGCCCTGCTGGGCGAGCCGGGCCACGACGCCGAATCGATCCGCCGCGTGTGGGCCACGGTGCCGGCCCAGGACCGCAGCGTGCCCTATATTGCGGCGCGCGCCGCCACCGCCTTCAACGCGCGCGGCCTGCACGACGAGGCGCGCGCCATCGCCGAGGAGGCGCTCAAGGCCAACTGGGACGAGCGCGTGGTGCGCGCCTACCGCGACGCCGCCAGCCCGGCCGGCTCGCCCTCGCTGCTGGCCCAGATCGAGAGCTGCGAGACCTGGCTCAGGGCCCGTCCGAACGATCCCGAGCTGGCCCTGACCCTGGGAGCGCTGTGCCTGAAACAGAAACTGTGGGGCAAGGCCCAGCGCTACCTGGAGGGAGCCTTGTCGGACGCGACCGAGGCCGGCATGGTGCGCGAGGCGCACCTGAAGCTGGCCCAGATGCACGAGGCGCTGGGCCAGGAGCAGGGGGCGGCCTACCACTATCGCCAGTGCGCGCTGGCCAGCATCCTCTGACGACATCACGCCGCGCGCCGGCAGGTCCGGCGTCCGCCCCCTGAGGGACGGGACACTGCTGCGCCGCACAAGCGATAGCGCATTCGCTATAATGGCGCTCTATTATTGATTCTTCAGCAACCAAGGACTCCTCCATGAGCTTGAACAACGTCCCAGCCGGCAAAGACGTGCCGAACGACTTCAACGTCATCATCGAAATCCCGATGAACGCCGACCCGGTCAAATACGAGGTCGACAAGGACAGCGGCGCGATCTTCGTCGACCGCTTCATGGGCACCGCGATGCACTATCCGTGCAACTACGGCTACGTGCCGCAGACCATCGCCGATGACGGCGACCCCTGCGACGTGCTGGTGATCACTCCCTTCCCGCTGCCGCCGGGCGTGGTGGTGCGCTGCCGCGCACTGGGCGTGCTGAAGATGACCGACGACGGCGGCGGCGATGCCAAAGTGATCGCCGTTCCGGTCGAGAAGGTCCTGCCGATGTACAAGAAGATCCAGAAGCTGGAAGACCTGGAAGAGCTGCGCCTGCAGCAGATCCAGCACTTCTTCGAGCACTACAAGGACCTGGAGCCGGGCAAGTGGGTCAAGATCGAAGGCTGGGCCGATGCCGAAGCCGCCAAGGCCGAGATCACCAACGGCGTGGCCGCATTCAAGCAGAAGAGCCAGGCGTAATCCCGCCACGCTTCATGCGCAAAGGCCGGCGCCCCTCGGGGCGGCCGGCCTTTTTGCTGTGCGGCCATCGGCGACCGGCCGCCAGCTGCCTGCCGCAGACCGGCAGCCTCGGCGGCCGCTCACTGCCCGTCGCCTGAGCCGGGCACGCACTACCGGCCACTGACTATGTCACATACTACGGGCAACTCACCACCAGCCGCGCATTACCAGCCAATATCGCGCAGCAGCGGATAGGTCAGGTCGCGCGGCGGCGTCACCACGTGCTCCAGGTCCGAACTGATGGATGGCTCCATCAACTGGTTGGGACGCGCCTCGGTGGTGTAGTGAGACACCGATGAACCGGGCTGATGCGTGGTGGGCGTGTACATCAGGATGCGGTTGTCCGAGTCCGCGCCGGCCAGCCGCGTGGTGCTCGCACCCAGTGCGGCGACCACTCCCGAGCGGGTGCGCGAGCGGTACTGCAGGGCGGTCTTGAGGCGGAGCCCGTCGGCCTGGGTGACGCGCACCGAGGGGATGGTGATCGACGCGTCCACGCCGTTCATGCCGGCGACCTCGCCGGGCGCATTGTCGGCCACTACCATCCCGATGGCGCCGGCGGCCTGCAAGTTGCGCGCCTTGTCGGTGAAGCCGCAGCCGCCGCCGCGGTCGACCAGGGCCACGTTGCCGCGCACTGCCAGGACGTTGGCGGGAGTGAGGGCGGCACAGGCGTAGCCGAGGCCGTTCGCCTGGTCGACCACGGGCATCAGCTGTCCGCGTACCACGACCGCACTCAGCGGCGGGCCGAAGGAGGCGGTGCCGACCGCATAGGAGCCGGCGGCATCGCCCGCGACCCGTCCGGTGATGCGCAGCACCGGCGCCGGCGCCAGCACGGCCGGGACGGCCGCGGTCACGTTGGGACCGTTCCAGGACAGGCGGCGCCAGTTGATGGCGGAAGCGGCGCGCTCGGCGTTGCTCATCTGGGCCCAGGTCTGCTCGGTGCGGTTGTCGACCAAAAAGTGATCCCATACCGAGGGAATGCCCCGGATCTGCCGGCCGCTGGCGCCACTGGTATAGGTCTGGAAACCGAGACCATGGGCCATCTCGTGCAGCAGGACGGTGACCAGGTCGATCTGGCTGCCCGCGTTATTGTCCAGGCCGAGGTAGAAGGTCAGGCCAGGCACGCAATCGGGGAACAGGCCGAGCCGCGAATTGAAGCGGGCGACGATGTGCGCATCGGCCGGGTCGCTGACGTCGAATCCGACCAGTTTGCTGGCCAGCGCGCTCGGATACCAGGTATTGGCGCGCGGTGCGTTCGGAAAGTCGGTCCAGATTTCATTGGCGCCGGCCGAACCGAGCACGGCACCCGTCGTGGTGCAGTTCAGGGGCACGAAGGAGGCGCCGACCCGGATCGGGACCGGACTGCTGAGCGTGGCGCCCCAGATCTCGGCGGCGCGCTGGAAGGCGATCAGGCGCTGCTGGCCCAAGGTGGTGCCCATGTTGCCGCCGACGGGCGTCGCCGGGGTGGGGTCGTTGAAACCGACGCCGGGTTCGTTCTGGTTGATGATGAGGACGGTCGCGGCATGGGCGCCGGCGAGGACGAACAGGGAGGAGAACAGCGCGGCGGCGGCGCGCAGCAGGGCGTTAGCGGCTCTCATGGTCCTGGGTCTCCTTGCTGTCGCTGGAATGGGAATGCTGCAGGGCCCGGTCGGCGGCGTCTGCGCCGTGCACGCAATGCCGCTCGAGCCTGCCTTTGCCGTCGCGGGTCACGACCGAGTACACCAAGCCGCTCTCGCCCAGCTTCACGTGGCGGCTGCCGTCGGCCCCGGTGATGAGCTGGTGCTGCGGGGGTGTCGCCCTGGCGCTGCTTGCGCTGCCCGCGCTGCCCGCGCTGCTCGTGATGGCCTGCATCTCGGCTTGGGTAGGGGCGCGCAGTTGACCGGTTTCCGGGTCGCGGACGACCACCATGCCTTCCGTGCGGGGAGGGGCCTCGGCGGGCTGCTGGCCGGACTGGGCGGCGGAAGGGGCGCTGGATCCGGCGGCGACGCCGCTCGTAGCCTGCGGGGTGGCGCAGGCCGCCGTACCCAGGGCCGCGAGGGGAAGGAAGATGCTGCTCAAGTACCGTGTTCGCATGGAGTTCTCCTGTTTGCTTGGCTTGCACGCTTATCTGGACAGACGCTGGCGGCGGCGGAGGAAGGCGAGCAGGCCGACTCCACCGGCGAGCATCGCCCAGCCGGACGGCTCGGGCACCGCGGTGACGACCTTTACGCTGTCCAGCCCGATGTAGTCGAGCTGCTCGGCGTCACCCAGGTAGCGGAATGCGAAGCGCCCTAGTCCTTGGACCGACAGGCTGGTAGTCCATTCCTGCCAGGCGCCGGGAAAGTCGCTGCCGCCGATGGTGAGGAGCAGCGTGTCGAAGCCGTCGGTCCCGTCGCCGCTGCCGGCGGCGAAACGCACTTCGAGCACATCGAGGCTGGTGGTGCTGGCGCGGTTGGTAAAGAAGGAAAGGGTGGTCAGCCCACTGAGGTCGAGCACGGGCGTGATCAGCCAGTTGTCGACCTCGCCGATCCCGTTGGCGGCGCCGAAAAAGTTGGTGGCGATATAGGCGTGGGAGGGTCCGGCCTGGGCGCCGAAGATGCCGGAATTGCCCTGGAACCAGCTCGCGCCAGGCGGGGTGCTGTCGTTGATCAGTTCCCAGTTGCTGAGGTCGGTCACGTTGTTGAAGCCCTCGTCGAGGACCTGGGCCGGCGCCGCGTGGCCGGCCAATGGAGCAAGCGCGGCCGCGACCAATGCGGCCGCCGCGATCTGGGATATCAGTCGCTTCATGGGGATGGATCCTTCACTGAGCCAGTAGGATGGTGGACCGCTCGCGCTGGCTGACGACGAGGCCATTGTTGTCTTTATCGTATGAGTAAAAAGACAAGGGATTTTGATATTTGACGAACAGGCTGAGCTGGGAATTCAGCTGGTCTCAAGCGAGGAGTGGGAACTTTTTGGAGCCCCGAGAACGTCGCTCCCGGCACTGCCGGGAAGGACTCGCCGCGCAGGCGGGGGACGAGCTTAAGCGTTGAGGCAAGGCATGTTCAGCCGGCCTCGAGCGATGAGTGGGGAACTTTTTGCAGCCTCAAAAAACGTCCTTCCCGGCAGTGCCGGGAAGGACGTCGATAGCAGTGCACAAAATGGCGGGAACTGAAGCGCTTTTCCGAGGCGCGTCAGCGCCGCGCGAAATAGGCGCGCAGCCTCAGCTTGCCGACGATCCCGATCGGGAAGAAATAGATCGACAGCACGAACAACACGCCCAGCCACAGCATCCAGCGGTCGGGATGCAGGGCGTTGGCCAGCAGCGGCACGCCTTCCAGCGCGCTCGAACCCGCCGCCATCAGCTCCTTCAGGTAGTTCTGCGCGATGATGAACAGCGCCGCGCCCACCACCGCGCCATACATCGTGCCCATGCCGCCGATCACCACGATCAGCAGGATGTCGGTCATCACCTCGAAGCCGAGCGAGGTCTTGGGGCCGACATAGCGCAGCCACAGGGCCATCAGGGCGCCCGCCAGGGCGGCGACCAGGGCGGCGAAGCAGTTGGCCCAGATGCGGTAGACCATGGTGCGGTAGCCCAGGGCCTCGGCGCGGAACTCGTTCTCGCGCACCGCCTGCAGCACCCGCCCGAAGGGCGAGTTCACCAGGCGCAGCAGGAACAGGAAGAGCAGCAGGCAGCCGAAGAACACGATGTAGTAGGTGATCAGCTTGCCGTCGATCGATCGTCCCAGCACCTCGTTCTCGAGCAGCTGGTAGCCGGGCGAGAGCAGCTCGGGCACGCTGAAGGTGATGCCGTCCTCGCCGCCGGTGAAGTCGGACAGCTGCGAGGCCAGCACCGCGAATGAGGAAGCCACCGCCAGCGTGATCATGGCGTAGAAGATGGCACGCACGCGCAGCGCGAACAGGCCGACCACCAGGGCCAGGGCCAGGGCCAGCAGCAGGGCCAGGCCGAGGCCGGCGAGGGCGGCGCTCCAGGTCGGCTCGTCCACCCGCGCCAGGCCCAGGCCGATGCCGTAGGCGCCGATGCCGTAGAACATGGTGTGGGCGAAGGAGACGATGCCCGTGTAGCCCAGTAGCAGGTCGTAGGAGGCGACCAGCACGATGTAGACGCAGATCGTGGCCGCCGTGTTGAGCGGGCGCGCGCCGGAGGTCAGGAAGGGCGCGAATGCCAGCCCGAACAGGATCAGGAGCAGGACCGCGCTCAGGATGCGGCTGCGCGGCTTGTCGCCGGAAAGAAGCTGGTGCAGCATGGTCAACCCCGCGTTGTGGAATAAAGACCGGCCGGACGCCACAGCAGGATCGCGATCATCAGGATGATGTTCGAGACCAGCGCGAGTTTCGGCGCCAGGAAGCCGGCGTAGTTGGCCACCAGGGCCATGAGCAGGGCGCCGATGAAGCAGCCGCCCACCGAGCCGAGGCCGCCGATGATGATGACGATGAAGATCATGACCATGATCTCGCCGCCCATCGCGGCCGACAGGGTTTCCTTGTACAGGCCCCACATCACGCCGCCCAGGCCGGCCAGCGCCGAGCCGGCCGCGAACACCGCCACGAACAGGCGGCGGATGCGGTAGCCCAGGGCTTCGACCATCTCGCCGTTCTCGACGCCGGCGCGGATGAGCAGGCCGATCTTGGTGCGGTTCAGCACCAGGAACATGGCGACGAAGACCACGATGCCGACCACCACCGCCACCAGGCGGTATTTCTCGATCGCCGCGTCGCCCATCAGGATGGCGCCGCGCAGGGCCGCCGGCAGCGGCAGGGCGATGGTTTCCGCGCCCCAGATCACATGGATCAGCTGCTCGGCCACGATCATGCCGCCCATGGTGATCAATATCTGCTTCAGGTGCTGGCCATAGACCGGCATGATGATCACGCGCTCGAAGAACCATCCCAGCAGGCCGGTGACGATCATGGCCAGCAGCACGGCCAGGCCCAGCACCCCGAGATTGATCAGCAGCGAATCCATCTCGAGCCAGCCGCGCATCGGCAGCAGCACCAGGGTGGCGGTGAAGGCCCCGACCGACACGAAGGCGCCGTGGCCGAAGTTCAGGACGCTCATCAGGCCGAAGACCAGGGTCAGGCCGCTTGCCATGATGAAGTACATCATGCCCATCGCCAGCCCGGCGACGCTCAAGGTGACCCAGGTGGAGAAGCTGCCGGCCAGCGGCAGCACGGCCAGCATCAGGGCCGGCACCAGCAGCAGGGGCGCGAGGTCCGGCTTGGCCGCGGGCAGGGCCGTGTCGGCGGCGGCGAGGGGAAGGCTTGCACTCATGGTCATTCCTATTGATGGGAGTCGAGCGAAAGGCCGAGCAGGCGCCGCTGCAGGGCCTCGTCGCCGGCCAGTTCCTGCATCGAGCCGGCGTGCACCACGCGGCCGTCGTCCATCACGCTCACGGTGTCGCCCAGCGAGCGCACGAAGTTGAAGTTCTGCTCGACCAGCAGGATGGTGGTGTCGGTCTCCTTGAGCTCGCGGAAGGCCGCGATCAGGCTCTGCACGATGGCCGGGGCCAGGCCCTTGGTCGGCTCGTCCACCAGCAGGAGCTTGCGCGGCTCGACGATGGCGCGCGCGATCGCCACCATCTGCTTCTGCCCGCCCGAGAGGTTGCCGGCCGGGTAGTTCCAGAACTTCTTGAGGGCCGGAAAGAAGCCGCAGATCCAGTCCACGCGGGCCGGGTCGAGCGGCCCGCTGCGCGCGGCCAGGTGGAGGTTCTCGCGCACCGTGAGGTCGGAGAACACGGCCATGCTCTCCGGGACGTAGGCGACGCCGGCGCGCGCGATGTCGGGCGTGGCCAGCTTCGTGATGTCGCGGCCGTCGAAGACGATGCTGCCCTGGCTGGCCTTCCACAGGCCCATGATGGTGCGCAGGGTGGTGGTCTTGCCGGCGCCGTTGCGGCCCAGCAGGACCGAGAGGCCGCCGCGCGGCACCACCAGGTCCACGCCCTGCAGGATGTGGTACTGGCCGATGTGGGTATGCACGCTAGAAAGGGTCAGGAGCGGCTCGCGGCCGGCCGCCGGCTCAAGCGTGCTGGGCGTGCTGGGTTTGGGGTGTTCCAAGATAGGCTTCCTGTACGATCTTCGATTGCATGACTTCCTGCGGCTTGCCGTCCGCGACCAGGGCGCCGTTCACCAGCACCACGATGCGGTCGGCCAGCTGGCGCACCACGTCCATCTTGTGCTCGACCAGCAGCACGGTCTTGTTGCGCTCTTCCTTGACCTTGCGGATCAGGTCGAGCACCACCGGCACCTCGTCCACGCTCATGCCGGCCGTGGGTTCGTCGAACATCATGATGTCCGGCTCGAGCGCCAGCAGGATCGCGACCTCCAGCTTGCGCTGGTCGCCGTGCGAGAGCGCGCCGACCCAGGTGTCGCGCCGGCCCATCAGGGCCACCCGCTCCAGGTAGTGCTCGGCGCGCGCGACCAGTTCCTTGTGGCTGGACCAGATCGAGAAGAAGTTCAGGCCCATGCCGGCGCGGCTCTGCACCGCCAGGCGCACGTTCTCGATCACCGTCAGGTTGGGGAACAGGTTGGTGAGCTGGAAGGCGCGGCCAATGCCCATGCGGGTGCGGCGCGCCGGGCCGGCCTTCGTCACGTCCTCGCCGCGCAGGAACACGCGGCCGGCGCTTGCCGCTAGCTGGCCCGAGACCAGGTTGAAGTAGGTGGTCTTGCCGGCGCCGTTGGGACCGACGATCACGGTCAGGGTGCCGGGGGAGAAGTCGGCCGTCACCGCGTTCACCGCGACGTGGCCGCCGAAGCGGATCGTCAGGTCGCGGGTCGACAGGGACGGCTGGGATGCCGCGGGAGCGCTCATGTCAGCGCTTGTTCCGCACCGGCAGCGGCAGTTCGCTGGCCGGAATCTCGCGCACCAGCTCCAGCAAGTCCCACTCGTGCTTCTGGTCCTTCTTGATGCGGAAGTGGTACATCGGCTGGATCGCCTGGTGGTCCTCCTTGCGGAAGCTCATGGTGCCCTTCGGGGTCTCGAAGCTCATGCCTTCCATGGCGGCGACCATCTGGTCGCCGTTGCCGCTCGGGACCTTCTGCAGGGCGGCCACCACGGCGCTGGCCGCGGCCATGCCGCCGGCGGTGAACATGTCGGGCGGGGCCTTGAAGCGCTTGGTGTGCTCGGCGACCAGCCAGTCGTTCATCTTGTTCTTCGGGAAGCCGTAGTAGTAATAGATCGTGCCTTCGGTGCCGGCATAGGACTTCCAGGTCTTCATCACCGGCAGGATGTTCCCGCCCGGGACCAGGGAGATGCCGTAGCGGTCCGGCTTGAGGTCGGCGATCTTGTTCATCGGGTTGGGACCGGCCCAGACGATGGCCAGCACGCGCGGCTGCGGCTTGTCCTTGAGCGCGTCGAACAGGCGCTGGGTCGGGGCGGTGAAGTCGGTGGTGGTCATCGGCGCGTATTCCTCGTGCACCACCCTGGCCTTGCTGCCGGTGGCGCCCAGGGCTTCCTTGCCGGCCTTGATGGCGTCGCGGCCGAAGGCGTAGTCCTGGGCCAGGAAGCCCACGCTGCCGGACTTGAAGGTGGAGGCGGCGGCCAGCGCGTCCTGCATCGAGCTGCGCGCGGTGCGGAAGATGTACTTGTTCCACTTGTCGCCGGTGATGGCGTCGGCCACGGCCGGCTCGACGATCAGCACCTTGCGGTATTCCTTGGCCACCGGCAGCATCGCCAGCGCCGAGCCGGACGAGGTGGTGCCGACCGCGATGTCGACCTTGTCGTCGCCGTAGGCCTCGGCCAGCAGGGTGCGGCCGAGGTCGGGCTTGCTCTGGTCGTCCTTGACGATCACCTTGATCTTGCGGCCATTGATTTCCATCTTGCCGCCGGTGAGGTATTCGAGACCCATCATGAAGCCGGTCTCGGACTCCTTGGCGTAGGCTTCCAGGGCGCCGGTCTTGCCGGCGATGAGGGCGACCTTGAAGTCCTTGCCCTGGGCCAGCACGGCGGGGGCGGCGCCGGCCGCGCAGGCGGCGAGGACGGCGAGGGCGAGGGGTTTGATCAGCTGCTGCATGGGTGTGTCTCCTTGTTCTAGTCAGGGGACCTGGGCCAGGAAGGCGCGGATCGCGTCCAGCGCCTGGGGCTCGGTCAGCATCGGCGCGTGGCCGACCTTCGGTACTTCGACGTACTGCAGTTCGGGGGCGGCCTTGCGCATCCAGGCCGCCTGTTCCGGCTCGACCAGGTCGGACAGGGCGCCGCGCACCAGCAGGGTGGGGCGGCGCCGCGCCAGGCGGCGGAAGGCCATGCGCGCCGCCAGCGAGGTCGGGGGAAGTTTACCCGTTTGCAGGGCGAGCGCAATGTTCGGGTCGTAGCGCGGGCTCAACAAACCGTCGTCGCGCTGCTCGAAGGCGCGGCGCGCCCACTTGTCCCACTCGCTGTCCGGGTTGTCGGGGAAGGCGCAGGCGTTGATGTCGCGCACATAGCAACTGGCTTCGTCCCAGGACGCCAGGGCGCCGACCCGGCCCGCATAGCCGGCGATCCGGTCCAGGCCGCGCGGCGAGATCACCGGGCCGATGTCGTTGATGACGGCGGCGGCGATCAGGTCGAGGCGGCGCGCGGCCAGGGTCATGGTGATCAGGCCGCCCATCGAGGTGCCGATGAAGACGGCGCGCGCGATGCCCAGGTCGCTCATCAGCTTGATGACGTCGGTGGCGTAGACGGCCGGCGTGTAGTTGGCCGGGTTGGGGTCGCGCGCCGAGTGGCCGCGGCCGCGCACGTCGAGGGCGATCACGCGCCGGCCCAGGCGGGCCAGCTCGGGCGCCAGTTCGTCGAAATCGGAGGAATTGCGCGTCAGGCCGTGGATGCAGATCACCGGCAGCCGCGCCAGGCCGGGCTGGCCGGCCTCTGCGATGGCGGGGTAGTCGCGTGCGTACAGCACGAGCCCGTCGCCGCTGGTGTAGCTGATTGGTGTGAAGGTGGACACGCTGGGTTCGATCCTGTCGGTGCGATTGGGGTGGCTGGGTGCTCGTCCGCGTCGACGCTGCCCGGCAAACCTGGGCCCCGGCCTGCGCCGGGGCGACGTTCATGCGCCGCCGGTCGCGCGGACGACCGGGGCGGCTCGCTCAGAAGCGGTACTCGACGGTGGCCGAGACCGTGCGCGGGTTGCCGTAGAAGGCCGTCAGGGTGCCCTCGTTGCCCAGGGTCGGGAACAGGTAGCCGGCGGTCTTGTAGCGGGTGTCGTTCAGGTTCTTGCCGTGGATGCCGGCGCGGACCTTGCCGTCGCTGCGGGTCCAGACGATGCTGGCGTCCCAGATGCGGTAGGAGTCCTGGTCGAGCAGCGACGGGGTCTCGAACTGGGCGGTCGCGCCCTTGTACGACCAGCTGCCGATCAGCGAGACCTTGCCGCCGTAACCCATCACCGGCAGGTTGATGTCGTAGTTGAAGCGCAGGTTGGCCGAGTTCTTGGGGGTGTTCTGGAACACGCGCTGCTTGGCCACGTTGACGCCGGCCACGATGTACTCCTTGTACTCGGCGTCGATGTAGCTGTACATGCCGGCGACCATGAAGTTGTTCGTGAAGTTGGCGATGGCTTCCAGTTCCGCGCCCTGGATCTTGGCCTTGCCGGCATTGGTGGTCACGCCGGCGAAGCTGTCGTCGCGGCCGTCGCCGTTGGTGTCGATCGCCACCGAGCCCGGGATCTGCACGTCCTGGTAGTCGCTGTAGAACACGGCGGCGTTGGTGGTGATGCGGCCGCCGTTGAAGGCCGACTTGAGGCCCAGTTCATAGGTCTCGATGGTTTCCGGGGCGTAGCCGGCGCGCGCGGTGGACAGCGGGATGCGGGTGCCGACCACGTTCAGGCGCGGATCGAAGCCGCCGCCCTTGAAGCCCTCGGAGTAGGAAGCGTAGACGTTGTGGGCGTCGCTCATCTTCCAGTTCAGGGCGACGCGCGGGGTGAATTTCTTGTCCTCGCGCGAGAGCACGCCGCCGCGCAGGTCGGTGTCGGTGCGGAACAGGACCGCGTTCGGGTTGCCCATCTGGGGCGTGCCGCCCAGGCCGAAGTAGATCTGGCGCAGGATCTCGGCGTCGCGCTTGTCGACCGTGTAGCGGCCGCCCAGCGACAGCTGCAGACCGTCGACGATGGTGTAGCTGCCGTCGGCGTACACGGCCCAGGCCTTGGTGTCGATGTCGCCCAGGGTGAAGGTCGAGGACGGGAAGGCGCCGGCCAGGATGGTGTCGAATTGGTTGAAGGCGTTGGCGTCCATGTAGTAGACGCCGGCCACGCCCTGCAGGCGCTCGCCCGTGTAGGTGAGGTTGAATTCCTGGCTGAACTGCTTGTTCTTGTACAGGGCCGGCACTTCCATGTCGACCACCGGCAGGGCGTCGAAGTCGATCGGCGCGTACGAGCGGTCCTTGCGCGAAGCGGTGATCGACTTGAAGCTCCACTGCGGGTTGATGGTGTATTCGACGGTGGCCGAGACGCCGTGGGCCTTGACGTCCTGGTCGCGGCCGAGGGCCTTGAGCAGGTTGCCGCGGGTGTCGAATTCGTCGGCCAGCACCGGCGCGCCGCTGGTGCGGCCCGGGATCAGGCGGTGGCCGTTCTTGGGGTTGGAATCGTCCTGGGTGATGTCGCCGGCCAGGCGGATGAAGAGGTCGGGGGTGGGCTGGAACTCGGCCGACAGGCGCGCCGCCTTCACGTCCTTGTCGTAGTTGCCCTTGCCGGTGAACAGGTTGTCGCCGAAGCCGTCGCGCTTGAAGCGGGCCAGGGTGGCGCCGACGCGGACGGTCTCGGACACCGGGGTGCTGGCGGTGACGACCGCTTCACGCTGCTGGTATTCGCCCAGGGTGGCGCGCAGGCGCACGTCCGGTTTCGGGCCCAGCTTGCGGGTCACGTACTTGACCGCGCCGCCGATGGTGTTGCGGCCGTACAGGGTGCCCTGGGGGCCGCGCAGCACTTCGATGCGCTCGACGTCGTAGATGTCGGCCACCGCCGCCTGCGGGCGGGCCAGGTAGATGTCGTCGATGTAGATGCCGACGCCGGACTCGAAGCCGGCCAGCGGGTCGGCCTGGCCGACGCCGCGGATGAAGGCGGTCAGGGTGGAATTCGTGGCGCGCGATGCCTTGAGGGTGGTGTTCGGCAGGGCCAGTGCCAGGGCGGTCACGTCGGGCACGGCCTGCTTGGACAGCTGGTCGGCGCTGAAGGCGGTGACGGACACCGGCACGTCCTGCAGGGTCTCTTCGCGGCGGCGCGCGGTGACCACCACCTTGGACACGTTTTCCTCGCTCGAAGCTGCGGGCGCGCCACCGGCTTCCTGGGCCTGGGCGAACCCGACCGTGCCGCCGGACAGGGCGAGCAGGGCGGCTGCGGATTGTTTAAGCAGCTTCAGTTTCTTCTTGGTCAGACGCATTCTTGTCTCCTCGTTTTTTGTAGGCATGCGTACAGAATTTCGCATGCCGAGCAGTGTGCCTCGGTTGGGTTTGGTTGAATAGGCAACAATCGCCCACCCCTTTGTGCAAAAATGCACAGGCTTTCGCACTGGTGCAGTGCATCCATTGACAGTGAGCAGTAGTAGGTCAGAAAGGCACCTTTGCGCGATTCTGGCGCACATGCACACTGGATGAGCCTGCGTATTGCAGGCCGAATGTGCACTGGTGCACAATATGTCATCTTGATATTGGACAAGTACGCCGATGAATACGCTGCCTGAGTGGACCGACCTGCGTTTCTTCCTTGAGCTGGCGCGCGCCGGCACCCTTTCCGGGGCCTCGCGCCGGCTGGAAGTCGAGCACACCACGGTGGCCCGCCGCATCGACCGGCTCGAGACCCAGCTCGGCGCCACCCTGTTCGACCGCAGCCGCGAGGGCTACGAACTGACCGAAGTCGGCCAGGCGCTCCTGCCGCACGCCGAGGCGATGGAGGGCGCGGCCCTGGCCGCCGCCGAGCAGATCGGCGGGGCCGAGGTGGCCGCCCACGGCGTGGTGCGCCTGGGCGTGCCGGAAGTGTTCGGGGTGAGGGTGGTGGCCCCCCTGCTGGCCGGATTGCTGGAGCAGCACCCGGACCTGTCGATCGACCTGCTGGCCCTGCCGCGCTTCGCCAACCTGGCCAACCGCGAGGCCGACCTGGGCGTGATGCTGGACCCGCCCACCACCGGGCGCTACGTGGTCACCCGCCTGGCCTCCTTCCGCTTCTACCTGTACGCCGCGCCTTCCTACCTGGCGCGCCACCCGCCGATCCGCCAGCAGTCCGACCTGGCGCGCCACGACTTCGTCGACTACGTGCAGGACCGCCTGGCCAGCCGCGAACTCTCTTACCTGAACGAGCTCGGATTCACGCCGCGCCGGCGCATGTGCTGCTCGGGCATGACGGCCCAGATCGAGGCCGCTTCGCTGGGCATGGGCCTGATGATGGCGCCGCCCTATGCGGTGCCGGACGACGGCCGCCTGGTGCCGGTGCTGCCCGGCTTTTTCGCCGAGCGCTCGTTCTGGCTGGCCGCGCCGACCGACCTGTACCGCCTGCGGCGGGTGAAGGTGGTGTGGGACCTGCTGCGCGAACTGGCGGACAACAATCCTTCGCTGTGGTGGCACAACGGCGACATCGACAAGGTGGCGCAGGCGGCCCGGCATGCCGAGCCGCACTGAGCGCCGCGCCCCTGTCACTTTCGGCTTTCACTCACCACGGACCCAGCCCATGCGCAGCCAGATCAGCGACGACATCACCTTCCGCAAGCTCGAGATCCTGCTCGCCTACATGGAGGGCGGCAACCTGAACGCGGCCGCGCGCATGCTCGACATCAGCGCCGTCAGCGTCCACCGCGCCCTGCATTCGCTGGAGGAGGGCATGCGCTGCCAGTTGTTCAGCCTCCAGGGCCGCAACCTGATTCCCAACGAGGCCGCCCAGGTGCTGGCCGGCGTCAGCCGCGACGTGATCAAGCTGATGGCCGACGGCATCGCCGCCACCCGTTCGGCGGCCGGCTATTCGGCCGACCATCTCAAGATCGGCTCGCTGTACTCGCTCACCACCGGCACCATCCCCGAGGTCATCATCGGGATCAAGCTGCGCAAGCCCGAGCTGCAGACCGAGCTGGTGCTGGGCTCGAACGCCGACCTGCTGCACAAGCTCAAGCAGAACGCCATCGACGCCGCCCTGATCGCGCTGCCCGACCCCGAGCCCGAGGTCGAGTCCCTGCCCCTGTTCGAAGACGAGATCTTCTTCGCCGCCCCGGCCGGCTCGCCCTATGCCGGCGCCGCCAGCGTCGACCTGCGCGACTGCAGCGGCGAGAAGTTCGTCTGCCTGAGCGAAGGCTTCATCACCAACCACGGCTTCCAGGAAGCCTTCCGCATCGCCGGCTTCGCGCCCACGGTGGTGACCCGGGTCGGCGACATCTTCTCGCTGATGAACCTGGTCGCGGCCGGCATCGGCTATACCTTGCTGCCGGGCCGTGTGCGCCATGTGTTCGGCGACAGGGTGCAGCTGATTCCGCTCCATGCCGACTATGCGATGCGCCAGACCATCGGCCTGAGCTTCCTGCGGGTGCGCGAGCGCGACCCCAACCTGCTGGCGCTGGCGGCCGTCTGCCGCATGCTGAAGCACCGTCCGGCGTGAACCCGCGTCGACGTTTTCGCTGACAGTAAACGTCCGGCCTCCCGCGTAATTGATCTCGGCCGCGATCGGGATTAACTTAGTCCCATAACAACAGGCGCCGTGGGCGGCGGCCGGGTCCACCGGCTGCATCCGGCGGCAATATCGGAGACAATCTTGCGGCGGCCCGGCGAGCCCGGGCCGCACGCCGAAGGAGCTCGCGTGTCCTCTCACATGATTTCCATCTACGTGCTGGCGCTGATGTTCGTGCTCGCCACCGTCCTGCCCATCAATATGGGCGTCATCGCTTTCGTCGGCGCCTTCCTGGTCGGCACCCTGGTCGCCGGCATGGAGACCAAGGCCATCATGGGCGGCTTTCCGGCCGAGCTGTTCCTGACCCTGGTCGGCATCACCTTCCTGTTCGCCCAGGCCCAGAACAACGGCACCATCGACTGGCTGGTGCGGCTCTCGGTGCGCGCCGTGGGCGGGCGCATCGCCGCCATTCCCTGGGTGATGTTCGCGATCGCGGCCCTGCTCACGGCGGTCGGCGCGGTCAGCCCGGCGGCGGTCGCCATCATCGCCCCGATCGCCCTCGGCTTCGCCGCCAAGTACAAGATCAGCCCCCTGATGATGGGCCTGATGGTGATCCACGGCGCCCAGGGCGGCGGCTTCTCGCCGATCAGCATCTATGGCGGCATCACCAACAAGATCGTGCAGAAGGCCGGCCTGCCGCTGTCGGAGATGACCACGGCCCTGGTCAGCCTCGGCTTCAACTTCGCAGTCGCCCTGCTGCTGTTCTTCCTGCTGGGCGGCGTGCGCCTGATGCGCCAGGATAAATCGGCCGCGGCGCGCCCTTCGCCCGGGCTGCCTGGCATGCCCTTCGCGACCCAGGTCGCAGTGGCGGCGCAAGGCCCGCAGATCTACGACGACGCCGAGGCCGAGGCCGCGAGCGAGGAGAAGCTGACCCGTCAACGTTCGGCGGACGCGCTCACCGCCGTGGGCGGCGGCGCCGGCGCCGTGCCCGGCGCGACTGCGCTGGATGCCGGACCGACCGTGCAGCAGCTCGCCACCGTGCTGGGCCTGGCGGCGCTGGCGGTCCTGACCCTGATGTACAAGCTCGACATCGGCTTCGTGGCCGTCACCATCGGCCTGCTGCTGTCCATCATGTCTCCCCAGGTGCAGAAGCGCGCCATCGGCCAGGTGTCCTGGCCCGAGATCATGCTGATCGTCGGCGTGTCCACCTACGTCGGCGTGATGCAGAAGATGGGCACCATCGACTTCGTCGGCCACAGCGTGGCCGGCCTGACCTCGCCCCTGATGGCGGCGCTGCTGCTGTGCTTCGTGGGCGCCATCGTCTCGGCCTTCGCGTCCTCGACCGCGGTGCTGGGCTCCCTGATTCCGCTCGCCGTGCCCTTCCTGCAGCAGGGCACGGGCGTCGACCCGATCGGCTTCATCGCCGCGATGGCGGTGGCCTCGACCATCGTCGACGTCAGCCCCTTCTCCACCAACGGCGCCCTGGTGCTGGCCAATGCCCAGGGCATCGACCGCGACGTCTTCCTGCGCCAGCTGATGATCTACGGCGCGGTGGTGACCCTGGTGGCGCCGGTGGTGGTGTGGCTGCTGTTCGTCGTCCTGTAAGCGCAGGGTTCAACCGTAGGAAACGCCATGTTAGAGACGCAACGCCGCTGGGACACCCAGCAAACCAACCGCAGGGAGCGCGTGGCCCGGGCCCGCGCCGCCCTCGGCGAGGGCATCGAGGGCAAGCGGGTGGACGCGGGCCGTATCGTCGACCTGCTGCACGCGGTGCTCGAGAACGGGGACCGGGTCTGCCTGGAGGGGAACAACCAGAAGCAGGCCGATTTCCTGGCCAAGGCATTGACCAGGCTCGATCCGGCCCGCGTCAGGGACCTGCACATGCTGCTGTCGGTGCTGTCCCTGCCCGAGCACCTGGACGTGTTCGACAAGGGCCTGGCATCGCGCCTGGACTTCTCCTTCTCCGGCCCGCAGGCCGGGCGCCTGGCCAAGCTGGCCATGGCCGGGAAGCTCAACATCGGCGCGATCCACACCTACCTCGAGCTGTTCGGCCGCTACTTCGTCGACCTGACCCCGCGCGTGGCCCTGGTGGCGGCCGAGGCGGCGGACCGCGAGGGCAATCTCTACACCGGTCCGAACACCGAGGACACGCCCGCCATCGTGGAAGCCACGGCCTTCAAGAGCGGCATCGTGATCGCCCAGGTCAACCGCATCGTCGACAAGCTGCCGCGCGTGGACATCCCGGGCGACTGGGTCGAATTCGTGGTGCAGTCGCCCACCCCTTACTACATCGAGCCGCTGTTCACGCGCGACCCGGCCCAGATCTCGGAAATCCAGGTCTTGATGGCGATGATGGCGATCAAGGGCATCTATGCCGAATACGCCATCGACAGCCTGAACCACGGCATCGGCTTCGACACCGCCGCCATCGAGCTGCTGCTGCCCACCTACGCCGCCCAGCTGGGCCTGAAGGGCAAGATCGCGCGCCACTGGGCGCTCAATCCGCACCCGGCGCTGATCCCGGCGATCGAGGCCGGCTTCGTCGAGTCGGTGCACTCCTTCGGCTCCGAGCTCGGGATGGAGGACTACATCCGCGCCCGTCCCGACGTGTTCTTCGTCGGCCCGGACGGCTCGATGCGCAGCAACCGCGCGTTTTCCCAGGCGGCCGGCCACTATGCCTGCGACATGTTCATCGGTTCGACCCTGCAGATCGACCTGCAGGGCAATTCGTCCACCGCCACGCTGGGCCGCATTTCCGGCTTCGGCGGCGCGCCCAACATGGGCTCGGACGCGCGCGGACGGCGCCACCCGAGCGCAGCCTGGCTCAAGGCGGGGCGCGAGGCGCGCCTCGGGCGCAACACCATCCCGCGCGGCCAGAAGCTGGTGGTGCAGATGGTCGAGACCTTCCGCGAGCACATGGCGCCGGCCTTCGTGGAGCGCCTCGACGCCTGGCAGCTGGCCGAGCAGGCCGATATGCCGATTCCGCCGGTGATGATCTATGGCGACGACGTCACCCACATCCTGACGGAAGAGGGCATCGCCAACCTGCTGCTGTGCCGCAGCGACGAGGAGCGCGAACAGGCGATCCGCGGCGTGGCCGGCTACACGCCGGTGGGCCTGGGGCGCGACCGGCGCATGGTCGAGAACCTGCGCGACCGCGGCGTGATCCGGCGCGCCGAGGACCTCGGCATCGACAAGCGCATGGCGACCCGCGACCTGCTGGCGGCGAAGAACATGAAGGACCTGGTGCGCGCGTCAGGCGGACTGTACGATCCGCCGAAGCGCTTCCGGAACTGGTGAAGGAAAGACGATGGAAACCCTGAATTTTCGCTATGAACAGGGGCGCCAACCCCTGGCCGGCGACGCCCGGCTGGTCGGCGTGGTCAGCTCCGGCAACCTCGAGGTGCTGATCGAACCCGCGGCCCTGGCCGGCGCCTGCGAGATCGAAGTGCGCACCGCCGCCACCGGCTTCGGCGCCACCTGGCGCGCGGTGATGGACGACTTCCATGCCCGCTGGGGACTGGCGGACGCGCGCATCTGCATCAACGACATGGGCGCCACGCCCGCCGTGGTGGGCCTGCGCCTGGACCAGGCGGCCGAATCCGTGACCGGAGGCCGGCCATGAGCTACCTCGAACTGAATGCGCGCCAGCGCATCCCGGCCATCTTCGACCCCGGCAGCTTCGAGGAATTCCTGCCGCCGGCGGCGCGCGTGACCAGTCCCCACCTGGCCCAGCTCGACGCCCCGGTGTCCTTCGACGACGGCGTCGTGGTTGGGCGTGGCCTGCTGGGCGGGAAGCGGGTGTTCGGGGCCGCCCAGGAGGGCGGCTTCATGGGCGGCGCGGTGGGTGAAGTGCATGGGGCCAAGCTGGTCGGCATGCTGCGCCGCGCGATCGACGAGGACGCGCACGCGGTGCTGCTGCTGCTCGAATCGGGCGGGGTGCGCCTGCACGAGGCGAACGCCGGCCTGATCGCCGTCTCGGAAGTGATGCGCGCCATCCTCGACGTGCGCGCGGCCGGGATCCCGGTGGTGGCGGTGGTGGGCGGGGCCAACGGCTGCTTCGGCGGCATGGGCATCGCGGCGCGCTGCGCCAACACCGTGATCATGTCGGAAGAGGGGCGGCTCGCCATGTCCGGGCCGGAGGTGATCGAGACCGCCAACGGGGTCGAGGAATTCGACGCCCGCGACCGCGCCCTGGTGTGGCGCACCACCGGCGGCAAGCACCGCTACCTGATGGGCGACTGCCAGGCGCTGGTGGCTGACGACGCAGCGGCCTTCCGCGCCGCCGCGCTGGACGCCATCGCGGCCCTGCGCGCCCAGGGCGCGGTCCTGAGCCTGGAAGAGCTGCTGGCCGAGCAGGACATGCTGGCGCGCCGCCTGCGCGACACCGAGAACATGCGCGATCCGCTCGAGGTCTGGGCAGGCATGGGCATTCCCGAACCGGCCAGGGTGCCGGTGCTGGAAGCCGAGGCCTTCCTCGCGCTGGCGCAGCGCCACCGCGCCCCGTCGCGCAAAGGAGAATGAGATGGACTGGAAACTTCTGGCGGCGCGGCTGTTCCCGGCCGGCCACGACATCGTCGAAAGCGGCAACTTCCTGTCCGGCAGCGCCCAGGTCGAGGGGCGGCAGGTGAGCGTGATCGGCACCACCGAGCACACGCCGATCGGCGTCGAGATCGCGCTGGCCCAGGCGCGCGCGGTGCTGCAGACCGTGCAGGCGCACCCTGGCCGGCCGATCGTGATCCTGGTCGACACCCAGGGCCAGCGCCTGCGCCACCGTGACGAGATGTTGGGCATCAACAGCTACATGGCCCATCTGGGCAAGTGCATCGACCTGGCGCGCCGTCGCGGCCACACGGTGCTCGGCCTGGTCTACGACCAGGCCCTGTCGGGCGGCTTCATCACCAGCGGCCTGATCGCCGACGCCTGCTATGCCTTGCCGGAGGCCACCATCCGCGTGATGGGCCTGCCGGCCATGGCGCGCATCACCAAGGTGCCGGAAGAACGCCTGACGGAACTGGCCAGGGACAATCCGGTGTTCGCGCCGGGCGCGCCGAACTACCTGCGCATGGGCGGCCTGCACGGGATCTGGGAAGGGGATCTGGCCCAGGCGCTGGCGCAGGCCCTGCGCGAGGCCGGGCCGCAGGACCGCCGCATGGAACTGGGCCGCGAGCGCGGCGGGCGCATGCTGGCCCAGACGGTCGCGGAAGCGGTGCGCGGGGGCGGCGATGTTCGCCCGGCATGACCTGGTCTGGCTGAGCGCCCACGGCTGGGACAGGGTGTGCGCCGGCGCCGAACCCGAACACCGCACGGCGCTGGACGGCTGGCGGCGCGCCGGCTGGCCGGCGGTGGTGCGGCGTGACGAAGCGGTCCCGGTAGCGGGCCAGGAGACTGGCCTGCTGGCGCTCGGCATCGCGCTGCCGCCGCGCGTGCAAGACGACCGCAAGCTCCGCATCGCGGCGCGGGCGCCGATCGCCGACGTCGGCCGACATGCGCCTCCCCTGCCGCTGCTGGCCGCGCTCGACGCGGCCCCCGCGCGCTGGCGCGGCCCGCTGGCGGCCTTCGAGCGCGAGGCGACCGCGCACGGTTTGAGTCCGGCCGCCTACGGCTCGGTGGCGCTGCAGGCGGTGACCGGCCAGTCCTATCTGCGCGAGACCTCGGACATCGACGTGCTCCTGCGCCCGCTCGGGCGCGCCCACCTCGAAACTGCGCTGGCGCTGCTGGCACGCCATGCTGCGGCGCTGCCGCTCGACGGCGAGATCGTGTTCCCCGATGGGCGCGCGGTGGCGTGGAAGGAATTGCAGGCGGCGCTCGACGGCGCGCCGGGCACACGCGTGCTGGCCAAGGAGCTGGCGCGCATTTCGCTCGTCCCCCTGGACGAACTGTTCGCGACGATGGAGGAGCTGGCATGACGGCGCTGACGATCGAGCGCGTGGGCGCGCGACGCGAGGTGGCCGCGCAGGTCGCCCGCCTTGCGGTGCGCAGCCTGTACGCGGAGCTGAGCCTATATCCCAAGCCGGGCCTGGTCTCCCTGGTCGACAACGGCAGCCACGAGGACATGAATGCCGGCACCTTCCTGCGCAGCCTGTTCGCCTTGCGCCGCTACTTTCATGCGATCTGCCTGGCGGGCATGGAGGACGCGCCTTTCCCCGTCCTGAAGCGCCTGGGCATCGAGGCCGAGGCGCGCATGCTGCGCGCCACCGGCGGCATCAACACGCATCGCGGCGCGATCTTCAGCTTGGGCCTGCTGTGCGCCGCCATCGGTCATTGCCGCGCGCGCGGCATCGCGCTCTCGCCGCCGGCGATCCGCGCCGCGCTGCTGGAACGCTGGGGCAGGGCGCTGGCAGCCCATACCGGCGACGCCGGCCTGCGCTCGCATGGCGCCCAGGCGGCGCTGCGCTACGCCGCCAGCGGCGCCCGCGAGGAGGCCGCGCTTGGCCTGCCTTCGGTATTCGAGACCGGCCTGCCGGCGCTGCGGTGCACGCTGGCGCAGGGCCGCGGCATGCGCCTGGCGCGCATCGACGCGCTGTTCGCCTTGATGGGGCGGATGAGCGACACCAACGTCTACCATCGCGGCGGCGCGCAAGCTGCGGCTACCGTGCGGGCCCGCTCCCTGGCCTTCGTGGCGCGCGGCGGCACCGCGGCCCCTGACTGGGAGCGCGAGGCCCTCGACTGCCACCGCGCGTTCGTCGCGCAGCGCCTGTCGCCGGGCGGCGCGGCCGACCTGCTGGCGGCGGTCTGCCTGGTGCATGGGGCCTGCGGAGGTGTGCTCTAGCATGGCGGCGCGGCTCCTTCTCATGTGCCCGGGGCAGGGCGCGCAGTCGCCCGCCATGTTCGACCTGGCGCGCGCCGATCCCCGTGCGGCCGCGTTCCTGGCGGCCTGCGGCGCGGAAGGCATGGACGGCGCGTCCCTGTTCTCGAACGCGCTGGCCCAGCCGGCCATCGTGGCCGCGACCCTGGCGACCTGGATGGCGCTGGGCGAGTTCACGCCGGCTCCGGCCCTGGTGGCCGGCTACAGCATCGGCGAACTGGCCGCCTATGGCGTCGCCGGCGCGCTCGACCCGGTCGAAGCGGTCGCGCTGGCGCGCCGGCGCGCCGCTCTGATGGACGCCTGCCGGGCGGACGGGGAAGGGCAGGCGATGCTGGCCGCCTCCGGCATCGCCAGCGCCCGTATCGAGACCATCCTGGCGCGCTTCGGCTTCCATGCCGCCATTCTCACCGGCGACGACAGCCTGGTGGCCGGCGGCCCCGCCGCAGCGCGCGAGCCCCTCGCCGCGGCGCTCGCGGCCGAAGGCGCGCACGCCACCATGCTGCCGGTGGAGATCGCTTCCCACACGCCGTATATGCGCGCAGCGGTGGCGCCCTTCGAATCGCTGTTGCGCGCCTCGAGCATGCGCGACCCCGACATCCCCGTCCTGTCGGGCATCGCCGCCGCCCCCCTCGACGCCGCAGGCGCCGCCATCACCCACCTGGCGCGCCAGCTGGCCGAACCGATCCGCTGGAAAGACTGCATGGACGCCGCCGCCGAGGCCGGGGTCACTGTCGCGCTGGAACTCGGCCCGGGCGCCGCCCTGTCGCGGATGCTGCAATCCCGCCACAGCCATATCGCCTGCCGCTCGGTCTCCGAATTCCGCTCGCTCGAGGGTGTACGCAGCTGGCTAGCCCGCCACGCAGACTGAGCATTCACGCAGCCCATATCTGATATTGCCAATGAGAATTGGAATTTCCTCCCTCCCGCCTATATAACTTCAGTATCAAAGTGTTTGGCAGGAAGGAGTACGCAATGAAGAACTTATGGAATGCGGTGACCGCCGCCTTGCTGGCCTCAGCGCGCGCCCGCGCACGCCAGATCATGGACTACCAGTCCCAGTCCAAGCAGCCCGCCCCGGAAGCCTACCGCAGCAACGCCGGCGGCTGGAACTAAGCCCTCCCCAAGCCGGGAATCAAAACTAGGGTCGGAGTCGAATTGAATGACAACTTTCCAATGTTGTCAAAAAATTCGACTCCGACCCTATTTGTTTTTGGCCTGCTGAGTTCGCCAAAGCACAAGTACGCAAGACAGCAAGCAAAACCCGTTTGAGAGAGCGCAAACCCAAGCGCTTCGAGTTTTCCGTTGGAGAATAAATAAACTAGGGTCGGAGTCGAATTTTTTGACAACATTTAGAAGTTGTCATTCAATTCGACTCCGACCCTAGTTTTATTTGCGCTCCGACCTTGGTTTTATTTGCAGGGCTGGAGAGGGAAGGCGTAGTGCGGGGATCTTGTTTTATTTGCGGAAGGGCGTGCGTTCGTTGAGCTCGTCGAGATAGTCGTCGATGCCGCCGGACTCGCGTTCCAGGAAGCGCTCGACCGCGTCGGCGAAGGAGGGGTGGGCCAGCCAGTGGGCGGACCAGGTCCTGGTCGGCAGGAAGCCGCGCGCCATCTTGTGCTCGCCCTGCGCGCCGCCCTCGAAGACCGCGATCTTCTGCTCGATGCAGAACTCCAGCGGCTGGTAGTAGGCGGCCTCGAAGTGCAGGCAGGGCACGTGCTCCAGCTCGCCCCAGTAGCGGCCGTACAGCGTCGTCTCGTCGTGGATGACCAGCGAGGCGGCGATCGGCCTGCCTTCGCGCTCGGCGATCACCAGCAGAATATTGTCCGGCATGTCGCGCCCGATGCGCTCGAAGAAGTCGAGGTTCAGGTAGGGCGTCGAGTGATGCGCGCGGTAGGTGTTGCGGTAGCAGCGGTTGAACAGCACCCAGTCGGCATGCGTGGCCTCGCGCCCGCGTACGCGGCGCAGCGTCACGCCGGCCTGCGCCACCTTGCGCCGCTCGGCGCGGATGTTCTTGCGCTTCTTCTGTTCGAGCGTCGCCAGGAATTCCTCGAAATTCGCATAGCCCCCGTTCAGCCAGTGGAACTGCACCCCGCTGCGCAGCAGGAAGCCGGCTTCCTTCAACTGGCGCGCCTGTTCCTCGGGCGGGAACAGGAGGTGGGTCGAGGACACCTCGGTGGCCTGCTGGGTGGCCACCAGCACGTCCACCAGGGCCGCACGCGCATGGGCGTCGCGCGCCATCAGGCGCGGGCCGCTCACCGGCGTGAAGGGGATCGCCGACAGCAGCTTGGGGTAGTAATCCAGCCCATGACGCTGGTAAGCGTCGGCCCAGGCCCAGTCGAATACGTACTCGCCATAGGAATGGTCCTTGACGTAGAGCGGCAGGGCGGCGGCCAGCTCCTCGCCGTCGAACAGCACGAGGTATTGCGGCTGCCAGCCGGTCTGCGGCGCGGCGCTGCCCGACTCGTGCAGGGCATGCAGGAAGGCGTAGGAGAGAAAAGGGTTGGGTTTGTCCTGGGCCCGGACCAGGCCGTCCCAGCCTGCCTGGCCGATCTCGGAAAGATCAGAAACGATATGCGTGCGATAATTCAAAATTACTTCCATCTATCGAAGAAACGAGAAGTGAGCGGCCGGCGCGCCATGGGAAGCATCCCGGTCGACCAGCGCTCGTTGCGATGCGAAAGACTCACTCATGAACAGCCCATTCTTCAACCTGTATTCGCACCATTTCGCCCGCGTGGCCGTGGCCAGCCCGCGCTGCCGCGTGGCCGACCCGGACTTCAACGTCGAGCAGACCCTGGTCCTGGCGCGCCAGGCGGCCGAGCAGGGCGCGGCCCTGGTGGCCTTCCCGGAACTGGGCATCTCGGCCTACACCTGCGAAGACCTTTTCCACCAGGGCGCGCTGCTCGACGCCAGCCTGCGCGGCCTGGCGACCATCGTCGAGGCCTCGCGCTCGCTGGCCCCGGCCCTCATCGTCGGCCTGCCGCTGCGGGTGAATCACCAGCTCTTCAACTGCGCCGCCGTGGTCGCGAACGGCCGCGTGCTGGGCGTGGTGCCAAAGAGCTTCCTCCCTAATTATGGCGAGTTTTACGAATCCCGGCAGTTCAGCGCCGCAGATTGCGCGGCGGTCGACCAGATCGAGCTGCTCGGCAAGACCGTCCCCTTCGGCCCGAACCAGCTGTTCCAGGTCGCGAACCTGCCGCTGCTGCGCTTCCACATCGAGATCTGCGAGGACGTCTGGGTGCCGGTCCCGCCGTCGTCCTTCGCCTCCATGGCCGGCGCCACGGTGCTGGTCAACCTGTCGGCCTCGAACGTCGTGGTGGGCAAGAGCGGCTACCGCCATCAGCTCGTAGGACAGCAGTCGGCGCGCTGCCTGGCGGCCTACCTCTACACCTCGGCCGGGCGCGGCGAGTCGACCACCGACATGGCCTGGGACGGCCAGTCCCTGATCTACGAAAAGGGCGAGCTGCTGGCCGAATCCGAGCGCTTCAGCGACGAGTCGCACATCATCTACGCCGACGTCGACCTCGACCGCCTGTCCAATGAGCGCATGCACGCCACCACCTTCGCCCACTCGGTGCGCCGCTACGCCGACGAGGTGGCGAAGTTCCGCGTCATCCCGGTCGAGCTGAAGCTGCCGCTGGAAGGCGAGCTGCCCTTGAAGCGCAACATCGAGCGCTTCCCCTACGTGCCGGCCGACGCCGCGCGCCGCGACGAGCGCTGCACCGAGGTCTACAACATCCAGGTGCAGGCCCTGCTGCAGCGCCTCTCTTCGAGCGGCATCAAGAAGGTGGTGATCGGCGTTTCGGGCGGGCTGGATTCGACCCACGCCCTGCTGGTCTGCGCCAAGGCCATGGACCGCCTTGGTCTGCCGCGCACCAACATCCTGGCCTATACGATGCCGGGCTTTGCCACCAGTGAACGCACGCTGAAGCAGGCGCGCGACCTGATGGAGGTGGTGGGCTGCAGCGCCCACGAAATCGACATCCGCCCGAGCTGCATCCAGATGCTCAAGGACCTGGGCCACCCCTACGTCGAGGGCAAGGCGGAATACGACATCACCTTCGAGAACGTGCAGGCCGGCGAGCGCACCAACCACCTGTTCCGCCTCGCGAACTTCCACAACGCGATCGTGATCGGCACCGGCGACCTGTCCGAGCTGGCCCTGGGCTGGTGCACCTACGGCGTGGGCGACCACATGTCGCACTACAACGTGAACGCCAGCGTGCCCAAGACCCTGATTTCCTACCTGGTGCGCTGGGTGGCCGAGACCGGGGCCGTGGTCCAGGGCGGCAAGGAGGTCCTGCTCAACATCCTCGACACCGAGATCAGCCCCGAACTGGTGCCGGGCGGCCCGCAAGGGGGCGCCGACAGCAAGCCCGCGCAAAGCACCCAGGACAAGATCGGCCCCTACGAGCTGCAGGACTTCAACCTGTTCTACACCCTGCGCTACGGATTCAAGCCGAGCAAGGTCGCCTTCCTGTCCTGGAGCGCCTGGCACGACCGCAGCCAGGGCAGGTGGCCGGCCGAGGCAGGCGAGCGCAACGAGTACGACCTGGCCGCGATCAAGCGCAACCTGGGCATCTTCCTGTGGCGCTTCTTCAAGACCAGCCAGTTCAAGCGCAGCTGCGTGCCGAACGGCCCCAAGGTCGGCAACGGCGGTTCGCTCTCGCCGCGCGGCGACTGGCGCGCGCCCTCCGACTCCGAGGCCGTCGTGTGGCTGGACGACCTGGCGAACATCCCGGATTAACCTGGCTTTTACATAAGAAGAGGACTTTAACGATGAAACAGATTACCTGCGTGATCAAGCCATTCAAGCTCGACGAAGTGCGCGAGGCGCTCGCCGAAGTCAACGTCACCGGCCTGACGGTCACCGAGGTGAAGGGCTTCGGCCGCCAGAAGGGCCACACCGAGCTGTATCGTGGCGCCGAATACGTGGTCGACTTCCTGCCCAAGGTGAAGATCGAGGTGGTGGTCGACGACTCCATGGCGGAGCAGGTGGTGGACGCCATCATCAAGGCGGCCCGCACCGGCAAGATCGGCGACGGCAAGATCTTCGTGCAGAACGTGGAACAGGTGATCCGTATCCGTACCGGGGAGACCGGCGCCGACGCCGTCTGACCCGGTTTTTGCCGCCCGGCAGCCAGGTTTTTGCGCCGTTATGAGCGCTCACGCACATGCGCGGCCAGCCCGGCTGTTCTATGATGGCTCCATCTTGTTGACTTTCTGGCATCACCACGGGGCGTCCTGAAGGTCAACTTCCTACTTCGGGGATACAAGGTGAGCGACATCCAGAAAATCAAGACGGGGATCCCGGAACTCGACATGGTGCTGCGCGGCGGGCTGCCGCGCCAGCGCATCCACCTGGTCGAGGGCCGTCCCGGTTCGGGCAAGACCACCGTCGGCCTGCGCTTCCTGATCGAGGGCGCGCAGGTGGGCGACAGGACCCTCTACGTCACCCTGTCCGAAACGGTCGAGGAGCTGCGCGCGACCGCCGCCAGCCACGACTGGTCGCTGGACGGGATCGGGATGCGCGAGATCGTCCCGGTCGAATCGCGCTTCGAGGAGCAGCAGAGCGTGCTGTTCCCGTCCGAGCTGGAGCTGGGCCAGACCATCGCCGCCATCATGGACGCGATCCGCGAACACGCGCCCCAGCGTGTGGTGATCGATTCGATGTCCGAGCTGCGCATGGTGGCCCAGGACCCCATGCTCTACCGCCGCCAGGTGGTGGCGCTCAAGCGCTTCCTGGTGGAGCAGGGCTGCACCTCGATGCTGATGGACGACCTGACCGACGAGCCGCGCCAGTACGACCTGCAGGGCACGGCCCACGGCGTCATCACCCTCGAACAGCTGGAGCGCGAATTCGGCGCGGCCCGGCGCCGCCTGCGCATCGTCAAGATGCGCGGCGCCGACTTCCAGAGCGGCTGGCACGATTTCGCCATCACCTCGGGCGAGGTCTATGTCTTCCCCAGCCTGATCGCGGACGAGCACGTGCGGCCGCATACGCGCGCGGCGGTGCCGAGCAACATTCCGGCCCTGGACGAGATGCTGGGCGGGGGCCTGGCGCGCGGCACCTCGGCCATGCTGCTCGGGCCGACCGGCGCCGGCAAGTCCTCGCTCGCCCTGCAGTACGCCAACGTGGCGGCCGAGCGCGGCGAGCACGTCGCCTACTTCTCCTTCGACGAGACCAAGGAAACCCTGCTCGACCGGGCCAACGGCCTGTCGATGCGCGCCGCCGAGGCGATCGAGAGCGGCAGCATCCACTGGGAGCGCATCAATCCCTCGCGCATCTCGCCGGGGGAGTTCATCTGGAAGGTCAGGCGCCAGGTCGAGGACCATAATGCCGTCATCGTCGTGATCGACAGCCTCAATTCCTACCTCGAGACCATGCACGAGGAAACGGCGCTGTCGCTGCAGATGCACGAACTGCTCAACTACCTGGCCCACCAGGGCGTGCTGTCGATCATGATCGTCGGCCAGTCCGGCCTGCTCGACAAGGTGCACGACCCGCTCGAGATCGGCTTCATCACCGACACCGTGATCCTGCTGCGCTTCTTCGAGGCCCAGGGCACCGTGAGCAAGGCGATCTCGGTGGTCAAGAAGCGCCCGGGCCGGCACGAGAATGCGATCCGCCAGTTCATGCTGACCGCCGAGGGCGTGGCGGTCGGCGAGCAGCTGGAGGGCATGGAAGGCGTGCTGACCGGCACGCCCCGTCTGGCAAGGGGCAGCAGCACGCCGCCCCAGTCGGAGCATGGCTGATCCGCGCAAGCACGACTGGCCGGTGGTCGCCGGGGTGTGCGCACCCCTGGGACGCGACGCCCAGGCCCTGAGCGCACTGCTCGACAGCTGGGGCGCCCAGGTGCGGGTGGTCGCGCCGGGCGCCGGGCTGGGACAGCTGGCGGCCGAGGAAACGGTCTCGCTGCTGCTGCTCACCGACGAGGCGCTCGAGTCTTCCGCCGCGCCGCTGGCGGACAGCCTGCGCGAGCAGCCGCTGTGGTCCGACCTGCCGCTGATCCTGCTCAGCGCCCAGGCCGGGCGCGGCGGCACCGGCGCCCAGTGGCGCTTCCTGCGCCAGTTCGCCAACCTGACGGTGCTGGGCCGGCCCTGCGCGCCCAACGTGCTGCGCGCGGCCTTCGACGCCGCCTGCCGCGCCCGCGCCTGGCAGTACACGGTGCGCGACCAGATGCAGACGCTGGCGGCGGCGGCGGCCCTGCTGGAGCAGCGCGTGCTGGAACGCACCGCCCAGCTCTATGCCGAGGTCGAGACCCGCAAGCGCATGGAGAGCGCGCTGAACGAATCGCGCCGTCTGGAAGCGGTCGGGCGCCTGACCGCCGGCGTGGCGCATGACTTCAACAACCTTTTGCAGGTGATCCAGGGCTCGGCCGCCGTGCTGCCGCTGCTGACGCCGGGCAGCGAGCGCTACAGCCAGACCATCGACGCCATCGGCCGCGCCACCACGCGCGCGGCGCGCCTGACCCACCAGCTGCTGGCCTTCGGCCGCCGCCAGAGCCTGAACGCCGAAGCCCTCGACGTGGCCCAGCAACTGGAAGCCATGCGCGAGCTGCTCCAGCAGTCGCTGCGCGAGCGCATTCCCCTCACCCTGGAGGTGGCGCCGGGCCTGTGGCACGCCAAGGCCGATCCGACCCAGCTCGAGGTGGCGCTGCTGAACCTCACGGTCAACGCGCGCGACGCCATGCCGAAGGGCGGCAGCGTCACCATCGGCGCGCGCAACGTCGAGCTGCCCGCGGCTGGGATGCCCGAGGCGGTGCAGGACTTGAACGGCGACTTCGTCTGGCTGACCGTGGCAGACACCGGCGCCGGCATGAGCCCCGAGGTGGCCCGCCAGGCCTTCGATCCCTTCTTCACCACCAAGCCGGTCGGCTCCGGCACCGGGCTGGGCTTGAGCCAGGTCTACGGCTTCGCCCAGCAGTCGGGCGGCACGGCCTGGGTCGAGAGTTCCGAGTCGGGCACCACGGTGTCGATCCTGCTGCCGCGCAGCGTGTCCGCCGCCAGCGCCGCCGCGCCCGCGGACACGGCCTCCCTGGACGGCGCCCTGAACGGGGTGCGGGTGCTGATGGTGGAGGACGACCGCGCGGTGGCCGACGCCACCAAACCGATGCTCGAGCAGCTCGGCTGCGGCGTGGTGCTGGCCGCCAGCGCCGACGAGGCCCTGCGCCTGCCGCTGGAAGACATCGACATCGTGTTCTCGGACGTGATCATGCCGGGCAGCCTGGATGGCGTCGACCTGGCGCGCGAGCTCCGCGACCGCCATCCCGAGCGGCCCGTGCTGCTGGCCAGCGGCTACGTGATCGCGCCCGAGCGGCTGCAGGGGCTGGGGGTGTCGGTGCTGCCCAAGCCGTATTCCTTCGAGGCCTTGCGCGGCGCGCTGCTGCGCACCCTGGCCCAGCGCGTGGCCTGAGGGACCGCGCCCTCAGCGCCCCATGCGCATGTCGAAGCGCCAGCTCAGCAGGCGCAGGCCGCTGATGAAGAGGGCGCTCGACCACAGCGCGAAATCGGGCGGGGCGTCGTACTTGCGCATGATGAGGAAGAGCCAGTTGCCGAGGAAGGCGCAGATCGCGTAGGGCTTGCCGTCCCTGAACACCATCGGCACCTCGTTGCAGACGATGTCGCGCAGGACGCCGCCGAAGATCCCGGTGATCACCCCCATCATCGAGGCGATGAAGATCGGCATGCCGGCGTCGAGGGCCGCCGACACCCCGGCGATCGAGAACAGGCCCAGGCCCACCGCGTCGGCGATCACGATCAGGCGCTCGGACACGATCTGGCGCAGGGTGCGGATCAGGGGCGAGGCCACCAGGGCCAGCACGAAGATCAGGATCGCGTATTCCTGGTGGGTCACCCAGAACAGCGGCCGCTTGTCGAGCAGGATGTCGCGCAGGGTGCCGCCGCCGAAGGCGGTGATGAAGGCGACCGTGAACACCCCGACCAGGTCCATGCGCTTGCGCCGCGCTTCGATGAAGCCCGAGAAGGCGCCGACCAGGATCGCCATGATTTCGATGAACTTGATGAGGGTCATGCAGGTGCGGAAAGCGGGTGACCTTGTTAGACTACCATGCCCCTTGCCATTCACGTAAGAGGATTCTTTCCCGGAGCCTTCATGCAGAAAACCGTCTTCCTTGCCGCCTTGCTCGGCGCCCTCCCGGCGCTCGCAGCCGACAGTCCGGGTGTCGACTTCAGCCACCACGACTGGGAGCTGGTGTGCGACAACACGCGCACCTGCCGCGCCGCCGGCTACCACGCGGAAGAACCCGGGGCGCTGCCGGTCAGCGTGCTCCTCGAACGCAAGGCGGGGCCGGGGACGCCGCTCACGGGCGAACTGCAACTGGGGATGGCCGACGGGGAGGACGCCGGGCCGGGGCAGCTCGAGATGCGGGTCGACGGCAAGCCGCTCGGCCAGGTGGTCTTGGACCGCGCGGGCAGCATCGGCGCGCTCGCCCCGCGCCAGGTGGCGGCCCTGCTGGCGGCGGTCGGCGGCAGCGGACGGGTCGAATGGCGCGCCGGCAAGCAGGTCTGGCGCCTGTCGGGCAAGGGCGCGGCGGCGGTGCTGCTCAAGATGGACGAGTTCCAGGGGCGCCTGGGCACCTGCGGCGCGGCGCTGCGCAAGGGCGACAAGGATGAATCGGGCGTGTTGCCGCCGCTGCCGGCGCCGGTGGTGCTAGCGGCCAAGGTGCCGGCCTTGAAGCAGCCGGTCCTGAGCGCGGCCGACCGGCGCGAGCTGCTGGCCGTGCTGCGCAAGGGCGCGGGCGAGGACTGCGCCGATCTGGAAGCGGTGGCCAAGGGCGAGGAGGAGCTGGAGCTGGAGGCGCTGTCGCGCGACCGGATGCTGGTCTCGGCGCGCTGCTGGCGCGGCGCCTATAACGAAGGGCATGGCTACTGGGTGGCCAACGCGCGCCCGCCGTTCTCTCCCAGGCTGGTCACCTACGACGGCACCGACCACGCGGCCGGCACCATCAGCGCCGGCCACCGCGGACGCGGCATCGGCGACTGCTACGGCGCGGAAGAATGGGTGTGGGATGGCCGCGCCTTCGTCCATACGTCGAAGTCGCGCAGCGGCATGTGCCGCGAGATCGCGATCGGCGGGGCCTGGATTCTTCCGACCCTGGTGAGCGTGGTGAAGCGCTAGGGTTTCAGGCGGCGGCCAGCGGCAGCTGGACCGCGAACACCACCCTCCCGTGCTCGTGGCGGTAGACGATCTCGCCGCGGTGCTCGCGCACGATCTGCTGGGCGATGTACAGTCCCAGGCCCAGGCCGCTGCGGTTGCGCGCGTTGTTCAGCGACGCGCGCTTGAAGGGATTGAACAGGGTCGCCAGGATCTCGTCCGCGATCGGCACGCCCTGGTTCGACACCTCGATCACCGCCTTGCCCTCGGCGCGCGACAGGCAGACCCGGATCGGGTGGCCCGGTTCGCCATGGTGGCGCGCATTGCTCAAGAGGTTGGACAACACCTGGCCGATGCGGCCGCGGTCGGCGTCCACCACGGCCTGCTGGTCGCACACCAGTTCGAAGTCGATGCTGGGATAGGCCATGCGCGCCTCGTCCAGCAGGTCCTTCACCAGCTCGGACAGCTCGACCGGCTCGGGCGCCACGCCCAGGCCCAGGCCGCGGTCGATGCGGCTCATGTCCAGCACCTGGCCGATCATGCGCTGCATGCGGTTGGTGGAGGATTGGATGCGCTTGCCGATGCCCTGCTGGTTGTTGCCGCGTTCGAGCACCATGCCGGCCATGTTGATCGAGTGAAGCGGGTCGCGCAGGTCGTGGCCGAGCATGGCCAGCAACTGGGCGCGGGTGGCGTCGAGCTGGGCGCGGCGGGCGCTGGTGGCGCGCACCAGCTCGGCCTGGGTCAGGCGCGCGTTCGAGAGCACGGTCGGCTCCCAGGGGTGGGCGCAGCCGCGCACCGTCTCGTACCAGGCGTCGAAGGAGCCGCGCGGCGTCAGGCGCTCGCCCAGCGGGCCGACCTGCACCGCCTTTTCCGGCCGGCCGCCCCAGGCCACCTGTTCGATCTGCTCGACCCGCAGCAGCACGCACCAGCCGTTGGCGGCCGGATCGTAGGGCAGGGCCAGCATGCCCACCCACTTGCCCAGTTGTTCGCGGACGTCCTGGGGCCAGTCGCCCGCGCATTCGCGCGTCACCAGGTCGTGCCGGCCCTCCGGCAAGGTAGCGACGATGGCATCGGCCAGGCCGGGCGGCAGCTCGCCGTGTGCCACCACCCGGCCGTCGAGCGAGGCTACCAGGGCCTGGGCGTTGGAGGTCGCCATCAGCTTCGCGGCGTGCTGGCCGAGCGTCTCGAGCGGGTCTTCATCGAGCAGCAGGGCCTCGACCAGGCTGGTGCGCATGGCGGCGGCCTGCTCGACCAGGGCGGCGTCCTCGCGCGCCTCGATGCTGTGGATGGTGGAGGCGATCACCTGGGCCAGCACGTCGGCCGCCATCCGGATCGCGTAGGGCACCAGCTTGCGTGACATGTGGTGGCAGGCGATCAGGCCCCACAGGCGGCCGTTGATCACGATCGACACGCTCATCGAGGCGCCCACGCCCATGTTCTTGAGGTATTCGACGTGGACGGGCGACACGCTGCGCAGCACGGCGTGGCTCATGTCCAGCGGCGCGGCGCCCGGCTCGCCCAGCAGGGGCACGGCGTTGTAGTCGACGTCGGCGATCATGCGAAGGGTGTTCAGCACGTACAGGCGGCGCGCCTGGGCCGGGATGTCGGACGCCGGATAGCGCTGCCCGAGATAGGGCGTGAGGTCCTCGCGGCGCGCCTCGGCCACCACGTCGCCGCTGTCGTCGGGGCGGAAGCGGTAGGCCATCACGCGGTCGAAGCCGGTGAACTCGCGCACCTGCCGCACCGCCGCCTGCAGCAGGCCGTCGATGGTCTTCTGGCGGCGCAGGCGGTCGATCGAGCCGTGCGCCTTGACGGCGAACAGCACGACTTCCTCGGCCGGCGTCTCGCGCGCCTCGAATTCGGCGATCACGCGGCCGAAGGCGCCATGCACCACGCAGTCGTAGTCGGCCTCGTTGATGGTGAGGGCGGTGACGGCCGGGGTGGTGTCGGTGTCCTCGAGCGCCTCCAGGCCGAGGGCGATCAGGCCGAGGGCGGCGTCGGGCAGGGGCAGGGAGTCGAACGCCTGGCCGAGGCGCGGCTCGAAGCCGAGGCGGGCGGGGGCGTTGGCGCTCCAGCCCTCGAGGGCGCCGTCGGCGCGAAAAAAGAGCAGGGCGCCGTGGGGCTGGATCGAACCCGGCAGGTGGATCGGTTCGTCGGCGCAGGAAAGGAGGTCCACCTGACGGCCATGTTCCATCGGAACTGCTTGCGTCGCCTTCAATCCACCGTCCCTTTCCCGAGAGTTTCCGCGCACCTGCACGGATTGCGAGGAATTCTACACGGGGCGAAGTCAGATCACGGTGCGGCGACGTACAGTACACCGGATTTTCGCCGGAGCCTGTCGTATTTTTTTGACGATATTGACGGAATCAATAATCGAGCAGGGCGGCGCGCAGCAGCACGATCAGGGCGCCATTGCCGCCGTCGGCGCGTCCGGCGACGCAGAAGGCGATCACCTCGTTCTTCTGCACCAGCCAGCTGTGGACGATGCTGCGCAGCACCGGCTGGCCCTTGGGCGAGCCATAGCCGACGCCATGGATGATGCGCACGCAGCGCACCCCGCGCCGGTTGGCCCGGTGCAGGAAATCGGTGAGGGCGTCGCGCGCCTGGTCGCGGTTCAGGCCGTGCAGGTCGAGTTCGTCCTGGACCGGCCAGTGGCGCTTGCGCAGCTTGCGCACCACGTCCGGGCCGACACCATCGCGGGCGTAGCTCAGGCTCGGGTCCTCGTCCAGCAGGCCTTCGACGTCGAATTGGTCGGACAGGGATTCGCGCAGCACCGCGGCGGTTTCTTCCTCGGGGGTGAGCGGCCTGGCCGGCGCGGCGGGCTTGTTGGGGGCCACGTACACCGGGCGGTGCACGTAGCGGTTCGACTCGGGCAGCTTGACGACGTCCTTCATCGCGCCGCGGAATTCCACGGCGCGTTCGCGCGCGATCCGCTCCTGCTTCTCGCGCTCGGCCTTCTCGATGGCGCGCACCCGCTCGTCTTCCTTGAGCTTGTCGCGCAAGGCCTTCAGCTCAGCAAAGTCTTTCATGCCCGCCATCGTGATGCCTGTTTCTTGATTGCGCTTGCTTGCGGAGTTCAGGACTCCAGCGCCTCCAGGTAGCGCTGGGCGTCGAGCGCCGCCATGCAGCCGGTGCCCGAGCTGGTGATCGCCTGGCGGTAGACGTGGTCCTGCACGTCGCCGGCGGCGAACACGCCCGGCACGCTGGTGGCGGTGGCCATGCCTTCGGTGCCCGAACGGGTCTTGATGTAGCCGTTATGCATCTCGAGCTGGCCCTCGAAGATGCCGGTGTTCGGCTTGTGGCCAATCGCCACGAACAGGCCGTGCACGTTCAGCACCTTGGTCTCGCCGTCGACGGTCGACTTGATGCGCAGCGAGGTCACGCCGCCTTCGTCGCCCAGGACTTCGTCCAGGGTGTGGTTAGTTTCCAACACTACCTTGCCTTCGGCGACCTTGTGCATCAGGCGGTCCACCAGGATCGGTTCGGCGCGGAATTTGTCGCGGCGGTGGATCAGGGTCACCTTGGACGCGATGTTCGACAGGTAGAGGGCTTCCTCGACCGCGGTGTTGCCGCCGCCGATGACCGCCACTTCCTGGTTACGGTAGAAGAAGCCGTCGCAGGTGGCGCAGGCCGACACGCCCTTGCCCATGAAAGCCTGTTCCGAGGGCAGGCCCAGGTACTGGGCCGAGGCGCCGGTGGCGATGATCAGGGCGTCGCAGGTGTACTCGTGGGCGTCGCCCACCAGGCGGATCGGCTTCTCGTTCAGGTAGGTGGTGTGGATGTGGTCGAACACGATCTCGGTGTTGAAGCGCTCGGCGTGCTGCAGCAGGCGTTGCATCAGCTCCGGGCCCTGCACGCCCAGCGGGTCGCCCGGCCAGTTTTCCACGTCGGTGGTCGTCATCAGCTGGCCGCCTTGCTCGACGCCGGTCACCAGCATCGGCTTCAGGTTCGCGCGGGCGGCGTACACAGCGGCGCTGTAGCCGGCGGGACCGGAACCGAGAATCAGGACTTTGGCGTGTTTCGTAGTAGACATGGCGGCACTTCCTAGAGTTGGTGACAGACGGAAATTGGGGGCGACCGGGGCAGGAATCAAGGCCCGGTGGGGAAGCCGGGATTATAGACGATGATGCACACAAGCATGAATCGTGGTCCTGCCCGGCCATATATCCTTTAGAATGGGCGGATCGTCGATAGCGAACTCTTCCAGCAGTACCCAGCATGAGCAAGAATTCATCCGCCAGCACTTCAGGTTACACCCGTACCCAGGCCAGCGCGCGCCAGCCGCTCCCGGGCCGCCTTTCGCGCCTGCTCTCCGAAGCGCGCTGGATCGCGGGCGCGGTCGCCTTCCTGTATTTCGTGCTTATTTTATTAAGTTACAACAAGGCCGACCCGGGCTGGTCGCACGCCAACGTCGTGCCCAAGATCGCCAACCTGGGCGGGCGCGCCGGCGCCTGGCTGTCCGACCTGTTGTTGTTCATCTTCGGTTTCTCCGCCTGGTGGTGGGGCGTGATCTTCCTGCGCCAGGTCTGGCGCGGCTGGCGACGCCTGACCGACAAGCTCGGCCCCGCCCCGGAACCGGAACACCACGGCGAGATGTACGTGCGCTGGATCGGTTTCGCCCTCATGTTCGCCGGCAGCGTCGGCCTGGAATACCTGCGCATGTGGTCCTGGGACGTGTCCCTGCCACGCGCCCCGGGCGGGGTGCTGGGCCAGCTGATAGGCCACGGCGCCCACGTCACCTTCGGCTTCACCGGCGCGACCCTGCTGCTCCTGCTGCTGTTCGGCCTGGGCTTTTCCCTGTTCTTCCAGGTGTCCTGGCTGGCCGTGGCCGAGCGCATCGGCGAGATGGTCGAGAACGCCATCGACTGGTTCCGCCTGCGCTACGAAGACCACGAAGACCGCAAGCAGGGCGAAGCGGCGGCGGTGAAGCGCGAGGAAGTGGTCGACCACGAGCGCACCAAGTTCACCGAGAAGCACGCCAACGCCCCGATCGCCGTGGTGAAGGCCGAGCCCAGCCTGGAGCTGCCGTCCGCGCCGCGCGCGCCGGCCGCCGCCGCGCACGAACCCATGCTGGCGCCGCCGAGCCCGATGGCCGCCGCCGCACCTAGCATCAAGATCGAGCCGCAGATGGTGAGCGTGCCCAAGTCCGAGCGCGCCCAGAAGGAGATGCAGACGCCGCTGTTCCACGAGCTGGCCTCGGAGAACGGCCTGCCGCCGCTGGCCCTGCTGGACGAGGCGCCGCCGGCCCAGGAAACCGTGGCGGTGGAAACCCTCGAATTCACCAGCCGCCTGATCGAGAAGAAGCTGTCCGACTTCGGCGTCGAAGCCAAGGTCGTGGCCGCCTATCCGGGCCCGGTGGTCACCCGCTACGAGATCGAGCCGGCCACCGGCGTCAAGGGCAGCCAGATCGTCAACCTGGCGCGCGACCTGGCGCGTTCGCTGTCCCTGACCTCGATCCGCGTGGTCGAGACCATCCCGGGCAAGAACTACATGGCGCTCGAGCTGCCGAACCCGAAGCGCCAGATCGTGCGCCTGACCGAGATCCTCGGTTCCAAGGTCTATGGGGATTCGGCTTCCAGCCTGACCGTGGCCCTGGGCAAGGACATCGCCGGCAAGCCGGTGGTGGCCGACCTGGCCAAGATGCCCCACCTGCTGGTGGCGGGCACCACCGGTTCGGGTAAGTCGGTGGGCATCAACGCGACCATCCTGTCGCTGCTGTACAAGGCCGACCCGCAGGACGTGCGCCTGATCCTGATCGACCCCAAGATGCTGGAGATGTCGGTCTACGAAGGCATCCCGCACCTGCTGGCGCCGGTCGTGACCGACATGCGCCAGGCCGGCCACGCCCTGAACTGGGCGGTGAACGAGATGGAGCGCCGCTACAAGCTGATGTCCAAGCTGGGCGTGCGCAACCTGGCCGGCTACAACAACAAGATCCTGGAGGCGGCCAAGCGCGAGGAGCACATCCCGAACCCGTTCTCGATCACCCCGGATTCGCCCGAGCCGCTGGAGAAGCTGCCGACCATCGTCATCATCATCGACGAACTGGCCGACCTGATGATGGTGGTCGGGAAGAAGGTGGAAGAGCTGATCGCCCGTATCGCCCAGAAGGCGCGCGCGGCCGGCATCCACCTGATCCTGGCGACCCAGCGTCCTTCGGTGGACGTGATCACCGGCCTGATCAAGGCCAACATCCCGACCCGGATCGCCTTCCAGGTCTCGTCCAAGATCGACTCGCGCACCATTCTCGACCAGATGGGCGCCGAGACCCTGCTGGGCATGGGCGACATGCTCTACATGCCGCCCGGGACCGGCCTGCCGATCCGGGTGCACGGCGCCTTCGTGTCGGACGACGAAGTGCATCGAGTTGTAAAACATCTTCAGTCGCTGGGCGAACCGAACTACATTGAGGGCATCCTCGAAGGCGGCACGCTGGAAGAAGGCGGGGCGGCCGACGGGGTGGCGGCAGGCGAGGGCGGCGGCGAGTCGGACGCGATGTACGACCAGGCCGTGCAGGTGGTGCTCAAGCACCGCCGGGCCTCGATCTCGCTGGTGCAGCGCCACCTGCGCATCGGCTATAACCGCGCCGCGCGCCTGCTGGAACAGATGGAGCAGAGCGGCGTCGTCTCCGCGATGCAATCGAACGGCAACCGCGACATCCTGGTCCCGGCTGCGAGCGCTGAATAATCCCGCCTGCCGCGCAGGCGGCTAACAAGAGGAATGCCGATGAAATTCACGACCGGCGGCAAGGCCGCCCTGATCGCCGCGCTCAGTGCCGCACTGAGCCTGTCCGGCCCCGCCCAGGCGGCCGCCCTGGACCAGTTCCAGACCTTTGTCGCCAGCACCAAGTCGGCGCGCGGCGAGTTCACCCAGCAGCAGGTGGGCAAGACCAAGAACGGCAAGGCCGCGCCGGTCTCGAGCGGCACTTTCGTGTTCGCCCGTCCCGGCAAGTTCATCTGGACTTACCAAAAGCCCTATGAGCAATTGCTGCAGGCCGATGGCGAACAGCTCTACATCTACGACAAGGACCTGAACCAGGTCACGGTGCGCAAGCTGGGCAACGCCCTCGGTTCCTCGCCGGCCGCGATCCTGTTCGGCAGCAATAACCTGGAGCAGAACTTCACGCTCTCGGAAGCCGGCGAGCGCGACGGCCTGGAGTGGCTCAATGCCGTGCCCAAGGCCAAGGACACCAGCTTCGAGCAGATCGGCATCGGCCTGAAGGGCGGGGTGCCGGTGGCGATGGAACTGAAGGATAACTTCGGCCAGACCTCGGTGCTGCGCTTCACCAGTTTCCAGCGCAACCCCCAGCTCGCGGCCCAACAGTTCAAGTTCGAGACGCCCAAGGGCGCCGACGTGGTCAACCAGTAAGCCTCCTTTCGGCGCGCGCACGAGCTGGCTCAAGCGCGCGCCTCGCGGCATGGCGGCGCATCGGCTACACTACGCCCATGCCTAGCCATTCGCACCATTTCGCCCTTCACCCGCGCCTCACTGGAGGCCGCCGTGGATGACCTGTTCAAGACCGAGCCGGCGCCGCCGCTGGCCGAAGCCCTGCGTCCGCGCACCATCGACGAAGTCATCGGCCAGAGCCACCTGCTGGGCCCGGGCAAGCCGCTGAACCTGGTGTTCAAGTCGGGCAAGCCGCATTCCATGATCCTGTGGGGCCCGCCCGGCGTCGGCAAGACCACGCTGGCGCGCCTGACCGCCTATGCCTTCGACTGCGAGTTCATCGCGCTCTCGGCCGTGCTCTCGGGCGTGAAGGACATCCGTGCCGCCATCGAGCAGGCCGAGCACTACCTGCAACAGGGCAAGCACACCATCCTTTTCATCGACGAGATCCACCGCTTCAACAAGTCGCAGCAGGACGCCTTGCTGCCCTTCGTGGAATCGGGTTTGGTCACCCTGATCGGCGCCACCACCGAGAACCCGTCCTTCGAAGTGAATTCGGCGCTGCTGTCGCGCTCACAGGTATATGTATTGAAGGCGCTCACCGACGCCGAGATGCGCCAGCTGCTCGAGCGCGCCCGCGAGCGCGTGCTGCAGCACCTGAGCTTCGACGAGGTGGCGGTCGACACCCTGGTCGGCTACGCCGACGGCGACGCGCGCCGCTTCCTCAACCTGCTGGAGCAGACCAAGACCTCGGCCGACACCGCGGGCGTCACCCGCATCACGGCGGAGTTCGTCGAGAACGCGCTGACCCTCAACGCGCGCCGCTTCGACAAGGGCGGCGACAATTTCTACGACCAGATCTCGGCCCTGCACAAGTCGGTGCGCGGTTCGCATCCGGACGCGGCCCTGTACTGGCTGTGCCGCATGCTGGACGGCGGCGCCGATCCCAAGTACCTGGCGCGGCGCATCATCCGCATGGCCTGGGAAGACATCGGCATCGCCGATCCGCGCGCGATCCAGCTCTGCAACGACGCCGCCGAAACCTACGAGCGCCTGGGCTCGCCGGAAGGCGAACTGGCGCTGGGCCAGGCGGTGATCTATCTCGCCATCGCGGCCAAGAGCAATGCCGGCTACAACGCCTTCAACCGCGCCATGGCCTTCGTCAAGAAGGACAAGTCGCGCGAGGTCCCGGTCCACTTGCGCAATGCGCCGACCAAGCTCATGAAGGAGCTCGGCTACGGCCACGAGTACCGCTACGCGCACGACGAGCCGCATGCCTATGCGGCGGGCGAAACCTACCTCCCGGACGGGATGGCGGAGCCCGGTTGGTACGAGCCGGTGCCGCGCGGGATCGAGGCCAAGATCGCCGAGAAACTGGCCTGGCTGCGCAGCCTGGACGAGGACGCGCGCTCGGGCGGCGAGGGGCGCTGAGCCCCGGCCTGCGGCACTTGCAGGTCGTGCCGGCGCAGGCCGGGATACAGGTTCCTGAGCACGTCAAGGCGCTTCCCATGACGTTTCGTCGCGCTTTATCGCGCATCATGCCGGCTTTGTGCGGCCGGTCCGCGTTTTACGCATTCTGCGCCATGTTTTTGGCGCTTCATCGCAAGTCGATGGCGGCTCCGAGGGGCGTTCGGTAAAGTTCAACCATACCGAATCACTTTTACCCCTGAAGGAGCGCATCATGAACATCCGCAAAAACTTCGAAGCCCTGTTCCTTGCCGCCGCCGCCCTGGGCCTGGTCGCCAGCTTCGCCACCGCCAATGCCCGTCCGGTCGAGATCGTGCAATCGAGCGCACCGGCCATCGACGAAGCCAATATCCAGACCATCGTCGTGACCGCGCCGCGCCTGTCCGCCGTCGAACGCGCCCAGCTGGAAGGCTGAGCCCGGCGGGCCAGCGGGGCCGGCAAGCGATTGCCGACACCGCAGCGGCGCAGTGCCGGCGTAACACGAGCCTAGCGCAAGCGTAGCGCGAGCGTAGCGCAAGCGAATCCCGCAACAGGAAACTAGGGGATTCCGGCTGTCGGCTTGGTACAATTGCGGTTTCGACATACGCAAGTCCAACCCGACATGATAGACATCCAACTTCTTCGCAAAGACATCGACACCGTCGCCGCGCGCCTGGCGACGCGCAAGTTCCAGCTCGACGTGGCCGGCTTCGCCGCCCTGGAAGCGGAGCGCAAGGCGATCCAGACGCGCACCGAGGAACTGCAGGGCAAGCGCAACTCGCTGTCCAAGCAGATCGGTATGCTCAAGGGCAAAGGCGAAGACACCACGGCCGTGATGGCCGAAGTGGCCGGGCTGGGCGACGAGCTCAAGGCCAACGAACAGGCCCTGGGCGAGGTGCAGGCCAAGATGGCGCGCTTCATGGAGGCCGTGCCGAACCTGCCGCACGAAAGCACCCCGCAAGGCCAGGACGAATCCGGCAACGTCGAGGTGCGCAAGGTCGGCACTCCGCCCAGCTTCGACTTCGAGGTCAAGGACCACGTCGACATCGGCGAAAAGCTGGGCCTCGATTTCGACACCGCGACCAAGCTGACCGGTTCGCGCTTCTCGCTCATGAAGGGCGGGGTGGCGCGCCTGCACCGCGCGCTGGCGCAGTTCATGCTGGACACCCACACGGCCAAGCACGGCTACACCGAATGCTACACCCCTTACCTGGTGAACGCGGATTCGCTGCGCGGCACCGGCCAGCTGCCGAAGTTCGAAGCCGACCTGTTCTCGGTGAAGAAGGGCGGCGCGGAAGGCGAGGGCGAGAACTTCTACCTGATCCCGACCTCGGAAGTCTCGCTGACCAACATCGTGCGCGACGAGATCGTGGCGGCCGATGAGCTGCCGATCAAGCTGACCGCCCACACCCCGTGCTTCCGTTCGGAGGCTGGCAGCTACGGCCGCGACACCCGCGGCATGATCCGCCAGCACCAGTTCGACAAGGTCGAGATGGTCCAGATCGTGCACCCGGAGCATTCGTACGCTGCGCTGGAAGAGATGGTCGGCCAGGCCGAATTCATCCTGACCTCGCTCGGCCTGCCTTACCGCGTGATGGCGCTGTGCACCGGCGACATGGGCTTCTCGGCCGCCAAGACCTACGACCTCGAAGTCTGGCTGCCGGCGCAGAACACCTACCGCGAGATCTCGTCGCTGTCGAACTGCGAAGCCTTCCAGGCGCGCCGCATGCAGGCCCGCTTCCGCAATGCCCAGGGCAAGCCGGAACTGCTGCACACCCTGAACGGCTCGGGCCTGGCCGTGGGCCGCACCCTGGTGGCCGTGCTGGAGAACTACCAGCAGGCCGACGGCAGCGTGGTGATCCCGGAAGTGCTGCGTTCCTACATGGGCGGGCTGGAGCGTCTGACGCCGGCTGCCTGAAGAGGCAGGAAGTAGGGGGAAATGACACCGCGGTGAAATTTCTCCTTCCATTTTCCGGAAGAGCCGCTATAATGGCGGTCTGTTGCAGCTCACAGCAACAATCGACCGAATCAGGAGAGGTGGCAGAGTGGTCGAATGTACCTGACTCGAAATCAGGCGTACGGGTGACCGTACCGTGGGTTCGAATCCCACCCTCTCCGCCAGTAGTAATGAAAAAGGCTCCCCATGGGAGCCTTTTTTATTGCGTACGCGGGAAAAAAGAGCGCGCGCGTTGAGCGGTTCTCATGTCGGATTTGAAGCCTTGCGCTCGCAAGTGCCGGGACGGCCCGCGGATGTAGGCGAATCCCACCCTCTCCGTCAGATCGATTCCAAGATGTTTTGGGATATCACGGACCCGCTGTCCCCATGGAGACAGCGGGCTTTTTGTTGCCGAATACTGTCCAGTACCCTCCGCAGAAGCCAGCATCCTGGAAGCCTCGTTTTGCGGGCTCGTTGGGGTTTCGTTGGTCAGGGTGACTTCACATTTCTTGAAATCGCATTCGTATTCCGCGACGATTCGCCGGACTCCAGAGGTCGATACACTTTTTGTGGGCGCTATGGTGACATCGGCCGTTTCGTCGTCAGACTCCACATTTTTGCTTTGTCGCGGGCATTTTCGCGATCAAGCTCCGCGAGTTCTTCCGCGGTGAAGATTTCCTTGATCGGCGCTCCCGCAGTCGCTAACAAGCTCTCTTGAGCATTCCCCCATTTAATCGGGTGCTCATCCGCAGTATGATCAAACGAACTCACAACAATGCGCACGCGACGATTAGGGAAGAAGTGGACAACAAGCTCACCCGGTTCCCGATACGCCTCCACTGGCACCAGCGCACCGTATCTGCCCTCGATCTCCCCTGATTCTAGTGCGGCTGGGTTGGACGGTTTTGTGATCGGGTGCACTTGCCATCGCACATCTGCTTCTGCGCCCGGATACCATTTTTTCGGGATCGTGACACAACACATGTGACTACCGCCGCCGCCGCCTTCCCCAACATTACTGTAGTAACCTTTACTGACGTAAAACTCGTGAATGCGATAATCGGGACCCAAGCGCTGAAGCCGGTTGACGGAAACGCCCATACGGTCCTTGTCCTTGGGACCCTTGTGGATTAGCGCATAAGAGCCGAGAAACACCCCCAGTGCCAGTAAAGACGCAATGGGATGCGATCGCAAAAAAGAGAGGATAGGAATTTTCATAATGCCTCTGCGATAGTTCAAAATCGGTTCACACTTGGATCGTCGCCTTAACCGTTCCCGTATCGGGCCCAATTGGGCTTGCCTAATAGCGTCGATGAGTTCCCGCAATGTGTTTCGGAACGCGCTGATTTCATTCATCGCATGTAATTTGACGGCCTCTGGCAGTCTTAGGACGCCGACTCTGGTCACGAGTGCGGCCTCAGTCAAGAACATCAAGATAAGAGGGTTAGCGTTGCCGGCCGCCCGCCATGCTCGACGCGCCGCTAATGCACACTCGTGTTGTTCAACCGAACTGCCGGGCAAGGCCTAGCCATTGCGCATCATGTTTGCCTTGGCGATGAAATGATCTGGTTCGCTTGCCTCGTCCAGGGCCAGCAGTGGATTACGGTCCAGGTACAAGGGGGCGGCGCAAAATCGGTCACAGCAGCCGATGGCAGCGGAACAAGCGCGTCGGAACAGTGATGGATGGCCCAATGCACAATCGGTCCTGTCATCGAGGTTTTTTCGGCCAGCACGAAATCAACAAGCTCGTTGCCATTCTGTACAGCGTGCTCCCTGAATTTCCAGTTGGAATAATTAATTCTGGCATCTTCAGGCTAGCGCAGATTGAGGATCGATAAGCTCGACCCTCATGAACGGGTCGACGGAGTTCCGGTAGGAAGGTCCTCCGCACGCTGCGGCAGGTTGGCAATCTCCGGAGACTGCGGTTCGGTAAATCGACCAGGGGATTGATCAGGCCGGAGCCAGGTTACCCTGCGCTGGCGTGTATGCAAACTTGGGCCCCGGCCTTCGCCGGGGCGACGATCAAGCGCTAACTTGATGGCACTAATCCCGACGGGGACCCTTCCTTATTTACTACGCGCGCTTAAAGACAGGGTGTGCCTTCCGGCATCGAGCCGAGCGATTCGGCTACTGCGATCGTTGTCGCGTGCGGCAACGCGGGCGTGAAGGGCAGCAGCTCGAATAGTGGACGATAACGCAGGGAAGGACAGTCAGCGCCCGCCGCGCAGATCCTCGCCCGCACGAATCGGATGCAGTTCGGCGCGTTCGGATTGTTCATGCAAACGCGCCGGTTCTCGCGTGGGCACAGCGGCAGCGCGGCGTCCGGAATCGGCGTCATGCGCAGTCCTCCTGCCGCGTCGCGCAACAGGGCCAGGTAGTCGATGCGCACGCTGGCGTCCGTCACCGGCTCGCCGAACACCAGCGGACCCGGGGAACGGCGCAGCACCGCATCCTGCCGGATCCGCGCCAGCCCGGCCGCGTCGCGGTGGCTGACCAGGGCCGCCGCCGCGGCCGCGCGCCGGGTCGCCTCCTGGCCCGAGTTATAGAGGTACATCAGGCGCGCCGCCTCCAGCACGCCGACCAGCAGCGCGAAGAACAAGCCGGCCAGCATGGCGACCTCCACCGCCGCCACGCCCGCCTGCCGCTGCATGCACCCGCTGCGCGCGGGGCGTTTCTCATTTGCCGACATAAGGCATCACCGCATCCACGTTGATCACGATTCCCTGGCCGCCCGCAGCGCCCAGGCCAAGCAGCTCGGCCATGTCGAGGTCGAGTCTCACGCGGACCGTGGCCGGCAGGGCGCCTTCGCGCACGCCGCTGCAGGCCGCCTCGCCGCATTGGACCTCGACCCGCGGCCCGCCTTCGTTCGACGGGAGCTCGGCCACCTGCGCCAGTGCGATCTCGCGCGCCACTACGGCCGCCGCCAGGGCTAGTTGCGGCTCGCGCATCTCCTGCCGCGACACGGTCGACAAATAGCGCGCTGCATCCTGGGCCGCCTTGTTCGCCGCCGTGTAGTGCCAGCAGAAGCGCGCCAGCAGCAGCGGGCCGGCCAGCAGGGCCAGCATGAGCGGCAGGATCAGGGCCAGTTCGACCGCGGCGGCTCCGCGCGCCCGTCTGGGCAAGTGGGGCAGGGTGTTCATGGGTAGAGGATGACTTGCCCGGACAGCGTGGTTTCGGCGGCGAGGCCGGCGAATTCAGCGTGGATGCTGGTGTCGGTGGCCGGCGCCGTCATGAAGAACTTGCCGACCGCGAGGGCCTTGGCGCCGACGTTGGCCCCGGGCGGCACCGGGCATTCGAGCAGGGGCACCAGCAGCAGGCGCCGGCCGGGCGTCGCCAGCGTGCGGCGGGCTGCCGCCGGCGCCTCGTAGGCCGGGCCGGCGCTGGCGAAATAGGGCGCCTGGGCCGGATAGCCGGAGGCGCGTGGGCCAGACGGATACAGGCCGCTCCAGTCGGCCGGGGCGAAGGTCTCATAACCGGCTGCCGGTTCCGGCTGGCCCTCGAGATAGCCGGCGTGCTTGACGGCGTTCGCATAGGACCACAGCGGACCATACATGCCGGGCTGGATGTTGGACGGCGGCTTGGCCGCGTCGGCCACCGTGTGCAGGCGCGCGCCCTCGGCCAGGCTGGCCGCGCTGGCAGCGATCGGCGCCGGCTGCATCCAGCCCGGCGCGGCATAGGACTTGATGTTGCGGTCCGGCGGGGCGCCGTGGGGATCGCAGCTGCCGCCGTACTGGTCGAAGCGCGAATTGAGTTCGCGCACCAGGGACTTGAGCGGGAAGGGGGAACTGACGCGGATGCGTCCGCCCGTCACGCGCGGCACCCACATATTGCCGCTGCAGACGAAGGGCGCCACCGTGGTAGCCGTGGTGTTGCCGGGAGCGCCCAGGCCGCCCGGCGGGGAGACCGGGTCGACCACGAAGTTGGCCGGCGCCGCGCCCTGGGGATTGAGTCGCATGAGGTCGTAGCTGACGCCGCGCCGGAATCCGTACTCGACCAGTTCGGCCGGCTTGCCGGCATGCGCGCGTGCCACGCCCGGCAGCGGCGACATGGCGCACACCGCGAGCGGAACCACGTTCACCGTGGAGCGGCCGGCGACCGCACTGGCGCCCGCGCGCATGCTGTCGAGCGCGGGAGACAGCAGGGGCATGACGAAGGCCGCCACGGTCCAGCTGTCCCGGTCCAGCAGGCGGGTGTCGACCCGGACGAAGAACTGGGCCGCCGGCGCCGCGCGGGCCGCGCCGGCCCCGACCCAGCGCGCACCGGCGGCCGGCGAGCTGGAGAAGGAGAGGGCCTCGGGGCGCCAGGCGAGCGGCCTGCCGTAGCCGATCTTCCGGTCCGCGAGCACCCGCGCGCTGCCGGCCAGGGCGGCGTCGATGCCAGCCGCGGTGCCGTTCAGCTCGCGGGCAGCGGCGAGGGCGGCGGCGCGCGCCACGCCCTGCAGTTCGGCCTGGCGGTTATAGAGCATGCCCAGGTCCAGCGCCAAGCCGCTGACGCCGAGGATGACGAATAGCGTCGCCGCGTACAGCAGGGCGAAGGCCCCATCCTGGCGCCGCGGGGGCGCGGCGCGGCGCTTCGGCGGTCCATCGTGCAGCGCAGCCATGTGCATACCTCACATTAACTGTTCGTCAATATGAGTTCCATTCTATCGGCGTGAAACGCCGCTTCCTTGATCGAAAGCAGATGTCTCTGAGCACAGTCGTAGTAGTTCCGGCCGGAAAATCCGTGTCATTCATTAGGACTCCTTGTCATGTTGGGGATTTATGGTATGCTGGCGGCTATGGACATCCAGCCTGAAACTCCCTGGGACAGCACGCCCGACGTCTCGGCGCGCATCGTGACCGCCATCGGGCGCATCGCCACCGTGCTGCGCTCGGGCATGTGGGAGGTGTCGACCAGCGAGGGCCTGAATCCGGCCCAGGCCGAGATCTTGCAACTGCTCCAGCATCGCACCCGTGGCGTGCGCCTGACCTGGCTGGCCAAGCAGCTGTCGATCTCGGCGGCCAGCGCCAGCGACTCGGTGGCTGCGCTGGTGGCCAAGGGCCTGGTGCGCAAGGCGAAGGCGGAAGACGATGGCCGCGCCACCGCGCTGCACCTGACCCCGGAAGGGGAGGCCGTGGCCGCACGTCTCGGCCATGCCCTCTCCTTCGCCGACTCGGCCGCCTCGCGGCTGCCGGCGGCCCAGCAATTGCAACTCCTGACCGGCCTGTTCAAGCTGATCGCCGAATTGCAGAAGACCGACCGGTTTCCCGAACTGCGTGCCTGTTTGTCCTGCCGCCATTTCGAAGCCAATAAATACGCCGGCGAAGCGGTGCCGCATCACTGCGCCCTGGTCAATGCGCCGCTGCCGATTTCCTTCCTGCGCATCGACTGCGCCGAACACGAGCCGACCGATCCGGTCACCCAGCGCCGCAACTGGGAAATCTTTGTCTGACATCCGGCACGCAGCGGGGCCGCCACCACGTTCAGCCACGCCGCAGAAATATACTTAGGAGTCCTTGACAAATGCTCGAGTCCGTTTATACTTGTGGACATGGAGTTCTGGTCGACAGTGAGGCGGACTCTCCGGGCGCCATGCGAGCATGGCGGCACCGTGGCATACGCCGGGCTTGCGATACGTTTTTTTGGCTTCATTAGTTAGGACTCCTACTTTATGGTGATCCGGCCGCACCGTCCCAGGCCTCGAATGAAGGAGCACGACATGTCCCGTATCGAACTCGTCAACACCGCACAAGCCCAGGGCGAAGCGGCCCAACTGCTGCAACAGATCAACGGCGCCTTTGGCGTCGTTCCCAACATGTTCCGCGCCGTCGCCAATTCGCCGGCCGCGCTGCGCAGCATGTGGGGCGCGTTCGGCGCCCTCGGCGGCGGCACCATCGGCGCCCGCCTGGGTGAGCAGATCGCGGTGGCGGTGGCGGACCGCAATGATTGCGAATACTGCCTTGCCGCGCATACCGCGCTGGGCCAGAAGGCCGGCGCCAGCCGCGAAGAAATGGCTGCCGCCCAGGCCGGCCAGTCGGACGACCCGAAGACCGCCGCCGCCCTGAAGTTCGCCCTGGCCGTGGTCGAGAAGCGCGCCCATATCGACGACGCCGACGTCACCGCGCTGCGCGTGGCCGGCTTCAATGACGGCGAGATCGTCGAGATCCTGGCCCACGTGGCCCTGAACCTGTTCACCAACTACGTGAACGTGGCCTTCAAGGTGCCGGTCGACTTCCCGGGCGTGAAGCTGCGCGCGAAATGATGAACACGACCTCGCATCCCGCCCCGGAGTTCGAGGTCTCGGCCTGGCTCAACGCGCCAGGCCCGGTGACCCTCGCTTCCCAGCGCGGCAAAGTGGTGGCGGTGTACGCCTTCCAGATGCTGTGCCCCGGCTGCGTATCGCATGCGATCCCGCAGGCCAAGGAACTGGGCCGGCATTTCGGACGCGAGCAGCTGACCGTGCTGGGACTGCACACTGTGTTCGAGCATCATGAAGCGATGAACGAGCGCGCGCTGGCGGCCTTCCTGCACGAGTACCGCGTCGAGTTCCCGGTCGGCGTCGACCGCCCGGCGCAAGCGGGCCCGATCCCGTCGACCATGTCGCGCTATCGCATGCGCGGCACGCCGACCCTGCTGCTGTTCGACCGCCAGGGCGTCCTGCGCCACAGCCTGTTCGGCCATCTGCCGGACCTGCAGATCGGCGCGCTGATCGGCTCACTGCTGGCCGAACCGGCGGTGGACCAGAACTGCGACGCCGACGGCTGCCGCATCCCGCCATCCCATTGACCAGGAGCCGGACATGAAATGCATCGCGGTCTATCACGTCGCCTTCGAAAACCTGGGCAGCTTCGCCGTGCCCCTGGCCCAGCGCGGCTATCAGCTCGAATACCGTCACGCTGGCACTGATCCCTTGTCGAAAGACGAGTGGGAGGGCGCCGACCTGGTGGTGGTGCTGGGCGGGCCGATCGGCGTCGGCGACGTCGCGGCCTATCCCTGGCTGGAGCAGGAGCTGGACGGGCTGTGCGCGCGCCTCGCGCTGCGCCGGCCGACCCTGGGCGTCTGCCTGGGCGCCCAGCTGATGGCGGCCGCGCTGGGCGGCCGGGTCGAGCGGCGCGCGCAGGGCGGCGAGATCGGCTGGAGCGAACTCGCCCTCGGCGACGCGGACAGCCTGCTCGATCCCTTGGCCGGGCTGCCGGTCCTGCACTGGCATGGCGACAACATCGTGCCCCCACCGCAGGCCGCGACCCTGGCCTCGACACCGGGGACGCCCTGCCAGGCTTTCACGGTCGGCGAGCATGCGCTGGGCCTGCAGTTCCACGCCGAGTTCGAGGGCGCCCAGCTGGAGGCATGGCTGGTCGGCCATACCGTCGAACTGGGACTGGCCGGCATCGACCTCGGGCAGCTGCGCGCGGATAGCGCCCGCCATGCGGCCGCGCTGGAACGCGCGGGCGCCGCCGTGCTTCAGGGCTGGCTTGACGGCATCCCATCATTTAACTGAACCAAGGAGACATCCATGAACGACACCATCGAGACCGGCTTCGGCCCCACCTTCTACCACGACGGCTGCTCGACCTGCCTGCAGATCGCCGACATCTTCGGCCGCCTGATGCCCGGACTGGCGATCGTCGACCTGAGCAAGGACGCCGCACGCATCGCCGAGGCGGAGATGCTGGGCGTGAGCGTCCTGCCCTGCCTGGTGGCGGACGGCGAGGTGCTGCCGGTCAGCCAGCATTCGATGCTGTCCGAACTGGCCGAAGGCGCGCATTGATGCGAGCGCCGCCCGCACGCCCGATCGAGGCGCTGCTGGCCGGCGCCGCCGTGCCGGTGGCCAGCCTCGACGGCCAGCCGCTGCTGAGCGCGATCGGCAAGCGGGCGCGCGCTGGCGCCCTGTGGCTGTCGCGCACCGGCCTGGAAGGCGACGAGCAGGGCGACAGGGTCTACCACGGCGGTCCGGACAAGGCCTTGCATCACTACGCCGCGGAGCATTACGTGCTGTGGCGGCAATGGGTGCCGGGCAGTGCCGTCGCCCTCGGTCCCGGCGCGTTTGGCGAGAACATCTCCACGCATGGCATGAGCGAGCGCGAGGTGCATGTGGGCGACGTGTTCAGGGCCGGCGCCACGCTGCTGCAGGTGACCCAGGCGCGCCAGCCCTGTTTCAAGCTCAACCTGCGCCTTGGCGCTCATGGCGTAGCACGGCGCATGCAGGACTCGGGCCGCACCGGCTGGTACTACCGCGTGCTGCGCGAAGGCTGGCTGGCGGCGGGCGACGTGCTCGAGCTGGTCGACCGTCCGCAACCCGACTGGCCGCTGGCGCGCCTCATCGCCGCCCTGTACCCGCAGGACACCGGCGCGCCCTGGCTGCCCGAAGAATGGCACCGGGCCAGCGCGCTGCCCGAGCTGGCGCAGCGCTGGCGCGACACCTTCGACCGCCGCCTGCTGACCGGCTCCATCGAGGACTGGCGCATGCGCCTGGAAGGACCGCCGGGCCTGGGCGCCTGAAGCGCAAGCGCGCGCACGGTGATAAGCTGTGCGCTTCGTGTCAGCTGAGATGGCCCATGCGTACCGGCGAACTCCGGCGTTTCCATTACTTCCTGATCCTCGCGCGCGAACTGCATTTCGGCCGCGCGGCGGAGCTGTGCTTCATCACCCAGCCGGCCCTGAGCCAGCAGATCGCGCGCCTCGAAGAGGCGGTCGGGGTGCCGCTGTTCGTGCGCGACGCGCGCGGGGTGGCGCTGACCGAGGCCGGCAAGGTGTTCCGCGACGGCGTGCAGCGGGTGTTCGAACTGATCGACCAGACCACGCGCGGCGCGCGCGAGGCCGGCCATTTCCAGGACCTGCGCCTGGCGGTCGGGCTCAAGGAGTACGCCAACGTGGCCCTGCTGCCGCGCGCACTCGGGCGCCTGCAGGCCCTGTATCCGGGCATCCGCCTCGACCGCCGCGAGATCGGCGGACCGGCCCAGTACGAAGCCCTGCTGCGCGGCGAGATCGATGTCGGGGTCGCCGTCATGTTCGACGATCCGGCCCCCGGCCTGCCGCCCGGCGGCGCGATCGCGACCCGGCGCCTGATGGCCTCGCGCTGGCGCCTGCTGGTGCCGCAAGACCACCCGCTGGCCGCCAGCGACGCCGTCGACCTGGCTGTTCTCGCCCGCCAGCCGGTGATCATCTTTGCGCGCGACATCAATCCCGCCGTCTACGACGCGATCCGCCTGGCCTGCCGCCAGGCGGGCGCGGAGCTCGACATCGTCTACGAGACCACCCAGGTGCAGGCCGGGGTGCAGATGGCGCGCGCCGGCATGGGCTGCATGCTGGGCACCGGCTATGTGCTGGGCGCGGAAGTGGAGGGCATGCGCCTCATTCCGGTGACGGGGCTGGCGCCGCTGCTGATGCACGCCTTCTGGCGCGACGCCGAAGCGCGTCCGCTGGTGCTCGACTTCCTCGAGATCGCGCTGGAAGAGGCGCGCCGCCTGGCGCTGGACGGCGGCGACACGCACCAATGAAACCCACCGGTGAAGCGGCGCCCTTGATTCAGCGGCGCGCCAGGTCGCCCAGGAAGTCGAGCAGCAGGGCGCAGGCGAAGGCCGCGCCGGCCACCAGAAACAGCAGCGCGTGCTGGCCGCCGCTGTGCGCGAACAGCCAGGACAGGGCGTAACCGGCCAGGGCCTGGAACAGCGCGAACACGCTGGTCGAGCGTCCCCAGGCCGCGTGCTGGGCCGCGCGCCGCCCGGGCAGCAGCTCGTGCAGGCGGCCGATCATCAGGGTCGCCACGCCGGGCGTGAAGGCGCCCAGCAGCAGGCTGGCCAGGCCGAGCGCCAGCGGCTGGCGGCACAGCGCCATCAGGGCCGCCGCGGCGCCGGACAGCAGCAGCGCGCCGCGCAGGGCGCGCCGGAATCCGAGGCGGTCGGCCAGCGCGCCATACAGCATCGGCCCGGCCATGGCCCCGGCCCCGTACACTACCCAGGCCAGGGCGCCGCCGGCGGTGCCCTGGCCCAAGCCGCGCGCCACGTAGTCGGCCAGGAACACGGCGGCCGGCACCAGGGCCACGGCGACGGCGGCGTATTCGGCGTACAGCAGGCGCACGGCGAAGGGCAGCGTGCCCGGCGCGATCGCCGCCGCCTGCGCGGCCTGGTCCTGCGCGGGCCAGGCGCGCCAGGTCAGCAGCGTGAGCAGGGCCGAACAGGCGGCCAGCCCGAGCCAGGCCGCGTGCAGTCCCAGGCGCAGCAGTGGCGGCACCACGGTGCCGGACAGGATGATGCCGGCCCCGATTCCCATGAAGATGGCGCCGCTGGCCATGCCGCGCCGCTCGGGTGCGACCATGGGCAGCACGGCGTGCGCCGCCAGCACCATCACCACCGCGCCGGCGAAGCCCGACACGAAGCGCCAGGCGAAGAACCAGGGCAGCGACAGCGGCAGCGCGCAGGCCGCGAAGGAGAGGGTGGCCAGCGCCATCATCAGGCGCAGCATGGCGCGGTTGGTCCAGCGCGCGCCCAGGGCGCGGCCCAGCAGCGCGCCGGCGAAATAGCCGGCGAAGTTGGCGGCGCCCAGGTAGACCACGTCGCCCGGCGCGAACCAGCGCGCCCGGATCAGTTCGGGGATCAGCGGCGTGTAGGCGAAACGCGCCAGGCCGATGGCGACCAGGCTGGCGGACAGGCCGGCGAAGACGGCGTAGGCGGCGGACGGCGCGGCCCGCGGCGCGGCCAGGGTGGAATGCGATGCGGACATGGCGGGCTCCCTTCGTGCGGGGACCGGTCTGAAATGCCGGTCCGTAGCACGATGATAGGAAGCCCGCGCCGTGCTGGCCAATCGCTTATCGCGCGCGGCGCGATAAGCGCCAGCTTATGGTCTTAGCTGCGCAGGAAGGCCAGCAGGTCCGCGTTGAGCTGGTGCTTGTGGGTGGTGGGCAGGCCGTGCGGGGCGCCGGCGTAGACCTTCAGCGTGCCCTGCGGCAGCAGCTCGACGGCGCGGCGCGCGCTGGCGTCGATCGGCACGATCTGGTCGTCGTCGCCGTGGATCAGCAGGGTCGGAATGTTCATCTTCTTGAGGTCCTCGGTGAAGTCGGTCTCCGAGAACTGCTTGATGCAGGCGTAGGCGCTCTTGATACTGCACTGCATGCCCTGCAGCCAGAAGGTGTCGCGCACGCCTTCCGAGACCTTGGCGCCCTGACGGTTGTAGCCGTAGAAGGGCAGGGTCAGGTCCTTGAAGAACTGGGAGCGGTCTTCCAGCACGCCCTGGCGGATGCCGTCGAAGACGTCCATCGGCAGGCCCTTCGGGTTGTCCGGGCCGATCAGCATGCGCGGCGGGACCGCGCCCACCAGCACCGCCTTGCTCACGCGGTCGCTGCCATGGCGGCCGATGTAGCGCGCCACTTCGCCGCCGCCGGTGGAGTGGCCGACCAGCATGGCGCCGCTCAGGTCCAGGGTCTCGATCACGGTGGCCAGGTCGTCGGCATAGGTGTCCATGTCGTTGCCGTGCCAGGGCTTGCTCGACAGGCCGTGGCCGCGGCGGTCGTGGGCGATCACGCGGTAGCCGTGCTCGGCCAGGAACAGCATCTGGTCCTCCCAGGCGTCGCCCGACAGCGGCCAGCCGTGGCTGAACACGACCGGGATGCCGTGACCCCATTCGGTGATGTGGATCTGGGTGCCGTCGCGGACGGTTACCGAGTTGATGGTGCGGGTGCCTTTCATGCTGGTTCCTTTCTGTGGAGTCGGATGGAGCGCAACGCAGCGCGCCGTGGCATTCTGGAAGCGCACGACTGGGGCGTCCAGTTATACGAAGGGATAGGAGCGCGACACACGATCGTGTATTGCGCTCGCCTGTAAAAGAGACATATCTTTCATTGGCATGTTCCCAATGAAGGACAGCCGACTTACACTGGAGGTAAATACGCCGGGAGATCGCCATGCACCCTGACGCCGCCGCTCCGCCAGCCGATGACCGCGCTCGCGCCGTCGTCGGAAAGGTCCATGGTTAGCCGCGCCTGGCGCCAGGTGTTCGGCGAGCCGGCTGGCCCGGCGCCGATGAGCATCGGCCTGATGACGCCGCTGGTGCGGACACGTGGCCGCATGGCCGACCTGTCCGCCGAGCTGCCGCTGGCGGCCCTGGCCGACCGCCACGGCTTCGCCGCGCTGTGGACGCGCGACGTGCCCCTGATGATCCCCCAGGGCGCGGAGGGCGAAGCGGCCGCCCTCGACGATCCCTTCCTGTGGCTGGCCGCCCTGGCCGGCGCCGCCCCGAACGTGGCCCTGGGCAGCGCCGCCATCGTCCTGCCGCTGCGCCATCCGCTGCACGTGGCCAAGGCTGCGCTGAGCCTCGACCGTCTCAGCGGCGGTCGCCTGTTGCTCGGGCTCGGCTCCGGCGACCGGCTGGAGGAATTCGCCCCCTTCGGCCTGGACCCGGAAGGCGCGGGCGCGCGCTTTCGCGAACACTGGGCGGTGCTGCGTGCGGCGCTGTCGACCTCGCCGCAGGCGCGCGCCGCGCTGCTGGAGGCCACCGGCGGCTACCCCTTGGGCCTGGAGCCGGCCGCCGACATACCGATGATCGTGGTTGGCACTGCGCGCCAGTCGCTGCAATGGACCGCCACCCATGCCGACGCCTGGGCCAGCTACCACCGCGAAGAGGCGCGCCAGCAGGGCCGCCTGGCGCTGTGGCACAGCGCCCTGGCCGAGCGCGCGCCGGGCAGCGCCAAGCCCTTCGTCCAATCCCTCTATCTCGACCTGCTGGCGGATCCCGACGCGCCGTCCGAGCCGCTGAACCTGGGCATGCGCAGCGGCCGCAAGGCGCTGCTGGCCTACCTCGAACGGATCGCTGCCATGGGCGTGGGCCATACCCTGGTCCAGCTGGCTCAGGGCGCGCGGCCGATGGAAGAGGTGATCGCCGAGCTGGGGCGCGACGTGCTGCCGCACGTGGCCCGGTTCGCGCCGCGGAGCAGCCCGTGAGCGGCGCGCCGCGCGCACTCGTGATCGGCGGCTCGCTGGGCGGGCTGCTGGCGGCCAACGCCCTGCGCGCGGTGGGCTGGGAGGTCGAGGTGTTCGAGCGTTCGGACGGGGAACTGAGCAGCCGCGGCGGCGGCATCGTGCTGCAGGCCGACGTGCTCAGGGCCTTCGAGTTCGCGGGGCTCGCCCACAATGGCTTGCTGGGCGTGCGCTCCGAGGACCGCATCTACCTGGACGGCGCCGACCGTGTGCTGCAGCGCAGCCGCATGCCCCAGACCCAGACCTCGTGGAACGTGCTGTACCGCGTGCTGCGCGCCGGTATGCCGCCCGAACGCCTGCATGCGGGAAGGACTTTCGTAAGCTACGAGCAGCACGAGGGCCGGGTCACCGCCCATTTCGCCGATGGCGGCAGCGAGAGCGGCGAGCTGCTGGTGGGCGCCGACGGCGTGCGCTCGCAGGTGCGGGCCCAGATGCTGCCCGAGGTGGCGCCGCGCTATGCGGGCTACGTGGCCTGGCGCGGCGTGGTCGCGGAAACCCTGCTGCCGCAGGCTCTGCGCGACAGGCTGGCGCGCGATTTCGTGTTCCAGCAGGGCGACGGCCACCTGCTGCTGGCCTACCTGGTGCCTGGCGAGGACGGGGCGGTGGAGGAGGGGGCGCGGCGCTGGAACTGGATCTGGTACCGGCGCGTGGCGCCCGGCCCCGAGCTGGCGCTGGTGCTGACCGACCGCGAGGGACGTCCGCACGGCGCCTCGCTGCCGCCGGGGGCCGTCGCGCCGGCGAACTACGCCGCGCTGCTGGCCGATGCGCGTCGTCTCGCCGCGCCATCCTTCCAGAGCCTGATGGAGGCTACCGAGGCGCCCTTCGTGCAGGCGATCGCCGACCTGGAGTCGCCCAGGATGCTCGACGGCCGGGTGCTGCTGTGCGGCGACGCCGCCTTCCTGCCGCGCCCGCACACGGCGGGCAGCACGGCCAAGGCGGCCGGCGACGCGCTCACCCTCGCCATGCTGCTGAACCAGCGCCAGGGCGCGCCCGACGTCGGCCTGGCGCAGTGGGAACAGTTGCGCCTGACGGCGGGGCAGGGCATGGTGATGACGGGGGTAACGCTGGGCGAACGCCTGATGGGCATTTCGTCGGCTTGAGTCGTTTCCGTGCATCACTTGCCATTCTTCCAGTGGGTCACTATAATGCGGCCTCCCGCAGCGATGCGTCGGCCGAATCTGGAGAGGTGGCAGAGTGGTCGAATGTACCTGACTCGAAATCAGGCGTACGGGTGACCGTACCGTGGGTTCGAATCCCACCCTCTCCGCCAGTAGTAATAAAAAAGGCTCCCCATGGGAGCCTTTTTTATTGCGTACGCGGAAGGAGAGAGCCGCTGTGCGGCTCTCGCGTGGGATTCGAAGCCCGGCGCTTGCAAGCGCCGGGGCGGCCTGCGGGATGTAGGCGAATCCCACCCTCTCCGCCAGTAGTAATAAAAAAGGCTCCCCATGGGAGCCTTTATTATTTCCTGCTCAGAAAAGATTGGGGCGGTGAGCGGCGCTCGCGCCCGGAGCGTGCGTCCGCACGTCGTTCCGGCCTGCGCCGGAACGACGATCTTCGGGATAGCCCGATGGCCTTACTCCGCAGGGGCCTCCCTGTTTTCGGGATCCCCAAACATTTAGATTGACATATCGGGAAATGCCGATATACTGCGCGTATGGATTTGCTCGAAATATTCAAAGCCCTCTCCAACCGTACGCGACTCGAGATCCTCAAGGGACTGAAAGACCCCGAGAAGAGCTTCCCGCCGCAGGACGAAGGAGACGTTCACACCGTGGGTGTCTGCGTCAGCAGCATCCAGGAGGGCGTCGGCTTGTCGCAGTCGACCGTCTCGGACTACCTGGCCACCCTCCAGCGGGCTGGCCTGGTGGAAGTCAGGCGGATCGGTCAGTGGACCTATTACAAGCGGAACGAAGCAGCCATCAGCGCGCTCGCAGACATCATCGGCAAGGAGCTGTGAGTTTTTTTTACCAGTACATATCGGAAATTCCCGATATCCCGTTTTATCGAAACAAGGAGCTGCAATGAAAGCAATCGTCCTCAAGGCATTTGGCGGTCCGGAATCCTTCGAACTGCGTGAGCTGCCCAAGCCGACACCCGGCGCCGGGCAAGTCCTGGTCCGCGTCTACGCGACCTCGATCAACCCGCTCGACTACCAGGTCCGGCGCGGCGACTACCCTGAGCTGGTGCCGCTGCCCTCGATCACCGGTCACGACATCTCGGGCGTGGTCGAAGCGGTCGGCCCTGGCGTGACCGCCTTCGCGCCCGGCGACGAAGTCTGGTACACGCCCCAGATCTTCGACGGCCCCGGCAGCTATGCCGAGTACCACGTCGCCAACGAAAGCATCGTCGGCAAGAAGCCTGCCGCGCTGAGCCATCTGGAAGCCGCCAGCCTGAGCCTTGTCGGCGGCACGGCCTGGGAGGCGCTGGTGGTGCGCGCCGGCCTGCGCGTGGGCGAGAGCATCCTGGTGCATGGCGGCGCGGGTGGAGTGGGGCATGTCGCGATCCAGCTCGCCAAGGCGGTGGGCGCGAAGGTGTTCACCACCGCGCGCGCCGGGAACCACGATTTCGTGCGCAGCCTGGGGGCCGACGTCGTCATCGACTACGAGAAGGAGGACTACGTTGAAGCCGTCCTGCGCGAGACGGGCGACCGGGGCGTCGACGTCGTGTTCGACACCATCGGCGGCGACACGCTCTCGCGCAGTCCCGACGTGCTGGCCCAGCTCGGCCGCGTGGTCAGCATCGTCGACATCGCCAAGCCGCAGAACCTGATCCAGGCCTGGGGCCGCAACGCCAGCTACCACTTCGTGTTCACGCGCCAGCTGCGCGGCAAGCTCGACGAACTGAGCGCCCTGGTCGAGCGTGGCCAGCTGCGCCCGCACGTTGGCGCGGTGTATTCGCTGGCCGACATCCCTGCCGCCCACGCGCGCCTGGAAAGCCCCAACAACGGCTTGCGCGGCAAGGTCGCGATCGCCGTCTCGCCGGAGGCCCAGTCATGATTTATGAGCTCGCGCACTTGCCGGTTCGCGAAGACCGAATCGACGGGTTCCGCCAGGACTTCGCCAGGGTCGAGCACCTGCTGGCGCGCGCCGAGGGCTATCTTGGACACGCTCTGGCGCGCGGGATCGAGTCGCCCGACGTCTTCACGCTGATCGTCCAATGGCGCGCGCTCGCGGACCATACGCCGGGATTCGAGGCCAGCGAGGACCATTGCCTGTTCATGTCGGGACTGCAGGATGCGCTGTCGGGCGAGCCCGAGGTATTCCATGCCGAGGGCGCGCAGTTCGCTGCCCGGCGCGGCGAGCATGCGTGAAGGTGGGCCCCGGTCGGCGCCGTTTCAGTGGATAGTGGGGAAGCGCAGCCAGTCGATGCGCCCGGTGCCGCGCAGGGCCAGCGACTGGGCCTGGGCCTCGTCGAAGGCAGGCGCGAATTCGTGGGTGAAGTAGAGGCTGCCCGCGTGCAGGGCCACCAGCACCAGCGGCCGGCCCTGGAAGTAGTGGCGGCCCGCCAGGTCGGCGATGGCTTGCTCGGCGACCTCGGCGTCCAGGGTGCTGGCCTCGGTCCAGATCAGGATGTCGCCCTCGCGCGAGCGTACGTAGACGTGAAAGCCGCTTTCATGCATGGGCCAGCCTCCGGAACTGCGACGCGCGTTCGGCCAGGCTGACCGCCTCGTAGGTGTTGCGCCCGGCTTCCTTGGCCGAATACAGGGCCTGGTCGGCCGCTTCCGTCAGCGCGCGCGGCGTGCTGCCGTCGGCGTCGCCCAGCGCGGCGCCGATGGTGGTGGTGACCTGCAGGGTGCGTTCGGCCAGCACGAAGGGTTCGCGCACCGCGGCGAGAATCTTGCGCGCCACCAGCTCCACGTCCCACAGGCTGCGCACCTCGCCCAGCAGCACCGTGAACTCGTCGCCAGCCAGGCGCGCCACCAGGTCGGAGCCGCGCACCGCGGCGCGCAGACGGCGGGCGAACTCCACCAGCACGATGTCGCCGGCGCCGTGGCCGTAGCGGTCGTTGATCTGCTTGAAGTGATCGACGTCCAGGTAGAGCAGGGCAGTGTGATGGCCGGGCTGGCCAGGACGCGCCGTCGCCGCCTGCAGGGCGGCTTCGAACTGGCGCCGGTTCGGCAGGCCAGTAAGGGCGTCGGTGTGGGCCAGCGCGTGCAGGTTGCGCTCGTGCAGGCGCGAGGCGGTGGCGTCGGTGGTCAGCACGTAGACGCCGGTCACCTGGCCGCCGCGCAGCTGCGGCAGGAAGGTGGAGTGCGCGATGCGCAGGTGCTTGCCGCGCACGATCTCGTGCTCGCACTGCGAGGCGATGCCGCGCCAGGCCTGGGCGAGCGCCTCGCGCTGCGGGCCGTGGTAGGCCGGGCCGAAAGCCTCTTCCATGGTCTGGCCCAGGATGGACTCGGGCGCCTTGCCAAGCCAGGACTGGTGCACCGCGTTGGCGAACACGTAGCGCCCGCCGGCGTCGAGCTGGGCGATCAGCACCGGCACGTTGTCGGTGATGGTGCGCAGGTGCTCTTCATGCTCGGCCTGGCGCAGCTCGCCCAGCTTGCGCGCGGTGATGTCGTGGGCCATGGCGAAGAAGCCATCCGGCCGGCCGTCGGGCAGGCGCTGGGGCACGAGACAGCACTGGTAATGGTAGTCGCGGCCGTCGCGCCGGGTCACGTGCTCGAAGTCGACACGTTCGCCGGCCTTGACACGCTCGATATAGGGACGCATCGCGGCATACCCTTCGTCGCTGTAGGCATAGGCAATATCCTGACCGAGCAGCTCCTGCTCGCTCTTGCCGTAGGCCCTGAGCGCGTAGCCGTTCAGGAACACGAAGCGTCCGGCCGCATTCACTTTGCCGATCAGGGCCGGCAGGTTCTCGGTGATGGCGCGCAGGCGGCGCTCATTGATGCGCAGGTGTTCGCGCGATGCGTTCAGTTCGGTGATGTCCTTCATCGCCACCACGGCGCCCAGTGGGCGGCCCGAGGCGCTGCGCAGCAGACGGCCGCTGGCGAGCATGGTATGCGGTTCCGCGTCCTGCGGTGCGATCACCATTGCCTCGTCGCGCACGGTCTCGCCCTGCAGCGCCCGAACCAGCGGCACATCCTGCATGCCGAGCGGGGTGCTGCCGTCGGCATGATAGAGCGAGTAATGCTTCGACCAGTCGGCCGGCGCAAGGTTTTGCAGGTCCTTGCCATGAACGCTGCGCGCGGCTCCATTGAAGACGGTCAGCTTGCCGGCCGCGTCGCAGGCGACAACGGCGACGTCGATCGATTCCAGCACGGCGTCCAGCAACTCCTGCTTTTCCTCCAGCTGGTGCTGGGTGCGGATGCGTTCCGAAATGTCGTTCAGGAAGGCGCCGAAGCAGCGTCGACCCTGCCACTGGTAGGCGCCGATGGTCATCTCGACCGTGATCTGACGGCCGCTGGCGGTCAGGGCAGGCAATTCGATCTTGCGGTCCAGTACCTTGGCCTCGCCGGTTTCCAGAAAGCGGCGCATGCCCGCCTCGTGGGCCGCGCGTAGATCTGGCGGGATGATCAGGTCTGCCATCCGGGCGCCGATCGCCTGGGCGCGGGTCCAGCCGAAGATGCGCTCGGCCGAGGCGTTCCACTCTGTGATCCGACCGTCCTCGCCGACGCCGACGAAGCCGCTGTAGGAGCCCGCCACGATGCTCTGGTTCCAGCTCTCGGCCTGGCGCAGGGTCGCTTCGGCCGCTTCGCGCTGGGCGATCTCGCGCGACAGCTCGCTTACCTTGTCCTCGAGTTCCGCGGTGCGGGCCAGGATGCGCTGCTCCAGTTCGGCATTGAGGGCCTTCAGCGCCTGCTCAGCCGACACGCGCGCGGCCTCGACCCGGCCATGCACCAGCTCGGCCTCGACCAGGCTCGCGAGGTCGCGCAGGCACTGGCGTTCGTGTTCGCCGAAGTCGCGCGCCACGTGGTCTAGGATGCACAGGGTGCCGACCGCCTGGCCTTCGCTGAACAGCGGCTGGCCGGCGTAGAAGCGCAGCTGCGCCTCGCCCGTGACCAGGGGATTGGATGCGAAGCGCGGGTCGGCGGCGGTGTCCGCAAGCACCAGCATCTCGCCCTCGGCCACGACGTGGGCGCAGAAGGCGATCGAGCGTGGCGTTTCGCTCAGTTCGATGCCGCAGCGTGACTTGACCCACTGGCGCTGCCCGTCGACCAGCGAGACCAGGGCGATCGGCACGCCAAAGGTGCGCGCCGCCAGCCGGGTGAAGCGGTCGAAGCGCGCTTCCGGCGGCGTGTCGAGCACGCCCAGCGCCTCGAGCGCGGCAAGGCGCGACAGTTCGTTAACAGGGGTGGGGAAGATCATCGGCCGCTCCATAGCATGCATGAAGTCGGCGGGGAGGAGGCCGAATACAGGGGGTAAGCAAGGCTGCCGGGGATAGGGGCAGTGTTGCGTTATATTAGCATTCAATTCTCCCGGGAAATCAACATTCTCACTAATTGTTGCGCAAAGGTGACTCGGCGTTACATTTGGCGCGCGGCCCCGGCCGACCTTCGGCAACGCTGCTTCAGGTAAGTGTATATACTCTCAAATTCCTGCCTCTTCGCATTCGGCGGAGCGGCCCAACCTGAGGAGTCAATATGTCTACGCGTGACGTCGTCCTGTGCGCCCCGGTGCGTACCGCCATCGGTGCCTTCAACGGTTCCCTCAAGAGTGTCCCCGCCACCGAGCTGGGGGCGGTCGCGGTGCGGGCCGCGATCGCGCGCGCCGACATCGATCCGGCCCGGATCGACTCGGTCCTGATGGGCAACGTGGTCCAGGCCGGCAACCGCATGAACCCTGCACGCCAGGCCGGGATCGGGGGCGGCCTGCCGGTGGCGGTGCCGGCCATGACCCTGAACCGGGTGTGCGGCTCGGGCGCCCAGGCGATCGCCTCGGCCGCCCACGAGATCCTGGCCGGCGAGTCGCAGCTGGTGCTGGCCGGCGGCATGGAGAACATGGACCTGGCGCCCTACCTGCAGCCCTCGGCGCGCTGGGGCGCGCGCATGGGCCATGCCCAGATCTACGACAGCCTGCTGTACGACGGCCTGAACGACGCCTTCTCGTCCCAGCACTCGGGCTGGCATACCGAAGACATGGTGCGCGAGCTGGCGATCAGCCGCGAAGACCAGGACCGCTGGGCCGCGCGCTCGCAGGCGCGCTTCTCCCAGGCCCAGGCCGAGGGCGCCTTCGAGGGCGAGATCGCGCCGGTCGAGGTACGTGGCCGCAAGGGCGTGGAGGTGTTCGCGCGCGACGAGGCCAACCGCCCCGACACCACCCAGGAGGCGCTGGCGCGCCTGAAGCCTGCCTTCCGTCCTGACGGCAGCATCACCGCCGGCAATGCGCCTGGCCTGAACAGCGGCGCGGCCGCCGTCATCGTCGCCGAGCGCGGCGCGGCCGAGCGTCTCGGGCTGCAGCCGCTGGCGCGCCTGGTGGCTTCCAGCGTGGCGGCGGTCGAGCCGGGCATGTTCGGCCTGGGCCCGGTGCCGGCGGTGAGAAAGCTGATGGAGCGGGCCGGCTGGAACCTGGCCGAGGTCGACCGCTACGAGATCAACGAAGCCTTCGCGGCGGTGCCGCTGGCGGTGGCGCGCAAGCTGTCGCTGGCGGAAGACGTGGTCAACGTCGAGGGCGGGGCGGTGGCGCACGGCCATCCGATCGGCGCGACCGGCGCCATCCTCACGGTGCGCCTGCTGCATGCGATGCGGCGCGGCCTGGCGCGGCGCGGGGTGGTGACCCTGTGCATCGGCGGCGGCCAGGGCATCGCGCTGGCGCTGGAAAGCCTGTAAGCGGCCGCCGAGGCCGGGCAGGGGTTTACTGGTCGACCTTGCCCGGCAGGTTCAGCTTGCCGGAGGCGACCTTGAACACGTCGACCACGCACAGCAGCGGGCTGTGGACGCTGGCATTGACGCGCAGGGCCGCGCTGACGCCGTCGAAGCTCGCGGCCTTGACCACGCCGATGTCGTCGAAGGGCACGCGCACTTCCAGCGTGTCGCCCTTGAACACGGGGCTCCAGGCCGGGCTGTCGATCAAGAGCGGCAGGCCGGGCCAGGTCTTGGGCAGCTTCGGCTTGGCGCCTTCGGGGATGTCGACCACCTTCAATGCACCCTTGCCGCAAGCCTCGTCCGGCGTCAGGACAACCCAGTGCGAGTGCCACAGGTCGCCGTCGTTCTTCCGGTCGCCGTCGCCGTTCTCGTCGTACAGCGGGGTGTCGTCGAAGTCGGGATGCGAGGTCACGGCGAAGGCCAGGATGCCGGCGCCCTTGTCGAAGCCCACGACCGACGGGTCCATGGTGGTCGGCCATACATAGGAGAACACGCTGCTGCCGGCCAGCTTGCCGACTTTCGACGGCGTCGACTTGCCGGCCTTGCCCGAGACCGCGATATGGAAGATCGCATTGTTGTCTTCCGTCGTGATCTTGGTGTGGACGATGTCGAAGTCGGCTTTCACGGCCTTGGACGGTGCGCTCTGAATGCCGCCGGCGTGGCCCTTGTGGGCCAGGGCGGATGTGGCGAAGCTTGACGCGAGAACGGCGGCGGCGAGGGCGGTGGCGAGGCGTTTCATGTGATTCTCCTTGTGGCCTGCGGACTCTTGAAATAGGAGTCCTAAATATTATGGTTCAAAAAATCGCGTGAGCCGGGCTCGCGTTCACGCGTGAGGATATGTTTCAGGCGGCTAAGCTGAGGGTGCGCCTGAGCATGTGCAGATCATACGCTCTCGGCGTTTTTAGTCAAGAGTCCTAATTAAATATCGGCATCTTCGTCGCGCGCCAGCAGTGTGTCGAGCTGGCCGAACAGCCGGGCGAACTGGCGCGAGGCGACCTGACAGGAAGGGCAGCCCGCCAGGTGGGCGGCGAGCTGGCGCTCCTGCTGCGGGCTGAGCGCCGCGTCGCGCGCGCCGCACACCAGGTAAGTGGTGTCGCGGCAGGTGAGTGGTGCGGGCGGATGGTCCATCAATCTTCTCCCCAGCTGCGCACCGCGCATTCGCGCAGGCGCATGCGCGCACGATAGAGCACGACGCGCAGGTTGGCGTTGGTGAGCGCGCAGCGCTCTTCGATTTCTTTCAGTTCCATGCCGAGGTATTCGCGCATCAGGAACAGGCGCGCGGTGTCCTCGGGCAGGCGGCGCATGCACAGTTCGACGATGTCGAGCAGCTGGCGCTGGGCCGCGGCGCTGGCGCCGCAGACGTGGTCGACGAAGGTGTCCGGATGCCAGGCGTCGTCGGCCGTGAACAGGCGGTCGAACTCCTCATGGGCCCCGGCGGCGGCCGGCTCGCAGCGCGGCAGGCGCACGCGCCGGCTGCGGATGGCGTCGACGATCTTGTGGCGCAGGATGCCGGTGAGCCAGCTGCGCAGCCTGGAGCGGCCCTGGTAGCCCTGCTGGCCAGCGGCGGCGGCGGCCAGGGTTTCCTGGACCGCGTCCTCGGCGTCGGCCTGCGAGGCTAGCTGCAGGCGTGCGAGACGCAGCAGGAAGGGACGCTCGGCGGCGAGCTCTTGCCACAGGTCGGCTCCGGCGTCGCCGGCGCGCATGCTCATTGGCTGCGCCGCGAGAGCGAGACCGCGTAGGCGGCCGCTCGCGCCTGCAGGATCGGATCGTCCGAGGGCGTGATGCCGCTCGGGAGGGCGACCGGCATATAGACGATGCCCTCGCATTGCTCCGGCGCGGACCTGGCGGTGATGCGCAGCTGGCCCAGTTCGACCTTGCCCGCGCCCTGCCACACGGTGCTCGGATCGACCAGGGAGTCGCCGGCTGCCGGCAACTGCGCGTAGAGCGTGAAGCCGACCGCGCCGCCCGCGAGGCGCTGGCCCAGCTCGTCCTCCAGGAACAGCTCGGGAAGGGCTTTTTCCTCGTCGGCGCCGAGGTAGCGGGTGCCGGCCTGCGGCTCGGCCACCAGGCGCGCGTGCCGGCGCATCTTGTCGCGGCTTTCGAATACGAAGGCATTGTTGGAGAAGTAGGGCGTGGTCGCGTAGGACGCCGGCGCCGCATGGGCGGCCAGCAGCGCCGGCTGGCGCGCACCGTCCGGGTGGGCGGCGTTGTGGGCGGCGATCTTCGCGGAATCGGGTTTGCCGGTGGCCGGATCGGGCACCCGCGCCTGCAGGAAGCTGACGAAGGAGGCCGGGGTGGCCGCGAAGAAGGCCGGTTCGGAGACCAGGAGCAGGTCGTAGGTCTCGCCGCCACCCTCCATGCGCAGGGCCAGGCCGCGCACCGAGCGGCTCTTGTCCGGAGCCTTGGGATTGCCGCCGCCGATCGAGAAGCGGGCGTTGATCGGCACCGCGCCGCGCCTGAACAGCGGGCTGTCGACGAAGTCGCCGACGCGGGCGGCCGGGGTGAATTCGCCGCGCACGCACAACCCCTTGGCGTGCGAGGCGCGCTTGCCGGCGTGGCTGCCGAAGGCGCCGTTGAGGGCGTCGACCAGGTCGGCAGGGCCGGGACTGGCGGGCGACTGGGCCTGGACGGCGCCGCCGAGGGACAGCAGGGCGGCGGCTGCGAGGATCTTGTTCATGACATGCTCCTGTACGAGTGGTGGGTAGCGTTAAGTCGGCGCCGCCGCCGTCCCGTTACACCATTTCCGCATTTATTTTTCGCCCCCGGCCTGGCGCCCCTCGCCGGCGTGGCCGCCGCTACCGGTCTACAATGGACTTCCTCATACTGCGCCCTCAAGGACAAAGCATGCTCGACCCGGCCCTCGCCGCGCAACTGCGCGGCCACCTCGACCAGCTTGCCCACCCGGTGCGGCTGCTCGCCTCCCTCGACGACTCGGTGGCGGCGCGCACGATGCGCAGCCTGCTCGACGCGGTGGCGGGACTCGGCGCGCGGGTCAGCCTGGAGGAGGCGCCGGACCCGCCCACGCCCTCGTTCGCGGTGCAGGGCGCGGGCGCCGCCGGCGCGGTGCGCTTCGCCCTGGCCCCGCAAGGCAGCCAGTTCACGTCGCTGGTGCTGGCGCTGCTGCAGGCCGGCGGCCGTCCGCCGCGGATCGAGCCTGCGCTGGCGCAACGCATCCGCGATCTCGAAGGCGACTTCCTGTTCGAGACCTATATTTCCTTCGACTGCCATAACTGCGCGGACGTGGTCCAGATGCTCAATGCGATGGCCGCGCTCAACCCGCGCATCCGCACGGTGGCGATCGACGGCAGCTTATTCAGGGACGAAGCCGAGGCGCGCGACGTGCGCGTGGTGCCGATGAGCTTCCTGAATGGCGCGCATTTCGGGCAAGGCCGCACCAGTATCGAGGAAATCCTCGCACGCCTGGAGGCTGGCGCAGGCTGAGACAGCGCCAGCCAGAGCGTGACACCGCGCGCCGCGCCGCGTCTGGGACACTGTGTTAAATCATGAGAACCTGCGCTACCCCTTGCGCGGGACGCGGGTTCAGTCAGCGGGCACGGGGGCCGGCGCGGGGCGCAAGGGGGCGTCGGCCTTTGGCCTGGCCTTGCGCGTGGCGGGCTTGCGGCGCAGCTTGAAGTAGACCACCAGACCGGTGACGAAGAAGCCGAGCGGCGCGAGGCCCAGCAGGCAGACCAGCACGCGGCCGGCCAGGCCGAAGGCTTCGCCGCTGTGCACCGGGAAGGCGGTGCTGACCAGCCAGTCGCCGCCGCGCGCGGCCAGGGGATCGATCACGCGCAGCACGGCGCCGCTGCCGGCGTCGATGCTGACCCGGGTCGCGCCCGGACCCTGGCGCAGCTCGCCCGGCTGGCGCAGCCTCACCTCGAAAGGCAGCTCGGGCTTGGCCGGAATGCCCACGCGCGACACGCGCCCCTGCGGAACGCGGGCCTGGGCCGCCGCCACGGCGGCGTCGAGGCCGATGCGCGGAGCGCCCTGAGGGCTGGCGTTGGCCACTTTGCCGCTCGCGCTCAGCGGGGAGACCGCATTGATTACCGGCTTGACCCAGTCCGGTTTGTTGAAGTAGACCCCGGTCACCGACAGCACCAGCAGCGGGATCGCGGTCCAGAAGCCGGCCGCGCGGTGCAACTGGAAGCTGAACTTGGTCAGGTTGCCGCCACGGCGCACCGTGATCGCATGCCAGAAGGCGGCGGGCGTGAGCTTCGGCCACCACACCACGATCCCGGTCAAGGTGAGCAGGAACAGGGCCACGCCCTGGACCGCGATCACCAGCTTGCCCGTCTCGCCCGCGATCAGGTAGCGGTGCAGGTGGAAGACGGTCGGCATCAGGAGCGGACGCGAGAGGCCGAATTCGCCGTAATTGCGCTCGCCCAGCACGCGCAGGCTGGCCGGGTCGACCATCACCTGGCGCGTCACTCCCTGTTCCCAGCTCGAGGCCGGCTTGGCCGGGCGGTACCAGGCGACGAAGACCTCGCCGGCGGTCTCGGGGAAGAACAGGGTGTCGGGACGGCCGTAGTCGGGGTCGCGCACCAGGCTTTCCAGCACCGCCGCCGCCAGCCGCGGCTCCGCGTGGAAGGGCGCACCCGCCGCCATCCCGGCCGGGGGCGCGGTCCGCAGCAGGCCGGGATTCAGGCCCGCATCCAGCTCGTGGTGCCAGGCCAGCAGGCTGCCGGTCAGGCCTTGCAGGACCAGGATGCTGCCGAAGATCAGGCCGGCCCAGAGATGGATGGTGCGGATGAGCGTTTTCATGACCTGCATGATAAACGCAAATGAGAATGATTCCTATACTCCTTGCGTAGTGACATGAGAATCATTATCATCTGCACCGCATAAAAAATTTCTATCTCGAAAGTCAGGATTAGCAATGAGTTCCTTGAAACCGGTCCGCCTCGCCGTCGCCACCGCCTGCGCCCTGATGGCCGCGCATGGCGCCTACGCCCAGCAAACCCAGACGGCAGGGGAGCAGGCCAACGCGCAGGAGCTGGATGCCGACATGGCTTCCGTCATCGTGACGGCCACCCGCACCGCCAAGGCGGTCGACCGGATTCCGGGCGCCGTGTCGGTGATCACCCAGCAGGAACTGTCGACCCAGTACCTGATCGCCGACGACCCTTCGCAGGCGCTCTCTACTTATATCCCGGGCTACGCCCCCAGCCGCCAGAAGATGACCTCGACCGGCGAATCGCTGCGCGGCCGCCAGCCGCTGATCCTGCTGGACGGCATTCCGCAATCGAATCCGCTGCGCGCCGGCATGCGCGAAGGTTATTTCGCCGACAGCGCCATCATCGAGCGCATCGAGGTCATCAACGGCGCCTCGGCCATGCAGGGCCTGGGCGCGACCGGCGGCATCATCAACTACATCACCAAGACCCCGCGCGCCAATGGCACCAGCTACACGGTCAACACCCGCTTCGCCACCCAGTTCCGCTCGGATAACCTGGACTGGAAGACCGGCCTGACCGTCAGCCACAAGTCGGAGGCCTTCGACCTGCTGGCCTACGGCAGCGTGCAGCGGCGCGGCATGGGCTACGACGGCAACGGCCGCCGCCTGGGCATCGACAACGTCCAGGGCGACACCCTGGATTCGCACGGCAACGATCTGTTCGTGAAGATCGGCAAGACCTTCGGCGCCCAGCGCCTGCAGCTGAGCGTCAACCGCTTCGACCTGAGCGGCGACGGCGACTACCGCAACGAGCCCGGCAATGTCGCCCTCGGCATCCCGACCAGCTCGACGCCCGGCACGCCGGTGGGCATGACCCCGCGTAACCGCGTGCGCAGCGGCAGCCTGGACTACCGCCACAACGATCTGTGGGGCGGGGCGCTCACGGTCCAGCTGTTCAGCCACGATTTCGAGTCGCTCTACGGCGCCACCAACACCTCCACCTTCCAGGACCGCAATATCGCCCCGCTGGGCACCCTGTACGACCAGTCCGAGGTGGTGGCGGACAAGTTCGGCTCACGCATCACCTATGTGCGTCCGGACCTGTTCGTCGAAGGCCTGGAACTGACCACCGGCCTGGACTGGCTGCGCGACCATACCCAGCAGCGCCTGGCCGGCACCAACCGGATCTGGGTCCCGGAACTCAAGTTCCGTTCGCTCGCGCCCTTCGCCCAGCTCGAATACGAAATCGGCCCGGTCACGGTGCGTGGCGGCCTGCGCTACGAGGACGCCAAGCTCGAGGTCGACACCTACACCACGCTGGCCGCCTATGGCAGCCGCCGGGTGCAGGGCGGCCAGGCCGAGTTCTCGAAGTCGGTCAAGAACCTGGGCGCGGTGTGGCGCTTCGCGCCCCAGTGGTCGGCCTTCGCCGCGGTCTCGGAAGGTTTCGGCCTGCCCGACGCCGGCCTGGTGCTGCGCGGCGTGAGCGTGCCCAACCAGTCGGTGGCCAGCCTGATCAGCCTGCAGCCCATCGTCACCCGCAACAAGGAAGTCGGCATCAACTGGCGCGGCGCCCAGGGCCAGTTCGGCATCTCGCGCTACGACTCGCGCTCCAAGCTGGGCAGCGTGATCCGTATCAACGCGGCCGGCATCGGCCTGGTCGAGCGCGTGCCGACCACGGTCAAGGGCTGGGAAGCGAACGCCGAGTGGCGTCCGGTGAAAGGCTTGTCGCTGTTCGGCACCTATGCCACCACCGACGGCAAGACCGCGGCGACCCAGGGCGCGCCGCTCGACCTCGACCTGGGCGCGCGCTCCCAGGGCCCGGACAAGGCGGTGCTGGGCGCCAACTGGAGCTTCCTGCCCAAGGCCCAGATGCGCCTGCAGGCCATCCACCTGCGCGACCGCGACATCAACATCGGCCGCCGCGTGGGCACCAGCAACCTGGAAGAGCATTTCAAGGGCTATACCCTGGTCGATGCGGCGACCACCTGGGAGACCCCGTATGGCCGCGTGGGCGTGAGCGTGGAGAACCTGTTCGACAAGCAGTACGTCGGCTACTACTCGCAGTCGGCCTCCGCCACCGACTCGACCGCCACCTACGCCGGCCGCGGCCGCACCCTGGCGGTCAGCTGGAGCAAGTCCTTCTGAGTCCGGCGCGCCGCAAGGCGCGCAGGCCTTACCGCTTCACGGCGTGCAGCCACACGGCCGCCAGCCGCTCCACGTCTTCGTAGCCGGGCTCGCCGAGCTGGCCGCCAAAGATGTCCGGGTCGAGTTCGTCGTAGCTCCAGTGCCCGCAGACACGTTCCAGGGTCGGCCGCACGCTTTCCAGGAAGTGGTCGTCCGGCCCGCTGATCGCCACTCCTGTGTAGAGCATCAGGCTGCCGCCGGGGCGCAGGCGCGCCAGGCCTTCCTCCACGATCCTGCGCGAGATCTCCGCGCCGCGCTCGCCGCCGCCGTGGCGGTAGGGCCGCTCGTCCTGGTCGAGGATGTAGGGCGGGTTGGCGACGATCAGGTCGAAGTCGCCGTGCAGGCCGTCGAACAGGTCGCTGCGGCAGGCCGCGAAATTGTCCAGCATCGCCAGCCGTGCGTTCACCACCGACAGGTCGAGGGCGCGCGGATTGATGTCGGCCGCGATCACTTCGGCGTGCGGAAAGCGGTCGGCGATGGTGATCGCCGCCGGCGCCGCGCCGCAGCCGATCTCCAGCGCCCTTGTCGGCCCCGAGCCCAGCCAGGCGAAGGCGCGCTCCATCGTCCCCACGAAGCGGTAGGTGTCGGGCCCGAAGAACACCGCGTCGTCCTCGCGGGTGGGCCAGGCCGAATGGAAGAACAGCAGGCCTCCCAGGCTGGAGACCCGCAGCCCGGCCTTGAGCAGGCCCCCGTCCACGCTTTCCAGCACGCCGGCTTCCCGCATCAGGTCCAGCATCGCCCCGGGCAGCAGATCGGGGGCGAAGGGGCGGCTCCAGCCGAACACCCCGCGCAGATCGTTTGCGCGCTCGTTGCCCGGGCGGCAGTTGATGCGCCGGTGGGTGGACGGCGTCACGGTCATGAAACGGTAGCCTGCTTCGCGCAGACTATTGCCGAGGGCGAGCAGGGCGTTGGCTTGGGAGGGGTTCATTCCCACAGCGTGGCATGGCGCTCGTCCGCCGACCGTGCGCCAGCCCACTTAATGCAGACTGTGGAGACAGCGGCGTGCTCATGGGAATATCATTCACTATGTGAAGACCCGTACGGTTCCGGTGTGCGCAGTGCGGCAGACTCGAGCGTACGAGCCCGACGACAGGGAGAGAGAACATGGCCAGCAGGGAAGAACAAGGGGCGCCGCTGGGGCGCATCGCGCGCGAGATCGAACGCGAGCGCCACGAGCGCAGCCTGCACGACGAGGCGCGCGCCGGACTGGCGACGCCGGAGGAATTCCGCACCAAGGATGCGCGCGAACGCGCGGATACGGGAAACTTGAAGCGGCACGGGAGGTGACCGGGCCGGCACGAAGGAGGCAGCATGCGTTGGGAAGGCGACCGGGAGAGCGATAACGTGGAAGACCGCCGCGGCGGTGGCGGATTCGGCGGATTCGGCGGCTTCGGCGGGCGCTCGATCGGGATCGGCACCCTGGTGCTGGCCCTGATCGGCGGCGCCATCTTCGGGGTCGACCCCGGCACCATCCTGAGCCTCCTGTCGGGCGGCGCCCCGGTGGCGGTGCAGCAGCAGCCCCCGGCCCGCAGCGCGCCCGCCGACGACCGCGAGACCCGCTTCGTGCGCACCACCCTGGCCTATACCGAGGACGCCTGGGCCACCATCTTCCAGGAGCAGGGCGCGCAGTACACCCCGGCGCGCCTGGTGCTGTTCGAGGGCCGGACCCCGACCGCCTGCGGCACCGGCCAGAGCGCCACCGGCCCCTTCTATTGCCTGGCCGACGGCAAGGTCTACATCGACCTCAGCTTCTTCCGCCTGATGCAGCAGCGCTTCAATGTCTCGGGCGAATTTGCCCAGGCCTATGTCATCGCGCACGAGGTCGGCCACCACGTGCAGAACCTGCTCGGCCTGTCGGAGAAGGTGCACGCGGCCCAGCAGCGCGTCTCCGAAGTCGAGGGCAACGCGCTCTCGGTGCGCCTGGAACTGCAGGCCGACTGCTTCGCCGGGGTCTGGGCCAAGCGCACCAACCAGCGCGAGCAGATCATCGAGCGCGGCGACGTCGAGGCCGCCCTGGCCGCGGCCACCGCGATCGGCGACGACGCCCTGCAGAAGCAGGCGCGCGGCGTGGTGGTGCCGGACTCCTTCACCCATGGCAGCTCGGAGCAGCGGGTGCGCTGGTTCCAGCGCGGGCTGGAGAGCGGCGAGGTCGCGGCCTGCAATACCTTCGAGGCGCGCCGCCTGTGAAGGGAATTGTCGCTAAAATTTCCTAACGCGAACTTATCATCCACTAATTGCGTTAAATTTGGCAGAAAACGCCTGTTCGTTTCCGTGCGCGTATCGTCTTCCTTGGTGTTTTGACATATGGTGGTTGGCACATCGGCCCGTCGTCGACAGGCTGCCTACACCCCATGAGGAGGATCTATGCTGGCAATGAACTACCGCGGCCCCTACCGCGTCCGCGCCGCCCAGAAGCCTGAACCCGTCATCGAGCACCCGGGCGACGCCATCGTGCGCGTCATCCGCTCCTGCATCTGCGGTTCTGACCTGCACCTCTACCACGGCATGGTGCCCGACACCCGGGTCGGCCATACCTTCGGACACGAGTTCATCGGCGTGGTGCACGAAGTCGGCCCGGCGGTCGAGAAACTGAAGGTCGGGGACAGGGTGCTTGTGCCCTTCAACCTGTTCTGCGGTTCCTGCTACTTCTGCCAGCACGAGTTGTACGGCAATTGCCACAACACAAATCCGCAGGCCACGGCGGTCGGCGGCATCTACGGCTACTCGCACACCGCCGGCGGCTACGACGGCGGCCAGGCCGAACTGGTGCGGGTGCCGATGGCCGACGTCGGCCCGATGGTGATCCCGGACGACATCCACGACGACGACGCCGTGCTGCTCACCGACGCGCTGCCGACCGGCTACCAGGCGGCCGAGATGGGCGACATCGCCCAGGGCGACACCGTGGTGGTGTTCGGCGCCGGCCCGGTCGGCATCTTCGCCGCCAAGTCGGCCTGGCTGATGGGCGCCGGGCGCGTGATCGTGGTCGACGAGGTCGAGTACCGGCTCGAGTTCGTTCAGCGCTACGCCCAGTGCGAGGTGGTGAACTTCCGCGAGGTCGACGACATGGCCCTGCACATCAAGAAGATGACTGACTGGATGGGCGCCGACGTCTGCATCGACGCGGTGGGCGGCGACGCCGCCGGCAGCATCGCCCAGACCTTGACCGGGCGTCTCATGAAGAGCCAGGCCGGCGCCGCCACGGTCTTACATTGGTGCATTAACTCGGTGCGCAAGGGCGGCAACGTGTCGATCGTCGGCGTCTACGGCCCGACCTTCAACGCGGTCCCGATCGGCAACGCCCTGAACAAGGGCCTGACCCTGCGCATGAACCAGGCCAGCGTCAAGCGCCACCTGCCGCGCCTGATCGAACACATCCGTGAAGGGCGCCTGAATCCGAAGGAGATCATCACCCACAAGGTCCCGCTGGAAGACGTCGCCGACGCTTACCACATCTTTTCGAGCAAACTCGACAACTGTATCAAGACCGTCCTGATTCCGCCCAACGCCGACCAGGTGCGTGCGGTGTCGGCCAGCGCACTGCACTGAGGAGGGAACATGGAAACGCGTAATCAGATCGCCGAGCACCACCATCAGCCGGGGCAGGCACACGAGGAACATGGCCACGTGCACACCCATCCGTCCCAGGGCCATCTCGTGCCGCGCCGCCCTTCGCCCGAGGAGTTGAAGCACATCCAGGGCTGGGGCGCGGACCTCGACCGCAAGAACCGTCCCGGGGTGCCGATGGAGCGCACCCCGCCGCGCTTCACCGACGCCAAGGAGGGCCCGGTGACGCAGCAGCCCGAGAGGGTCGAGGTGCTGGTCTCGCCGGAGCGTCCCGGCATCACGCCGATCTTCGGCACGGCGCAGCCGCCGTCCGGGGTGTCGGGCGCCATCCGCCGCGTCGCCTTCAAGTCGACCGAGAACGACCTGCGCCACTGGCTGCTCCTGCTGCTGGCCGACCGGGTCAACGTGGTCGAAGGGGTGGTCGAGGACCTGGCACGCGGCCATGTGCCGAACATCTTCGCCGAGATGGGCATCAAGTCGGAGTGGAAACACAACCCGGCGGGACTGGTGAAGAAGGCTGCCATCGCCGGCGCCGTGGTGGGCGCCGCCTGGTATCTGCTGAACCGCCGCGACCCTTATCGCTGACGGCCACGAGCTTCCTTACCGGGCGCGTGACACGCGCGCCCGACCCTTGCGGGCGCGCTGGACGCGCCCGCATGTGTCTTGTGCTGTAGCAAATTCCCCTTTGTAAGCTCGTCCACACTGGTCGATGACCGGCGCCGCCAGCAGGCCCGGACTAACCGGATGGAGACGAGATGACTTCGCACACGACGCCGCTTTCGACCCTTCGCGCCGCTGCCCTGGCGGCTGCCGTTCTTCTCGCACTGCCGGGCGCTTGCGCGCTGGCGGCGCCCATGATGAGTCCGCCCCAGACCCTGGACGCCAGGGCGCGCGCCTCGGTGCTGGGCCAGCTGGCGGCGGCGCGCACCGCCCAGGGCCTGGACGCGGACCATCACTACCGCGTCAGCGCCCTGCACCCGGGCGTCCAGGGCACCCAGGTGCTGCGCGCGGCCCATACCTACAGGGGCTTGCGCATCTTCGGTTCGGACTCGGTGGTGGTGCTGGACGCGCGCAAGCAGGTGGTGTCCGAATCCGCCTCGCCGCGCCGCCTGCACCTGGGCCGGGGCGCCGCCAACAAGCTGGGGGCGCACACCGCCAGCTTCGCCGTCAAGCCGCGCCTCACGGCGCGCCAGGCGATCGCGGCGGCAGTGAACCTGCTGGTGCCGGGTGCGAAGCATGTGGTGCCGCCGCGCGCCGAACTCCTGATCTACCCCGTGATGCGCGAGGAGCGGGTGGCCAGCGCCCAGAACAAGAACGAGTCCGAACTGAACGCCCTGGACGTGCAGGAAGTGGTCGATCGCTACGAGCTGGCCTACCTGGTGCGCACCCGCATGCAGCTGGGCGAGCAGCCGCTGTTCCACGACACGGTGCTCAGCGCCCACGACGGCGCGCTGATCGACCAGTGGAGCATGCTGCAGACCGTGGCCGGCGTGGGCAAGAGCCAGTACAACGGCGAGGTCCCGCTCAGCACCACCTTCGCCAACGGCAGCTACCAGATGCTCGACCCCGAGCGCGGCAAGGGCGGGACCTTCGGCGCGATGGCGATCACCAACGCCAACAACACCAGCCGCGCCGGCCAGGTGTACACCAACAGCAGCAACACCTGGGGCGACGGCAAGCAGTTCGTCGAGGGCGGCAGCACCACCGGGCCGAACGGCCAGACCGCCGCCGTGAACGCGATGTGGGGCCTGATGAACACCTACGACGCCCTCAAGAACGTGCTGGGCTGGCGCTCGCTCGACGGCCACGACACCGCCACCTACATCGCGGCCCACGTCAACCGCGGCTACGACAATGCCTACTACAGCGACGCCTGCCGCTGCATGTTCATCGGCGACGGCACCTATTTCACCAGCCTGGGCTCGATCGACGTGATCGGCCACGAGATGGGGCACGGCGTGACGGCCGCCACCTCCAACCTGGTGTATTCGGGCGAATCGGGTGGCCTGAACGAATCGGCCTCCGACATCGCCGGCGAAGTGGTCGAGGCCTATGCGCGCGCCGGCGGCAAGGGCGAGGCGATTCCGGAGGAGGGCAACGACTGGCAGCTGGGACGCGAGATCAGCCGCAACGGCACGCCGCTGCGCTGGATGATCAAGCCCAGCAAGGACGGCAACAGCCATGACGCATGGAGCACCGGCCTCAAGCGCCTGGACGTCCATTACAGCAGCGGCCCCAACAACCGCATGTTCTACTTCCTGGCCAAGGGCTCGCAGGCCGACAAGGAGAGCGAGGCCTACAGCAAATTCCTGGTGAAGCAGCCGGCGGCGATGAGCGGCATCGGCCTCGACAAGGCCTTCCGCATCTGGTTCCACGCCAACACCACCAAGTTCACCTCCAGCACCAACTACGCGGATGCGCGCGCCAAGATGATCGCGTCGAGCGAGGAACTGTATGGCAAGGGCGGGCGCGAAGCGATCGCGGTGCAGCGCGCCTACGCGGCCATCAACGTCGGCGCCGACGTCGACGAGCCGCCGCGCGAGCAGGCGCAGGAGGACGCCCAGGAAGAGGAGGAGGACGTCGCGGCTAGTCCCTCAGCAGCGGAAACGGATTGAGCGGGGTGCCTTTCCACCATTGCTTCTCGGGCGTGAGCTCAACCACGGCGAAATGCAGGTGGGGCGCGTTCGGGTCCGAGTTGCCGGTGACGCCGACGTAGCCCAGCAGTTCGCCGCGCTTGAGCTGCATGCCTTCGCGCAGGCCGTCGGCGTAGCGGTCCAGATGGGCGTAGTAATAGGCGTAGCGTTCGCCCGGGTCGAACTGGTAGACGGTCAGGCCGCCGGGCTTGCTCTGGAATAGCTTGACCACCTTGCCGTCGGCGGCCGCCAGCACCGGCGTGCCCTTGGGCGCCATGATGTCGAGGGCTTCGTGGTGGCGCTGGTTGCCGCGCGGCTGGTCGAAGGTGTCGGTCAGCTGGGCCGCCTTCACGCCCTGCACCGGCACCAGCAGCCCGGCGGGCGGGCTCGAGGCGGCGCCGGGCGTGGCGATGGCGGCGGACAGGTCGCCGGCCTGGGGACGCAAGGGCAGCTCGGCTTCGCTCAGGTCGGTCTGCACCACCGGCGCGGCGCCCGCGGGCGCGCCTTGCGGCTGCGCCCCGGCGGCCGGGGCGGCCGGCGCGGCGCCGCCTTCGGGCGCGGACGCGGGCGTGGCGCTCGCCGGGGCCGGCGTGGCCTCGGGCGGCGGCGCCGCCGCGTTGGCTGGCGCGGACTGCGCCCGCTCGTCGAGGATCACCCACAAAATCCCGGCGCCCACCAGCGCGCCGAACAGCAAGGTCATCAGCCACTTCATCGCGTCCTCCGTCATCTTGTTCTTTGCCTTAGTTTTGCAGCACCACCTCCGTGCCCGCACCGACCAGGTTCGCCACCTCGGCGGCGCTCCAGTTGGTCAGGCGGATGCAGCCGTGCGACTCGGTCTTGCCGACGTGGCCGGGCACCGGGGTGCCGTGGATGCCGTAGTGCGGCTTGGACAGGTCGATCCAGGCCACGCCCACCGGGTTGTTCGGCCCGGGCGCGATCTTCGCCTTCTTGTCGCCCGGCTCGGCGTCCCAGAACAGCTTGGGGTTGTAGTGGTAGGTCGGATTCGGGTGCACGCCCTCGATCTTCCAGGTGCCGATCGGCAGCGGGTCGTGCTCGCTGCCGGTCGAGGCCGGATACTGGGCCAGCAGGCGGCCCTCGGCGTCGTAGAGCTGGAGGATCTTGGCCTCGTCCCGCACCACGACCCTGGCGGCCTTGGGCAGCGGATTCTTGCCGACGACGTTCGGCACCACGATCTGCTCGCCGACGCGGCTCAGGCTCTTGCCCGGGTTGAGGCGTTCGATCAGGGCCGGGCTGGCGTGGAACTTCTCGCCCAGGCCCTCGGCCGCGCTGGCGTAGCCGAGCGCGGGCAGCGAGGCCTTGGCCATCATGTCCTCGGGGACCGGACGGAAGGGACCGGCGACGTCGGCCTCGACCAGGGTGTAGGTGAGCAGGGTGGGCGTATTGTCGGCATTCAGGGCGTTCCAGGTGGCCTCGTCCAGCTTGCCGGTGACGGGCAGCTGGCGCGCGGCCTGGAAGCTGCTCAGGGCATTGCGCATGTTGGAGCCGTAGGCGCCGTCGATCTCGCCCGGCGAGAAGTGCGCGCGGTCGAGCAGGACCTGGGCGCGCAGGTTGCGTTCGAATTCGGCTTGCTTGGCGGCTGCCGGGTTGGCGGCGTTCGGCGCCGCGTTCCGGGACGGGGACTGGGCCGGCGGGGCCGCGGCGGTTGTGGCGGTTGTGGCGGCTTGCGGCGCCGCTGCCGGCTGCAGCACGGCCTGCTGGCCTAGCGCGGCGAAGGGAAGGGCGCCCAGCAGGGCGGCGCTCAGGAGGGCTGCTTGTTTTCGTTTCATTTGATTACCCACTATTTCTTCTGGAGTTACCAGCGTAGTGGGGGGCATGCACCGGGTCTGTGCGTCAGCGAACTCATCCTCCTTGCGAGCGGATTGCCCGGCGGCGATACAATGGGCCATGGACGCCCAGCACACCATCACCCTGCAGCCGAGCGGCGAGCGCTTCGAGGCCGGCCCCGACACCACCCTGCTGCGCGCGGCCGAGAGCGCCGGGCTGGAGCTGCCCAGCTCCTGCCGCAACGGCACCTGCCGCACCTGCATCTGCCGCCTGGCGAGCGGGCAGGTGGCCTACCAGATCGAATGGCCCGGCTTGTCCTTCGACGAGAAGCGCGAGGGCTGGATCCTGCCCTGCGTGGCGCTGGCGCGCAGCGACCTCGTGCTCGAGGCGCCGCTGGCGCGGCGCAGGATTCCATAGAAGCGCCGCTGGCGCCGCGCTAGGGCCTGGGCGGCGCCAGTTCGAGGGCCTGCTCGATGACCTGCAGCACCCGCGGCCAGGCGAAGGAGGTGGCGGCCACCTCGTCGTAGTGGCTGGCGCCGGGCAGGATCACCACCTCGGCAACGTCGCCGGCGGCGCGCGCCTTGCTCGCGTAGTCGTGGGCCACGCGCGGCGGCGAGATCGTGTCCAGTTCCCCCGTCACCAGCCAGGTGCGGCTGCCGTTGGGCAGCAGTTCGGCGGCGTTGGTGTCGGCGAACACGTCGGGCCGCGCCGCGCTCGGGCTGCCCGCCAGTTGGACGGTGTCGCGCCCGCAGCTTTTCTGGATCAGGGCCGCTTCGCCGCGCAGGTCGGCCAGCCCGCCCAGGCTGACGATGGCGCGCACCGGCAGCGGCTGGGGGTGGTGCAGGGGGCTGGTGGCCGGAATGCGCGCGCGTCCGGCGATCCACTGCACCAGCTGGCCGCCGGCCGAATGGCCCACCGCCACGATGCGCGCCAGGTCGAGCGGATGGCGCCCGGCCTGCGCGCGCAGGGCGTCGAGGGCGGCGTGCATGTCGAGGTACATGCCGGGATAGCCGCCGCCTTCCTCGTCGACCCGGCGGTATTCGACGTTCCACACCGCGATGCCGCGCGCCGCCAGCGCGCCGGCCATGTTGCGCAGCTGGCCGATGCCGCCGAACTTGCTGGTCCAGCAGCCGCCATGCACCAGCACCGCGACCGGGAAGGGGCCGGTGCCCTGGGGCAGGAACAGCTCGGCGTACTGTGAAAGCGCGGCCCCGTAGGCGATCTTCGCGCTCGGCGCCGGCCCCTCCAGGGCGAGGTAGTCGGCCAGTTTCATCGGGCCGGCTGCGCGGGCGTGGAAGGCGGACAGCAGGGCGGACAGGAGCAGGGCGGCGGGCAGCAGACGCATGGTGTTTGAGCCGGAGAAAGGTCGGGATGCCACTATAGCCGAGGCCGGGCAGGGGTGGAAAGCGCAGGCGCACGATTGAAAACCTGCCCAACGCATCCATGCTAGGCTGCGCACGACGACCCTGTTTTCATAGGAGGTAGATGATGAGCAATTCGAAATCGACCGGCAACCAGAACGAGCAGTCGGCCAAGTCCGAGGAGCAGCTGGCCAAGGAGCGCGCCGGCGTGAAGGACAAGAGCAGCCACGACCACATGTCGCGCGAACGGGCCAAGACCGACGCCGGGGCGGGTGGCGGCGCCAAGCAGAAGCAGAACCACTGAGGCGGCGGCCGCCCCGCGCGGCCGCTTCCTGCGGCGTGACCGTCCTTCGTCCGCCGCTGATGGACCAGCAATCAGAGGCAACAGGCTTGCCTTCCAACGTCTTCGTGCGCGGCCTTCGCGGCGCGCGACTTCACAGCGAGGCCAACCATGAACATGCTCACGGCGCAGGATCCCCTGCGCGACTTCAGTGCCATCTCGGCGCACATCGCGCCCGATCCCGAGGCGCCCAAGGATCCCAACCAGCCGCCGCCCGAGGTGCCGGTGCCGGACGACGTCCCCGACCCGGTCAATGCCCCGGTCGAGGAACCGACCCTGCCCAAACCGCCGATCCGGGCAGGATAGGCGGCTTAGCCGCCCTGGCGATTGCCCTCGTCGCGGCTCACGCCATTGCCCTTGGTGCTGCCGGTGGTGCCCGGGGGCGGCTCGTCGGCCTGCCGGTTGTTCGCCGGCAGGGGTGGGATTTCACGGATCATTTCTTCCGTCTCATGCTGGCCCGGCGACTTCTCGCCGCTGCCGATGTCGGCCTCGTCGAACACGCCGCGGCGCGCGTTGGTGGGGTCGGACTTGGTGTTCGGATCGTTCATGCTGTGCTCCGTGAAAGTTGTCACTGTCGTACGATCCTAACAGGCCACCATGCGGTCCGGCGCGCGCTAGGCCGTGATGGAAGTGTTGCTTTTTTGTTGCAGCAGACCCGGGTGTGCTGGCTGTCACACAGCTGCAATGTTCCGATTTCTATAATGAGAACAAGACCAAAGCCTTTGCAGGAGGAGATGATGGGCTCGACTTTGTACAACAAGATTTACCTGGGCCAGCGGCCCTTGCTCGGTTCGCGCCGCATGCAGCTGGCGGTGGCGCTCGGCCTGGCCGCCAGCGCCGGGCTGGGCTGGTTCGCCATCCGCTCGATGCGCTGAGGGCGCACCCTCGGTCCCGCGCGCGACAGGCAGGCGCCACGCCGGCGGTTGCCGCCGGGCGGCATGGCGGTTACCATGTCGCGCCCTGGACCATAAAGAGCGGTAATGAAGAACGAAAAGCTGACGACTGACGAATACGACGCGCTGGAGCTGGTGCAGCGTGGCAGCAAGCGCGACCTGGCGACGGCCTGCGTGGGCCGCAACGCCAAGCGGCTCTCTGGCCTGAAGATGATCGAATACGGCCGCGACGGCCGTGTGTCGCTGACCGAGAAAGGCCAGCAGGTGCTGTTCCTGCGCCGCTGCGTGCAGGCGATGCGCGCCCTCGCCGAGGACCCGCAGGCCGAGGTCGCCGGCGACGTGCTGCGCTTCCTCAGCATCAAGTCGCACGTGGTCGCGCGCGACGAGGGCGGCTACGCGCTCACCGACAAGGGACGCGAATCCCTGGACGACATCGCCCAACACGAAACCCGGCGCTGAAGGCGCGCCAACTCAACCGGTTCGCCCTGCGCGGCAGGGCGGACCGGCTCAGTTGGCGCGGCGGCGCTGTGGATAGACCAGCACCCGGACGGCCACTTCGGCCGGCACGTTCATCGTCGCCAGGAATTCGGCTGCGCGCTGCAGGCCGAGGGTCGGCACCGACGCGATCGCCTGGTTGATCAGGTCGCGGGTGCGGATATCGGTGCGTTGACGGCGCGCCGGCGCATCTATCGTGGCGGTCGAGTCACGCGTTTCATTGCTCATGGGTTTACTCCGTACTCAAGATTGCTAAAGAGACACGGTTATTGTACGGCCATTGATGACGTATTGGCCATAAATAAATACCCAGAGTTAAACATTCTTTTGGGGTAGGCCGTGGCGGGGCCTTGGCCCCGTTCCCAGCCTTGGCCTCAGGCCGCCACCGGCTCGTCTTCCGGCGCCGGCAGGGCCAGTGAGCGGCCCTGGCGCAGCATCTGCTCGAAGTCCGCCGCGGGCAGCGGCTTGCTGAAGAAATAGCCCTGCATCTCGTCGCAGCCGTGGTTGCGCAGGTAGGCAAGTTGCTCCGCGGTCTCCACGCCCTCGGCGATCACCGCCAGTTTCAGGTTGTGGGCCAGGGCGATGATGGAGGTGACGATCGCCGCGTCGTTGGCGTCGTGGGTGATGTCGGCCACGAAGGAGCGGTCGATCTTGAGCACGTCGATCGGGAAGCGCGACAGGTAGGACAGGCTCGAGTAGCCGGTGCCGAAGTCGTCGATCGACAAATTCACGCCCAGCGACTTCATGCGGTGCAGCAGCTCCACCGCCGGCGTCACGTCGCTCATGAACAGGCTTTCCGTCAGCTCGATCTCCAGGCAATCCGGTTCCAGGCGGGTGTCGCTCAGCACCGACTCCAGGCTGGCGATCAGGTCGGCGGCGCCGAACTGGCGCGCCGACAGGTTGACCGCCACCCGCAGGCGGCCCAGGCCGGCATCCTGCCAGGCCTTGTTCTGGGCGCAGGCGGTGCGCATCACCCAGGCCCCGATCGGCACGATCAGGCCGGTTTCCTCGGCCACGCCGATGAAGCGGTTCGGCGCGACCATGCCCAGCTCCGGGTGGTTCCAGCGGATCAGGGCTTCCATGCCGCAGATCTGGCCGGTCTTGAGGTCGACCTGGGGCTGGTAATACAGCACGAATTCGTTGCGTTCCAAAGCGTTGCGCAGGGCGCTCTCGATGCGCACGCGCTCCAGCGACTCCTCGTTCATGGCCGGGGTGTAGAACTGGAAGTTGTTGCGCCCCATCTTCTTGGCGCTGTACATCGCGATGTCGGCGTGCTCGATCAGGCTGTCGGCTGCGGTGCCTTCGCTCGGGTAGACCGCAACCCCGATCGAGCAGGTGACGAAGAATTCCTTGGTGCCGAGGATCACCGGCTGGGCCACCGAATCCATCACCCGCTGCACGATCTCGGGGCTCAGCGGCTCCTCGGCGTGCTCGGACAGGATCACCACGAATTCGTCGCCCGACAGGCGCGCCACGGTGTCGGTGTCGCGCAGCGAGGAGCGCAGGCGCGCCGCCACCGTCATCAGGAGCACGTCGCCGGCCTTGTGGCCCATGCTGTCGTTGACGAACTTGAAGCGGTCCAGGTCGATCAGCATCACCCATACCGGATAACCGCTGCGGCTGGCGTAGGCGACGGCCTGGCCCAGGCGGTCCTGGAGCAGGGAGCGGTTGGGCAGGCCGGTCAGCACGTCGTGCTGGGCCACGTGGTGGACGCGCTGCTCGGTCAGCTTGCGCTCGGTGATGTCGCTGCCGGTGCCGCGGTAGCCGGTCAGCTGGCCGCTCTCGTCGAATACCGGCTGGCCGTTGACGCAGAACCAGCGCGTGTCGCCGTGCTCGTCGACGGTCTGGTATTCGAGGTTGGTGAAGGGCTCGTGGGCCTTGATCTGGGCGATGTGGGCCTGTCCGGACTCGGTCTCGAGCAGCTGGGGCACGAATTCCCAGCGCGTCTTGCCCAGCACCGCGTCGACCGCCACCCCGGTCTTCTCGGCGAAGGCGCCGGTCACCATGGTGAAGCGCAGCTGGGCGTCCTGTTCCCAGTACCAGTCCGAGGACATCGACACCAGCTGGCGGAAGCGCTGCTCGCTCTGCTGCAGGGCGCGCTCGGCGCGCTCGCGCGCGGCCATGTCCTCGATCAGGCGGCGGTTGGTGCGGCGCAGGTCGGCGGTGCGCTGGCGCACCAGCTGCTGGACCTTGCGCGCGCGCTGGCCGGACGCCTGCACGAAGGCGGTGCCGAGCAGGGTGATCAGGATGCCGCCGGCCAGCAGGGCGGTGGACGCCATGTGGTCGGCCAGGAAGGGACGCTCGGCGGCGGCGACGTCGATGCGCCAGGGGCGGCCGCCGATCTGCAGCACGGTGCTGCGCACGCCCGGGTGATTCGACCCGAACCAGCCGTTGGAGCGCTCGGCCAGGGCTTGCTCGGTAGGGCCGGTGGACAGCAGGCGGCGCTGACGGTCGGCGTGCTCGCCGGCGTAGACCGAGACGAAGATGTCGTGCGAATCGAGCAGGCCGGCGCTGGCCAGCGAGGCGCGCACCAGCTCGTGGCCGCGGATGACGACGGCGGTGTCGCCGATCATCACCCCCTCCTTGTCCAGCACCGGCAGGATGAATTCGAAGCTGGGCTGGGGCGTGGCGTCCTGGGCCAGGGCGAACAGGCCGGTGGCGGCCGCCCGGCCGGAGCCGCGCGCGATGTCGAGGGCGTCCATGACCTCGGCGTTCTGGGTCAGGTTCAGGCCGAAGGCCTGCTCGTTGCCGGCCATCGGCTCCAGGTAGTCGACGATGTGGTAGCGGCCGCGCACCGGCGCCGGCACCTGGCCTTCGGGGCGCTTCTCGGTGAAGATGGTGCCCGGGCGGATCTTCTGCAGTTCGGCCTCGACCGCGGCCCGGTCCACGCCCGCCACCACGCGGTGGTAGTTGAAGGCCTGGATGAAGCGGTGACGGTCGAGCAGTGCCGAGGTGAAGTCGGCGAACTGCTGGCGTGACACCGTCTCGCCGCGCGCGAACAGCTGGTTGGTGACGGTCAGGACCTCGACCGCCTGGTCCATGCCCTGGCGCACCGCTGCCACCCGCTCGTCGGCGCGCTGGGCGAAGGCGAGCGCCATGTTGTCGTACTCGAGGTGGCTCACCCCCAGGAACAGCGCGCCGGATGCAGCCAGGCCGCCCCCGAGCGTGAGGGCCGCCGCGAGAGTCAGCGACAGGGGCAGGCGGCGGCGCGGCATAGGCAGGTCTGGGTCCAGGTCCGTGATCCGGTTGATAAACGAGGGTAAATGAGCTTTCCAGCAGGCATTAGTGCGCGCCAGTTTGTCACAAAAGTGTCCGCTTCCGCAAACGAATTGTCGTGCGCGGGACAATTCGGCCACCCCGTGTGGCGACCCTCAAACAGGGCGGATTGACAGCCAGGCAAGCACCAGGCGGGCCAGCAGGCGGTTGGGCCAGGACCAGCCGAAGCCCTGCGGCCGCAGCAGGCGCCCCAGCATGCGCTCTGCATGGCCGGGGGGCGCGCCGGGCGCGGCGGGGCGCACCGCGAACAGGATCTGGTTGTTGCCGGCGACGCCGCGCAGCCAGCTCACCCGGCCGTCGAAGGCCGTACGCAGCCGTTGCAGGGCGGATACATAGTCAGGATCGTAAGTGAAGATATTGGCAACCATGAGGCCGTCGGGGCGCAGGGCGCGCCGGCAGTCGCGGTAGAAGGCGCTGCTCGCCAGGGCCGGCGGCAGGCCGCCGGCGTCGAAACCGTCGACCAGCAGCACGTCGGCGCTGGCCGGGTTGGCCGCCAGCCAGGGCGCGGCGTCGGTGTGCAGCACCCGCAGGCGGGCGTCGTCCGGCGGCACGTGGAAGGTCTCGCGCAGGGCGATCACGTCGGCGCGCAGCTCCAGCACGGTGATGCGCGCGCCAGGAAAGCGGCGGTAGCAGAACTTGGCCAGCGAGCCGCCGCCCAGCCCGACCATGACGATGTGGCGCGGACGCGGCGCGAACAGGGCGAAGCACATCATGGCCCTGGCATAGGCCAGCACCAGGGCGTCCGGGCGCGACAGCCGCATCTCGCTCTGGATGTCGCCCGGGGTGAATTCCAGGGTGCGGCGGTCGCCGACGGTGCGCACCAGCGGCGCGCCGCCGGTCCGGTGCTGGGGGTCGGGATGCTCGGGCAGGGCGGACATGGCGCCAGTATACGCGAGCGCGGGTGGGCGGCGCGCTGCGTCGCAGCTTGTTGCAGGGCATCGCTTTCTGATAAGCTGACCGCCACGCACCCGCAGCCGACCGGAGACCCTCGCCCCCATGTTCCTGGACCACCCCACGATCACCGCCACCAACGGCAACACCGAACCGGACCGGATCGAGAGGCTGCAGCGGGTCTATGGGTATGCGATGGCCCTGGCCGACGCCGGCGGCAATCCGCGCTTCGTCGAGAAGCTGACCCAGCTGCACGACCACAAGGGCCACCTGATCGTGTTCTGGCACGAGCCGCCGAGCGAGGACGAAAAGCACTACTTCACCCGCGCTTGGGCCAGCAAGGTCGGCGACGGCACCACCCACGTCGAGCACGAGTACTGACATGATCACGCTGGACGCCTCCACCATGGTGCTGGTCCTGGCGCTGGGCAACCTGGCCCTGGTCGCGCTGCTGACCTTCTTCGATGCCGGCCCGGTGCGCTCCCAGGCGCTGAGCGCCTGGAGCCTGTCCAAGCAGATCCAGGGCGGAGCCTGGCTGCTGCTGGCCCTGGGCGCGGTCAGCGTGGTCCCGGCCGCGCTGGCGGTGCCGGGCGGCTATGCGCTGCTGCTGGCCGGCGTCGCGGTCGAGGCCGGGGCGTCCTGGCAGGCGGCCGGGCGCGAGGGCTGGCGCCGTCCCACCCTGGTGCTGGGCGGGCTGGCGATCCTGGCCTTCTTGGTCTGCTACCTGATCGACGAGGAGGGCCTGCGCGGGGTCGCCGCCTCGCTGCTGCTGGGCGCCTTCTACCTGTCCGGCGCGGTCGCGCTGGCCCTGCGCTGGAGCGACAACAGCCTGCTGCAGCGCGCCCTGGCCGTGGTCACCGCGGTGCTGGCCCTGGTGGTGGCGGCGCGCGGCCTGTTCGTGCTGGTGCTGGCCGGCGGCTGGGGCTGGCTGACCAACGAGCTGCTCGGCCAGTTGTCCAGCGCTGCCCTCTACCTGCTGATGCTGGCCAACTGCTTCGGCATGCTGCTGCTGGCGCGTGAACGCGCCCAGCGCGAGCTGCAGCGCCTGGAAGTGGTGGACCCGCTGACCGACGTGCCCAACCGGCGCGGCTTCTTCAACGCCCTGGCGCCCTGGATGGCGCTGGCGCGCCGCCCGGGCCTGCCGACCGCCCTGGTGGTGCTCGACCTCGACCAGTTCAAGCGCGTCAACGACGGCTACGGCCACCCGGCCGGCGACGCCGTGCTGCGCCACGTGGTCGAGCTGTGCCGGCGCCAGCTGCGCGACAGCGACATGCTGGGCCGCCTGGTGGGCGTCGAGTTCGCGATCCTGCTGCCGCGCACCAATCTCGACGAAGCCAGCCTGGTGGCCGAGCGCATCCGCGCCGCCATCGAGGCCACCCCGGTCAAGAGCGAGCGCGCGATGATCTCCATGACCGCCAGCTTCGGCGTCACCACCATCCGTCCGGAAGACTCCACCACCACCCTGTTCCAGCGCGCCGACGAGGCGCTGGCGGCGGCCAAGAAGGCCGGGCGCAACCGCGTGTCCCAGGCCGTCCAGGCGGTCGCCGAGGTGTAATTCCCGCGTCATCAGCGTGTCATGCGCGTGGCCTATCCTGCGGCATCTTCACAGCAGGATCGGCCATGACGCTTCCCCCGGTTTCTTCCTTCGAATCTCCCTTGTACGCCGCCGTCGAGCTGGGCTCGGACAGCTTCCGCCTGCACGTCGGCCGGGTCGAGCGGGGCGGCCTGAAGCTGGCGGCGACCATGGCCGAGCCGGTGCGCCTGGCCGCCACCCTGGACGAGGACGGCTTCCTGTGCGCCGCGGCCATGCGCCGCGCCCTGGCCTGCCTGCGCGAATTCCGGCGCGCGCTCGAGGCCTGGCGCCCGCAGGCGGTGCGCGTGGTGGCCACCTCGGCCTTGCGCATGGCGCGCAACGCGCCGGTGTTCCTGCCCGCCGCCGAGCAGGCGCTGGGGCGGCCGATCGAGATCATCGCCGGCGACGAGGCCGGGCGCCTGGTCTACCTGGGCGTGGCCAGCACCCTGGCCGACGACGCCGCGCCGCGCCTGGTGGTCGACATCGGCAGCGGCTCGACCGAGCTGGTGCTGGGGCGCGGCCCGCACATCGAGCGCATCGAATCCTTCTCGGTGGGCGCGGTGCGCCAGAGCCTGAGCTTCTTCGGGGACGGGCGCATCGACGCCGCCGGCTTCGAGGCGGCGGTGCGCTCGAGCCGCAACCGCTTCGCCAACGCGGGCGTGGCGGCGGGCGGCTGGACCCATGCCTACGGCGCCTGCGGCACGGTGCGCGCCCTGTCCGAGATCGCCCAGGACAGCGGGGAGGGCGCCGGCGCCGTCACGCGCGAGACCCTCGAGGCCTTGCGGCGCGGCTTCATCGAAGCGGGCCATGTGGCGCGGCTGCGCCTGGCCTGGGAGGCGGCGGCCAGGGCGCCGCACCTGGCGGGCGGGCTGGCGCTCCTGATCGGGATGATGGACGAGCTGGGGGTGAAGGAGATCGTGCCGGTGCACGCCGGCCTGCGCGTGGGGGCGATGTGGGACCTGCACCGCCGCGCGCTGGAGGCGGCCAGCCTGGCCTGAGCTGGAAGCGCGGCTAGGCCGCGGAGACCGCCAGCCGGTCCACTTCCTCCAGCGCCAGGCGCGCCATGGTCCTGATCCCTTCATACGACCTGGCGGCCGCGATGAAGCGGCCGTTGTGGCAGAAGCCGGCGTCCGCCACCCCGGTCACCGCCGCCAGCTCGGCGTCGCGCAGCCCGGCCCAGGCCTGCGGCAGGTCGGCGCGCGCCTCGAAGCTGTCCGGGCTCACGCCCACCGTATGGATCATGTAGCGTTGCTCGGCCACGTTATGGCTGATCACGAACAGCACCTTGGGCATTTCCTTGCGCACCACCGAGGACCAGGGCAGGGCGCCGTTGGCCAGGAACAGCACCCGCCCATCTTCGAGCACCTGGGCCTCGCGCACCTGGGCCACCGCCAGCAGGGCGCCGACCCGGTACTTGACGGCGTTGACCAGGATGTCGGTCAGCACCGCCATCGCGCGCCGGAACTGGGCCGTGCGATAGGCTTCCGCCTCTTCGCCATAGCCCAGGCGCTGCTCGTCCATCCAGCCCGGGTTGTAGCCCGAGATCACCGCCGACAGGCCGTAGCCGCCGGGCGCGTTCTTGGCCGCCCCCACGTCCGAGAGGTCGAGGTACTGGACGATGTCGGCGTCGATCGCATAGGCGATCTGCTGGGCGGTGTCCTCGTCCAGGTCCCTGCCCAGGTGGGCGCGGGCCAGCGCCGCCACGCAGCGCGCGCCCCAGGTGCGCCACACCAGGCCGGCGCTGGCATAGGGCACGCCGCTCTGGCGCGCGCCGTCGAAGCCCTTCTGGTGGTGGTCGAAGCGGCCAGTGTCCGGGTCCCAGACGCCGCCGACGTCGATCGCGAAATCGCCCGCCTCGATGATGGCGGGGTCGCGGGTGCGCACCAGTTCGGCATCGGGAAACAGGACCAGCAATACCGCGACGGCCCAGGCGTCGTCCGCGTGGAACTTGCCCCCGTGGGTGACAATAAGCATACATACTCCAGCTGAATGTGAAAGCGGGGCGCGCCATCCTCGGCGCGCGATCCGCCATCATACAGGGCCGGCCGGGGTGGCCGGCGCGGCCGGCAGTCATCGCCGGGGCAATCGTGCGCGCGGGTCCTGCGGTGTCGCGCCGCGGTGACGTCGCGCGCATTTTGCTGTTGCTAAGCAATTTATGGTGGCATACTTCAACTCTTGTATGTTCAACCACATTTGCCCGGCATGAGCCTTCCGCAGCGCCTCCTCGTCGTCGTCCTCGCCGCCTGGTCCGGCCTGGCCCAGGCTGCGGCGCCGGGCACGGTGACCCTGTGCTTCGAGCGCCAGGAAGTGCCGCCCTGGCGCACCCTGGACGGCGGCGGCCTGAATTTCGAGCTGCTGTCCGAGGTCGCGCGCCGCACCGGCGTCAGCTTCGACTACCAGAGCATGCCCTGGAAGCGCTGCCTGGAACAGCTCAAGGCCAACCAGGTCAACGGCGCCTTCGCCGTCAGCTTCAACCGCGAGCGCATGGACCTCGGCGCCTATCCGGGCGGCGCCAGCGCCGATCCGTCCAAGCGCATGCATGTCGACACCTACGTGCTGGTGCGCCGCCGCGGCAGCCGCCTGGACTGGGACGGCAAGGAGTTCAAGCACCTCGACGGCCGCATCGGCGTGCAGCTCGGCTATTCGGTGGCCGACTTCCTGCGTTCGCGCGGCGTGCCGGTGGACGAGGGCAGCCAGCGCTCGGACGAGCTGGCGCAGAAGCTGATCGCGGGCCGCCTGGCCGGCGCCGCCCTCGGCGGCGGCGACGCCAAGCGCCTGCTGCGCGGCCCGATCGCCGCCCAGCTCGAAGTGCTGCCGGCGCCGCTGATCGAGAAACCCTATTACCTGGTGCTCTCGCACGCCTTCGTCGCCAGCCAGCCAAAGCTGGCCGCGCGCCTGTGGGACGCGATCGGCGAGGCGCGCGCCAGCGCCGCCTACCGCAAGCGCGAGCAGGCCTTGCTCGGCGAGCGCGCGGGGCGTGCGCCCGGGGGCCGAGATTAACGGCCGGCGCCGCCGCGTGCGCCTGCTGCCGCGCCGCCTGGTCGAGAACTGGCGCCAGAACATCGTGTTCCGGCTCGGCGCCGGTATCGTCCTGGCCGTGGCCCTGTCGACCGGGGTCTACACCACCTACACCCTGCACAGCCTGCGGGTCGAGGCCGACACCCGGCTGCAGGAGCGGGTCGAGCGCCAGGCCACGGTGCTCTCGCACGCGCTGGCGCGCCCGCTGTTCGACATCAACAGCGCCGCCGTCGCCTCGGTGGTCGACGCTTTGGGCGCCACGCCCGAGGTCCAGACCCTGCGCGTGCTGGCCCCGGACGGCAGCCTGCTGGCGGCGCTGGGCAACCGCGACAACGGCGAGGCCGCCGTGCGCGTGCGCCGCCGCATCACCTACAACGACGGCAGCCGCGCCTATCCGGTCGGGGCCATCGAGCTGGCCTTCTCGCGCCAGCAGATCGACGAAGACCTGCGCCACCAGATCATCCACACCGCCGCCGCCAACATCCTGCTGACCCTGGCCATCGTGGCCTGCGTGTTCGTGGTCGGCCGGCGCATGTCCCAGCCTTTCGCCGACATCCAGGAATCGCTGGAAAAGCTGGCGCGCGGCGAGACCGACATCCGCCTGTCCGGCATCGGCCGGCGCGACCAGGTGGGGCGCCTGTCCTCGGCGGTGCGCAGCTTCCGCGACACCCTGAACCGGCTGCGCCAGGCCGAGCAGGTGACCAACGGCCTGCTGCGCGAGAAGAGCCGCATCGAGCAGCAGCTGCGCGAACTGAACGAAGACCTGGAGCAGAAGATCGCGGCCCGCACCGAGGAACTGACCCAGTCCAACCTGCGCGCCGAGGCGGCGAACGTGGCCAAGTCCGAGTTCCTGGCCAACATGAGCCACGAGATCCGCACCCCGATGAGCGCGATCATCGGCATGGCCTACCTGGCGCTGCGCACCGACCTCAATCCCAAGCAGCAGGACTACGTCGGCAAGATCCACCGCGCGGCCCTGTCGCTGCTGGGGATCATCAACGACATCCTCGACTTCTCCAAGATCGAGGCCGGCAAGCTCGAGGTCGAGCAGGTCCCGTTCTCGCTCGACGAGGTGCTGGCCAACGTGGCCAGCGTGACCAGCCAGCGCGCCGCGGACAAGCAGCTCGAATACCTGTTCCACGTCCCGCACGCGGTGCCGCGCCAGCTGGTCGGCGACCCGCTGCGCCTGGGGCAGGTCCTGATCAACCTGGTCAACAACGCGGTCAAGTTCACCCCCTCGGGCGAACTCCAGCTGTCCTGCATCCCGCTGCGAGGCGCGCCGGCCGGCAAGGTGCGCCTGCGCTTCGCGGTGCGCGACACCGGCATCGGCATCGGCGAGGAGCAGCAGGCCAAGCTGTTCCGCGCCTTCAGCCAGGCCAACGGCTCGACCACCCGCGAATACGGCGGCACCGGCCTCGGCCTGTCGATCTCGCAGCAGCTGGTCGGCCTGATGGGCGGCTGCATCGCGGTCGAGAGCGCGCCGGGCGTGGGCTCGACCTTCCACTTCGACCTCGATTTCGCGCTCTCCGGCGAGCAGGAGGTCAGCCTGCGCGTGCCGCCCGAACTGGCCGGGGCGCGCGTGCTGGTGGTGGACGACAGCGCGCTGGCGCGCGCGGTGCTGCGCGAGTCGCTGGCGGTGCTGCCGCTGCGGGTCGAGTGCTGTTCCGACGGGCGCCAGGCGGAGGGCGCGATCGCCGCCGCCGACGCCGCCGGCATGCCTTATCGCCTGGTGCTGACCGATTGCGGCATGAAGGGCATGGACGGCATCGAGCTGGTGCGCCGGATCAAGGACAACCCCGACCTGCGCAGCCAGCCCTTGAGCATCCTGGTCACCGCCTTCGGGCGCGAGGGCGTGCAGGCCGAGGCCGAGGCGGCGGGCGTCAACGGCGTCCTGTTCAAGCCCTTCGTGCAGTCGGCGCTGGCCGAGGCGCTGGCCGGCCTGTTCGCGCGCGCCCAGTTCGACGCCGGCGGCGCCAGCGTGGCGCGCGCCAGCCAGCATGCGGCGCGCGTGCTGCTGGTCGAAGACAACCTGGTCAACCAGCAGATCGCGCGCGAGCTGCTCGAGGCCCAGGGCATCGACGTCGACGTCGCCGCCAACGGCCACCAGGCGCTGGACAAGCTGCACCTGAACGGCCCCGGCGCCTACCGCCTGGTGCTGATGGACCTCGAGATGCCCCAGCTCGATGGCCACGCCGCCACCATCGAGCTGCGCAAGGACGCGCGCTTCAACGAGCTGCCGGTGATCGCCATGACCGCGCACGCGCTGGCCGAGATCCGCGAGCGCTGCCTGCGCGAGGGCATGCAGGACTACATCACCAAGCCGGTCGACCCCGAGAAGCTGTACGCCACCCTGGCGCGCTGGCTGGGCAAGGGCATGCCGGCCCGCTCCGCGCCGGCGGCTACGGGCGCGCCCTTGGCCGAGCTGCCCAACCTGACCGGGATCGACACCGCCTTCGGCCTGCGCAACGTGGGCGGCAATGCCGCCCTGTATCTGGAACTGCTGGACCGCCTGCGCGACTCGCAGCGCGACGCCGGCAGCTGCATTCGCGCCGACCTCGGCGCCGGCCACCTGGACCAGGCGGCGCGCCGCGCCCACACCCTGCGCGGGGTGTGCGGCAACATCGGCGCGCGCGAGGTGCAGGCCCTGGCCCAGGAGGTCGAGGAGCAGGCGCGCCGCGGCGGGGCCGACGGCCCGGCCCTGCAGCGCGCCGCGGTGGCGCTGGAAAAGGCGCTGGCCAGCGTCATGGCCGCGCTCGACCGCCATTTCGCCAGCGCCGGCGCGCGCGCACCGGCCGCCGCGCCGCCCTGCGACCCCGGCCAGGACGCGGCCGCCGCCGTCGCCCAGCTCTCGGCCCTGCTGGCCGAGTTCTCGGGCGAGGCCACCGATTACTTCGACAGCGTGCGCTGCGCGCTGGCGGGCGTGCTGCCGGCCGCCGCGCTGGCGCGCCTCGAGACCCACCTGTCGCGCTACGAATTCGAGGAAGCCCGCCTGCTGCTCGAGCAGGCGGCGTCCACCACCCCGGGCAAGCCCGCACCCGACACCGCAGAACACCTATGAACGCCGCACTCAAGGACAAGCCGACCATCCTGATCGTCGACGACACGCCCGACAACATCATGCTCCTGTCGCGCCTGCTCAAGGACAAGTATCACACCAAGGTGGCCAACAACGGCAGCACCGCGATGCAGATCGCGGCGTCGTCGCCCGACCTCGACCTGGTCCTGCTCGACGTCATGATGCCGGGCATGGACGGATACGAGACCTGCCGCCAGCTCAAGGCCAATCCGGCCACGGCCGACATCCCGGTGATCTTCCTGACCGCCAAGAACCAGGTCGAGGACGAGGCCATGGGCCTGTCGGTGGGGGCGGTCGACTACCTGGGCAAGCCGATCAGCCCGCCCATCCTGTTCGCGCGCGTGGCCACCCACCTGACCCTGCGCGCCGCGCGCCGCCTGCTGGAAGACCAGAACCAGGTGCTGGAGCGCATGGTGCAGCAGCGCACCGCCCAGCTGATGCTGATGCAGGAAGCGATCATCATGGCCATGGCCTCGATGGCCGAGCGGCGCGACCATGACTTCGACAACCCCAGCAACCACATCCGCCGGGTGCAGCACTACATGCGCACACTGGCGCTGCAGCTGCGCGGCCATCCGCGCTTCGCCGACAAGCTCAGCGACGAGACCATCGAGCTGCTGTACAAATCGGCGCCGCTGCACGACATCGGCAAGGTCGCGATCCCCGACAGCATCCTGCGCAAGCCGGGCAAGCTCGATCCGGAGGAGTTCGAGGTCATGAAGCTGCACGCGGCCTACGGACGCGACACCATCATGCTGGTCGAGGAGCAGATCGGCGGCAGCAACCGCTTCCTGATGTTCGCGCGCGAGATCGCCCATTCGCACCAGGAGAAGTGGGACGGCACCGGCTACCCGGAGCGCCTGAGCGGCGACGACATCCCGGTCTCGGCGCGCCTGATGGCGGTGGCCGACGTCTACGACGCGCTGATCTCGCGCCGCGTGTACAAGCCGGCCTTCACCCATGCGCAGTCGCTCGAGATCATGCGCCAGGGGCGCGGCACCCATTTCGACCCTGACGTGCTGGACGCCTTCTTCGCGGTGGAGGAGGATTTCGCGCGCATCGCCCAGACCTACCGCGACGCGGAAGACGACGCCGAGGAACAGGAGCTGGCCCGCGCCTAGCGTGCGCACCTACCGTTCGAAGCGCAAATCGTTTATATTGTTTGCCCTTTGAACGATGGAGCAGCACATGCCGAGGAAGACGGCCGCCAGCCCGGCCAAACCGGCGAAGACCAGCGCGCCCAAGAGCGCGCCGGCGAGGAAAGCGGCGGTGAGAAGCGCGCCGGCGAAGAGCACGGCGCCGGCCAAGGCCGGCGTGAAGTCGGCCGTCAAGGCCGCGGCCAGGACCCTGGCTCAAGCCCCTGCGAAAAAACCCGTGCGCAAGGCGCCGGCGGCGGCGCCGGTGCGCGACGCGACGCTCGAGTCGCGTCCGGTGCTGGTGCGCGACAGCTTCACCATGCCGGAGCAGGAGTACGCGGTGCTGGCCGAAGTGAAGCAGGCTTGCCTGCGGGCCGGGATCGACGTCAAGAAAAGCGAACTGCTGCGCATCGGCGTGGCCTTGCTGGGACAGCTGGATGTGGCGACCCTCAAAACGGTGCTGGGAGCCTTGCCGCAATTGAAGACCGGGCGGCCTCCCGCCGCCTAGGTTCGCGTTTCCCCTACAAGTCCCGTGTCCCCAATACGAGGCCCGTGTCCTCTATACGAGGCCCGTGTCCTCAATGCGAGACCCGCGTCCTCAGTAAGAGGCCCGCGTCCTCAATACGAGACCAGCGTCCTCAATACGAGACCCGCGCCCCCAATACGTCATTCCCGCGCAGGCGGGAATCCAAGTTTGTATGCGTCTCGACTGCGCGTGAAACTTGGATTCCCGCCTGCGCGGGAATGACGTTCAGGGGGTAGCGACTTAGCGACTTGCCCTAATGCACGTCCCTCGCCGCATTGGTCAACTCCTTCAACTCCCGGATCGGAATATTCGACTTCTCGTGCATCCGCAGCAGGATGGTCGCGCCCACGTTCAGCTTGCGGTGGCGGATCTTGCTGATGATCGGCGGCTGCACTTCGAGCACGCGGCACAGCTCGGCGTCGTTTTTGAGCTGCATGCGTTCGATCAGGGTGTCGAGCAGCGGGTTGGGCACGAAGCTCGACGGTTCCAGGGCGCGGGCCCGGTGCATCGCGGCGAGCATTTCCTGTTTTTTCTGTCGTACGCTCATGGCGAATCTCCATAAATGGACGCATGGATTCAAGACAGATCGACCGGTTCTGGAAGTGCCCAGCCTCTTGTTTAGGGGTATGAGAATGGCGGGTCGTTGTGATAGTACTACGAGTGCGTCAGACGCTACGCACGCTATTTAACAAACAAGAATGAAACGCCGGCTTTCTTCGCGGAACTTACGCTAATTTCAATCCGGAACGTGTCAGCAGCAGGGTGCGGTCGGCCATGGCGGCCGCGGCGTGGGAGTGGGTAACCATGATGGCGCCGGCGCCATTGGCGCGGGTCTCGCGGCGCAGCAGTTGCAGGATGCCGTTGGCGGTCTCCGGATCCAGGTTGCCGGTCGGCTCGTCGGCCAGCAGCAGGGCCGGGCGGTGCACCAGGGCGCGCGCGATCGCCACCCGCTGCATCTCCCCGCCCGAGAGCTGGCGCGGGAAATCGGCGCCGCGCCCGCCCAGGCCGACCGCCTCCAGCATGGCGTCGGCGCGCTCGAGCGGGGCGCGGTTGAGCACCAGGGGCAGGGCCACGTTCTGGCGCAGGCTCAGGTGGGGCAGCACGTGGAAGGCCTGGAAGATGAAACCCATGCGGGTGCGGCGCAGGCGGGTCGCGGCGTCGTCGTCGAGACTGGAGATCGGCGTGCCGTCCACGATCACGCGCCCCGAATCGGGCGTGTCCAGGCCCGCGATCAGGTTCAGCAGGGTCGACTTGCCGACCCCCGATTCGCCCATGATGGCCACGAACTCGCCGGCCTCGAACACATGCGACAGCCCGGCCAGCACGGTGCGGCCGCCGTAGGACTTGCTGAGCTGGTCGAGTTCGAGCATCGGAATAGGTCTCAGCGGGTCAGGGAGCGCCGCAGCAGGAAGCTGATGCCGTCCACGAAGGCTACCAGCAGCAGCATCGCCACCACGACCGTGGCCGCGCTCTGCATCTGGAACAGCGACAGGTGGTACTTGAGCATCTGGCCCAGGCCTCCGGCCCCGACCACGCCCAGCACCGCCGCCGCGCGGATGTTGTTCTCCCAGCGGTACAGGGTATAGGACAGCATCTGCGGCAGCGCCTGCGGCAGGGTAGCGTAGAAGAATGCGGCCAGGGCCGGCGCACCGTTGGCGCGCAGGCTGGCTTCCGGCAGCGGCTCGACGTTTTCCAGCGCGTCGGCGAACAGGCGCCCCAGCACGCCGCTGGTGTGCAGGGCCAGCGCCAGCGTGCCGGCCAGCGGCCCCAGGCCGGCCGCGATCAGGAGCACGGCGGCCCAGACCAGTTCCGGCACCGAACGCAGCACGTTCAGCACGATGCGCATCGGCGGCCGCGCCACCGGCCCCAGGCGGCCGGCCGCGGGCAGGGCCAGCACGAGCCCGGCCACGGCCGCGAGCAGGGTGCCGACCGCCGACATGGCCAGGGTCTCGAGCAGGGCGTTCCAGCACTTGCGCAGGAAGGCCGGGTCGAGTTCGGGCGGCGCGAAACCGAGCAGGAATTCGCGCGCCGAATCCAGGGCCTCGGGCGTGAAGAAGGCGCGCCACTGCAGGTCGAGGGTGAGGAAGCTGGCCACCACCAGCAGTCCCAGGCCGGCCAGCAGCAGCAGGGTGCCCCAGGCGCGCGGCGGCGGAGGCGGCAGGCTCGGGCGGCTCATCCCAGCCTCCGGCGCAGCAGCTTGGAGACCCCGTCGGCCAGTGCCACCAGCAGCACGAAGACCAGCAGCATGGTGGCGACTTCGCCGCCCGCCATCATCTTGGTCGATTCGTCCAGGCGCTGGCCCAGGCCGCCGGCGCCGACGAAGCCCATCACCGCCGAGCCGCGGATCGCGCACTCCCAGCGGTACACCGTATAGGACACCAGCTCGGCGCTGGATTCGGGCAGGGCGCCGTAGAGCAGGGCCGGGACGCGCCCGGCGCCGCCGGCCAGCAGGGTGTCGGTGGCGTGGGCGTCGCTCGACTCGAGGATCTCGGCGTAGACCTTGGCCAGCATACCGGCATAGGACAGGGCGATGGCCAGCACGCCGGCGGTCGGCCCGAGGCCGACGATGCGCACGAACAGCAGGGCCCATACCAGTTCGGGAATGCTGCGCAGGACGATCAGCACCCAGCGCACCGCCTGGCGCAACAGGGCCGCCGGCAGGCGGGTGCGCCCCGTGCCCAGGCGCGAGATCGACAGCTTCTCGGTGATCACGATGGTGGCCGGCACCGCGCCCAGCAGGGCCAGGAACAGGCCGGCGGTGGCGATCGCCACCGTGATCCAGGTCTCGCGCAGCACCAGGGCCAGGAACTCGGGTTCCAGCGAAGGCGTCAGGAAGTCCTTGAGGAACATGCCGGCCGCGCGCAGGCTTTGCGGGTCGAACAGGAGCCAGGGCTTGAATTCGCTGGCCGCCAGCAGCGGCCAGAGCACGGCCACGAACACGGCCGCGGCGGCCAGGCGCGGGCGCCAGGCCGGATCGGGGTGCGCGACCGCCATCAGTAGCAGGCGCCGACGGCCAGCCGGTCGGGCGTTTCGTGCGCGTTAGGCGCGGTCGGCTCGACCCGTTCGTTGGCGTACAGCTCGGCGATCATGGCATCGCTGACCTCGCTGCTGGGGGCGTCGAACACGATGCGGCCGTCGCGCAGGCCGACCAGGCGCGGGAAGCTCTCGCGCGCCATGTCGACCTGGTGCAGGCTGCACACCAGCGTCGCGCCGCGCGCCGTGGCTTCCTCGCGCAGGGTGGCCAGGGTGTGGCGCGCCAGCAGCGGGTCGAGGGCGGAAATCGGCTCGTCCACCAGCAGGGCTTCGGCCGAGGACAGCATCAGGCGCGCCAGGCCGCAGCGCTGGCGCTCGCCACCGGAGAGGCGGTCGACCCGGGCGTATAGCTTGTCGCCCAGGCCGAAGCGGGCCAGGGCCGCGTGGGCGGCGTCGGGATCGCTCGGCTTGACCAGCGAGGCCAGGGCGCGCCACAGGCCCCAGCGCGGCAGGCGCGCCGCCAGCACCGCCGTCACCACGCGCTGGCGCGGCGGCAGGGGCGGGGTCTGGGGCGCCAGGAACAGGCGCGCGCGCAGGCGGTGGCGCTCGTCCTCGGCCAGTTGCCAGGGGTCCTGGCCCAGCACCTCGAAGGCGCCGGCGGCGGGGCGGTGGGCGCAGGCCAGGGTGGCCAGCAGGGTGGTCTTGCCGGCGCCCGAGGGACCGATCAGCGCGAGCTGCTCGCCCGCCTCGACCTGGAGGTCGAGCGCGTCGAGGGCGACCGACCTGTCGCCCGCGAGGTGGCGGACGGTCAGTCCCTGGAGCCGGAAAGTCGCCATGGCCTCAGCGGTGGTGGATTACTTCAGCAGGCCGGCGTTGCGCGCGGCGGCCTCGATCGCGGCGTAGTTCGCGGTCTTGGTCGGCACGAAGCGGGTGGCGCGCTGCAGTTCCAGGATCTGCTTGCCTTCCGGGGTCGACTCGTCCAGGGCCAGGAAGGCGTCGGTGATCTTCTTCTTCAGGGCCGGATCCATGTCGCTGCGCACGGTCCAGTTGTAGTCGTAGTAGCCCGGGGTGGTGTAGAACACCCGCACTTCCTTCGGATCGACCTTCTTGGCCTCGACCAGCTTCTCCCACACCGAGATGTTGAGCGCGCCGGCGTCGACCTTGCCGCCCGCGACCGCGGCCACGGTGGCGTCGTGGGCGCCCGAGAAGGCCACGCGCTTGAGGTCGGTGTCCGGGTTGACCTTGGCGGCCAGCAGGAAGGAACGCGGCATCAGGTGGCCCGAGGTCGAGGACTCGGAACCGAAGCTCAGGGTCTTGCCGCGCAGGTCTTCCAGCTTGGTGATGCCCGGCTGGGTGGTGATGAAGACTGAGCGGAACTTCTCGTCCTCGGCGCGCTGCACCAGCGGGGTGACCTGGCCCTTGCTGCGCACGTTGGCCTGGACGAAGGTGAAGCCACCGAACCAGACCATGTCGATCTTGCGATTAATCAACCCTTCGACAGAAGCAGCGTAATCGGTCACCGGGGTAAACTCGACCTTCAGGCCGGTGGCCTTGGCCAGGTATTCGCCCAGCGGCTTGAACTTGCGCTGCAGCTCGGTCGGGGCTTCGTCCGGAATGGCCGAGACGCGCAGCACGCCGCTGCTGCTCTGGGCCAGGGCGGCGCCCGACAACAGCAGGCTGGCTGCGAACAGGCCGGTTTTCAGGAATCGACGACGGATGGACAGGGTCATGGTGGCTATTTTTTTTGAGTTAGGGAAATGTATTCCGGGGGAGAGCACGCTTGGGCGCGAGCGCGCGGCGTGCTCGCGCGAATCCGCTTATGATAGCAAAACCTCGTAGCAAATCCTGCAATACTTCCTGGCCATCTCGCATGGTGCGGCGTGGCGGCACGAATGATAAACCTTATGCTGACATCCTGCACGACCGACCATCCCACCAGCAGCGACGCGCCGGTCGCCAACGCCCACGTGGCGGGCGAGCTGCACGCCGGCCTGCTGGCGCGCGAGGCCTGGATCTCCCCCAAGTTCCTGTACGACTCGCTCGGCTCGAAGCTCTTCGAGGCGATCTGCGAACTGCCCGAGTACTATCCGACCCGAACCGAGGCTAGCATCTTCGAGCGCCACGGCGCCGAGATCGCGCGCGCGGCGGGCGCAAACGCCACCCTGGTCGACCTGGGGGCGGGCAACTGCGCCAAGGCGGCCAGCCTGTTCCCGCTGCTGCAGCCGGCCCAGTACGTGGCGGTCGACATCTCGACCGAATTCCTGTGCGAGGCCCTGGGGCGGCTGCGCCAGCGCTTTCCCCAGATCCGCATGGAAGGCTTGGGGATGGACTTCTCGCAGCGCTTCGAGCTGCCGCCCCAGGTGCGCCAGGAGCGCCGCCTGTTCTTCTACCCCGGCTCCTCGATCGGCAACTTCAACCCCGAGGAAGCCCGGGCTTTCCTGGACCGCCTGCGCGCCCAGTGCGGCCCTGACGGGGGCCTGCTGATCGGGATCGACCTGGCCAAGGACAAGGCGGTGCTCGATGCCGCCTATGACGACGCCCTCGGGGTGACCGCCGCCTTCAACCTGAACATCCTGCGCCACGTGAACACGCTGCTGGACGCCGACTTCGACATCCGCCAGTGGCGCCACCACGGCTTCTACCGCCCGGAACGCGGCCGGGTCGAGATGCACCTGGAAGCGCGCACCGCCCAGGAGGTGCGTTGGCGCGGCGGCAGCCGCCGTTTCGCGGCCGGCGAGCGGATCCACACCGAGAACAGCTACAAGTACCAGCAGGCCGACGCCATCGCGCTGCTGGAACGCTCGGGCTTCGAGGCGACCCGGGTCTGGACCGACCCGCAGCGCTGGTTCGCGGTCATCCACGCGCAGGCGGCCTGACGATGGGGGCCGCAGGTTTCGGCGCCCCGGCGCATGCGGAGCTGGCCCAGGCCTATGCGGCGGTGCGCGCGCGCTCGCTGCAGATCGCCGCGCCGCTCTCGGCGGAGGATTGCTGCGCCCAGTCGATGCCCGACGCCAGTCCGGTCAAATGGCATCTGGCGCACACCACCTGGTTCTTCGAGACCTTCCTCCTCGAGCCGCGCGAGCAGGACTTCGCGCCTTTCCATCCGGCTTTCCGGGTGCTCTTCAATTCCTATTACAACGGGGTCGGGGCCAAGCATCCGCGTCCGCGCCGCGGCCTGCTGACCCGGCCTTCGCTGGACGAGGTGAGGGCCTACCGCGAGCAGGTCGACCGGCGCATGGCGCGCCTGCTCGAGACGGAGCAGGTCGCCGGCCTGGGCGCGCTGCTGGTGCTCGGTTTGCAGCACGAGCAGCAGCACCAGGAACTGATGCTCACCGACCTGAAGCACCTGCTGGCCCAGAACCCGCTGTATCCCGCCTACGCGCCCGAGCCGCTGGCCCGCGCGGCCACGCCGCCGGCCCTGGAGTTCATCGGCTTCGCGGGCGGCCTGGCCGAGATCGGCTACGGCGGCCGCGCGTTCTGCTTCGATAACGAGCTGCCGCGCCACCGTACCTACCTCGCGCCCTTCGCGCTGGCCTCGCGCCTGGTGACCAATGGCGAATACCTCGAATTCGTCGAAGCCGGCGGCTACCGCGATCCGGCGCTGTGGCTGGCCGAGGGCTGGGACCAGGTGTGCGCCGGCGAGATCGTCCAGCCCCTGTACTGGGTCGAGCAGGACGGGATCTGGCAGGAATTCACCCTGCACGGCGTCCAGCCCCTCGACCCGGCGCGTCCGGTCACCCACGTCTCGCTCTACGAGGCCGACGCCTACGCACGCTGGCGCGGGGCGCGCCTGCCGACCGAGGCCGAATGGGAATTCGCGGCGCGCCAGGCGGCCCTCGGGGCCCCCGGCCTGCATCCGGACGCCGCCGACGGCGCAGGCCTGCAGCAGATGTTCGGCGCCTGCTGGCAGTGGACCAGCAGCAGCTACGCGCCTTACCCGGGCTATGCGCCGGCGCCGGGCGCCATCGGCGAGTACAACGGCAAGTTCATGGTCAACCAGTACGTGCTGCGCGGCTCCTCCTGCGCCACGCCCGCAGGCCATGCGCGGCCCAGCTACCGCAACTTCTTCCCGGCCGGAGCGCGCTGGCAGTTCACCGGGATCAGGCTGGCCCGATGAGCCGTCGGCGGGACTGGCGCACGCGCCTGCTGGACCACCGCGCCAACGCCTACATCGTCTCGCACCCGTTGGCCTTCGCCCTGCAGGTCCTGAGCGGTTTTCGCGCCAACCAGGGCCTGCTGCTGGCCGGCGCGGTCGCCTACTACGCGCTGCTGTCGATCGTGCCCTTCCTGATGCTGGTGGTGGTGGTGCTCTCGCACTTCCTCGACCAGGCCGAACTGATCGAAACCCTGCGCCGCTACCTGGAATTGCTGGTGCCGGGCCAGTCGCGCTCGATCGTGGCCGAGGTCGCGAACTTCCTCGCCAACCGGCCCATCATCACCTGGGTGCTGGCGGTCACCATGCTGTTTTTCAGCTCGCTCGCCTTCACGGTGCTGGAGAACGCCATGAGCGTGATCTTCGTGCACCGGGCCGCGGTGCGGCGGCGCCACTTCCTGGTGTCGGCGGTGCTGCCTTACTGCTACATCCTGGCCCTGGGCCTGGGCATCATGATCGTCTCGCTGGTGGCCGGCACCCTGCAGGTGATGGGCACCGAGAGCGTGTGGCTGTTCGGGCTCGAATGGTCGCTGGACGGCGTCTCGGGCGTGCTGCTCTACCTGCTCGGGCTGATGGGCGAGATCCTGGTGCTGACCTCGATCTACCTGGTGATGCCGGTGGGCCGACTCTCGGTCTGGCACGCGTTGATCGGCGGGGTCACCGCGACCCTGCTGTGGGAGCTGGCGCGCCACGTGCTGGTCTGGTATTTCTCGACGGTGTCCCAGGTGAACCTGGTGTACGGCTCGATGACCACGGCAATCGTGGTCATGTTCAGCCTCGAGATCGCGGCGACCCTGCTGCTGCTGGGTGCCCAGACCATCGCCGAGTACGAGCGCGTCGGTGTCCAGGCCGGCGCGTCTCCCGGCGTGCGCGCCTCGACCCAGCCGTGATTGCGTTTAATCAATTTCCCATTTCCAAGGCAATGGCAGAGTAAGGTCTTGCGCCGGCTCAGGCGGGCGCGCAAGCCACGCTGAAAGGAACGCCATGGACCCTCTCGAAGCTGTCATCCTGCCGCTGCCGGTCGCACTGGCGCTGACGGTGCTGGTGTTGGTGATGCTGGCGGTGAGCGCCGCCGTGATCGCGCTGCGCAAGCCCGCGCGGGTGCGCGCCCCCGACTGGGTGCACGGCCGCGACGGCCGTGCCGGCGCCGCGGGGGAGGAGGGCGAGCCGTCCTTCCGCCTCGGCCACCTGCACATCGACGGCCTGGGCCAGACCCCGCGCCGCGACCAGCGCCACGACTGACGCGCGATGTCGATCAAACTCGGCGGCCTGCTGGCCGGGATCAAGCGCGCGGTGGTCGACGCGCACCGCAGCGTCGCCACTCAGCACATGGAAGAGCTGGCCCAGTACTTCACGCCGGCGCCGGGCCAGCCGGCGGACCTGCGCTTCCCCGAAGGCCAGTGGGAACCGCGCAGCGTGGTGCTGAGGGTGCCGCACGAAACCAGCCGCAACGGCCAGGTCAGCGTCGCCCAGCGCGAGGTGCAGGTCCCCCTGATTACCCTGCTGCCCCTGCGCAGCCACGCGATCGAGCGGGTGGAATTACTCACCACCCTCGACTTCTCGTTTGCCGCGCCGCTGTCGCCCGAAGCCGCGCGCGGCGAAGCCGACCTGCCGCCCGACATCCTGGTCAATCTCGGACACCGCGGCCCGCACAGCGCCGAGGTCAAGATCGTGGTCCAGGCCGGCGAGCTGCCGCCCGGCTATGCGCGCCTGGTCGGCGCGTACGAAAAAGTACTGAACGCGCAGCTGCCTACATAGGAGTTTGCGCGGCAGAAGGAAGTTCGGCCCAAACCGCCGAGAAACCGGTAGCGTTTGGCGCTACGCGCGGCGCCAATAGTCTCGCTATTGGCTTGCGCGTACCACCAAACGCTCCTCGGTTTTCGACGGTTTTGGCTCGAACCCTTCTGCCGCGCAGACTCCGGGCGGCGGCCCACCGCGGGATGGTCTTCCCGCACCCAACCGCAAAGGAGACGAACATGGCAGACAGCATCGATGGCGGCCTGGTCAGCATGGCCCAGCAATTTTCCGGCTTGCCGATGGATTCCCTCATCGGCGGGCCGCTGCAGGCCGCCGCGAGCGCGCAGCAGGGCCTGGCGATGACCCAGACCCAGTACATCCTGAACACCGGCTTCAACCAGACCCGCGACGCCAGCGGCAACATCACCTACACGCCGATCACCGCCACCATCGCCATGGGCCAGAGCCAGCCCGTGATCGGCGCCGACGGCAGCGTCAGCACCGCCAACTCCCAGCTGAACGTCGACTTCCCCCTGATCACCATGGTGCCCATCCCCTCGCTGGCGGTGACCTCGGTGGACGTCAGCTTCGACATGGAGGTCAAGTCCAGCTACACCCACGAAACCGACGCCGAATCGTCCTCGCACACCCAGGAACAGGGTTCCTTCGACGCCAAGGCGAGCTGGGGCTGCTTCTCGGTCGAGGTCAAGGGCTCGGTCTCGCACGACAATTCCCAGTCGAATTCGGACAAGCAGACCTACCAGAAGAGCAACGACGCCAAGTACCATGTCGAGGTGAAGGCCGAGCAGCAACCCATTCCCGAAGGTATCAAGATGATCCTCGACATGTTCAGCAAGAACATGACGATGAAGCCCATCATCGCCAACGGCGGCAACAACGCCACGCCCATCCCGGCGCCGGCGCCGCACGGCTGAGCCGCAGCCAAGCCGAGGGAAGGGGAGAGGGCATGGCGGTACTCCAGGGCTTCGACACGGCGCTCGACGTGGGCCGCCATGCCGCGTCGCTGCGTGCGCAGGGCATGGACTTCGTGATCCGCTATTACAGCCACGACACGGCCAAGAACCTCGGCCCCGCCGAGGCGCGCAGCCTGTGCGGCGCCGGCCTGCGCCTCGGGGCGGTATGGGAAAGCGCCGGCACCCACGCCGGCTATTTCTCGCGCCAGCAAGGCCTGCAGGACGCCAGCGACGCCCTGCGCCAGGCGCGCGCGCTCGGACAGCCGCCCGGCAGCGCGATCTATTTCGCGGTCGACTACGACGCCAGCCGGGCCGACGTCGACGGCCCGATCGCGGACTATTTCGGCGCCCTGCGCGCGGCGCTCAATGGCGCGGCGGGCTACCGCATCGGGGTGTACGGTTCGGGCCTGTGCTGCGGCGCCATGGTCGACCGCGGCCTGGCGGCCCTGAGCTGGCTGGCCCAGTCGCGCGGCTATTGCGGCAGCCAGGCCTATGCCCAGGCCATGCGCTACGACCTGATCCAGTCGCTGGGCGCCCGCATCAGCGTCGACGGCGCGCCGCTCGACATCGATCCGGACGCCAGCCATCCGGAGCGCGACCCGGGCCTCTTCATGCTGGCTGCATGAGGCCTGGCGGGCCCGCGCTTGGGAGATTGTTTTCTCATCCAGGAGTGCTAAGGTGAGTGCTTTCGACAAGGGGGCGTTCATGTTCAAGAAACTAGCGGCGGAAGCACTGGGCATCAGCGACATCGGGGTCATCGTCGGGCCCGCGGACTACAACAAGGTCGACGCCGACGACTACCTGTTCAGCGAAGACGGCGAGCAGATCTTTTTTCTCATCAAGAGCAAGAAGGACGAGTACTGCTTCACCAACCTGGCGCTGATCCACGTCGACGGCGACTCGGCGGTGTCCTCGAAGCGCTCGATCAAGCGCTACGAATATTCCTCTCACTACATTTCAAAAGTCAGCATCGAGACGGCGGGCACGCTGGACATGGACATCGAACTCAAGTTCAGCCTGGACGGCACGCCGTTCTCGATCGACGTCAAGAAGTCCTATATCGAACAGCTCAAGGACATCTACAAGGCCTTGATCACCATCGGCAAGCAGCAAAAGCGCGACGAGGTGGCGCGCGACAACGCCCTGCGCGCGCTCGAGGCCACGGCCTCGGTGCACAAGCTCAACATCGCCTCGGCCGAGGGCGGGTTGGTGAGCCACTACGGTGAGCTGCTGTCGGCCCTGAATACGGCCATGCTCGACACCTATACCAAGCGCGATTTCAGCGACGTGTTCGCCAAGTACATTCACAACTAGTCCCCTCAATCGCCGGGCCAAACTATTCCGGCGTCCGCTCTTTCGCCCTTGCCGGCACCCTCGGGTCGCCAGCAGGGCGTGCTCGCGCCCTCGGGCCGCGTCGAAATCGCTTTGCGGTTTGCGCCGGATGGCATATATTTCTGTTTGCGCATATTTTTCCAAATATGAAAATATGCCGCTTCGACCGCTACCGGAGACGTCCATGACCTACCGCGACAGCACCGTGTCACCCATCCTTCTTGCTTCGGCCTCGGCCTTGGCCCTGGCCCTAGGCCTGGTCTCCGGCTCGGCATGGGCGCAGGAGGGGACGCAGGAGCGGGGCGCTGCCAGCTTGCAGACGGCGCAGCCGGGCGGCTCGCGCGCCCAGCCCTGGACCATGCGCGAGGAGATGGTCCCCATGCGCGACGGCGTACGATTGCGAACCCGGATCTTCGTCCCTAGGAACCACAAGGAGCCGCTGCCCTTCCTCTTCCTGCGCACGCCCTATGGCATCGACGATTCCGCCGAGGCGCTGGCGACCCGCTACAAGGAACTGGGCGAGGACGGCTACATCGTGGTGTTCCAGGACCTGCGCGGCAAGTTCGGCTCGGAAGGCGAATTCCTCATGCTGCGCCCGGCGCGCACGGCGGGCGACCACCAGGCCCTCGACGAGGGCACCGACGCCTGGGACAGCATCGCCTGGCTGCTGAAGAACGTGCCCGACAATAACGGCCGGGTCGGCATGCTCGGCAATTCCTACCTGGGCTGGACTGCCGTCATGGCCAGCCTCGAACCGCACCCGGCACTCAAGGCCATCGCCCCCATGGCCTCGCCGGCCGACATGTGGATGGGCGACGACTTTTTCCACAACGGGGCCTTCCGCCTGAGCTATGGCTTCGAGTACGCCTATATGATGGAAAGCGGGAAGGGCAGCGCCCAGTTCCCCTTCGACCGCTACGACACCTACACCTGGTACCTGGGCCTGGGCCCGCTGTCCACCGTGAAGCAGCGGGTCTTCGGGGACAGGATCGCGACCTGGAACGATTTCGCGGCCCACCCGGACTACGACGGCTTCTGGAAGCGGCGCGCCTTCGCCAGCCAGGTGCAGGAGGTGAAGGTGCCGACGCTGAACGTGGCCGGCTGGTGGGACCAGGAGGATTTCTACGGGCCGATGAAGATCTACCAGACCCTGGAAGCGCGCGACCGGCGCGGCCTGAACCGCCTGGTGGTCGGCCCCTGGAAGCACGGTGGCGCGCGCTTCGGGCAGGGCGACTCGCTCGGCGCGATCGGCTTCGACAGCGCCACCGCCAAGTACTACCGCGAACAGATCGAAGTGCCCTGGTTCGCCTACCACCTGAAGGACCGGGGCACGCTCGACCTGCCCGAGGCCCTGACCTTCGAAGCCGGCAGCAACCGCTGGCGCCGCTGGGACGCCTGGCCGCCGAAGAGCGGCCTCGAGACCCGCAGGCTCTACTTCGGCCCCGAGCGCAGCCTGTCCTTCGCTCCGCCCAGGGAAGAGGGTGCGCGCTTCGACAGCTACCTGTCGGATCCGGCCCACCCCGTGCCCTACCGGCAGCGGCCGATCCAGGCGACCTACTTCCCGGGCGGCTCGGGCTGGTCGACCTGGCTGGTGGAAGACCAGCGTTTCGTCGACGGACGGCCGGACGTGCTGAGCTGGGAAAGCGCGCCGCTCGAGGCCGACCTCACCATCGCCGGCGAGGTGAAGGCCCAGCTGTTCGCCTCCACCACCGGCAGCGACGCGGACTGGGTGGTCAAGCTGATCGACGTCTATCCCGAGCACATGAGCAGCAACTGGGCGATGTCGGGCTACCAGCTGATGGTATCGAGCGAAGTCTTTCGCGGGCGCTACCGCCGCAGCTTCGAGCAGCCGGAGGCGATCGCGCCGGGCGCGGTGCTCGCCTATCCCTTCAGCCTGCACACCCAGAACTACACCTTCCGCAAGGGCCACCGCATCATGGTGCAGGTGCAGAGCAGCTGGTTCCCGCTCATCGACCGCAATCCGCAGACCTTCGTGCCCAACATCTTCGAGGCCAAGGCGGGCGACTTCCGGGTCGCGACCCACCGCATCTACCGTTCGGCGCGCTATCCATCCCACGTCAGCGTCCAGGTGCCGGCGCCTGCGCCGCGCTAAGCCGCCAGCCGCGGCGCTGCGTTACACTGCCGGCCATGGCGCACATTTCATTCTGCTGGGAGTTGGGCGGCGGCCTGGGACACGCGGGCCGCATCCGCGCGCTGGCGCTTCCCCTGATCGCGCGCGGGCACCGCGTGAGCCTGGTCCTGCGCGACCTGGTGCTGCCGCGCAGGCTGCTGGCCGAGCTTGGGCTGCCAGCCTTGCAGGCGCCGCTGTGGCTGCATTCGGTATCCGGCTTGCCGCCCCAGCCGGCCAGCCTGGCCGAGATCCTGCTCGGCTGCGGCTATCTCGATCCCGATGGCCTGGCCGGCCTGTGCGGCGGCTGGCGCGCGCTGTTCGAGCGCGACCGCCCCGACCTGATCGTGGCCGACTACGCACCGACGGCCCTGCTGGCCGCGCGCAGCCTGGGCTTGCGCAGCGCCGCCGTCGGCCCCGGCTTTTCGGTGCCGCCCGCCGCCGCGCCCTTGCCCCAGTTCGCGCTGCAGGGCGAGGTCGCGCCCGCGCGCCTGGCGGCGGCCGAGGCGCGCCTGCTGGCGAGCGCCAACGCCGTGCTGGACGAGCAAAGCGCCGCGCCGCTCGCCCACGCCTGCGACCTGCTGCGCGGCGACGACACCCTGCTGTGCACCTGGCCGGAACTCGATCACTACGGCCGCACGGCGACGACCGAATGGCTGGGACCGAATTTGCCTGCGGATACCGGCGTGGCTCCGGACTGGCCCGGCGGCCAGGGCCCGCGCGCATTCGTCTATTTTCCCCAGCCCGCGCCCGAGCAGCCCGACTGCCTGGCGGCGCTGCTGCGCCAGGGTTGCCGGGTGCTGTGCTACATGCCGGCGGTCGCCGCGGGCAAGCCGCCGCCGCTGACGCATGCGGCGCTGCGCTATGCGCATGCGCCGGTGGCGCTGCGGCGGGCATTCGAGGATTGCGCCCTGTTCGTCGGCATGGCAGGCGAGGCCAGCGTGACGCGCGCGCTGCTGGGCGGCGTGCCGGCGCTGCTGCTGCCGCATTCGGCGGAAAGCTTTCTGCTGGCGCGCCGTGTGCGCCAGCTTGGCGCCGGCATCAATGCGCGCGAGTTCGCCCCGGCGGCGGGGCAGGGGCGGGATTGGGACGGGATGGTGCGCGCGCTGCTCGGTGGGGCGCGCCATCGCGCGGTGGCGCAGGACTTCGCCCGGCGCTACCGCGGCTACCAGGACGGCGAGCAGGCCGCGCTCGTCGCGGCCCGGCTGGAAGCGCTGCTGCCCTGACTCAGGCGACGCGCACGCGCCCGCCCGGCGAGCCGGCTTCCATGCGGCCGATCACGGCGGCCTCGCCGAAGCCTTCGCGGCGGAACAGGTCGAGCACCGCGTCCACCGAACCCGGATCGCAGGAGACCAGCAGGCCGCCCGAGGTCTGGGGGTCGGTCAGCAGGGCGCGCTGGGCGTCGCTGATGCCGGCGTCCAGCGCCACGTCCTTGCCATAGGCGTCCCAGTTGCGGCCGGACGCGCCGGTGAAATACCCGTCGTGGGCCAGTTGCAGCACGCCGGGCAGCAGCGGCACGGCGCCCATGTCCAGCTGGGCCGACAGTCCGGCGCCGCGCGCCAGTTCCAGCAGGTGGCCCAGCAGGCCGAAGCCGGTCACGTCGGTCAGGGCGTGTACGCCCGGCATGTCGGCCAGCAGGCGGCCCGGCTTGTTCAGCTTGGTGGTGTTGGCGATCATGGCGGCATAGCCTTCGGCGCCCAGCACGTCCTTCTTGAGCGCCGCCGACAGCACGCCCACGCCCAGCGGCTTGCCCAGCACCAGCAGGTCGCCGGCCCTGGCGTCGGCGTTGCGCTTGACCTTGGAGGGATGCACCAGGCCCATCACCACCAGGCCGTAGATCGGCTCGACCGAATCGATGGTGTGGCCGCCGGCGATCGGGATGCCGGCTTCGGCGCACACCGATTCGCCGCCACGGATGATCTGGCCGATGGTCTCCAGCGGCAGCTTGTTGATCGGCATGCCGACCAGGGCCAGGGCCATGATCGGCGTGCCGCCCATCGCGTACACGTCGGAGATGGCGTTGGTGGCGGCGATGCGGCCGAAGTCGAAGGGATCGTCGACGATGGGCATGAAGAAGTCGGTGGTGGCGATCAGGGCCTGCTCGTCGTTGAGCTTGTAGACGGCGGCGTCGTCCGCCGTCTCGATGCCCACCATCAGCTCCTTCGGCACCGGGAAGCCGCTCGACTTCTGCAGGATCTCGGCCAGCACGCCGGGCGCGATCTTGCAGCCGCAGCCGCCGCCGTGGGAGAAGGAGGTGAGTTTGATGGGTTGGTCGCTGGTGCTCATGTCTGTTCCTGGTTCTCGGGTTGTTCGTGCGCGCTGCGCAGCAGATTATCCACCAAGTCGCGCAGCGCCGCTTGCTCGGCCTGCGGCGCGAACAGCGGGGCGCGGGCGGCGCACTGGCGGCGCAGGGTGTCGTAAAAGGGCGCGTCGGCGATGCTGCGCTCGATCAGGCGCGCCAGCGCCGCGGCGTCGCCCGGATCGAAATAGCCGGCGTAGTCCTCGCCCAGCATGCCGCGATTGCCCTCGATGCGGGACGCCAGCACTGGCACGCCGCAGGTCACCGCCTCGATGATCACGTTGGCGCCGCCTTCCATCCGGGAGGCGATCACCATCGCGTGGCAGCGCTTGAGGCGCTGGCGCGCCTCGGCGTGGGGCAGGGCGCCCAGCCAGCGGTAGCGCGGCGTGGCCAGCATGGCGGCCTGGGCGGCCTCGCCCAGCGCCGGATCGAGGGCGCCGCCGATGTGCAGCAGGCGCGCGCGCGGGTCCTGGACCAGTGCGGCGGCGCGCATGTAGGTCAGCGGATCTTTTTCCGCGCGCAGGTGGCCGATCATGCACAGGTCGAGGTGGCGCCGCGTCGCGGGCGGCCGCCAGGGCCGCAGAGCAGGCGCCGACTGGTGGATCACGTGCGCCTTGGCGCGCAGCGCTGGCGCGAGGCGGGACAGGCCGGCCTCCTGGAGCAGCACCATGGCGCCCGCGTGCGCCAGCGAGGCCTGGGCCTCGGGCGAGTCCTCGATGTCGCGGTACAGGTCGGTGCCGGTCAGCACCAGCACCGAGGGGCGCTCCGGGTGGGCCTGGGAGAAGGCCGCCAGCGAGGCGGCGGAGCGGCGCGCGTGCAGGGCGATCAGGAGGTCCGGGGCCGGATCGGCTGGGCTCCAGTGGCCGGCGATGGCGACCTCGTAGCGTCCGCGCAGGAAACGCGCCCAGCGGCTGGCGGTCTGCCAGTTGCCGTTGTTGTCCCGCGCACGGGCGGGGCTGACGATGAGGATACGTGTGCGCACTGCGGTCGACTCCAGTGAGGCCGGGTCCGGAAGAGCGCGATTATACGCGCGCGCCGGCATCCTACCTGCGCTGCATAAAATCGCGCCTGGCGCTGCCGAAGCCCGGTTCGCGCAAGCTTTTACATGGATGAGTGTGTCATCATCCCGCGACCGTTTCCACCTCGACGTCCCATGCCAATTCGCCACCTTTTCCTGGCCTTGCTGTCCGCCGTCCTGCTCGCCGCCTGCGGCGGCGGGGAAGCCGAGACGCCGGCCTCCCAGCCCCGCAGCCTGGCCGCGGTGACCAGCAGCCTGCATACCTTCACCGGGCTGCGCGCCAATTATCGGATCTCGCCCAGCGGCAGCGGCTACCTGGTCGAAGACCTGGTCAAGGGCGGCCCCGGCGTGGCCGTGCCGCGCAGCGCGCACCTGCGCTTCGCCGACGCCACCCTGTCCCCCGACACCGACGGCGTCGCCGGGCAGGTTTACCGCCTCTACCAGGCGGCCTTCGCGCGCACGCCCGACCCGGCCGGCGTCGGCTACTGGATCGACGCGCTGGCGCGCGGCGCCAGCATCGATGCGGTCGCCCAAGCCTTCACCCAGTCCGACGAATATAGGTCGGTCTATGGCGGCGCGCCCACCAACCGCGCGGTCGTCGAGCGCTATTACCTGAACGTGCTCGGGCGCGCCGGCGAGCCTGCCGGCATCGCCTTCTGGACCGATGCGCTCGACCGCGCGGCGGCGACCCGCGCCTCGGTGCTGGCCGGCTTCAGCGAGAGCCTCGAAAACCAGGCGGTGGTGGCGGCGGCCATCCGCGGCGGCGTCCTGTTCGTGGAGCCCGGCGTCAGCTATGTGCCGGCCGCCCACGCCGGACGCGCGCTCACGGTGTCGACCGGCGACGTGGTGACCCTGGACGGCCGGCAGAGCACCGTCAGCAGCAACCGCCAGATCAGCTATGCCTGGACCCTGAGCGCCCGGCCGGAGGGCAGCAACGCGACCCTGGTCCAGGCCGGCAGCGCTCGGCCGGCCTTCCGCGCCGACAAGCCGGGCAATTACGAAGCCTCGCTGACCGTCAGCGACGGCGTCGCCACCAGCGCCGTGTCCAAAGTGGCGATCGTCGCCACCTGGAAGCCGGACGACGCCGCGCTGCCGGCGAACGGCAACTTCGTCTACCTCGAGAGCGATGGCGGCGACTACATCGGCGGCGGCGGCCAGCGCCTGTACACGGGCGCCGACAGCCTGCTGAGCGTGAGCCCGCTCGGGGCCGGGCTGCAGTTGCGCGTGACCGGCGACGACAACTGGGACGGCCAGTTCGTCGGCATGAACACGCTCACCCGGCTGCAGCCGGGCTACTATGCCGGGCTGACCCGCTATCCCTTCCACGACCCGGCGCGCGGCGGCCTGTCGTGGAGCGGCGAAGGGCGCGGCTGCAACCAGCTCACCGGCTGGTTCGCGATCGACAGCATCAGCTACCAGGGCACGGCCATCACCGCCGTCGACCTGCGCTTCGAACAGCACTGCGAGGGCGGCGTGCCCGCCCTGCGTGGCCGGGTGCGATGGAGCGCCGCCGACTCGACGGCGCCGCCGGGGCCGGGCACGCCGCCGGCCGGGTTGTGGCAGCCGGCCAGCGGCGCCACACCCTCGTCCGGCAACTACATCTACCTGGAGAGCACCCAGGGCGATTACATCGGTGGCGGCGGGGTCTACACCTACACCCAGGCCAACGCCAGCATGAGCATCGCGGGCAGCGGCGCCCAGGTCAACGTGCGGGTCGAGGGCGACGAGGACTGGCGGGGCGAATTCGTCGGCATGTCGAGCCTGGCGCAGCTCAAGACCGGCTTTTACGGCGCGCTGCAGCGCTACCCCTTCCATAACCCTGCGCGCGGCGGGCTGTCCTGGAGCGGGGAGGGGCGTGGCTGCAACCAGTTGCTGGGCTGGATGGTGGTCGACCATGTGGCCTATTCGGGCGGCACGATGACCGCGCTCGACCTGCGCTTCGAACAGCGTTGCGAGGGCGGCGCTTCTGCGCTGCACGGCAAGATCCGCTGGCGCGCCGGCGACACCACGGCGCCGCCCGGACCGGTGGCGCCGCCGCCGGCGGGCCTGTGGCGGCCCGCGGCGGGCGCCACCCCGACCAGCGGCAACTACGTCTACCTGGAGAGCTCACCCGGCGACTACATCGGCGGCGGCGCGACGCGCACCTTCACCGACGCCAACGCGACGCTCGCGCTGAGCGCGGTCGGCGCGCGCCTGGTCCTGAACATCGGCGGCGCGAGCTGGTACAGCGGCGACTTCGCCGGCATGAACTCGCTGACCCAGCTGCAGCCGGGCTATTACGGCGACCTGCGCCGCTATCCCTTCCACAATCCGGTGAAGGGCGGCCTGAGCTTCAGCGGGGATGGCCGCGGCTGCAACACACTCATCGGCTGGTTCGTGATCGACAAAATCAGTTTCGTGCAGGGTGTGCTGGCCGACGTCGACCTGCGCTTCGAGCAGCGCTGCGAAGGCGCCATGGCGCCGCTGCGCGGCCGGGTGCGCTGGAGCGCGCCGGGCTGAGGCGCCAATGAAAAACGGCTGCCCGAGGGCAGCCGTTCTGGTTGATGCGAGGGCGATCAGTCGCCGAAGGTGCGGCGCGCGCCTTCCATCGAGCGCGGGTGCGCGCCCTTGTAGCCGCCTTCGCGGCGCTGGCCGTCACGCGGGGCGCGGTCGGCGAAGGCCGGGCGGCGCTGGGCGTCGCGCTGCTCGCCGTGGCGCGGCGCGCCTTCGCGCGGGCCACGATCGGCAAAGCGGTTCGGGTGCTGCGGACGCTCGGCCTGGCCGGCTTCGCGCGGACCACGGTCGGCGAAGCGGCTTTCGTACTGCGGACGCTCGCCCTGGCCTTCACGCGGGGCGCGGTCGGCGTACTGCGGACGCTCGTAGCCGCCGGTACGCGGACCCGAGGGCTTGCCGAAGCTGCGCTGGCCCGGCTTGCCGTGACGGCCGTCGCCCGGCTTCCAGCCTGCTCGCGCAGGCGCGGGAGCGCGCTTCGGCTCGAAGCCTTCCACCACGTCGACCGGGATCGGCTGGCGGGTGAAGCGCTCGATGCGGCGCACGTTCATGCCTTCGGCGTGGTTCACCAGCGAGATCGCGATGCCGTTGCGGCCGGCGCGGCCGGTACGGCCGATGCGGTGCACGTAGTCCTCGGGGAACTTCGGCAGGTCGTAGTTCACCACGTGGGTGATGTTCGGCACGTCGATGCCGCGCGCGGCGACGTCGGTCGCCACCAGCACCTTGACCCGGCCCTTGCGCAGGCTGTCCAGGGTGCGGTTGCGCGCGCCCTGGTGCATGTCGCCATGCAGGGCGGCGGCGGCGAAGCCGGCGATGTTCAGGCGGTCGGCGATCATGTCGGCGTCACGCTTGGTGGCGGTGAACACCACGGCCTGGTCCAGCGTGTCGTCGCGCAGCAGATGGTCGAGCAGGCGGTTCTTGTGCGACAGGTCGTCGACGAAGTGCACCTTCTGCACGATGTTCTCGTGGCGCTGGGTCGCGCTGGCGATCTGGATCACCATCGGGTCCTTGGTGATGCGGCGCGCCATGTTGCCCACCACGCCGTCCAGGGTGGCCGAGAACAGCATGGTCTGGCGGCTGTCCGGGGTCGCGGCGACGATCTTCTCGATGTCTTCGATGAAGCCCATGTCCAGCATGCGGTCGGCCTCGTCCAGCACCAGGATCTCGAGCTGGGAGAAGTCGATCTTGCCCGACTCCATGTGGTCGATCAGGCGGCCCGGGGTCGCGACCAGGACTTCAGGGTTCTTGGCCAGCAGCTGCATCTGTTTCGGATAGGGCATGCCGCCAAGGATCGAGACGGTGCGGATGCGGCGCATGTGCGCGGTGTACTGCTCGGTCGCGGTGGTCACCTGCAGGGCCAGCTCGCGGGTCGGGGTCAGGACCAGCATTTTCGGCTGGGCCGGCTTGAAACGGACGCGTTCGCCGCGTGCGCGGGCCGACTGCGCTTCTTGCGCAGGGGTCTTGGCTGCGGGCGCGGCTTCGCTGCTCGCCAGCTGGTGCAGGGCCGGCAGCATGAACGCCGCGGTCTTGCCCGAACCGGTTTGCGAGGAGACCAGCAGGTCGCGGCCGGCGATGGCGGCAGGGATGGCCTGCTCCTGGACCGGGGTCGGGTTGGTGTAACCCGTGTCGGCCACTGCCTTGACGATAGCTGCGTGTAAGCCTAGTGCTTCAAAACTCATTGTGTTCTAACTCTTTCGGAATAAATCATGCGCGCTCGCGCTTGGAAAGCGAACGCAAAAAAGCAACGCGAACCGACAAACGAAATGACTCAGAAATGAAAGAAATTTCGGCACAAAAGCTTTGCGCCGGGACTGTGTCTGACAACGACACGCAGGGCGGAGGGCTTTATGGGAGGCGCTCGAAAGAGCCGCCTGGGTTTGCGATGCTGCTATGGGTTAGTGATAACCGGTGCGCTGACGCCGTGCTTCGTTGACGGATTCTTGCAGCGCACAAACCGTACTATACAGGTTTTTCGTAAAGCGTGCACGCACCCGGCCGCGGCCGTGTGCGTTCTTGCTCTAGTGTCAAGCTCAGCGGCGCTTGCGCTGGGAACTGGTGTTGCGCGACTTCTTGGTGCTGGTCACGCCGGCCTTGGTCTTGAAGCGCTGGTTGCCGGACAGCTTGCCCTTGCGCGCCGTGCGCTCCGCCTCGAAGGCCACCACCGCATTGTCGATGATGTTCTCGGCGATGTCGCTGTGCGCATTGGCCGAGGTCTTGGGCACCAGGATGGTCGAACCGGCCTTGAGCACGGTGCGGTCCGGGATGTTGTTGGCCTGGCGGATGACTTCCGGCGTGGTGCCGAACTTCGAGGCCAGCGAGGCGATGCTGACCTTGGCGCTGGTGATGGTGTGGGTGGTCCAGGACGAGAGCGCCTTGCCGAACTGGGCCAGGTTGACCTGGAATTTCTCGGCGTTTTCCTTGGGCAGCAGGATCTTGGTCTTTTCGCCGCCGGTGATGACCGGCTTCTTGAACTGTGGGTTCAGGGCCTTGAATTCGTCGATCGACATCTCGGCCAGCTGGGCCGCGACCGCGAGGTCGATGTCGCTGGTCTTGTCGACCGCGGTGAAGTAGGGCTGGTTGTCGATCGCCGGCAGCGCGACGCCGAACTGGTTGGGGGCCGCCACGATGTTCTTGACCGCCTGCAGCTTGGGCACGTAGTTGCGGGTCTCGGCGGGCATCAGCTCGGCCAGGCTCTCGAAGTCGGTCGGCTTGCCGGCCGCCTGGTTCTTCTTGATGGCGCGCTGAACATTGCCCTCGCCCCAGTTATACGCAGCCAGGGCCAGGTGCCAGTCGCCGAACATGGTGTACAGGCGCTGCAGGTAGGTGAGGGCGGCGTCGGTCGAGGCCAGCACGCCGCGGCGCTCGTCCTTGAACATGTTCTGCTTGAGGTCGAAATCCTTGCCGGTGCCCGGCACGAACTGCCAGATGCCGGCCGCGTTGGCGCTCGACAAGGCCTGCGGATTGAAGGCCGATTCGATCACCGGCAGCAGGGCCAGTTCGGTCGGCATGCCGCGCTTTTCCAGCTCCTGCACCACGTGGTAGAGGTAGAGCGAGGCGCGGCCCGAGATGCGCGCCAGGTAGTCCGGGCGGGCGCTGTACCACTGGGCGTGGCGGTTGACCAGGTTGTTGTCGACGTCGGGAATCGCGTAGCCGCTGCGGATACGGGCCCAGAGGTCGGTTTCACGGTATTCGTCGGCCTTGATGTCCGTCTTGAGCGGCGCCAGGGCCTGCGGCAGAACGGGACGGGCGTTTGCGGCGGCTCCCGCCTGCAGGGCGGGTGCGGACGGCGTATCCATCGCTTGACTCAGGGGAGCGGCGGCCAGGAGGGCCAGCGCTGCCAGGGCTGCGGTGTGGCGTGTCGTGTCGTGCATAGCGTGTCCAGTGTTGCGTCCAGGAACGAACGGACGAGAATCAAGAGGGCAGTGTACGGATGAATTCGCGAGTCAGTCAAGAAATAATCCGCCGCCGTTACAAAAATCCCTGCCTTGGTCATTTTCGCAATTTGACATCATATAAACAGATGATGCCGGGAGTATCTGGAATTTTCCCGTTTTTTGGCCCCGTGCGGGCCTCCTTTTCGCGCATACCGGTGGGGGTATGGCGAAGGGGGGCGGCCTCGCAGCACAGGCTCATCTACTGATGAACCTTATCCTTGCCAGCCTGTCAATCTATGAGGGGGCGCAAAGAGTGCGTACAATCCGGGGTCTGCCGTACGCACCGTTTTTAGAAAGTTCCACATGAGCACTGCCAACCTGAATGCGGACGATGAGGCCATCATCGCCGCGACCCGCCGCTGGCTGGAGCGGGCCGTCATCGGCCTGAATCTCTGCCCCTTCGCCAAATCGGTCTACGTCAAGGAGCAGGTGCGTTACGTCGTCTCGAACGCCACCACGCCCGAGGCCCTGCTCGAAACCCTGATGGACGAGCTGCAGCGCCTGTCGGATACCGATCCCGAGCAGGTCGATACGACCCTGCTGATCCATCCCTTCGTGCTGAACGATTTCGAGGATTACAACGAATTCCTGGACGTGGCCGATGCGGCCGTCGAGGACATGCAGCTCGAGGGCGAGCTGCAGGTGGCCAGTTTCCACCCGCACTACCAGTTCGCCGACACCGACGTGAACGACATTTCGAACTACACCAACCGCGCGCCTTACCCCATCCTGCACCTGCTGCGCGAGGACAGCATCGCCCGGGCGGTGGAAGCCTTCCCGGATGCGGCCGATATTTTCGAGAAGAATATCGACACCATGGAAAAGCTCGGCCATGAAGGCTGGGACAAGCTCGATGTCGGCCCCGCGCGCTGAGGCCGGCGCACCGCCGGAACGGCCCGACACGCCTTGCGTGGCGGTGTGCTCGACCACCTTCGACGAGGTATGCCGCGGCTGCGGGCGGACCGTCGCCGAGGTGGCGAACTGGGTCTCGATGAGCAAGGAACAGAAGGAAGTGGTGTGGCAGCGGATTCTGGCGCAGGGGTATCCGCGCAGGAATACCTGACGGCTGGGCTTGGACGGGTCGGCCGATCGCTCACCCTGCCGGCGCGCCGGTAGAAAGTGCGCGCAGCCGCGCGGCGTCATTCACCAGCCGGCTTCGGAACGTCATCCCTGAAGTCCGCGCAGCCGCGCGACCATATTCTCCAGCCGGCTCCGGAACGTCATCCCGGAAGTCCGTGCAGCAGCGCGGCCACATTCGCCAGCCGGCCCGGAACGTCACCTCGAAAGTCCGCGCAGCCGCGCGGCGTCATTCACCAGCCATCCTCAGAACGTCATCCCGGCGAAGGCCGGGATCCAAGTTTATTCGCGCAGTCGTGCGAGCAAACTTGGATTCCGGCCTTCGCCGGAATGACGTTCTACGGCTAACTGACTAGCGTGCTGAAGCTAACTTGTTAGCGTGCTCAGGTTAACTTAGTAAATGGACTGCGTCCGTTTCCGTTACTCGTACTGCCCGATATAGTCCTTCTTCCCGATCGGCACCCCGTTATGCCGCAGAATCGCATACGAGGTGGTCACGTGGAAGAAGAAATTCGGCAGCGCGAAGCGCGTCACGTACGACTGCCCATTCGGGAAATGCCGCGCCCGCTCGCCCGTACCGTGGGTGATCGCGCGCGTATCCCCCGCGTTCACCTCCGCCTCCGCCACGCTGTCGATGAAACCGAGAGTCTTGGTGATGCGTTGCTGCAGCTCGGAGAAAGTGCCTTCGTTATCCTCGTAGCTCGGCACCGGCACGCCGGCCAGGCGCGCGGTCGTGCCCTTGGCGAAGTCGGCGGCGATCTGCACCTGGCGCACCAGCGGGAACATGTCCGGGAACAGGCGCGCCTGGAGCAGGGCGTCCGGCTCGATGCGGTGTTCCTGGGCGTGGGCTTCGGCCTTCTCCAGCACCGCGGCCAGGCTGTTCAGGATCTGGCGGAAGACCGGCACGGTGGCCGCATACATGGTCATGCTCATGGGTTTCTCCTTCGAAAGAATTCAATCATAACAAGTCTTGTCGCGCCGTGCAGACACACTGCACCGCGCCAGGCCTGTGAACCGCTAGCTATATGGCATAGTTAGTGACGCACGGAAAGCTTATGTGCATAATCTGACAATTCGCATTGCAATTTACCGAATGTCCGGCCCACCACGTCCGGGCAAACCCGTGCCGCCGTCATGCCCATGCCCCGCATCGATCTCCGTGCCTTGCCCAACCGCCTGAAGCGGCTCTACGGCCGCTCCATCTACGGCGCGCTGCTGCTGGTCGTGTTCGGCGGCCTGGCGGTGCCGGCCGTGGTCGGCAGTTACCTGCTGGTCGGAGTGCAGGAGCGCGAGGCCGCCGCCGCGCTGCTCGAGGAGTCGCTGCAGCGCAAGGCCGAGATCCTGGCCCTGGGCATGCAGGAGTCGCTGTGGGACATGAACGTCGAGGCCGCGCGCTCGCTGGTGGACTCGGTGATGCGCGACCCGGCCGTGGTGCGCGTCGAGGTGCGCGGCGCCGAAGGCGGCTTCATCGACACCCATGCCGCGCAGCCGCCCCAGGGCCGGCTCTATCGCGCCGAGCGCGACATCGTGGTGCGCGGCCAGCACATCGGCCGCGTCCTGCTCGAGATGGACGACTGGCGCAGCCAGCAGGAGCTGCGCGCCAAGCAGCGCAACTATGCGCTGGTGCTGGCCTTGCAGCTCGGGGTGTCGCTGCTGCTGATCGCGCTGCTGCTCAAGCGCCGCCTGCTGCAGCCGCTGCGCACCCTGACCGGCTTTTCCGACCGCCTCGGCCGCGGCGACTTCGAGACCCCGCTGGCGCTGGCCGGCGACGACGAGCTGGGACGCCTGGGCCAGCAGATGGAACGCATGCGCATGGCGATCCGCGACCTGTTCACCGACATCGGCCGGCGCGAGGAACAGTTCCGCACCATCGTCACCCAGATTCCCGGCGCGGTGTTCCGCGCCCGTCCGGGCGGGGCGATCGACTTCGTCAGCGACGCCATCGAGGAAATCTCGGGCTACCCGGCCGAGCGCTTCATGCGCGCCACCACCGACCACTGGGCCGACATCATCCATCCCGAGGACCGGCGCATGCATCGCCACGTGGCCAAGGAAGCGGTGATGGCCGGACGCGCCTACGAGATCGAATACCGCATCGTCGACGCCGGCGGCATCGAGCGCTGGGTGCTGGAAAGCGGCCAGCCGCTGGGCGCGCCCGGCAGCGAGGCCTTCCGGGTGGACGGCATCATCTACGACATCAGCGAGCGCAAGCACAACGAGATGCGCATCGAGGCCCTGCTCACCGAGCAGGGCGCGATCCTGGACAACGTCATGTTCGGCGTGCTGTTCGTGCGCCAGCGGCGCGTGGTGTCGGCCAACCGCCGCGGCGAGGAGCTGTTCGGCTACGGCGAAGGGGAGCTGGTGGGCAGCTCGACCGAGCAGCTGTACCCGAGTCCGCTCGACTACGCGCGCGCCTCGACCGAACAGTATCCGCGCCTGGAGCAGGGCGGCTACAACGGCGAGGAGCGTCAGTTCCGGCGCCGCGACGGCAGCCTGTTCTGGTGCCTGATGAGCGGCTGCGCCCTCGATCCGGCCCGGCCGCACGAGGGCAGCATCTGGGTCTTCGCCGACATCACAGAGCGCAAGCAGGCCGAGGAAAAGCTGCGCCTGTCGGCGACCGTGCTCGAGCACATCGCCGACGGCGTCATGGTGCTCGACGTGCAGGGGCGCATCGTCGCCGTCAATCCGGCCTTCACCCGCATCACCGGCTACGGCGAAGCCGAGGCGGTGGGCCAGCATTCGAGCCTGACGCGCGGCACCCGCAACGGCGAGGAGGTCTACCGCGCCCTGTGGCGCGACCTGGCCGAGACCGGATTCTGGCGCGGCGAGCTGTGGGACGTGCGCAAGAACGGCGAGGTCTATCTCGAATGGCTCACCGTGTCGGCCGTGCGCGACGACCTCGACGCGATCACCCATTACGTGTGCGTGTTCAGCGACATCACCAAGGTCAAGGAATCGCAGGACAAGCTCGACCACCTGGCCCACCACGACCCGCTGACGGCGCTGCCCAACCGCCTGCTGTTCCACGACCGCCTGCAGCACGCGATGACGCGCGCGGCGCGCGACGGCGAGCAGCTGGCGGTGCTGTTCATCGACCTGGACCGCTTCAAGAACGTCAATGACACCCTCGGCCACCACGTCGGCGACGAGCTGCTCAAGCAGGTCAGCAGCCAGCTCACGGCCTGCCTGCGCGAGGGCGACACCCTGGCGCGCCTGGGCGGCGACGAGTTCATCGTCCTGCTCGAGGACGTCGACGGGGCGGCCGGCGCCACCACCGTGGCCGAGAAGCTGGTCGCCATGTTCCAGCAGTCCTTCCTGGTCTCCGGCTACGAGCTGTTCGTCACCGGCAGCGTGGGCATCAGCCTGTTCCCCCAGGACGCCGCGGACCTGAACATGCTGATCCGTAACGCCGACGTCGCCATGTACCAGGCCAAGGCGCGCGGGCGCAACGGCTACGCCCTGTACGCGCCTTCGATGAGCGGCGAGGGCGTCGAGCGCCTGCGCCTGGAGGCGCTGCTGCGCCGCGCGATCGAGAAGAACGAGATCTACCTGGTCTACCAGCCGCAGGTCGAGATCGACACCGGGCGCCTGATCGGCGTCGAAGCCCTGGTGCGCTGGCTGAACCCGGAACTCGGGCTGGTCACGCCCGACCGTTTCATCCCGCTGGCCGAGGACACCGGCTTCATTGGCCAGCTCGGCCAGTGGGTGCTGGCCGAAGCCTGCCGCCAGATGGTGGCCTGGGAGCGCCAGGGCCTGCAGGTGCCGAAGATCGCAGTCAACCTGTCGGTGCGCCAGTTCGAGCGCGCCGGCATCGCCGCCACCGTGGCCGCGGTGCTGGAGCAGGCCGGGCTGGCGGCCTCGCGCCTGCAGCTCGAAGTCACGGAATCGGTCATCATGAACACCGGCGATGCGCTCCAGTCCATCAAGGAACTGGCCGCGGTCGGCGTGGGCCTGGCGATCGACGACTTCGGCACCGGCTACTCCTCGCTGGCCTACCTGAAGCAGCTGCCGGTCCAGACCCTCAAGATCGACCGCAGCTTCATCAAGGACATCTCGACCGACGCCAACGACGAGGCGATCGCGATCGCGATCATCCAGCTCGGCAAGAGCCTGAACCTGTCCGTGATCGCCGAAGGCGTCGAGTGCGAGCAGCAGGCCGCTTTCCTCCTGCGCCACGGTTGCAACCGGGCGCAGGGTTACCTGTACAGCAAGCCGGTACCCGCGCAAGAGGTGCTGGCACGATGGGGACACCCGCATGACGAGGCACTTGAAGCTGGTGCAGGCGCCGGCACCCCAGCTTGACCCCGCCCTGCCGGCCAGGCGCGGCCGCCGGCGCTTCCTGCTCGGAGGCCTGCTGGCCGGCGGCGCGCTGCTGGTCGGCTGGGGCGTGCAGCCGCCGCGCCAGCGCCTGCACACCGCTGCGCCGCTGGCGCTGAAGGACGGCGCGGTCGCGCTCAACGGCTGGGTCGCGATCGCGCCCGATGGCGCGGTCTCGGTGGTGGTGCCGCGCAGCGAGATGGGGCAGGGCGTGCACACCGCGCTGCCGATGCTGGTCGCTGAGGAGCTCGACCTGCCGCTGTCGCACGTGCGCGTGGCCGCCGCGCCGATCGACAAGATCTTCGCCAACCTCACCGTGATGCGCGAGACCCTGCCTTTCCACCCGGACGACGCGGGCAGCCTGCGCCAGGGCGCCAACTGGCTGGCGGCCAAGCTCGGGCGCGAGCTGGGCATCATGTTCACCGGCGGCTCGAGCAGCGTGCGCGACGCCTGGATGCCGATGCGCGAGGCCGGCGCGGTGGCGCGCGCCATGCTCATCAAGGCTGCCTGCGCGCGCTGGAAGGCCGAGCCGGGCGCCTGCCGCACCGAAGACGGCTTCGTGATCCACGCAGACGGCCGGCGCGCCGGCTACGGGGCGCTCGCCGCCGACGCCGCCCGGCTGGGCCAGGACATCGGGGTGGACGAGGTGCGCCTCAAGGAGCCTTCCGCCTTCCGCCTGATCGGCAAGCCGGCGCCGCGCCTGGACAGCCGCGCCAAGGTCGACGGCAGCGCGCGCTTCGGCATCGACGCCCGCCCGCCGGGCCTCGTGTACGCGGCGCTGCGGATGTCGCCGGTGGTGGGCGGCCGGCTGGCCAGCTTCGACGCGGCGCGCGTGCGCGCCATGCCGGGCGTGCTGGCGGTGACCGACATCTCGCCCGCGCCGGGCGGACGCACCGGCGCCGGGGCCGGCGTGGCGGTGGTGGCCGCCACCTGGTGGCAGGCGCGCCAGGCCGCCGCCGCGCTGCCGGTCACCTGGGACGAGGGCGAGCACGCGCGCCTGTCGAGCGAGGGCCTGTTCGACGAGCTGGCGCGCGCCCTCGAGGACGAGAGCGGCCACGTCTACTTCGAGAGCGGCTCGGTCGAGCAGGAAGGCGTCGCGATGACGGTCAGCGCCGAATACCGCGCGCCCTTCCTGGCGCACGCGACGATGGAGCCGATCAACTGCACCGCCCAGCTCGTGGGCGGCAGGCTCAAGCTGTGGGCCTCGACCCAGGTGCCGAGCGTCGCGGTGGACGTGGCGGCGCGCGTGGCCGGGGTCGGCCGCGAGCAGGTCGAGATCGAGGTGATGCTGCTGGGCGGCGGTTTCGGCCGCCGCCTCGAAGTCGACATGGTGGCCCAGGCGGTGGCGGTGGCCGCCAGCCTCGAAGGCAAGCCGGTGCAACTGATCTGGACCCGCGAGGACGACACCACCCACGACGTCTACCGCCCGGCGGCGCTGGCGCGCCTGCGCGCCCACCTGGACGCCCGGGGCAATCTGCTGGCCTGGTCCAGCAAGTCGGCCAGCGGGGCGATCGGCCACCAGTACTTCCCGCGCAATCTCGGCCTGCCCGGCGTGGGACCGGACAAGACCACGGCCGAGGGCGCGTACGACCACCAGTACGCCTTCGCCAACCAGCGCATCGAACACGTGATCGTCGACAGCCCGGTGCCGATCGGCTACTGGCGCTCGGTCGGCCATTCGCACAACGCCTTCTTCAAGGAGGGCTTCCTGGAAGAGGTGGCGCATGCGGCCCGGCGCGACAGCGTGGACCTGCGGCGCGAACTGTTGCGCCACCACCCCGGCGCGCTGGCGGTGCTGGACGCCGCCCTGAAGGCGGCCGGCCAGCCGGAGGACGGGCGCGCCCACGGGGTGGCGCTGCACCGCTCCTTCGGCAGCACGGTGGCCCAGGTGGCCGAGGTCTCGGTCGAGGGCAAGGAGATCCGGGTGCACCGGGTGGTGTGCGCGATTGACTGCGGGATCGTGGTCAACCCCAACATCGTCGCCCAGCAGGTGGAGTCGGCGGTGGTGTTCGGCCTGTCGGCGGCGCTGGGCGGCGAGATCACGCTCAGGCAGGGCCGGGTCGAGCAGAGCAATTTTGGCGACTATCCGGTGCTGCGCATGGCCCAGGCGCCCGAAGTCGAGACGGTGATCCTGCCGAGCGCCGCGCATCCGGAAGGGGTGGGCGAGCCGGCCGTGCCGCCGGTGGCGCCGGCGGTGGCGGCGGCGGTGTTCAAGCTGACCGGCCAGCGCCTGCGCAGCCTGCCGCTGCGCCTCGCTTAGCCGTCCGCCAGCAGCGCGCGCAGGTTGCAGTCGCGCTGCCAGGCGCGCCGTTCGTCGCTCGACTGGGCCAGGCGCGCCAGTTCGGCCTCGTCGAGGGCGGCCTGGGCCTGGATCAGGCGGTCGGCGACGGCCCCGTCGGGCAGCATGGCGCCGAAGAAGGCGACGGTGTCGCCGCGCTGCAGCAGCAGGGTGGGGAAGTTGTCGACGTCGAGGTCGCCCATGAGATCGGCCTGGTCTTCGATGTCGATCCAGACGAAATGCTTGTCGGGATGGCGCGCGGCCAGCTGTTCGAAGGTGGCGCGGTAGCTCGAGCAGGTGCCGCACCAGGCGGCGCACAGGCAGGCGACCGTCCAGCGGTCGCCGTCGAGGGCGCCGGCGATGGTGTCGCGGGTGGTGGAATCGAGGGTCAGGCTATGCATGAGCGGCATTCTACCGCGTTGCGCGGATGCGCGCCCGCCAGCCCCGGGCCTGCTGCGCAAGCCCACCACGCGGGGCGCGCAGCAGGCCAGGGCCGTGGTTTCAAGCCGCCCGAGCGGTTAAAATACGGCATGCCCAATATCCTCGCAATCGAAACCTCCTCCGAACTCGCGTCCTGCGCCCTGCTGGCCGGCGACGCGATGCACGTGCGCGCCTCCTCGGGCGTGCGGACCCACTCGCAAGCGGTGCTGCCGATGGTCCAGGAACTGCTGGCCGAAGCCGGCCTGCAGCTGGCCCAGGTCGACGCGCTCGCCTTCGGCGCCGGCCCCGGCTCCTTCACCGGGGTGCGTACCGCCTGCGGCGTGGCCCAGGGCCTGGCCTACGGGCTGGGCCTGCCGGTGCTGCCGCTGGTGACCCTGGAGGCGATGGCCGAGGCCTGCCGCGCCCGCACCGGCGCCACCGAGGTGCTGGCCGTGCTGGATGCGCGCATGGGCGAGGTGTACTGGGCGCAGTACCGCCACGAGGGCGGCGCCTGGCGCGAGCTGGCGGCCCCGTGCCTGTCGGCCCCCGGCGCCGTGGCCCCGCTCGACGCCCCCGGGCTGCAGGCCTGCGGCAACGGTTTTTCCGCCTATCCCGAGGCCTTCGCCGGCCAGCCCTTCGCGGCGGGCGCCCTGGCCGACATCGTCCCGCACGCCCAGGAACTGGCGTGCCTGGGCGTGGCCGCGCTGGCGAACGGGCAGGGCGTGCCCGCGGCCCAGGCCCAGCCCATCTATTTGCGCAACAAGGTGGCCTATACCAGCGCCGAGCGCCAGGCCATCAATGCCGCGAAGGCCGACGCATGAGCGCGGTGCCCAAGGATTCCGCGCTGGTCTACGCGCCCATGACCCAGGGCGACGTGGACGAGGTATGGGCGCTCGAACGATCGGTCTTTCCCTTTCCCTGGACCCGCGCCAACTTCGTCGATTCGGTCGCCAGCGGCTATGACTGCTGGACTGTGCGCGCGCAGGACGGGGCCCTGGTCGGCTACTATCTGCTGATGTACGCGCTCGACGAAGCCCACCTGCTCGACGTCGCGGTGGCCGCCGCCTGTCAGCGCCAGGGCCTGGGCCGCCAGCTGCTCGACCGCATCGCAGCGCGCGCGCAGGAGCGCGGCATGGCCTCGGTGCTGCTCGAGGTGCGCCCCTCCAACGAGCGAGCGCTGGCGGTCTACCAGCGCTACGGCTACGAGCAGATCGGACGCCGCAAGGGATATTACCCGGCCGGTCCCGCCGGCCGCGAAGACGCCATCGTGATGAGGCTCGAGCTATGAAGACGATCAGCCAACGCGACGCCCTGTTCCTGACCGAGATGGGCATCGGCCCGCTGTGGCGGCTGCGCAGCGCGGCGCCGGCCGCCGGCGAGGCCGTGCCGGACGAGGTGGACGTGGTGGCGGACGCCGCCGTGCCCGCGGCGGCGCCCGCCGCGCCGGGGGCGCAGGCAGCGCCGCAAGCAGTTCCGCAAGCAGTGCCGCAAGCAGTGCCGCCGGGAGCGCCATCAGGATTGCCAGGTGCGGCGGCTCCCGCCACCCCGGCGCCTGCGCCGGCGGCCGGCGCGGGCGAAGCGGCCTGGGACGAGGCCGCGGTCGAGGAGGGCGAGCCCGAGGTGGCGCGCATGGACTGGGCCGCGCTGCGCCTGGCGGTGGCCAATTGCCGCCGCTGCGGCGCCTGCAGCGACAAGCACAAGCCGATGTTCGGCGCCGGTCCGCGCCAGGCGCGCTGGCTGGTCGCGGCCGGCACCCCCGGGGCCCAGGACGAGGCGGCCGGCCAGCCCTTGTCGGGCGAGGCCGGCAAGCTGCTCGACAACATGCTGCATGCGGTCGGCCTGTCGCGCGAGCGCGATGCCTACGTGACGCCGCTGGTGAAATGCCGTCCGGTGAGCGCCAGCGGCGGCGACCGCGCGCCCACCGCCGAGGAGGTGGCGGCCTGCCGCCCCTACCTGGAGCGCGAACTGGCCCTGAGCGGCGCCGTCACGGTGCTGACCCTGGGCCAGGTGGCGGCCAACGGCCTGCTTGGCCGCGCGCTCACCGAGCCCCTGGCCGGGGTGCGCGGCGCGGTCCACGCGCTGGCCGGGGTGCCGCTGGTGGCCACCCTGCATCCGGGCGAACTGCTGCGGCGCGGCCAGGACAAGGCGCTCGCATGGGCCGACCTGTGCCGGGCGAGGTCGCTCGATGCCGGACAGGGCTGAAGAGACTTACCAGCAAGGTTTTCACCGCCGCTGGGGCCAGTTGCGGCGCGCCCGGGTGCGCGCCCTGGCCTGGCTGCTCGACGCTCCCGACCTGCTCGACGCCCAGGACCCGCTCTGGGCCGGGCGCATCGCCTCGCTCGGTCCGGTGAGCCCGGACGTCGCCGCCTGGCTGGCGCGCCTCGACCAGGATCCCGCCGAACTCGATGCCGCGCTCGGCGCCAGGAACTACACCCGCCTCGGCCTGTACGCCGAAAAGCTGATGGCCTTCTACTTTGCCAGCCAGGGCAGCCTGGTGGCCCACGGCCTGCAGGTGCGCGCCAGCCGCAACGACACCGTCGGCGAATTCGACTTCCTCCTCGACGCCGGCCCGGACGCGGTCGAGCACATCGAATTCGCCACCAAGTTCTATCTGCTCGACGGTGACGGGGAGCAGGACTTCGACGCCCTGGTCGGCCCCAACCTGGCCGACAGCCTGGGCCGGAAGATGCGCAAGGTGTTCGAGCGCCAGCTCTCGCTGGGCGAGCACCCGGCGGCCCAGGCCATCCTGCCGCGCCCGGTGGCGCGCGCCAGGGCGCTGGTCAAGGGCTGGCTGTTCTACCCGCGCGGCAGCTGGCCGCGCATGCAAGGCATCGCGGCAGGGCATTGCCGCGGCTTCTGGTGCCCGCTGGACGAATTGGACGAGGTGGCGGGAGAGGAATTCCTGATTTTGCCCCGCCTGCAATGGCTGGCGCCGTTTCGCGCCGCCTCGGCGGTGTGGATGCTGGAGCGCGGTCAGCTGATGCAGGAGCTGGCCTGGCAGTTCGAAGAATCCGCCACGCCGGTGCTGGTGGCGGTGGCGCGCCGCCAGGGCGGCTGGATCGAGGAGGTGGAGCGCGGTTTCATCGTGCCCAACGACTGGCGCGAGCGCGCCGCGGCCCTGCGCATGGTGAAGCCGGTCGGCCAGGCGCCCGCCTGAGGATCAGTGCTTGCCCTCGCCGATCAGGCCGAGGGCGTCGTGCTCGCGCTGGTTGGCCAGGTGGCGGCGCTGGATCAGGAACATGATGCCGGCCACCGACATGCCGAAGATCACGATGATCACGTCGAGGTCGAGGTTCAGCGTGATCATGATCGCATAGGCCGCGAGCATGGTCAGGATCGACAGGTTCTCGTTGAAGTTCTGCACCGCGATCGAGTGGCCGGCGCTCATCAGGACGTGGCCGCGGTGCTGCAGCAGCGCGTTCATCGGCACCACGAAGAAGCCGGACAGGAAACCGATCAGGGCCAGCAGCGGATAGGCGATGTTCACCGAGTGCACGAAGACCATCACGCACACCACCAGTCCCATGATGATGCCGAGCGGGATCACGGTCAGGGACTTGCGCAGCGGGATTATGCGCGCCGCCATCGCCGCGCCCAGGGCCACGCCGATCGCGACCACGCCGATCAGGTTGGTCGCCTTGTCGAGCGGCATGTGCAGCGAGCGCTCGGCCCATTTCAGCACGATGAACTGCAGGGTGGCGCCGGCGCCCCAGAACAAGGTGGTCACGGCCAACGAGATCTGGCCCAGCTTGTCGCGCCACAGGGTGGCCGAGCAGTTGGCGAAATCGGCGATCAGCTTGGCCGGGTTGCGCTCCTGGTGCTCGTAGCGGGCGCCGGTGTCGGGGATGCGCAGATTGAACAGGGCGGCCAGCACGTAGATCCCGACCACCACCGCCATCGCCGCCTCGGCGCCGGTGGTGATGCCGGTGTCGATGCCGGGCAGGGGGTCGATGCCGAGCAGGAAGGCGCCGCCGCGATCGCTGACCAGGGCGCCGCCCAGCACGGTGCCGAGGATGATCGACATCACGGTCAGGCCCTCGATCCAGCCGTTGGCCGGGACCAGCTTTTCGGGCGGCAGCAGTTCGGTCAGGATGCCGTACTTGGCGGGCGAATAGACCGCGGCGCCGAAGCCGACCACGGCATAGGAAAGCAGGGGGTGCACGGTGAGGAACATCAGCGCGCAGCCGAAGATCTTGATCAGGTTCGCGATGAACATCACGCGACCCTTGGGCAGGGAGTCGGCGAAGGCGCCGACGAAGGCGGCCAGCAGGACGTAGAAGAGGACGAATGAAAGCTTCAGCAGCGGCGTCAGCGAAGCCGGGGCGTTCATCGCCGTCAGCAGACTGATTGCAACAAACAAGAGTGCATTGTCCGCCAGCGACGAGAAGAACTGCGCCGCCATGATGGTATAGAAACCACGGTTCATTCGATAAGCTTAAAAACTGGTCCGAGTTGCTTTATACCATGAAAGGTCGCCGCGCCAAAGGAACAAAAGCACGGCCGTGCACGCTCCGGTAAAATAGACGGTTTCGTTCACGATCAGCGGAAAACCCGTTTTTCAGCCATGCCACGTCCCCTGAGCGCCACCATTCATCTCGACGCCATGCAGCATAACCTGGGCCGCGCGCGCAGCTGCGCCCCCATGTCCAAGCTGTGGGCGGTGGTCAAGGCCAACGCCTACGGGCACGGCCTGGAGCGCGGTATGCGCGGCTTCGCCCAGGCCGACGGCCTGGCCCTGGTGGAGACCGAGAACGCGGTGCGCCTGCGCGAGGCCGGCTGGATCAAGCCCATCCTGCTGCTGGAGGGGATCTTCGACGCCTCCGACGTGCCCCTGCTGGCGGAACATAATATCAATAGCGCGGTCCACTGCATCGAACAGATCAAGATGCTCGAATACACGCAGCTGTACCGCCCGATCGACGTGCACCTCAAGATGAACACCGGGATGAACCGGCTCGGCTTCCGGCCCGAGGACTACGCGGCCGCCTACCGGCGCCTGCGCGCCATCCCCGGCGTCCGCAACATCACCCACATGACCCACTTCGCCAACGCCGACGAGCTGGAGCATCCGCGCCTGTCGATCGGCGAGCAGCTGCGCCGCTTCGAACTGGGCGCAGGCGAGCTGCCGGGCGAGCGCAGCCTGTCCAATTCGGGCGGGGTGCTGCACCAGCCCGAGCTGGGCGAGCGCCTGCACAGCGACTGGGTCCGTCCCGGCATCATGCTCTATGGCGGCACCCCGGGCGGCCGCAGCGCCCAGGACTACGGCCTGCGCCCGACCATGACCCTGCGCTCCGAGATCATCGGCATCCAGGAGCTGGCGCCGGGCGACACGGTGGGCTATGGCAGCCGCTTCGAGGCCGAGCGCCGCATGACGGTGGGCGTGGTCGCCTGCGGCTACGCCGACGGCTACCCGCGCCACGCCCCGCACGGCACCCCGGTGATCGTGGACGGGGTGCGCACCGCGGTGGTGGGCCGGGTCTCGATGGACATGATGACGGTGGACTTGAGTCCGGTGGCCAATGCCCGCGTGGGCAGCAAGGTCACCCTGTGGGGCGACGGCCTGCCGATCGACGAGGTGGCGCAGGCGGCCGGCACCATCGGCTACGAGCTGATGTGCGCACTGGCGCCGCGCGTGCGCGTCTGCGAAGGAAGAATGGGAAGCGATGGCTAAGGCAAAGACGAATTACACCTGCAGCGACTGCGGCGCGATCTCCAGCCGCTGGACCGGCCAGTGCCAGGACTGCAAGGCCTGGAACACGATGGTCGAGACCGTGGTGGACACGCCCGGCGTGAACCGCATGTCCCAGACCCAGCACCGCAGCCTGGCGCAGACCGCTCCGGTGCTCTCGCTCAAGGACATCGAAGCGATCGACGTGCCGCGCTTCGGCACCGGTATCGAGGAATTCGACCGCGTGCTGGGCGGCGGCCTGGTGGCGGGCGGCGTGGTGCTGATCGGCGGCGACCCCGGCATCGGCAAGTCGACCCTGCTGCTGCAGGCGCTGTCCAACCTGGCGGCGGCGCGCAATACCTTGTATGTCAGCGGCGAGGAGTCCGGCGCCCAGATCGCGCTGCGCGCGCGCCGCCTGGCGGTGGACGCCAAGGAGCTCAAGCTGCAGGCCGAGATCCAGCTCGAGAAGATTCTCGGCACCCTGGCCGACCTCAAGCCCGACGTGGCGGTGATCGACTCGATCCAGACCCTGTACTCGGACGCCCTGAGCTCGGCCCCCGGCTCGGTGGCCCAGGTGCGCGAGTGCGCCGCCCAGCTGACCCGGGTGGCCAAGCAGACCGGGGTGACCATCATCCTGGTCGGCCACGTCACCAAAGAGGGCGCGCTGGCCGGCCCGCGCGTGCTCGAGCACATCGTCGACACCGTGCTGTACTTCGAGGGCGACACCCAGTCGAGCTTCCGCCTGGTGCGGGCCATCAAGAACCGCTTCGGCGCGGTGAACGAACTGGGCGTGTTCGCCATGACCGAGAAGGGCCTGAAGGGCGTGTCCAATCCCTCGGCCCTGTTCCTGTCCCAGCACGACAGCCAGGTGCCGGGCTCCTGCGTGATGGTGACCCAGGAGGGCACGCGCCCGCTGCTGGTCGAGATCCAGGCCCTGGTCGACGCCAGCCACCTGCCGAATGCGCGCCGGCTGTCGGTGGGCCTGGAGCAGAACCGCCTGGCGATGCTGCTGGCGGTGCTGCACCGCCATGCCGGCATCGCCGCCTTCGACCAGGACGTGTTCATCAACGCGGTGGGCGGGGTCAAGATCACCGAGCCGGCCGCCGACCTGGCGGTCCTGCTGGCGATTAACTCCTCGATGCGCAACAAGCCGCTGCCGCGCGGCCTGGTGGTATTCGGCGAGGTCGGCCTGGCCGGCGAGATCCGTCCGGCGCCGCGCGGCCAGGAGCGCCTGCGCGAAGCGGCCAAGCTGGGCTTCTCGGTGGCGGTGATCCCGAAGGCCAATGTGCCGAAGCAGAAAATCGAAGGCATGACCATCATCGCGGTGGAACGCATCGACGAAGCCTTCACCAAACTGCGCGAGCTCGACTGAAGCCGCCACGCCGTCCACGATTTTCAGTATCATCCAGCTTTTAACCTTCTGGCATTATTCGCATGTTCGGAGAACAAAGACAATCCGCGCGCAAGGTCCTGAAGACCCGCGCCACCCTGGCCATGGAGGGCGAAGCCCCGATCAGCGGCCGCACCACGGACGTCGGCGCCAACGGCGTCAGCATCGGCGTGCCCAGGCCGCTCCTGGTGGGGCAGGCGGGGCAGGTGAGCTTCGACCTCATGGTGGACGGTAAAATCGTCACCATCAAGGCGCGCGTCAAGGTAATGTATTGCATTATCAGCAACGACGAATTCAAGGCCGGCTTCCAGTTCCTGAACCTGGAACTGGCGGCGATGACGGCGCTGGCGCGCTTCATGCGCTGAGTCTCGCCCTGTCGGGCACCCCGTAAACGACGAGCGGCGAGCGCCATGGGCCTCGCCGCTTTCGTCGGTAGTCCGCGGTGGCGGACTGTTCCACTATTCGTGATAGTGGTCATGCAGGCCTTCCGACCTGTTTTTGTACGCTTCATATGCCTGGAAGCCCACCAGTGCGGCGAGTCCTCCGAGGACACCCATCACCATCAGTTCAAACATCACAGCAAAACGCCTTTCGGCATCCCCTCCTTGGAACGACATCGGACATGAACCCGATTTCAGGTTAGCAGATAAGAGTGGTTTTGCAAGGGAGAACTCTTTGTCCAGGCTGTCACAAAGTGCTGTCATATTTCCCGGAAACACTGCTCCGCCATAGGAGGGCGCGCCCCTTGCGCCCCTGTCATGTTCGTGTCACATTGCCGAAATATGTCATGAAGCTGTCATATTCGGTCAGTAGACTGCGCAGCAACTCACCGGGGTGTTCCCGTGGTTAATCTCCGAAGGATCTGATATGCGCATGAAACACCTGCTCGTCTCCCTCGCCGCGGCCGCCGTCACGCTGGCTTCCAGCGCCCAGGCAGCCACCATCACCGGCGCCGGCGCGACTTTCCCGTACCCGATCTATGCGAAGTGGGCCGAGCTGTACAAGGCCGCCACCGGTACCGGCCTGAACTACCAATCGGTGGGTTCGGGCGCCGGCATCAAGCAAATCAAGGCCAAGACCGTCGACTTCGGCGCTTCCGACATGCCGCTGCCGGCTCAGGAACTGACCGAAGCGGGCCTGTTCCAGTTCCCTGCCATCATGGGCGGCGTGGTGCCCGTCGTGAACCTGCCGGGCATCGCCCCGGGCCAGATCAAGCTGACCGGCGCCGTGCTGGGCGACATCTACCTGGGCAAGATCACCAAGTGGAACGCGCCCCAGATCGCCGCCCTAAACCCGGGCGTCAAGCTGCCGGACGACGACATCACCGTGGTGCGCCGCGCCGACAGCTCGGGCACCTCCTTCCTGTTCACCGACTACCTGTCCAAGACCAACCCGGAATGGAAGACCAAGGTCGGCTCCGGCACCGCCGTGAAATGGCTGGTGGGCGTGGGCGGCAAGGGCAACGAGGGCGTGGCCGCCAACGTGCAGCGCATCAAGGGCGGCATCGGCTACGTCGAGTGGGCCTATGCCAAGAAGAACCGCATGTCCCACACCCAGCTCCAGAACAAGGACGGCGTGTTCCTGCAGCCGGACGACGCCGCCTTCGCCGCGGCCGCCGCCAGCGCCGACTGGGCCAAGGCCCCGGGCTTCGCGGTGGTCCTGACCGACCAGCCGGGCAAGGCCAGCTGGCCGATCACCGGCGCCTCCTACATCCTGGTGCACAAATCGCAGGCCGATGGCGTGAAGGGCAAGGAAGTGCTGAAGTTCTTCGACTGGGCCTACAAGAACGGCGACGCCGCCGCCGCCGAACTGGACTACGTCCCGATGCCGGATGGCGTCACCAAGCTGGTGTACGACGCCTGGCGCGCGAACGTGAAGGACGCGTCCGGCAAGGCGATCTGGTAATCCACCCCAACCGCCAACGCAGCGGGCCGGCCTCACAACCGGCCCTTTCGTTCGCCAGCAAGATTGACAAAATACTATGAGCGCACATCCACCCGTCGCCCTGAACGAGCTGCCAACGCCAGCCGTGTCCGAAGCCGAGGCGCGCCAGGCCGCGGCCTTGCGCAACACCATGCGCAAGCAGCGCCTCCAGGACTTCTTCTTCCATAAGATCACCTGGCTGTTCGCGGCCTCGGTGCTGCTGGTCCTGGTCGGCATCATCGTCTCGCTCGCCATCGGCGCGGCCCCGGCCTTCAAGGAATTCGGCCTGGGCTTCATCACCAAGGTCGAATGGGACCCGGTCAACGACATCTACGGCGCGGCGATCGCGATCTGGGGCACGCTGGCGACCTCGCTGATCGCGCTCGCGATCGCCTTCCCGATCAGCTTCGGCATCGCCCTGTTCCTCACCGAGATCTGCCCGGTCTGGCTGCGCCGCCCGATGGGCACCGCGGTCGAGCTGCTGGCGGGCGTGCCCTCCATCATCTACGGCATGTGGGGCCTGTTCGTGTTCGCGCCCCTGTTCGCCGACCATGTGCAGCCGCTGCTGAAGAACACCATCGGCCAGCTGCCCGTCATCGGCCAGCTGTTCCAGGGCCCGACCATGGGCATCGGCATCCTGACCGCCGGCCTGATCCTGGCCGTGATGATCATTCCCTTCATCGCCTCGGTGATGCGCGACGTTTTCGAGATCGTGCCCACCGTGCTCAAGGAATCGGCCTACGGCCTCGGCTGCACCAAATGGGAAGTGGTCGGCAAGGTGGTGCTGCCCTATACCCGCAACGGCGTGGTCGGCGGCGTCATGCTGGGCCTGGGCCGCGCCCTGGGCGAGACCATGGCGGTCACCTTCGTGATCGGCAACGCCCACGACCTGTCCTGGTCGCTGTTCTCGGCCGGTAACTCGATTTCCTCGACCCTGGCCAACGAATTCGCCGAGGCGGCCACGACGCTGCACTCGTCCTCGCTGTTCGCGCTGGCCCTGATCCTGTTCGCGATCACCTTCATCGTCCTGTCGGCCGCCAAGCTGATGCTGGTCGGTATGTCGCGCAAGGAAGGCACCAAATAATGCACACCATCGTCAAGAACCCCGTCTACCGCAAGCGCCTGCTGGCGCACCGCGTCGGCATCATCCTGTCCGTGATCGCGATGGCGATCGGCCTCGGCTTCCTGCTGTGGATCCTGGCCACCCTCCTGATCAACGGCTTCGGCGCCTTGTCCGGCTCGCTGTTCACGGCCGACACCCCGGCCCCGGGCAGCGAAGGCGGCGGCCTGCGCAACGCCATCATCGGCAGCCTGCTGATGGTGGGCCTGTCGACCCTGGTCTCGACCCCGATCGGCATCCTGGCCGGCATCTACCTGGCGGAGTACGGCGACAACAACAAGTTCGCCAGCATCACCCGCTTCGTGACCGACATCATGCTGTCCGCCCCGTCGATCGTGATCGGCCTCTTCGTCTACGCCATCTACGTGGCCAACGTCAGCCACTTCTCGGGCTATGCCGGCACCATCGCGCTGGCCCTGATCGCGGTGCCGGTGGTGGTGCGCACCACCGACAACATGCTGCGCCTGGTGCCCAACTCGCTGCTGGAAGCGGCCTACGCCCTCGGCGCGCCGCACTGGAAGGTGGCCATGACGGTGCGCCTGCGCGCGGTCAAGGCCGGCGTCGTGACCGGCGTGCTGCTGGCCGTGGCCCGCATCTCGGGCGAGACCGCGCCGCTGCTGTTCACCGCCCTGAACAACCAGTTCTACAGCACCGACATGAACGCCCCGATGGCCAACCTGCCGGTGGTGATCTTCCAGTTCGCGATGAGCCCCTACGACGACTGGCGCTCGCTGGCCTGGGGCGGCGCCCTGCTGGTGACCTTTACCGTGCTGCTGCTGAACATCCTGTCGCGGACCGTGTTCAGCCAAAAGACCCCGCGTTAATTTACCTATATTAAAAGTGATGACCCAACCTATGCCCACCATGGCGCCGACCGCCAGCGCTGCCAAAGCCAAGACGATCGAGATCTCCGGCCTGAACTTCTACTACGGTAAAACGCAGAGCCTCAAGAACGTCAGCCTCGACATCCACGACAAGCAGGTGACGGCCTTCATCGGCCCCTCCGGCTGCGGCAAGTCGACCCTGCTGCGCACCCTGAACCGGATGTACGACCTGTACCCGGGCCAGCGCGCGGAAGGCTCGATCCTCTACCGCGGCCGCAACATCCTGGAGCCCGGCGTCGACGTCAACATGCTGCGCGCCAAGGTCGGCATGGTGTTCCAGAAGCCGACTCCCTTCCCGATGTCGATCTACGACAACATCGCCTTCGGCGTGCGCCTCTACGAGAACCTGTCCAAGGGCGAGATGGACGAGCGGGTCGAATGGGCGCTCAAGAAGGCGGCGCTGTGGGAAGAAGCCAAGGACAAGCTGAACAAGAGCGGCCTGTCGCTGTCGGGCGGCCAGCAGCAGCGCCTGTGCATCGCGCGCGGCGTGGCGGTGAAGCCGGACGTGCTGCTGCTCGACGAACCGACCTCGGCGCTCGACCCGATCTCGACCGCCAAGATCGAGGAACTGATCAGCGAGCTCAAGCAGGACTACACGATCACCATCGTGACCCACAACATGCAGCAGGCGGCGCGTTGCTCCGATTACACTGCCTACATGTATCTTGGCGAGCTGGTCGAATTCGGCGAGACCGACCAGATCTTCATGAACCCGGCGCGCAAGGAAACCCAGGACTACATCACCGGCCGTTTCGGCTGATCCTGGCCGCACACCACGCTGAACCGGCCCGCGGGCCGGCCAACAAGAACACTTACGGAGAGTTGTAATGACAGGCGAGCATTCATCCAAGCAGTACGACCAGGAACTGGAAGCCATTCGTTCCAAGGTCCTGCTGATGGGCGGTATGGTGGAAACCCAGTTCGAGGAGGCGCTGGAATGCTTCCGCACCGGCGACGCCGGCCGCGCCGAGCGCGTGATGGCCGAGGACCAGGCCGTCAACCAGCTGGAAGTCTCGCTCGACGACGCCTGCAGCCACCTGATCGTGCGCCGCCAGCCGACCGCGAACGACCTGCGCACCGTGATGGCCACCATCAAGGTGATCACCGACCTCGAGCGCATCGGCGACGAGGCCACCAAGATCGCGCGCACCGCCAAGAGCCTGCACGAGCGCGGCGCGTCCTCGTTCAACCACTACGACATGGTGCGCACCATCGCCAAGGCCACCTCGGACCTGCTGCACGATTCGCTGGACGCTTTCGCGCGCCTGGACGGCAAGCAGGCCCTGCAGCTGATCGCCGCCGACGAGGTGGTCGACCACGAGTTCCGCACCATCCTGCGCACCATGGTCACCTTCATGATGGAAGACCCGCGCACCATCTCGACCGCCCTCGACACCCTGTGGGTGGCCAAGGCCATCGAGCGCATCGGCGACCACGCCAAGAACATCGCCGAATACGTGATCTACGTGGTCGAGGGACGCGACATCCGCCACAGCAAGCCGGCGCTCAACGACCAGCCGGCGGTCTGACGATGGCGGACATGACCAAGGTCCTGGTGGTCGAGGACGAGCCGGCGATCGTCGAGCTGGTCAGTTACTCGCTGCGCGAGGCCGGCTGGGACATCCGCACCGCCGACACCGCGCAGGGGGCCTGGGACAGCATCAGCCGCGGCAAGCCCGACCTGGTGCTGCTCGACTGGATGCTGCCCGACCAGAGCGGCCTGCGACTGCTGTCGCGCCTGCGCGCCGACCGCGATTTCCAGGACATCCCGGTGATCATGCTGACCGCCAAGAGCATGGAAGAGGACAAGCTCGCGGGCCTGAACAACGGGGCCGACGACTACGTCACCAAGCCCTTCTCGCCGCGCGAACTGCTGGCCCGCTCGCGCGCGCTGCTGCGCCGCAAGAGCCCGCACCTGGCGGAGGCGCCGCTGCGCGCCGGGTCCGTGACCCTCGATCCGAACAGCTGCACCGTCACGGTGGAAGGGGCGCAGATCGACATCGGCAATGCCGAGTACAAGCTGCTCAAGTTCCTGATGGCGCACCGCGAGCGCGTGTTCTCGCGCGCCCAGCTGCTCGACAAGGTGTGGGGCGACCACGCCGTGATCGAGGAGCGCACGGTGGACGTGCACGTGCTGCGCCTGCGCAAGGCCCTCAAGACCGCCGATGGCCTGATCCGCACCGTGCGCAGCGTCGGGTACATGCTGTCCGAGAAGTGAGGAGGGCGCACCGCCGCGCCGCCTGAGGGCCGCTTCCCGCGCTCCCCGGCCGCGGCGCGCCCCTTCACCTGCGCCGCGACATCGCCCACAATACGGTTTTCCCAAGAAACGACGCGATGAATCCAAAACTGCTGTTCTGGGTCCCGGCCCTCCTGCGCCTCGGCCTCGTGTTCGCCGCCGCCGGCATCGTCTGGTGGATGTTCGGCGTGGTCGCCGGCCTGTCGCTGGCCCTGGCCGGCGCGGTCACCGCGCTGTTCGTCCAGCTCTCCTACCTGCACCACCTGGGCGAGTGGCTCAACGAGCCGCACAGCGCCCGCCTGCCGGACGGCTGGGGCGCCTGGACCGACGTCTTCGCCCGCCTGTACCGCCTGCGCCGCGAGGACGAGCGCCACCAGGCCGAACTGACCGAGTGGCTGGCGCGCTTCCGCCAGGCCATGCAGCTGCTGCCGGAAGGCGTGGCGATCATGGACGACGTCCTGTTCCTCGAGTGGTGCAACACCGCGGCCGAGCGCCACCTGGGCCTGACCATGGAGCGCGACAAGGGCCTGCGCGTGACCAACCTGGTGCGCCACCCGGACTTCATCGACTACATCATCCTGGGCCGCTACGAGCAGCCGCTGACCCTGTCCTTCCGTGGCCGCAAGCTCGAATGCCGCATCATCCCCTTCGAGAACCGGCGCCAGATCCTGGTCACCCACGACGCCACCGACACCGAGCGCATCGAGGCCATGCGGCGCGACTTCATCGCCAACGCCTCGCACGAGCTGCGCACGCCGCTGACCGTGATCGTCGGCTTCCTCGAGATCGCGATGTCAGACCCCGGCCTGGACGTGGCCACCCGCACCACCCACCTCAAGCTCATGACCGAGCAGGCGCAGCGCATGCAGCGCCTGATCCAGGACATGCTGACCCTGTCGCGCCTGGAGTCGGACGAATTCCCGCTGCGCCGCGAGCGGGTCGACATGAAGGAGATGATCGGCTCGGTGGCCGCCGAGGCGCGCGCCCTGTCCAACGGCCGCCACCAGGTCGAGGTCGAGATCGACGGCCCGGACGTGATGGGCAGCCCGGAAGAGCTGCGCAGCGCCTTCGCCAACCTGGCGTCGAACGCGGTGCGCTATTCTCCCGACGGCGGCACCGTGCGCCTGGCCTGGAAGCGCGGCGACGGCGAACTGCGTTTCGAGGTCGCCGACTGCGGCATCGGCATCGATCCCCAGCACATCCCGCGCCTGACCGAGCGCTTCTACCGCGTCGACAAGAGCCGTTCGCGCGAGACCCAGGGCACCGGCCTGGGGCTGGCGATCGTCAAGCACGTCCTGCTGCGCCATGGGGGGCGCCTGTCGATCGCGTCAACGCCGGGCAAGGGCAGCACCTTCACGGCCTCGCTGCCGAACACCTCGCTGCCGGGTTAGATCCGGGGGCAGGGCGGCGCCGCGCCGCCGCGATGTCAATACGGGGCCACGCGGCGCGGCCTCAGTTGCGGGAATGTGCCGCAGGGGGAGGGCTCGGGGTACAATCTTGGCCTCGATCCTTCCCGCACTGTCCATGTTCACTCGCCGTACTTCGCTCCTCGCCTGCGCCGCGCTGCTTCTCGCCGCCTGCGGCAGCACCCCGACCACGCCGACCACCCCGACCCCGACCGCGGCGCCCGTCCAGCCGGCGGCTCCTCTGCCGCCCAAGAAGCTCAAGGTCGGCCTGGCCCTGGGCGGCGGCGCCGCGCGCGGCTTCGCCCACATCGGCGTGATCAAGGCCCTGGAAGCCCAGGGCATCGTGCCCGAGATCGTGGTCGGCACCTCGGCCGGCTCGGTGGTCGGCGCCCTGTACGCATCGGGCCTGAACGGCTTCGCGCTCCAGAGGACCGCGCTGCAGATGGACGAGGCCACCATCTCGGACTGGGCGCTGCCCTTCTTCTCGAAGTCGAGCGGGGTGCTCAAGGGCGAGGCCCTGCAAAACTACGTCAACAAGGCGGTCAACAACCAGCCGATGGAGAAGCTCAAGCTGCGCTTCGGCGCGGTGGCCACCGACCTCAAGACCGGCCAGCCCATCCTCTTCAACCGCGGCAACACCGGCCAGGCGGTGCGCGCCTCCTCGGCGGTGCCGAGCGTGTTCCAGCCGGTCTCGATCGGCGGCAAGACCTATGTGGACGGCGGCCTGGTGGCGCCGGTGCCGGTGCGCTTCGTGCGCGACATGGGCGCGGACTTCATCATCGCCGTGAACATCTCGAGCCAGACCGAGGGCGCGGCCACGGCCAGCTCGCTCGACGTCCTGATGCAGACCTTCAGCATCATGGGCCAGCGTCTCAACCACTATGAGCTGAAGGACGCCGACATCGTGATCACGCCGGCCCTGGGCAACATGGGCTCGGCCGATTTCAATAACCGCAACCTCGCCATCCTGGCGGGGGAGCAGGCGGCAGCCGCCGTCATGCCCCAGATCAAGGCCAAGCTCAAGGCCAAGGCCGAGGCCAAATAGTAACCATCACGCTGACAAGGAACCCCATGCAGACCAAGCCCTACCTGACGCTCGCCGAGGTCAAGACCATCGCCGCCGCCGCCGAAGCGGAAGCCCTGCGCAACAACTGGGCGGTGACCATCGCCATCGTGGACGACGGCGGCCACCTGCTGTGGCTGCAGCGCCTGGACGGCGCGCCGCCGGTGTCCTCCCACATCGCGCCGAAGAAGGCGAATACGGCGGCGGTGGGGCGCCGCGAGTCCAAGGTCTACGAGGACGTGATCAACAACGGGCGCATGTCCTTCCTCAGCGCGCCCTACCTGGAAGGCATGCTGGAGGGCGGCGTGCCGGTGATCGTCGACGGTCATGTGATCGGCGCGGTGGGCGTGTCGGGCGTGAAGTCCGACCAGGATGCCCAGATCGCCAAGGCCGGCATCGCGGCCCTGGGCGCCTGACCGATCCAGGCCGCCGCCGGCTCAGGACAGGATCAGCCTGCGGTTCGCCGCTCCGGGCAAGGTGCGCAGCACCTGGGGCGGGGCCGCGCTGTAGGTGCGTGACTTGACCGTGCTGACATAGCGGTATTCGGCCCGGGTCTCGGCCGGCGTCACCACCAGCACCATGAAGCCGCGCGAGCGCGTCTCGGCGTACTGCAGCGGCCCGATCACCTGGGTCAGCCCGGCCGCCACCGCCGCCGGATCCTCGCTCGCGAACACCTGCTCGAAGCCGGGCGAGGTCACCGACGTCACCCCGAACTCCACACCCACCGCCGCGCCGGCGCGGTCCTGCAGGTCGCTTGCCCAGGAATTGTGGGTGTCTCCCGCCAGCACCACCAGGTTCTTGTCGAGCGACTTCGCCATCCCCAGCACCGTCTCGCGCGCCGCCTGGTAGCCGTCCCAGGCGTCCAGGTTGTAGGGAATCGCGGGCTGGGCCAGCACCGCGCGCTCGGCCGCAGTCAGTTCGGCTGGCGCGCGCTGGGCCTTGGCCAGCAGGGCGGTATAGGCGCTGAAGGAAATCGATCCCAGCACCAGCGGCGCAGGGATGTCCATGCGTGCCATCAGCACCTGCTGGCCCAGCACCTGCCAGCGCGCCTTCGAGGCCGTCATCTGGCGCTGCAGCCAGGTGGTCTGTTCCGCGCCCATCAGCTGGCGCGCCGGATTGCCGGCGTCGCGGGCGAAGCCGGCGGCGTCGAAGCCTGCGGCCCCGATGTAGTTCTCGTAGGCGAGCTGCTTGTCGCGCCCGATCACGCGGGTGTCGAGCATGTGCAGCGACAGCAGGTTGCCGAAGTCGAAGGAGCGGTAGACGCGTTCCAGGCGAGTGGGCTCCGGCGCGCGGATCGGCATCCACTCGTGGTAGGCCTGGATCGCCATCTGCTTGCGCGCCAGGAACAGGCCCTCGGTGGCCGGATTGTGGTTTTCCGCGCCTTCGCGCCAGGTGTCGTTGGTCAGCTCGTGGTCGTCCCACACGGCGATGAAGGGCAGGGCGGCGTGCAGGGCCTGCAGGTCCGGGTCGCTGCGGTACTGGGCATAGCGGCGGCGGTAGTCCGACAGGGTGATGATCTCGGTCGCCGGCTCCGACACCCGGCCGAGGGAGGCCGCGTCGCCGGAGGCGTAGCCGTCGCGCGCGTATTCGTAGATGTAGTCGCCCAGGTGCAAGGCGGCGTCCAGGTCGTCCAGCCTCGCGGCCTCGCCGTAGACGTTGAAATAGCCCGCCGGGTAGTTCGAGCAGCTGAACACCGCCAGCTTGACCTGGGCGATGTCGCCCGTCCCCAGGGTCTTGGTGCGCCCGGTCGGTGAGGCGACGCCGTTGCACTGGAAGCGGTAGTAGTAGCGGCGGTTCGGCGCAAGGCCGGTGGCGTCGACTTTCACGGTCCAGTCGGCGGCGGCGCTGGCCACCGCGCTGCCGCTGCGCACGATGTTGCTCAGGGTGCTGTCCTCGGCGACGAACCAGCTGACCTCGAGATCCTGGGTGGCGTTGGTGTCGACCCGGGTCCAGAGGATGACGCGGTCGCTCAGCGGGTCGCCGCTCGCCACGCCGTGCGAGAAGCGGATCGAGGCGTCCTGGCCGTCATCGCCCCCGCAGGCGGAGAGGGTGGCGGCGGCGACGGTGCCGGCGGAGAGGTGGCGGAGGAAGGTGCGGCGCGATGCGGAATTGGTCATGGCTGCGAGCGGATGAGTTGAAGGAGGCAGCCGGGAGCCTAGTCGCTCCAGATGACGCTTTAATGACGGGGGAACAATATTTCCAATGTCCGGACCGGGTCATCCGTTTCCCTGATCGCGGCGCAGTCCGGTGCGCGTGCATCTGAATATTTCGCGAGAGCAGCAAAAAAGGCGTTTTCCCACCCGTTTCGCCATGCAAACGGGTGCTGCCGGGCGACTTTTTCTGGGATTGCTGCATTGCCGAACAGGCCGAATCGCGCTATAATTTGGAAGTTTAACCATTCACACATCAGCCGTAGCGACTACCCACCATCCCTCATTCAACTTGGCCTCCAAACCCTGGCGAGCATACCTGCCCAGGTCCATTGGATGTCGGTCTGACGTGGCGCAGCTACGGTAACTTTATTGGGAGTTACCCTTGCCGCCATTTTTTTCTGGCCCCGCCGTCCCGGCCGTCCTGGCCCTTGCAGACGGAACGATTTTCAAAGGTGTTTCCATTGGTGCCGCCGGCCACACGACCGGTGAAGTGGTGTTCAACACCGCCATTACCGGCTACCAGGAAATCCTGACCGACCCCAGCTACTCGCGTCAGATCGTCACCCTGACGTACCCGCACATCGGCAACTATGGCGTCAATCCGGCGGACGTGGAGGCCTCCAGGGTGCACGCGGCCGGCCTGATCATCCGCGACCTGCCGCTGCTGGCATCGAACTTCCGCTCGACCCAATCGCTGTCCGACTACCTGAAGCAGGAAAACGTGGTCGCCATCGCCGGCATCGACACCCGCAAGCTGACCCGCATCCTGCGCGAGAAGGGCGCCCAGGCCGGCGCGATCCTGACCGGCAGCGCCGGCGCCGAGCCGTCCACCGCCCAGGCGCTGGAACTGGCGCGCTCCTTCCCGGGCCTGGCAGGCATGGACCTGGCCAAGGTGGTGTCGGTGAAGGAGTCCTACGAGTTCACCGAGACCGAATGGAAGCTGGGCCAGGGCTTCGGCAAGCAGGAGAGCCCCAAATACCACGTGGTCGCCTTCGACTACGGCGTCAAGCGCAACATCCTGCGCATGCTGGCCGAACGCGGCTGCAAGGTCACCGTGCTGCCGGCCGAATCGACCGCCGCCGACGCGCTGGCGCTGAACCCGGACGGCATCTTCCTGGCCAACGGCCCGGGCGACCCGGAACCTTGCGACTACGCGATCAAGGCCTCGCGCGAGCTGATCGAGAAGGGCATCCCGACCTTCGGCATCTGCCTCGGCCACCAGATCATGGCCCTGGCCTCGGGCGCCAAGACCATGAAGATGAAGTTCGGCCACCACGGCGCCAACCACCCGGTGCAGGACCTGGATTCCAAAAAGGTCCTGATCACCTCGCAGAACCACGGCTTCGCCGTCGACCCGGAGACCCTGCCGGCCAACTGCCGCGTGACCCACGTGTCGCTGTTCGACGGCTCGCTGCAAGGCTTCGAGCGCACCGACAAGCCGGCCTTCTGCTTCCAGGGCCACCCGGAAGCCTCGCCCGGCCCGACCGACGTCGCCTACCTGTTTGACCGCTTCATCAGCCTGATGCAAGCGAGCGGAGAAAAAGTAAATGCAGGGGAAAAAGTAAATGCCTAAGCGTAGTGATATCAAAAGCATCCTGATCATCGGCGCGGGGCCGATCGTCATCGGCCAGGCGGTCGAATTCGATTACTCGGGCGCCCAGGCCTGCAAGGCGCTGCGCGAAGAGGGTTACAAGGTCATCCTGGTCAACTCGAACCCGGCGACCATCATGACCGACCCGGAAACGGCCGACGTCACCTACATCGAGCCGATCACCTGGAAGGTCGTCGAGCGCATCATCGAGAAAGAGCGTCCGGACGCGATCCTGCCGACCATGGGCGGCCAGACCGCGCTGAACTGCGCGCTCGACCTGCACCGCCACGGCGTGCTGGACAAGTACAAGGTCGAGCTGATCGGCGCGACCCCGGAAGCGATCGACAAGGCCGAGGACCGCGCCAAGTTCAAGGACGCGATGACCAAGATCGGCCTGGGCTCGGCGCGTTCGGGCATCGCCCACTCGATGGACGAGGCCTGGACCGTGCAGCGCGAGCTGGGCTTCCCGACCATCATCCGTCCGTCCTTCACCATGGGCGGCAGCGGCGGCGGCATCGCCTATAACGAAGAAGAATTCGAGCAGATTTGCAAGCGCGGCCTCGAGGCCTCGCCGACCAACGAGCTGCTGATCGAAGAGTCCCTGCTCGGCTGGAAAGAGTACGAGATGGAAGTGGTCCGCGACAAGAAGGACAACTGCATCATCATCTGCTCGATCGAGAACCTGGATCCGATGGGCGTGCACACCGGCGACTCGATCACCGTCGCGCCGGCGCAGACGCTGACCGACAAGGAATACCAGATCATGCGCAACGCCTCGATCAACGTGCTGCGCGAGATCGGCGTCGACACCGGCGGCTCGAACGTGCAGTTCGCGATCAACCCGAAAGACGGTCGCATGATCGTCATCGAGATGAACCCGCGCGTCTCGCGTTCCTCGGCCCTGGCCTCGAAGGCCACCGGCTTCCCGATCGCGAAGGTGGCGGCCAAGCTGGCCGTCGGCTTCACGCTGGACGAGCTGCGCAACGAGATCACCGGCGGCGCCACCCCGGCGTCCTTCGAGCCCTCGATCGACTACGTGGTCACCAAGATCCCGCGCTTCACCTTCGAGAAATTCCCGACCGCCGACAAGCACCTGACCACCCAGATGAAATCGGTGGGCGAGGTGATGGCCATGGGCCGCACCTTCCAGGAATCCTTCCAGAAGGCCCTGCGCGGCCTGGAAGTGGGCGTCGACGGCCTGAACGAAAAGACCCGCGACCGCGAGAAGATCGAGGAAGAACTGGGCGAGCCCGGTCCGGAGCGCATCTGGTACGTGGGCGACGCCTTCGCCCAGGGCTTCACCCTGGAAGAAGTGCATAACCTGACCAAGATCGATCCGTGGTTCCTGGTGCAGATCAAGGAGATCGTGGACATCGAGCTGTGGCTCGAGACCCAGACCCTGGAGTCGCTCGACAAGGCCACCCTGTACAAGCTGAAGCAGAAGGGCTTCGCCGACCGCCGCCTGGCCTTCCTGATGAAGTCCACCCCGGAAGCCGTGCGCGCGCGCCGCCACGCCCTGGGCATCCGTCCGGTCTACAAGCGGGTCGACACCTGCGCCGCCGAGTTCGCGACCAACACCGCCTACATGTACTCGACCTACGACGAGGAGTGCGAGTCCAACCCGACCGACAAGAAGAAGATCATGGTGCTGGGCGGTGGCCCGAACCGAATCGGCCAGGGCATCGAGTTCGACTACTGCTGCGTGCACGCGGCCCTCGCCATGCGCGAAGACGGCTACGAGACCATCATGGTCAACTGCAACCCCGAGACCGTCTCGACCGACTACGACACCTCGGACCGCCTGTACTTCGAGTCCCTGACCCTGGAAGACGTGCTCGAGATCGTGGAACTGGAAAAGCCGCTGGGCGTGATCGTCCAGTACGGCGGCCAGACCCCGCTTAAGCTGGCCCTCGACCTCGAAGCCAACGGCGTGCCCATCATCGGCACCTCGCCGGACATGATCGACGCCGCCGAAGACCGCGAGCGCTTCCAGCAGCTGCTGCAGCAGCTTGGCCTGCGCCAGCCGCCGAACCGTACCGCGCGCACCGAGGCCGAGGCGCTCGAGCTGGCCCAGGAAATCGGCTACCCGCTGGTGGTGCGCCCGTCCTACGTGCTGGGCGGCCGCGCGATGGAGATCGTCCACGAGCAGCGCGACCTCGAGCGCTACATGCGCGAAGCGGTCAAGGTCTCGAACGACTCGCCGGTGCTGCTGGACCGCTTCCTGAACGACGCCATCGAAGTCGACGTCGACTGCATCTCGGACGGCGAAGCCACCTTCATCGGCGGCGTGATGGAGCACATCGAACAGGCCGGCGTGCACTCGGGCGACTCGGCCTGCTCGCTGCCGCCTTACTCGCTGTCCCAGGACACCATCGACGAACTGAAGCGCCAGACCTCGCTGATGGCCAAGGCCCTGAACGTGGTCGGCCTGATGAACGTGCAGTTCGCGATCCAGCAGTCGGAAGTCGAGGGCAAGATCGTCGACACCGTGTACGTGCTGGAAGTGAACCCGCGCGCCTCGCGCACCGTGCCCTTCGTGTCGAAGGCGACCGGCCTGCAGCTCGCCAAGATCGCGGCGCGCTGCATGGTCGGCCAGACCCTGGCCCAGCAGGGCGTGACCGCCGAAGTGGTGCCGCCTTTCTACAGCGTCAAGGAAGTCGTGTTCCCCTTCGTGAAGTTCCCTGGCGTGGACACCATCCTCGGACCGGAAATGAAGTCGACCGGCGAAGTGATGGGCGTGGGCCAGACCTTCGGCGAAGCCTTCGTCAAGTCGCAGCTCGCGGCCGGCATCACCCTGCCCAAGAGCGGCACCGTGTTCCTGTCGGTGAAGGGCTCTGACAAGCCGCGCGCGGTGGCGGTGGCGCGTGAACTGGTGCGCCTCGGCTTCTCGCTGGTGGCGACCAAGGGCACCGCGGCCGTGATCGCCGCCGCCGGCATCCCGGTGCGCGCCGTGAACAAGGTGCTCGAGGGTCGTCCGCACGTGGTCGACATGATCAAGAACCATGAGATCGTCATGGTCGTGAACACGGTCGAGGAAAAACGTTCGGCGATCAATGACTCGCGCACCATTCGTACCTCGGCCCTGCAGTCGCGCGTGGTAACCTATACCACCATCGCCGGTGCGGAAGCCGCGATCCAGGGCATGCCCCATATCGACGAACTGCGCGTGTACGATTTACAAGGTCTGCATAAGACTTTACACTAAGCGTCACGTAGTACCAGTCAAACCACAGAGCTCGCGCGGCCTTGCGCCGTGTGCCTCTGTGGTTTTCACTTGGTACTCCCGTAAAAACAGACGAAACAGAAGACCATGAACACTCCACTGACCAAATACGGCGCCGAACTCCTCAAGGAAGAGCTGCACCAGCTCAAGACCAAGGAGCGCCGCAACGTGATCGACGCCATCGCCGAGGCCCGTTCGCACGGCGACCTGTCGGAAAACGCCGAATACGATGCCGCCAAGGAGCGCCAGGCCTTCATCGAGGGCCGCATCGCCGAGCTGGAAGGCAAGCTGAGCACTGCACAGATCATCGATCCGGCCACCCTGGACGCCGAGGGCCGCGTGGTGTTCGCCTCGACCGTCGACCTGGAAGACCTGGAGAGCGGGCAGAAGGTGAGCTACCAGATCGTCGGCATCGACGAGGCCGACCTCAAGCTGAACAAGGTCTCGGTCACCTCGCCGATCGCGCGCGCCCTGATCGGCAAGTACGCCGGCGACGTGGTCGAAGTGCAGGCCCCGTCGGGTCCGCGCGAATACGAAATCCTGGAAGTCCGCTACGTCTGATGGCCCTGCCGTCCGCCAGCGCCAGCGTCGTCCGGCCCCTGAGCGGCCGGCTGGCCGGCGCGCGCCTGCTGGTGGCCTGCCTGTGGGCGGGCAGCCTGTGGGCGCTGGGCTATATCGCGGCGCCGGCGGCCTTCGCGGTGCTGCCCAGCGGCCAGGCGGGCGACCTGGTGGCCGTGCTGCTCGCGCGCCAGGCCTGGCTGTCGATCGCCTGCGCGGGGCTGCTGCTGGTGCTGCTGCGCATGGCGACCGACCTGGAGCCGCCGCGCAGGCGCTTCCTGAACCTGCTGGTGCTGGCCATGATGGCCTGCGCGCTGGTGATCTACGTGGGGCTGCAGCCGGCCATGGCGCACTTGCGCGAGCTCGCCGGGCCTGGCGGGGTGAGGGCATCGCCTTACTGGACCCAGTTCGCGGTGATGCATGGGGTGTCGCAGCTGTTCCACCTGGCGGAGAGCCTGCTGGGGGCATGGCTGATCCTCAAGAGCCGTTGAGCCTCGTGCGACGCTGGCCAGTCTTCGGACTCGCTGGCAACCGATAACTCCGCCGTCGTTCACGCAGCTCCACCGTCGTTCCCGCGAAGGCGGGAACCCAATTCCCAAGCACAGTGAGATCGTCAGTACCTTGATGCTGCAGGTGTGAGCCGCGTCAACGGAATGCGTCGAACTTGGGTTCCCGCCTGCGCGGGAACGACGTTCGAGGGCTACGGGTGAGAAAAGCGTTCGTGCGGTCCGGACTGTCGAAGCGGTTCAGGCGGTTCTTGCGCCGTGCCGCTGATCGGCGCCGCCCCACAGTGACGAAAAAAAACCGGGTCGCCCCGGTTTTCATCACTTGTTCAGTGCGTTTTTCTTGGTGCTGGCCTGGCGCGGCTTGGCGCGCTTGATGTTGCCGCCCTGGGTCACGCGTTCGTTCCCCTTGAGCAGGACCTTGGTGACGCTCGGCTTCTTGAGCCCGCTGGCGCTGGCCTTGACGATGGTGACTTCGCGCATGCCCGGACCGGACTTGCCGCTGCGTTCCTTGACCGCTTCCTTCTTGGGGCGGTAGAGCACCAGCAGCTTGCCGATGTGCTGGACCGGGGCGGCGTCGAGTTCCTGGCAGATCTGTTCGTAGATCGCGACGCGCTCTTCGCGGTCGTCGCCGAAGACGCGGACCTTGATCAGGCCGTGCGCGTCCAGGCTGGACGCGATTTCCTTCATGACCGACTCGGTCAGGCCGGCTTCGCCGATCATGACGACAGGGTTGAGGCCGTGGGCTTCGGCGCGAAGGGCGCTGCGCTCGGCCGGTGTGAGTTTAAGCATAATAATTTTTTTGGATGTACCTATAAAAGCAGTATTCTACGCGAATGGCCAAGAACAAATTAAACAAAAACTGGTTGCACGACCACATTAACGACCCCTACGTCAAACTGGCGCAAAAAGAGGGATACCGCGCCCGCGCCGCCTACAAGCTCAAGGAAATCGACGAAAGCGAAAAGCTGATCAAGCCCGGCCAGGTCATCGTCGACCTCGGCTGCACCCCCGGCAGCTGGGCCCAGTACACCCGGCGCAAGCTGGCGGGCAAGGAGGGCGGCGGCATCCACGGCACCATGATCGGCCTCGACATCCTGCCCATGGAGCCAGTCGCGGACGTGCATTTCATCCAAGGCGACTTCCGCGAAGAGGAAATCCTGGCCCAGCTGGACCAGGTCCTGGGCGGCCGCAAGGTCGACGTGGTGCTCTCGGACATGGCGCCGAACCTGTCCGGCATTCCCCACGCCGACGCGGCGCGCATGGAGCACCTGATCGACCTGGCCATCGAATTTTCTCAGTTACATTTGAAACCGAGCGGGGCATTGCTGGTAAAGTGCTTTAAGGACATGGGTTTTACCCAAATTCTCGAAAAGTTTCGGGAGGAATTCCGAACCGTGAAGCAGGTCAAACCCAAGGCCAGCCGTGACAAGTCGTCCGAGATCTTCCTGTTGGGGCGGGGGCTGAAGCACCCGGCGGGGCCAAAATCGACCGATGACGAGGACGATAGCCCTTGATTTCGTGTGTCTGAGCCACACATCAGGCTTGTTGTGCTGGTGGTCCGCTGGTCCGGGGATGTCATTCAGCCTAGAATTTATGGCATTTCAGCACTATTGCGGTCGCTGCGTGGCAGCGTCGGCTTAATGCGGTTAAAATCGGCGTACTGTAATCGGTAAAAGATGCGCATCGCATCGGAGGAGTCTTCGTGAATAATATGTTTTCCAAATCCGCCATCTGGGTGGTGGTCGCGCTGCTGTTGTTCATGCTGTTCAAGCAGTTCGACACCCACAGCGTCGCTGGCGGCAGCAAGACCATCGCTTATTCCGAGCTGCTCGACGATGTGAAGGCGCGCCGCATCAAGGACGTCGTGATCGAGGGCTCGAACATCACGGCCACCCGCACGGACGACACCAAGGTGCGCGCGACCGCCACCATCCTCGACCGCGGCCTGATCGGCGACCTGCGCGAGAACAACGTGCGCTTCGACGTCAAGCCGCCCGAAGAACCGTCCTTCCTGCAGCAGGTCTTCATCTCCTGGTTCCCGATGCTGCTCCTGATCGGCGTCTGGGTGTTCTTCATGCGCCAGATGCAGGGCGGCGGCAAGGGCGGCGCCTTCTCCTTCGGCAAATCGAAGGCGCGCATGCTGGACGAAACCAACAACACCGTGACCTTCTCCGACGTCGCCGGCTGCGACGAAGCGAAGGAAGAAGTGGGCGAGATCGTCGACTTCCTGAAAGACCCGACCAAGTTCCAGAAACTGGGCGGCCGTATCCCGCGCGGCGTGCTGATGGTGGGCCCTCCGGGTACCGGTAAGACCCTGCTGGCGCGCGCCATCGCCGGCGAAGCGAAAGTGCCGTTCTTCTCGATCTCGGGTTCCGACTTCGTCGAGATGTTCGTCGGCGTGGGTGCGTCCCGCGTGCGCGACATGTTCGAGAACGCCAAGAAGCACTCGCCCTGCATCATCTTCATCGACGAGATCGACGCGGTCGGCCGTCACCGCGGCGCCGGCATGGGCGGCGGCAACGACGAGCGCGAACAGACCCTGAACCAGCTGCTGGTCGAGATGGACGGCTTCGAGGCCTCCTCGGGCGTCATCGTCATCGCCGCAACCAACCGCGCCGACGTGCTCGACAAGGCGCTGCTGCGTCCGGGCCGTTTCGACCGCCAGGTGATGGTGGGCCTGCCGGACATCCGTGGCCGCGAGCAGATCCTGAACGTGCACATGCGCAAGGTGCCGATCGGTACCGACGTCAAGGCCGACATCCTGGCGCGCGGCACCCCGGGCTTCTCGGGCGCCGACCTGGCCAACCTGGTCAACGAGGCCGCGCTGTTCGCCGCGCGCCGCAGCAAGCGCCTGGTCGAGATGATCGACTTCGAGGACGCCAAGGACAAGATCTTCATGGGCCCGGAACGCAAGTCCATGGTCATGCGTGAGGAAGAGCGCCGCAACACCGCCTACCACGAGTCGGGCCACGCGGTGGTCGCCAAGCTGCTGCCCAAGGCCGACCCGGTGCACAAGGTCACGATCATGCCGCGCGGCTATGCCCTCGGCCTGACCTGGCAGCTGCCCGAGCACGACAACCTGTCGGGCTACAAGGACAAGATGCTGGAAGAGATCTCGATCCTGTTCGGCGGCCGCATCGCCGAGGAAATCTTCGTCGGCCAGATGTCGACCGGCGCCTCGAACGACTTCGCCCGCGCCACCAAGCTGGCCCGCTCGATGGTGACCCGCTTCGGCATGTCCGAGAGCATGGGCGTGATGGTGTACGAGGATGCCGAGAACGAAGGCTTCTTCGGCGGCGCCACCAAGACCATCTCGGAGGCGACTCAGCAAAAGGTGGACGCCGAGATCCGCAACATCCTCGACACGCAGTACGCCCTGGCGCGCCGCCTGCTCGAAGAGAACCGCGACAAGGTTGAAATGATGACCAAGGCCCTGCTCGACTGGGAAACCATCGATGCCGAGCAGATCAACGACATCATGGCCGGCCGCGAGCCGCGTGCGCCGAAGGCCAGCATCCTGACCAAGCGCAACCCGGGCGACAATGGCTCGGGCGGCGTGGCCCCGAACGCCACCGCCCCGGCCTGATGCGCTGAGCTCCCCCTGACAAAAGGCATCCACACGGATGCCTTTTGTTTGCCAACGATATTGTCTTTTTGTTATGCCAAAGAATCTGCACTGCGGCCGCTTCAGCTTTGCGCTGGAAGGGCCGGACGCCGCTTTTCCCGTCGTGATGGGCATCCTCAACGTGACCCCGGACTCCTTCTCGGACGGCGGGCGCTACCAGGGCCTGGAGTTCGCCATGACCCATGCCGAGGAGATGATCCGCGACGGCGCCACCATGATCGACATCGGCGGCGAGTCGACCCGCCCGGGCTCGCCCAGCGTGCCTTTGGATGAGGAACTGCGGCGCGTGATGCCGACCCTGTACGCCCTCAAGACCCTGGACGTGGCGCTGTCGGTCGACACCTGCAAGCCCGAAGTGATGCGTGAAGCCCTGATCGCCGGCGCCGACATGATCAACGACGTCAACGCCTTCCGCGCCCCGGGCGCGATCGAGGCGGTGCAGGACAGCGATTGCGGCCTGTGCATCATGCACATGCAGGCCACGCCCCAGACCATGCAGGACGCGCCGCAGTACCGGGACGTGGTGAAGGAGGTGATCGACTTCCTGCGCGAGCGCGTCGACGCGCTGAGCGCCGCCGGCATCGCGCGAGAGCGCCTGTGCGTCGATCCGGGCTTCGGCTTCGGCAAGACCGTCGAGCACAACTACGCCTTGCTGCGCCAGCTGGGACGCATCCGCGACGAGCTCGGCCTGCCAGTATTGGCCGGCATGTCGCGAAAATCCATGATCGGCGCCGTCACCGGCAGGCCGGTCGAGCGACGCGTGGCCGGCAGTATTGGAGCGGCATTGGCTGCGGTAGCGCATGGCGCTAGAATTGTGCGTGTTCATGATGTAGCAGATACCGTCGATGCGCTGAAGGTCTGGCACGCGGCGACCAACGATTAACAACGGAGAACAACACAAGAATGGCTCGCAAATATTTCGGTACGGATGGAGTCCGTGGTCTCGTCGGCACTGCGCCGATCACCCCCGACTTCGTCATGCGCCTCGGCTACGCCGCCGGCACCGTGCTCGCCAAGGGCGGCAAATCCAGCAGCGGCCGTCCGGTGGTCCTGATCGGCAAGGACACCCGCATTTCCGGCTACATGCTGGAAGCCGCGCTGGAAGCGGGCTTCTCGGCCGCCGGCGTGGATGTCATGCTGGCCGGCCCGATGCCGACCCCGGCCATCGCCTATCTGACCCGCGCGCTGCGCCTGCAGGCCGGCGTGGTGATCTCGGCCTCGCACAACCCCTTCCAGGACAACGGCATCAAGTTCTTCTCCGAGCACGGCACCAAGCTGCCGGACGCGGTCGAGCTCGAAATCGAGGAAGCCATCGACCAGCCCATGGGCTGCGTGCCTTCCGATAAGCTGGGCCGCGCGACCCGCCTGCGCGACGCCCAGGGCCGTTACATCGAATTCTGCAAGAGCACCTTCCCCAACGAACTCGACCTGCGCGGCCTGAAGATCGTGGTCGACAGCGCCCACGGCGCCGCCTACAACATCGCCCCGCACGTGTTCCACGAGCTCGGCGCAGAGGTGGTCTCGATCGGCGCCCAGCCGGACGGCTTCAACATCAATGCCGGTGTCGGCGCCACCGCGCCCAAGGCGCTGTCGGAAGCGGTGGTGGCCCACAAGGCCGACCTCGGCATCGCGCTGGACGGCGACGCCGACCGCCTGATCATGGTCGACGCCAGCGGCCGCGTCTACAACGGCGACGAACTGCTCTACCTGATGGTGCGCGACCGCCTCTCGACCGGCCCGGTGGCCGGCGCGGTCGGCACCCTGATGACCAATATGGCGCTGGAAGTGGCCTTCAAGCAAATGGGCGTGGGCTTCGCGCGCGCCAAGGTCGGCGACCGCTACGTGCTGGAAGTGATGCAGGAGCGCGGCTGGCTGTTCGGCGGCGAGAGCTCGGGCCACCTGCTGGCTCTGGACAAGCACACCACCGGCGACGGCATCGTCTCGGCCCTGCAGGTGCTGTCGGCCCTCAAGCGCGGCAACAAGAGCCTGGCCGAATGCTGCAGCGAACTGGAGCTGTATCCCCAGACACTGATCAACAAGAAGGTGCCGGCCGGCTTCGACTGGACCAAGGACCAGGCCCTGGTGGCCGAGAAAGAGGCGGTCGAGAAGGAGCTGGGCGAGGGCGGCCGCGTGCTGATCCGCGCCTCGGGCACCGAGCCCCTGGTGCGTGTGATGGTGGAAGCCAAGCAGGCCGACGTGGCGGAACGCATGGCGCGCCGCCTCGCGGACAAGTTAGCGGCTTGATCCAGCGCAAGCAGGTGCCTTGCTGAGCATCACGGCGTTGACGTATTTTTCGGCGTGGGAGTATGATGAACCTACGTCGGAGTGTAGCGCAGCCCGGTAGCGCACCTGCTTTGGGAGCAGGGGGTCCAAGGTTCGAATCCTTGTACTCCGACCATCCACCTTCCCCGATTGCCGCCTGGCGGTCATCCGCGCGCATTGGCTTGCCGTGTTGCAAGCCCAGCGCTTGCAGGCTATAGTAGCGCCTCTTTTCGCGACCTCATCGCATACCGCCCTTAGCTCAGTTGGATAGAGCAACAGCCTTCTAAGCTGTGGGTCACACGTTCGATTCGTGTAGGGCGGGCCACGTTTTCTACCTATTCCCCAAGGAACAATCCCTGCGGAGCGGACTCCGCAGGGATGTTCCTTTGCTCAAGCCGCGTGGCCGCCTTGCCCGTCCCGGGTCCGCCACAGCGAGTAGGCGATACCGACCGCGATCAGGCTCACCGTCACCGCCAGCGACAGGCTTGCCGGCACCTTGCCTCCGAATACGAAGTCGCCGAGGAAGATCTTCGAGCCGATGAAGACCAGCACCGCCGCCAGCGAGTACTTCAGGTAGGCGAAGCGCTCGATCAGGGCCGCCAGCGCGAAGTACAGGGCGCGCAGGCCGAGCACCGCGAAGATGTTCGAGGTGTAGACGATGAAGGGGTCGCTGGTGATGGCGAAGATCGCCGGCACGCTGTCGACCGCGAAGATCAGGTCAGTCACCTCGACCATGCACAGCGCCAGGAACAGCGGCGTCGCGTACAGCAGCTTGCTGCCCGGCTTCGCCGGATTTTCCTCGCGCACCAGGAAGGCATGGCCGCGCAGTCCGTCGGTCATGCGCAGGTGGCTCTTGAGCCACTTCAGCACCGCGCTGTCGCGCACCTGGTCCGGATCGTCGGAGGCGAAGAACATCTTGATGCCGGTCAGGACCAGGATCGCACCGAAGATATACAGCACCCAGTAATAGCTGGCGACCAGGGCCGCGCCGGCGCCGATCATGATGCCGCGCATGACGACGACGCCGATGATGCCCCAGAACAGCACGCGGTGCTGGTAGATCGGCGGCACCGCCAGGGTGGCGAAGATCAGCGAGATCACGAAGATATTGTCTAGCGACAGGCTCTTCTCGATCAGGAAGCCGGTGTAGAAATGCATCGCCTTCTCGTCGCCGAAGGCATGCCAGACCCAGAGCCCGAAGGCGAGGCCGGCCGCGATGTACATGGCCGAGAGCTTGAGGCTCTCGGACACGCCGATGACCTGGTCATCCTTGTGCAGCACGCCCAGGTCGAAGGCGAGCAGCAGCACGACGATGGCGAGGAAGCTCAGCCACATCCAGACGGGCGCGCCGAGCCATACCTGATACAAAAGTTCCATGATGGTCTCCTTGCGGCGTCAAGTGCCGGTCAGGCTGGATTCGTCGACCGCCGTCCACGCATTGGTGGCGCGGCGCAGCAGGCGGCGCTCGCGATGGTCGATCACCTTGTCGGCGCGCACGATGTCGAGCATGCCCTGCAGCACCAGCAAGCGCAGCAGGGGAGAATCGACTTCGCCCAGCAGGCGGTCGATCAGCTCGGGATCGAGTTCGACGTCGCCGGCGTCGAGGTCGGTGGCTCCCGCCAGCAGGTCCTGGCACAGCTCGCCGGCGGTCTCGTCGAAGACGTCTTCCGAGATCTCGAGACGGCGCAGCAGGCCGCTGTGATGCAGGGCCTTGAGCTCCTGGGGCGCGAGGCGCCCGTCGACGATCATCGTCAGCGCCAGCAATCGGCAAATCGCCTTGTGACTGTTGCTCGGGTAGGTTCGCATGGTAATCCTCTCGTTGGTGAACTAGTGAGCTCACTATACGAAGCGACAA